>JASMBU010000010.1 GCA_030753675.1 Methylococcales bacterium
ATGGCTAACACCGGACCTTCAGCCAAAATATTGAGTTGCGCATCGGTTACTACAGTCGCTATCTCTATGATAAAATCTACATTTGGGTCCAACCCCGTCATTTCCAGATCGATCCAGATAAGGTTTTGATGGTCTAATGCCATAAAATAATCCAATCTACAGATAAAGTTGCGACAAATTGTAGCATTGGCTAATCTTTAAACCTAACTTTTTGAAATAACTTTAAGCAATTATCCATGAATACCTTTACTGTCATTTTCCTCATCGCCCTAGCCTTATCTTTTGGTACCCACTACTGGCTCTCAAAACGTCAAAGTCGCCATGTTGACCTACACCGAAAAAAAGTCCCTAAAGCTTTTAACGCAACGGTCACGCTTGAAGAGCACCAAAAAGCGGCTGATTACACGCTGGCTAAAGAAAAACTAGGTGGGTATGACCAGATTGCCGGTGTTTTTTTCTTGTTATTCCTTACCGTTGGCGGTGGCATAGATTGGTCATTCACACTCTGGCAATCCTATGGCTATTCACCCATAACAACAGGGCTTGGTGCCATCGTCACTATCTTTCTAATTATGCACGTTTTGGAATTGCCCACCAGCATCTACCAAACCTTTGTCATTGAAGATAAATTCGGCTTTAATCGCAGCACACCGATTCAGTTTGCTAAAGACCAATTCATTCAAATCTTTTTAATGTTAATAATCGGCCTGCCTATTATGGCACTCATTCTTTGGGTGATGAATAGTGTTGGTACTTATTGGTGGTTATTGGCTTGGGCTATCTTGATGACCTTTTCATTACTCATGAGCTGGTTATTTCCAACCGTCATTGCGCCTTTATTTAATAAATTTACCCCACTGGATGATGGCCCACTCAAGGACCGTATTCAACAGTTACTTGAACGCTGTGGTTTTAACAGTCAGGGCATATTTATTATGGACGGTTCTCGCCGCTCTGGCCATGGCAACGCTTATTTCACCGGCATCGGCAATAACAAACGCATCGTCTTTTTTGATACTCTTATTGAATCGCTTGACGACGAAGAATTAGAAGCCGTTTTAGCCCACGAACTGGGCCATTTTAAATGCAAACACGTCATCAAAATGTTAGTAGCTTCTTCGATTATGACACTCGTCAGTCTCGGTGTTTTAGGCTGGCTTATTGAACAAGATTGGTTTTTTCAAGGCCTAGGGATTTCTGAACCTTCTAACGCTGCCGCCTTGTTATTATTTATGTTAGTTTCTCCGGTATTTACTTTTTTCATTCAGCCCATCAGCGCCTTTTTTCAGCGTAAGTTTGAATTTGAAGCTGATGATTTTGCGGCTAACAATGCCAAAGCATCCATGATGATTAGCGGCTTGGTTAAACTGTATCGTGAAAATGCAAACACCTTGACGCCTGACCCGCTTTATTCCGCTTTTCACTATAGCCACCCACCAGCGGCTATTCGCATTGCCCACCTGGACCCAGATGCCTTAAATGGCTGATCTTCTTGATGGTCTAGTTATTTCTCATTTAGGCAAAGGACTTGCCATTGAACATGCCGGAAAAACCATTATCTGTCAAACCCGGCGGCAACTCGGTGTTGCCGCCGTCGGCGATCGTGTCTTGTGGGAAAGAACGGGGACTGATCAGGGTCGTGTTGCCCAATTACTCCATCGCCGCTCAGTCTTAACCAGACCTGCCCGCAAAGGCAAAACACGCCCGGTGGCCGCTAACATTGACAAAGTCATCGTTGTCTTTGCCACTCACCCTCACTGCGATTTTTTACTCATTGACCAATATTTAGCCGTTTGCGAAAACCGAAACATTAGTGCTGAATTAGTCTTTAATAAAATAGACCTGACCTCGACCCCTGAACGTGACGTTATACTTCATGAATTAACCAGTTACCAAGAAATGGGCTACCCCCTGCACTACGTTAGCGCCACAACGGGCAAAGGCTTATCGACACTCACTACGACCTTGCTCAACCAAACGAGTATTCTCGCCGGTCAATCCGGTGTTGGGAAATCATCCTTAACCAATGCATTAATCCCTGATAAAGCCCTCAAAACAAACACCTTATCAGAAGCCAACGCACATGGCCGTCATACTACAACTGCGGCAACCCTTTATCACCTCCCTTCAGGGGGCGACCTTATCGACAGCCCGGGTGTGGCTATTTTTGGTCTTGCAGGACTTTCTGAAGCGCAGTTAGCGTATGGTTTTAGAGAATTCCAACCCTTTATTGAAGCCTGCCAATTTAATGATTGCCAACACCAAAAGGATAAAGGCTGCGCCGTTCGACAAGCTGTTGAAGATCAGCGTATCAGTAAAATGCGTTACCAGCGCTACTTAAAATTAAAAGAGAAAATGAAACTCTAACTGGGGTTGCACCCAGCGCTAACCTGGCGGCCAACACATTTGACGACCGCCAAGCAAATGCAGATGCAAATGATAAACCTCCTGGCCGCCCTGATCATTACAATTAATCACCGTACGGTAGCCATTCTCGGCCAACCCGTGCTGATCTGCTATCACTGCACACTGCGTTAATAATTCACCTGCCAGCGCCTTGTCAGACAACTCATTTAAAGTTGCAACATGCTGCTTGGGAATCACTAAAATATGCACCGGCGCTTGTGGATTAATATCATTAAATGCTAAGACCTCTGCATCTTCATAAACAATATCTGGCGTGATTTCGCCTTGAACCATTTTACAAAATAAACAATCACTCATTTCAGCTCGCCCTTTTATAATTGCCGACGCCCGTTAAAGGCATGCGCTAAGGTTCCGCCATCAATATATTCCAACTCCCCCCCCATCGGCACTCCATGGGCAATACGGGTCGCGGTAATATTTTGCCGGCGCGCCATTTCACTAATAAAATGGGCCGTCGCTTCCCCTTCAACCGTCGCGTTCGTAGCTAAAATAATTTCTTTAACAACCCCTTCGGTTAATCGTTGCTCCAACAAACCGAAACCCAACTCATCAGGGCCAATTCCATCCAACGGCGAAAGTCTACCGTGCAAAACAAAAAACTTACCCCGAAACACCGCCGACTGATCAACAACCCAAACATCCGCCGGTGTCTCTACAACACATAAAATCGCTTCATCACGAGAGGCGCTCGAACAAATAGAACAGACCTTATGCTCAGTCAGCGTTCGACAGTCTTGACAATGACCGACTTGATCAATGCCCTTGAGTAATGTTTGGGCCAGATGAACACCCCCTTGCTGATCTTTCTGCAACAAATAAAAAGCCATCCGTTGCGCTGACTTTGGACCCACCCCCGGCAAACAACATAAGGCTTGGATCAAATCATGTAACAATCCTGACTGGTGCATTAAAACGGCATTTTAAATCCTGGTGGCATCGGAAAGCCCGCAGTCATTCCCGCCATTTTCTCCTGCTTTAATTTCGCAACTTTATTGACCGCATCATTGACAGCTGCAGCCACCAAATCCTCTAACATATCCTTATCATCGGTCACTAAAGAGTCGTCAATAGAAATGCTTTTAACCGCTCGCTTTCCCGTCATGACTAAAGTGACCAAGCCACCACCTGACTCCCCTTTGACTTCCATCTGCGCCAGTTCCTCTTGGGTTTTCTGGAAATTCTCCTGCATTTTCTGAGCTTGTTGTAACAAACCCCCTAATTCATTTTTCATTACTTTTCCTCACTGCCTTTAACTGGCTCTATCGTTCCCGGTATAACGTGCGCTGAAAATCTGTCCTTTAACGCCCTTACCGCTTCATCATCGTCAATTGCTTGCTCTGCGGCTTGCTGTCGACTTTTTATTTGTTCATTAATTAATACCGCAGGTGTTGTTGTATTCTCTAACGATTGGGTCTGAATCACCAATTTAATCGAACGCCCTAAATAACGTTCTAATGCCTTCAATAAAGATTGTTCGGTTTTTTTACCGTGCAATTCTTTAAACCGGACATCTAAGAGCAAATGGCATTGCGCCTCGGTCAATACGTTCAAAATACAATTATTCGCTAGCTGGCGCGCCATTCCACCTAAGTTCATGGCTGCAACCATGGCGACCCAATCGTTAATTTCAGGGACCCCTGAGGCCTCAGGGGTCTCAGTGACCTCAAGGACTTCTTCAGTTCCTTTAGGCGACAGAATCTGTTGCTCTGCTTCACCGCCCGATACCCGTTCACAAGGTATTTGATCCGTTTCCAGTGGTCTAAATGCCAACATTCGCAATAATAACATCTCAAAGCCACTACGCAAATCAACCGCTAACTGTAAATCCTGTCGACCCGTTAAGGCAATCTGGTAATACAATTGCACCTCTTCCGGAGTAAAAGCACCCACCAATTCCTCCACCACGGCCCTAGATTCAGCAAGGGCTAAGGTTCCCGGAACGACTTGAGCTAGCGCGGTTCGGTGCAATAGTTGTATAACACCATCACAGACTGAATCAAAATCAGAAGAATACGCTGCAATTTCAGCTACTTTCTGTAAAGCTCCAGCCGCATCATTGCTCGCCACCATTAACAATAACTCACCCACCGCTTGATGACCTACCGCCCCCAACATCAATTGCACCTGCGCGATCGAAACTTGGCCTTCCCCAAACACAATGGCTTGATCCAAAAGACTTAACCCATCACGCATACTCCCAGCGGCAACATGGGCAATTAACGCTAACGCAGACTCTTCATAGCCAATTGACTCTTGGATTAAGATAGTCTTCATTTGAGCCGTTAATTGATTAACCGTTAAATGCTTTAAACTAAATTGCAAACATCTTGATAATACCGTGACCGGAATTTTCTGAGGATCTGTAGTCGCTAATAAAAACTTTACATGAGCAGGTGGCTCCTCCAAGGTTTTCAATAAGGCATTAAAACTGTGCCCCGATAGCATATGCACTTCATCAATCAAATAAACCTTATAACGTCCACGACTGGGTGCATATTGAATGTTATCAATCAAGTCCCGCGTATCTTCCACCTTGGTTCTTGAGGCGGCATCTATTTCTAAGAAATCAATATAGTTGTCAGCATCAATATCACGACAAACCGAACACTGCCCACAAGGGTTTGCCGCTTCAATTGCCTCGCAATTGAGTGCCTTGGCAAGAACCCGAGCTATTGTTGTCTTACCCACCCCGCGCGTTCCGGTAAATAAATAAGCATGGTGTAAACGGTCAAACTTCAGCGCATTCATTAATGACTGAACCACTGACTCCTGGCCAACAATCTGATTAAAATCCTGAGGTCGCCATTTTCGCGCTAACGCTTGATAAGTCATGACGGTTGAAGAAAAGAGGAAATAGACCCCACATCGATAATGGGTGGTAACTGTGCCAGCCACATCCCGGCACACGAATAAGCTGCTGCCGCTGCTCCCTTCCGGGCCTGACGGGGTTTACAGCGTATCGTTGCGGGAGAACCGACACTGTTACCATAAAGACTTTCGAGTAATGTCCTCGAAAGGAAGGCAATTATGCTCGAATTTATTGAAGAATTCAATAACCGTGTATTTTTTGTTTGAAATATATTCATTTCGCAGCCCTTAACTACTACACGCTACCCAAAACAACTACTTTTGTAAAACTATTAACCCTGCTCACAACCGCAACCACTCAGGACGGCCACCGCCCATCGCTATCTCACTCACTGAACTGGCAATCTTAGTGGCTAACCGTTCCAACAATTGGGCTCTTGGCGTAAAATCTACCAATTTCTCTGCGCCAATAATATCTTTTGCAACTGAACGATCATGCCCAAGGCCATCGGTCAACCCTAACGCTATACTTTCCTGCCCCGTCCAAACCAAACCCGAAAACATATCCTCGGTCACTTTTAGTCGCTCACCCCGTCCCGATTTAACCGCATCAATAAATTGCTGATGAACTTGATCCAATAAATGCTGGGCGTGTGCCTTTTCAGCGTTATTAACCGGTGCAAAAGAATCCAGCATGGCTTTATGTTTACCCGCTGTCATAACACGACGCTCAACGCCTAATTTCTCCATGGTATTCACAAAACCGTAACCTTCCATAATGACACCAATTGATCCCACAATACTGGCAGGATTAACAAAAATCTTGTCAACAGCTGTGGCAATATAATATCCACCTGATGTACACATGTCGGTTACCACTGCATGAACAGGAATATCAGGGTATTGCTTTCTAATCGCTAAAATTTCCTCATACACATAAGCAGACTGCACAGGGCTTCCTCCTGGTGTATTTAAGCGAATAATAATTCCTTGCGTCATGTCATCTTCAACCGCCGCATGTAACCCTTGAATAATACTCGTGGCATTCGCATCAGCATCCTCTAAAATCATACCGGAGACATCAACGACCGCCGTATGCTTTTCAACACCCTGCATACCAAAATTTATCCGTGGCCCCATACTCATCACCAGCAAAACCACAAAATAAGTCGTCATCACGAGTTTAAAAAAGATTCCCCAGCGCCGTGATCTACGTTGCTCGGTCACCCCGGCTAACGCTAACTTTTCAATTAATGATTTTTCCCAATCACTATTATCGCCACTCGGCGATAGTGTTTGCTTTGTGTTTTCCTCACTCATTTATCACCTTCATTATCTAAAATTTCAATTCCTCAGGAAGAATATAGCGTAAAAATCTACTAAACGCGGCGTAAAGACACCCGTTTTTCTTACCCGCAGTTAACTTAATTTTTCTAGTATACATACTTCTCGACCACCATATCCGCGAGAAAACGGAGCATAGCATAGGTTCCATCATGAACCCATCTATCTATTTACCGCATAGATCATAACCGAGACAACAACGTTGTTACTTTCGAAGGCAACTCAGCCGTCACCGTAAAAGGATGTTCTGTATCTGGGTGCTTAAATGTCAATTGATGCGCGTGCAACATTAATCGATCAAATCCGTTGGCTTTAAATGACTTCATACTCGCCATATCGCCATACCGTTCATCGCCCACAATCGGATGCCCCAACCATTTTGCGTGCACTCTAATCTGATGCGTTCGTCCCGTTTTAGGACGCGCCTCAACTAAAGTTGCTGTTTTATAGACCCCTAAGCGCCTAAATGCCGTTTCAGCAGACTTCCCCTGAGGACTAACAACCACCATCCGCTCACCACCTTTACTGATATTTTTCAATAACGGCACATCAACCCATTGTTTTTTTTGCGCCCAAACGCCTACCAATAACGCTAAATATGTTTTAGAAACACCATCACCCCGAAAATATTCGTGCATTTTTCGTAACGCACCGCGTTTCTTAGCCACAATCAAACAACCCGAGGTGTCTTTATCTAATCGATGGACCAATTCCAAAAATCGATGATCGGGTCGAATTTCACGCAGGCCCTCAATGATACCAGACTGTATGCCACTCCCCCCATGGACTGGAAAACCAGACGGTTTATTCAGAATCAATAAACTACCATCTTCATATAAAATATCATTTACCAGACACTGCCGTAAACGCTGTGGCACAAATACCTTTGTTGTTTGAACGTCCATGCGCACCGGCGGAATCCGTACCGAGTCATTCAACGCCAATCGCACCGTCGCCTTACACCGTTTTTTATTAACCCGCACCTCACCTTTACGCAACATCCGGTAAATCCGGCTTTTGGGAACGCCCTTTAAAAGGGTAATTAAAAAATTATCAACGCGCTGCCCCTCATACTTCTCGCCGATCTCAACATATTGAACGCTATCTGTACTCGTAAGCCTATTATTTGCCATTGATTCAACTGTCTATAATATTTCTGTATAAAATTGTGAAAAGTCTATTTTTAGCCCAAACCTGACCCAACAACTCGAGCTATTATTCTGTCTACCGCACTTCATAATGAATAATAATACATTAAATCAGCGATTTAAATTGATGCAATACTATTATATTGGTATATTGCAATGTTAGAGAGCGAATCAATAGTCTTAATACAAAGCATGCACGAAGTGCTATAAAGCCTTTTGATGTCATTAAAACCTACCCACAATAAAAAAATAAGGTAGTTAAGACGCCCTAATGCGAGGAAACTTAATGACTTGGGCTTCACTGCCCTCATTGCAAAGCTAGCGCCTCTCTACATAACAGAATTTGGGTTTTATCACTCGACCCTAGATGAGTGAAAGCAACATCCTGCTTAGTGCCCTGTTGTTTTTGAACCGCTGCAACGGCTCAGTCACAAAGACTCTGCCACAGCGATTGACTTTACAGAACAAAACCCATTAGCTCAGAGCTAATGCGATAAAACCTTTAAGGTTTTCAAACATAAAAAACAAAAAAGTTAACAGCAAAAAACACAGCCCTAGCCACCAACAATAACAACGTTGTGAATTATCCATTAAAATATGAATCTAATGGGGTGGGATGAACAAGGACATACATAATGAAAAGAATGCTTATCAACGCTACGCAATCAGAAGAATTGCGCGTTGCTTTAGTCGATGGACAAAGCCTTTATGATTTTGACATCGAGATTCCGTCAAAAGAACAAAAAAAATCAAATGTTTACAAAGGTATTATTACCCGAGTAGAACCCAGTTTAGAAGCTGTCTTTGTCAACTACACTGACGGCAAACATGGCTTCTTACCCTTCAAGGAAATTTCACCGAAATACAGCGGAAGCTCACGCTCTAAAATTAAGGAAACACTCAAAGAAGGCCAAGAAATTGTTGTCCAGATAGAAAAGGAAGAACGCGGCAACAAGGGCGCCGCATTGACAACCTACTTAAGCCTAGCTGGATCCTACTTGGTACTGATGCCCAATAACCCCAAAGCGGGCGGCATATCGCGTCGTATTGAAGGAGAAACGCGCAATGAACTCCGTGAAGCTATGGCTGACCTGGTTATTCCTGAAGACATGGGCGTTATTGTCCGTACTGCCGGTTGCGGGAAAAGCACTGAAGAATTGCAATGGGATTTAGATTACCTCGTCAAGCTGGCTAACGCCATTGAATCGACATCGCAAGAGAAAAAGGCACCCGCGCTAATTTTTCAAGAAAGTAATGTCATCATTCGGGCATTACGTGATCATTTACGTCATGATATTGATGAAATTATCGTTGACGATACTGAGTCATTTAAACTGGTTCAGTCTTTTTTGACACAAGTGATGCCCAACCTTTTATCTAAAGCCAAGCTATACAGCGAAAGTGTACCGCTGTTTAACCGCTATCAAATAGAATCACAAATTGAATTAGCTTATTCTCGCGAAGTCCCTCTGCCTTCCGGTGGCTCCATTGTTATTGACTACACTGAAGCCTTAACATCCATTGATATCAACTCTGCACGCTCAACTAAAGGCAGTGACATTGAAGAAACAGCGCTCAACACCAATCTTGAAGCCGCTGATGAAATTGCCAAACAATTTAGAATACGCGACTTGGGCGGTCTTTTTGTGATCGACTTCATCGATATGATGGCTAATCGGAATCAACGCGCTGTTGAAAATCGCTTACGTGATGCGCTTAAGATTGATCGCGCTCGCATTCAAACCAGCCGCATTTCACGCTTTGGTTTATTAGAAATGTCTCGTCAACGGATCCAACCTTCTCTAGGTGAATCAACACAACTCACCTGTCCTCGCTGTAAGGGACAAGGTGCAATCAGAAATGTAGAATCTGTTGCACTTTCAGTATTACGACTGATTGAAGAAGCCGCTATGAAACCCGCTACGGCAAAGGTTATTATTCATTTGCCTATCGAATCAGCAACCTTTTTGCTCAATGAGAAAAGAAACATCATTGAACAAATTGAACGCCGCTTACAAGTAGGCATTGTCATCCTTCCTAGTAAACACATGGAAACGCCGGCATATGAAATAGAACGCATTAAAGTGACCGACCCTGTCGAAGGCGCCCAAAGCTACGAAAACATCCAAACTGAAGAAATCAGCATCCCTGATTTTGCTCAAAAAACACTATCAACCAGTAACGATGACACAGCGATTAAGAATTTCCTCCCAGAATCACCCGTTCCTGAAAAGTCAGAACCTGAAAAAGTTGGATTCTTTAAACGCTTATTTGGCAAACCTGACAATTCAACAACGAACAAGATACCTCAGGAGCCTACACACTTTGAAGACGGTTACGTAAGAGGCGCTACTGACGAGAAGGAAAAACATACCCACTCTAGGCGACGCCCACGTAATGCAAATCGCAATAACCGCAATAACCGCAATAATCGAAATAATCGAAATAATCGCGACAATGCAGCCAGCTCTACCCCTAAGACCGATACCACGCAAGAAAATGTGGTTACAGAAGACAACCGTGGAAACATAGCAGAATCAGCTACCGAAGAGAACCGTAACTCTCAAAATACCAGAAACAATCGTGGTGGCCGAAATAATCGTAATAACCAAAATAATCGTGGCAACCGCAACACCGGAAACCATGGAAACAACGCCACTTCTGTGAGCACTCCAAAGGACACCAACACACCTGCTGAGTTGCCCTCTCAAGAAAAGAATACCACAACGCATAAACCAACCACGCCACGTGCGAGTAATAACGACAGCCAACATGCCACAAACAATCCTAGCAGCAACCCATCACCAGTTAATGCTAGTTCGTCTGAAAATAAGACCGTAGACAACAGTAAAACTGAATCAACTGCACCACAAAACACGGAAGAAAAACGCCCTTCTCCTCGACGAAATCGTAACCGTCGTCGAAACAACCGCGGCGCATCCACTAACCGCACTCAAGCGACCAATACCAGCTCTATCAATTCGGAGTCTACCCAGGCAACACCTGAACAACATGCTACACCGACATCTCAAGCATCCCCTGTAACGCAAACAAGGCCGACACCTGAGACAGCATCTGCACCGCAAAAAACGCCGGCAGTTCAAACAGAATCAGCTCAACAAAAATCGCCAGCACCTAAAGCAACGCCGGTGCCACAAACAAGGCCGATACCTAAGACCGCACCCGCGCCACAAAAAACGCCGGCAGTTCAAACAGAATCAGCTCAACAAAAATCGCCAACACCTAAAACTTCAGACAACACGGCCGAAAGCCACGCACCTGACAGCCGCAAAGAAACTAAAGGAAACGACTAAGTTAATCTCAACATTAAAGGATTGGGCATCTTGACGCCCAATCCTTTAATCTATCTGAGTCAATTAGTACTCTACAGTGACTGAGTCAAATAATTCTGTTTTCTCTAACAACTTCAACACAGCATCGGTTGGAGAAAGACGCCAATCATCACCTAATTGCAACTGGCACCGGGCATTATCAGCTCCCACAATGGTTCTCGTCTTATAGGCAATCACCACAGGACAACGCCCACCCCGAAAAGGCTGAATATCCGCCGCTAAATTATCTAACTGACCTAACACTGCCTCAGCAGAAAAGTCTCCTACCCACGTCAACACTAATCGGCGGGAAAACTCTGCTCTCGCACCATCAATACTATAAAGCGTTTCAATAGTTACTCTCAACATACCGGAATAATCATCAACCGCTAGCCCCCCTTCAGCAACTACGATCTGATCCACTTCCAAAAGCGGCCTACATTGCTCATAAACCGTCGTAAAAGCAGCAATTTCCAACCGTCCTGTACAATCATCTATAACCGCAAAGGCAATCATCTTACCTTTACGGGTCTGCCGGGTTCGCAATTCCGTCACCAACCCTGCAACCCGAGCCACGACTTTTCCATGTGCTTGTTTAACTTTTCCTTGCAAGCTAGCAATATTGGCATGGGTAATATGCGTCAATTCCTCACGGTATTGATGAATCGGATGTCCGGTCAAATAATAGCCCAACACCTGCTTTTCAGCCATTAATCGTTCATCTTCAGGCCATGGCTCTACCTCTTTCTGACCTCCCAATTCACTCATAGCCGGCACATCTGCAACCAAACCAAATAAATCATTCTGTCCCGTTCGCTGCATCTTCTGAAATTGTTCCGCTGACTTTAGGGCTATCGCTTGGTTCTCGATATAGGCCGCCCGATGACTGCCAAAGCTATCAAACGCACCACTCTTAGCCAACGCCTCCAATACACGCTTATTGATTCGCCTAAGATCAACTCGTTGACACAAATCAAAAAGCCCCTTAAAAGGACCGTTGACTTCTCGCTCTTCTAACAAGGCCTCAATTGCAGATTGCCCTACGCCTTTAATTGCACCCAACCCATAAACAATCATTCCCTCACTATCATGCCCAAACCGGTAATTTGACCGGTTGATGTCAGGTTGTAACAGCTCGAGCTTCATGTCCCGACATTCCTCAACTAACTGCACAACCTTATCGGTATTATCCATATCCGACGACAAAACAGAGGCCATAAAAATGGCAGGATAATGCGCTTTCAACCAAGCCGTTTGATAAGCAATCAAGGCATACGCTGCAGAATGTGATTTATTAAAGCCATAACCCGCAAACTTTTCCATCAAATCAAAAATGTAGCTTGCGACATCTTTATCAATATTATTACTCACAGCGCCTTGGGTAAAAATAGAACGCTGCTCAGCCATTTCCTCAACTTTCTTTTTCCCCATCGCACGCCTAAGTATATCTGCGCCCCCCAAGGTATAGCCCGCCAATTCCCGCGCTATTTGCATCACTTGTTCTTGATATAAAATTACCCCATTGGTAGCCCCTAAAATAGGCTCCAGTGTGGCATGCGCATATTCCACCTTAGCACCATGTTTTACATTAATATAATCATCAACCATCCCTGACTCTAAAGGGCCCGGCCGAAAAAGAGCCACTAAGGCAATAATATCGTCAAAACAATCGGGTTGCAGTTTCTTAATCAACTCTTTCATACCTCGCGACTCCAACTGGAAAACCGCTGTGGTCTGACCTCTTTTTAATAACTCATAAGTATCTAAGTCACCAAAAGGCAATTCGGCAATATCAAGAACCTCAAGGCCCAGTTGTGAACGCGTTTGGTTGATCGCCTGAATCGCCCAATCAATAATCGTTAAGGTCCGTAACCCTAAAAAATCAAACTTAACTAGACCCACACTTTCAACATCATCTTTATCAAATTGGGTTACTAAATTACCGCCTCCTTGCTCACAATAAAGCGGGGTGAAATCAGTTAGCGGTGTAGGAGAAATAACCACACCGCCTGCATGCTTTCCGGCATTACGTGCTGTGCCTTCTAAAGAAAGCCCATAATCAATTAAAGATTTGACCTCTTCATCCGTTTGATACAATTCCCGTAATGGTTCTGAATCTGCTAACGCCTTCGTCAACGTCATGCCTAACTCAAAAGGAATCAATTTAGCTAAATGGTCAACAAACCCATACCCATGCCCCATAACACGGCCCACATCACGCACAACCGCTTTTGCAGCCATCGTACCGTAAGTAATAATTTGGGACACATGATCTCGACCATAGCGCTGAGCCACATAGGCGATCACCTCATCGCGACGATCCATGCAAAAATCCACATCAAAATCCGGCATTGAAATCCGTTCTGGATTTAGAAATCGCTCAAACAATAAATCAAACTCAATCGGATCTAAATCGGTAATATTCAAGACATAAGCCACCAACGATCCCGCTCCAGAGCCACGGCCAGGACCCACAGGAATACCATTATCTTTGGCCCATTGAATAAAATCGGCAACAATCAAAAAATAACCCGGAAAACCCATTTCAATGATAACCGCCAGTTCATCATCGAGTCGTTTCTGATAGACAAGACTGTGTTCTCTTGAAACTTCTGAATTCTCAGGAAAAATCCTTTTAAAACGCGCAGATAATCCTTGGTTCGATAGCGCAATAAAATGTTCATCAAGCGTCAAGCCTTTCGGCACTGGAAAATCAGGTAAAAAACTCTTACCGAGCGTCAGTTCCAGATTACAACGTTTAGCAATTTCTACTGTATTCTCTAAGGCCTCTGGAATGTCAGCAAACAGTTCAATCATTTCCTCGGTACTGCGAAGATATTGCTGAGGGGTATAGTCTTTGGGCCTTCGATTATCATCAAGAACGCGGCCTTGATTAATACAGACCCGTATTTCATGAGAATTAAATTCTTCCTTACTCAAGAATCTAACGTTATTCGTTGCCACGACAGGTAATGAAAATTTCGCCCCTAATATCAAAACATGAGCGATATAATTTTCCTCCTCGCTCTTTCCAATGCGCTGAATTTCCAAATAAAAACGATTAGGGAATACGGCTTGCCAGTGCTGAGCTAAACGCTCGGCTAACTCATCATTGCCGGCCATTAATGCCTGACCAATATCGCCTTCTTGCGCACCTGAAAGCACAATCAACCCTTCAGACAAGGATTGTAACCACTCACTTTTAATGATAGGCACACCTTGCAATTGTCCTTCCTGATAAGCACGCGAAATCAAAACAGATAAACTCATGTACCCGCTATGATTTTGAGCTAACAGCGTCATTCTAAAGGGCGCTGTACGATCAATATCATTTTCAAGATAAATATCAGCGCCGATAATGGGCTTAATGCCAGCCTTTTGTGCCGCGCGATAAAATTTAACTAATGAAAATAAATTACTTTGCTCTGTTAATGCCACAGCCGGCATAGCCAATTTAGTCAAGTGACTAATTAATGGCTTGATCTTCACAATCCCATCAACCAACGAGAATTCCGAATGGACTCTTAAATGAATAAAATCAACCGACATCGCTACTGAGTTTTCCTCTAACCTAAATTAACCAAATGAGATCAACGCTAAACACTACACGCAATCCTAACCAAGTCAACTTGTAGTGGATTTAGCCATTAAGCGCTTCACCGGTGCAAAAGTACTTCTATGGTGAGTCGTTACACCTAATGTTTTGAGTTGTTGTGTGTGATACTGAGTCGGATATCCCTTGTGCTTAGAAAAACAATACCCTGGGAAAAGAACATCATAAAAACGCATCTCCTGATCCCTGTGAACCTTTGCAATGATAGAAGCTGCTGATATTTCAGCAATCAACTGGTCCCCTAGGACAACCGAATCGCCTTCACAGGGAATATCAGGGTATCGATTACCATCAACCCAAACCCAGTCAGGCTTAACCTGTAAGCCCCGATAAGCTCGCTGCATCGCTAATAACGTTGCTTGTAAAATATTAATCGCGTCTATTTCACTCACTTCGGCACGCCCAATACTCCAGTCAAGTGCCTCTGCTAAAATACACTGCGCTAATAAAGCACGCCGTTTAGGGGAAAACGTTTTGGAATCCTGGAGTCCTTGTATGGGATTAGCAGAATCAAGAATAACAACTGCGGCTACAACAGGACCCGCAATACAACCTCGCCCGACCTCATCGATACCCGCAACAATTGAATTTTCTAGATTCACGCAACTTAACGAAGAATGCCACGCGTGACATTACGTAAAAAATTAACCATATGTGACAATTCCGTACACTCACCCGCAATCTCTTCCATAGCATCAATGGCATCTTCTAGCTTTAAAGTGGATTTATACAAAATCTTATAAGCCCGCCTTATTTGTTGGGTGACTTCAGGCGTACTACCAATGCGCTCCATGCCTACAGAATTAATACCGTGCGGACGCGTGGGCCGCCCACCCACCATGACAAAAGGAGGAACATCTTGCGTAATCGCACTGCCCATAGCCGAAAAACTTAAACGCCCAATTTGAGTAAACTGATGCACCAAAGTAAATCCACCTAAAATAGCATAATCATCTATGTGCACATGCCCCGCAATCGAAGCACCATTCGCCATGGTAACATGATCAGCCACTACACAATCGTGGGCAACATGGGTATAAGCCATAAATAGATTATCATTGCCAACCTGTGTTATTGACTGATCTTGCGCCGTTCCTCTGTGAATGGTTGAAAATTCACGTACTGTATTACGGTCACCCATCACCAGTCGCGTCCGTTCTTGGGCATATTTTTTATCTTGTGGGTCTTCACCAATAGAAGAAAATTGGAATATTTTATTATCTTCCCCCAGCGCTGTCGGTCCCTTGATAACTACATGAGGACCAATCACAGTCCCGCTTCCAATTTGGACATCAGGACCAATGATTGAAAATGCACCAATGGATACATTCTCAGCGATCTCGGCCTTACTATCAACTACGGCACTACTGTCAATCAATCATCAGCCCTCGAGGCTGCACACATAATGTTTGCACTAGCCACAAACTCACCGTCAACTTCTGCACGACAAGAAAATGACCAAATATTACGCTTATCCTTAAGATAGATAACTTCTAATTGCAACTGATCTCCAGGTACCACCGGTCGTTTAAAGCGCGCCTTATCCAAACCGACCAAATAATAAGTTACACCCCGCCCTAACTCATCGGAAACACTCTTTGATGCCAACAAGCCAGTTGCTTGTGCTAGAGCTTCCATAATTAAAACACCCGGCATAATGGCTTGATGGGGAAAATGACCCTGAAAAAAAGGCTCATTATAAGTTACATTCTTAATAGCCAATAATCGTTTACCAGGCTCACATTCAACAACCCGGTCAACCATTAAGAAGGGGTAACGGTGCGGTAAAAACTCTTGAATCTCATGAATATCCAACGTTAATTTTCCTTATACATCTGTACCAAAGACCGCGTCATTAACGGTATGAATTTATACCTTAGCAAGCGTCAATCAATTACCTTTCATCGCTGCTAGCTTCTTTTGAACTAACGCCGTCACATCCGCTTTTTCACCTACAAAGAGCACACCATCACGAATCAACAAATCAAAGCCTTCCTCTTTACCTAATACCTGGCTTGCTTCATAAATTTGCCGTTGTAATTTCTCCAACTCTTCATTACGACGACGAGAAAAGTCTTCTCTAAATTCACCCATAGAACGTTTTGCATCACGTGTTTTAGTCAGAATTTCACGATCTATTTTACGTTTCTCAGCTTCACTCATAATACTGGCATCACGCTTTAACTTATCCTCAAGTGCCTTTACTTCTTTCTGTTGTGCCTGTAAGTGTTTCTCACGAGGCGCAAACTCTTTCTCTAAGGCTTTTTTAGCAACTTTCATTTGTGGTGCTTTATCCAATACTTTAAGTATATTGACATAGCCAATCTTTAATTCCGCGTTAGCCACCCCTGAAAAAAGTAACAACCCCATCACCATCACTAAATATTTACTCATCTTATCCTCAAAAGTTTTCCTATTGAAATTTTCAATTACCGTCTTATAACAACTATAAATACTAACATACCCTCGAGCCTAAATTAAAAATTTGATCCCATAGAAAATTGAAACATTTTAATATCATCGTTTTCTTTCGTATTCATCGGCATCGCCGTGCTCACCGTGATCGCACCAAAAGGCGACAACCAGGTGCCTGACAGGCCAAATGAGAAGCGCAGATACTCGGTATCAAAGCCGCCATCACTGACCATCCCGGCATCAACAAAGGTGCCTAAGCGCATCGACTGGTTATCTTCAAAAAAGGGCACTGGGAACAACAGTTCTGCATTAGCCAGCAACTTGGTTGACCCGCCCCAAGGTCGCCCTTGGCTATCTTTTGGACCCACGGTATTATCATTAAAACCGCGCAGTGTTTGCACGCCACCGGCATAAAAATTCTGGAAGAACGGTAAACTCTTAGTCTCAAGATACCCGGCACCGTACGCAATTTCGCCTTTAACTCGGAAAGTCATATCTTTAGCAACTGGAAAATATTCCTGATGCTTATAGCCTAATTTGAAATAAGTAATATCACTGCCGGGTACCGTGGCTGAGGCCGAGAGCCGTTGCTGGCGACCTGAAGTGGGAAAAATAGCACTATTGACCGTATTATGACTCCAGCCAATTGCGCCTCCAAAAGTCGTATAACTAGCCTCACTCCCTAATGTTTGGATCGCATCAAAGATAGAACCCGACGCACTATAGTCTTTTAAATTTTGTCGATTCACATCCAGATTAAAACGCAACCTATCGGTTTCATTGATTGGAATGCCAAAGTTCATCGAGGCACCGGCAGTATCCATTGAATAAAAAGCGGTATTTGCATTTCTTGAATTGGTTTCACGCCAATTTAAGTTATAGCCTAAACTGACCCCTTCATCGGTAAAATAAGGATTGTAAAAACCAAAACTATAGACCGTTGTCACATCACTGTTATTAAAATTTAAATCGACTCGTTTCCCCGAACCTAACACATTGTTCTGCGATATACTGGCATTTAAAACTAGCCCTTGCGTTTGAGAGAAACCAAACCCCGCCATCATGTTGCCGGATGCTTTTTCTACCACCTTATAATTAACATCCATTTCATCCGTTGCCCCGACAACCGGAGGCGTTTCAACGGTGACTTGTTCAAAAAAACCTAATTGCTGCAAACGAATCTTTGAGCGCTCAATTTTAGTGGTGGAGGCAATTGCCGACTCCATTTGCCGCATTTCACGACGTAAAACTTCATCACGGGTCGTCGTGTTACCCGCAATATTGACATGGCGTACATAAATCTTCTTACCCGGATCAACAAAAAATGTCATGTCAATGGTTTTACGATCATTGTCAATCTCAGGAATCATATTAACATTCGCAAAAACGTAGCCTTCTTCCCCTAATCGATCCGAAATACTTTTAGAGGTGTCTGTCGCACGCTTACGTGAAAATACTTCTTCAGGACCAACGCTCACTAACTTAATGAGTTCCTCAGGATTCACCACGAGATTACCGGTTAACCGCACCTTATCTAAAGTAAATAAATCACCCTCATCAATATTAACGGTCACATAAATAGATTTCTTATCGGGCGTAATGGCGACTTGTGTGGAGTCAATTTTAAAATTAATATAACCTCGATCCAAATAATAAGAACTTAATCGCTCCAAGTCAGCGCCTAACTTTTGTTTTGAATACTGATCATCCTTGGTATAAAAGGACAACCAATTAGATGTTGTCAATTCAAACTCACCCAGCAACTTCGCCATATCAAACTGATGACTGCCTACAATATTAATCTTCTTAATCTTGGCAACGCTACCTTCCGAAATGTCAACCTTGATGCCAACACGATTACGCGTCAGATTGGCCACCTCGGTCTCTAATCGCAAACCATATTTACCGTGACTAAAATATTGGCGCCGTAGTTCTTTTTCGACTTGCTCTAAAACTTGCCGGTTAAAAACCTTCCCTTCAGATAAACCAATTTTAGTCAACGCCTCCTCTAATACTTCATCGCTTAAATCAATATTCCCTTTAAAAATAATCTTTGCAATGGAAGGTCGCTCTAAAACATTAATCACTAAGGCGTTACCCTCTCGGATCAAATTAATGTCTTTAAAAAAACCGGTTTTAAACAACCCTTTCATGGTCGGCGCTATCTGATTTAAATAAAATCGCTGGCCCACCGTAACCGGCAAATAGTTATAAACCGTTCCGGCTGCAATACGCTGCAAACCATTCACTTTTATTTCTTCCACAACAAAAGAATCTTCCGCCTTCAGCGCTGGCGTCAGCGCAACAAGCAAAACAAAAAAAACAAAATGAAAAACTACTTTCATATCAAGGGTGTCTTAAGACGACTCATTAGAATAAAATACTTAAAAAGTATAACGTAATATTACACTATAATCCGTTTCGCACAGGCAAATAATCAGGCCCTATCAAATCCAAAAGACAATACTTCAGCAATATCATCAACGCCCGCACGCAACATTAACAACCGGTCAATACCTAGTGCAATTCCCGAACAACTCGGCAAACCTTTTTCGAGAGCAGCAATTAACCGTTGATCTTTAGCCGCTCTACGCAAGGCACTTTGCTCACGTTGCGCTATCTCTGCATCAAAACGACAACGCTGTTCCACCGGATCACTGAGTTCATAAAAGCCGTTACCCAGTTCAACTCCACTCACAAAAACCTCAAAACGCTCGCTGACTAAAGGATTATTTTCCTTTAAACGTGCCAAGGATGCCTGGCAAGCGGGATAATCATAAACCATCACCAACGGCATACTAACCAAGCTTGGCTGCACCACGCATGAAAACAAAAAATCCAACCACGCTGAACGATTTTGACCACAAACTGACTGAGCATCCGGCAATTCAAACCGCTCTGCGGCGACACTAAAATCGGTTACCGATGCTGACAAAGGATCTACACCAACGGCAGTGTTAAAAATCGTTTGATAAGTCACCTTTATGGTTTGTTGATTTGCGAGCGAAGGCAATAAATGCACCAGCAAATCAGCCGTTTCATTCATCAGCGCCTCAAGATCAAAACCAATGCGATACCATTCCAACAACGTAAATTCAGGGTTATGAAAGCGCCCCACTTCACCTTGCCTAAAGGCCTTAGCAAATTGAAAAATAGATCCACTACCACTCGCCAGCAATCGCTTCATGGCAAATTCTGGTGAGGTTTGCAGAAACAACGTTTGCTGTTTTAAGCGACTCTGATCGTACGTTTCAAAAAACTGAATAGTCGGCTCAGTACCACTGGCCAGACTTAATAGCGGTGTTTCCACTTCCAAAACACACCGACTTTTAAAAAACGCTCTAATTGAAGCATAAACCTGTGCTCGTAACTGCAAGACCTCTAGCGAACAACTCGGTGCCCAAAAAGAATCGCAATTACTCTTTTGATCGCCCAACATACTCCCCTTTACGGGTATCAACTTTAATCAGCTCTCCGATCTGAACAAATAAAGGTACACGTACCACCGCGCCCGTTTCCAATGTCGCCGGCTTACCGCCGCCTCCAGAAGTATCTCCTTTTAAACCCGGGTCTGTTTCGGTAATCGTCAACTCTACAAAATTAGGCGGCGTCACCGACAACGGCTGATCATTCCACAATGTCACCGTACAAACATCTTGATCCTTAAGCCACATTTTTGCATCGCCCAGCGCCTTCTCACCGGCAGAGTATTGCTCAAATGTATCCTGTACCATGAAATGCCAAAACTCGCCATCGTAATAAAGGAACTGCATTTCAATTTCGATGACATCGGCCGCTTCAACTGACTCACCGGACTTAAATGTTCTTTCTATCACACGACCCGTTTTCAAGTTCCTGATTTTAACGCGGCTAAAGGCTTGCCCTTTTCCGGGTTTAACAAACTCATTCTCAATAATTGAACAAGGATCATTATCAAGCATGATTTTTAATCCCCCTTTAAATTCATTGGTACTGTAACTGGCCATTATGCCCTCTTTGAATATACTACAAAATCTATTATTATAATCACTCTAACAACAAACAGCTATTTATCCCGCTACCAAAGAAATAAAATTATTGCTAATGTACATTACAATGTAATATCGTCTAAGCAATTTAAAAGCCCTTTTTAAGGCAACTTCCCTCGCTCTACACAAATGCTAACTAATACTACCGTGTCGATGTCAACTCTCCTTAACACACCTCAAAACTGGCAACAACACTTAGCAAAAGCCTTTACCGATATAACCGAGCTCTGCCAATTCCTGAATCTCGACCCTAAAGATCTTCCGGTTTCCCAACAAGCAGGCCAAAGATTTTCATTACGCGTGCCACGCAATTACGTTACTCGTATCAAAAAGAATGATCCTAAAGACCCCTTACTCCTTCAAGTACTCCCAGTTACCCAGGAACTTTTGACCGACGCACACTACACTAGCGACCCTGTCGGTGATATCAATGCTCTTGCTGCCCCAGGCATTATTCATAAATATCAAGGACGGGCATTACTTATCAATACCGGAAGCTGCGCCATCAATTGCCGTTATTGTTTTCGAAAAGAATTCCCCTACGCTGACCAACATCTTCGCCGCGATGCTCAAAACAGTGCTCTGGATTATTTACAACAACACCCTACTATTTCTGAAGTCATTCTCAGTGGCGGCGACCCACTCATTCTTAACGATGACCGCCTGCAACATTTATTTACCGCTCTCAAGAAAATAACACACATCAAGCGCATTCGTATTCATAGCCGCATTCCCATTGTGTTACCTGAACGCATAACTCCGGAACTCATCAGCCTCCTAAACCAAACAGATAAAAAAATAATTATCGTCTTACATTGTAACCACTCCAATGAAATAGATAATACGGTTAAAGCTGTCACTAAACAGTTCATCCAAAATGAATTCACCGTCCTTAATCAGTCCGTTTTATTAAAAAATATCAATGATTCTGTTGAAACGTTACAGCAACTCAGCGAGACGCTTTTCGACGCACAGATTCAACCCTATTATCTCCACTTACTGGATAAAGTAACCGGCACCCAGCACTTCAATGTACAAAAAGAAGACGCCGTCAGATTAGTCAAGACACTTAGGAATACCCTTCCAGGGTATTTGATCCCCCAACTCGTGCAAGAACAAGCCGGAAAACCCGCTAAAACAGTCATTAACCTTCAATCAACCCGCCGATTCGAATAACGGTTTATGGCTTCTGATTGGCTACACCATGCGGAACATGGGCTGAAGCCACATGTTTACCTGCAGACTCACAATGGCCTTTTTGATCATCAAAGAAAATATCCGCACCAAACGCATCCAAAAAAGGCCCTTTTTCGCGCCCGCCTAAGAACATCGCTTCATCAATTCGAATATTCCATGCTCTAAACGTACGCACTACCCGCTCATGCGCAGGTGCTGCACGTGCCGTCACTAACGCGGTTCGAATAGGGGCTGACTCTTCTGAAAAAAGACTTTGCACGCGGTGTAAGGCCGACAGAAAATTCTTAAACGGTCCACCACCTAACGGCTGGTCTGCAGCCAAGCGCTCGTTTTCTGTAAAGGCGGCAAGTCCTTGTTCTTGAAAAATTCGTTCAGACTCATCTGAGAACAAAACCGCATCCCCATCAAAGGCTATTCGTAATTGATCTGGGTGCTTATCATTACTCGCTGGCGTTAATATCGTTGCCGCTGCATAACCTGCCTTTAACGTATTGACAACATCTTCAGCATTTGCTGATAAAAATAAGTCCGCCTCAAACGCGGGGATATACAAATAAGGCGATCGCCCACTGGAAAAAACAGCCCGTGTAATTTTGAGTTGGTGCGCCGCTATTGCATTAAAAATACGCAGGCCGGTATCTGCACTATTTTGCGAGATTAAAATCACTTCAACCAACGGGTCATCTGGAAAACAATCATTCAGTGAAAGCAATTTCTTCACCAATCGGTACCCAAAACCCGGTTCTAAGGCCTTATTTTCATGCTCAATTTGATAACGACAAAAAGCCTCCTTTCCTTCGGTCTCGAACACCTGATGCGATTTATCCAAATCAAACAGTGCTCTTGATGATATCGCTACCACTAATTGATTTGCCACGGTTAAAACCTCCAGAACAATAAATCACAGAGTCTATCAATCACTTACATCTACCGCCTTAACAAGCCCGTCCTATTGTATTTGCGTCACCCAAGCAAGCTTGAATCCCAATGCTTTTCGTGCCTGTGAGGCATAAGCCTCAGCGTCTTTCTTATCGGTAAAACCACCCAAATAAAGCCTGTACCAGGTTGCCCCCTGAACTTCAACGGCTGAAATTGCAACCTGTATGCCTTGATCAAACAACTCTGTCGCCTGCTGCTGTGCTACTTCTGCGCTTTTAAAAGAGAACAGACTAACAATCCACTGCCCTGTTACTGGCTGGGTTATTACCAGCGTGTCATTCATCGCTTCTTGTAAGGTCACATTCTTAGCACTGTCCTCCAGTTGCGACAACCGAGCCTCAATTTGGGTCATCACCGTTAAGCCAACGCCCGAATCAGATCCCACTTGTCGGCTTTTAACAATGTTGTCCACTTGTTCTGATAACCATTGCATCTTATCCGATAAATTATTTTGCTCCTCAACTAAGCCCGTGACATCCGTTGATGTATTCTTATGTTCAAATATACCCATCGTCGAATACAGTGATGCACCGAAGAAAAAAACGACAACAAGCAACACTAAATTAACCCCCGACAGTGTTAATGCTCTTGTGCTAACAATCTGACTTTTTTCAATACTCTGCCGCTCGTAACTCTGCATTCTGCCATCTAACCGAAGCAGCGCCTCATCCGTTTCCCGTTGCAAATGCTCCACGTGCGAACCATCGCTCTGATTACGCTCATTGCTTTCATCTACCGTATCCGAGTCTGGCACCTCATAATCAAAGGTAGGAAATTCTTCAACTTTTCCATCATCCTGATCATTTTTCTTTTTCATAAAACCAACCTTTTCCTTTGAACCACCCTAACAAACATTCACTGAGCCATCATCGCCAATTTAAATAATACTATGACACGCTATGTTCTGGAAATAAATTCATTATCTGAATAATCATAAAATTTAACGCTCTAAATTTAGCCTAACCCATCCCTACCAAGGTATGATATTAGGATAATCTCACAATACCTTTTATGACTACCTTGTAACTGACCTATGACAACTGTTACCCTGGGGCAGAAAGTCCCTGATTTTGAAAGTAATGCCACTAACAACACCATCATAAAACTGTCTGACCTTCGAGGAAAAAAGGTTATTCTGTATTTTTATCCTAAAGACAATACGCCCGGCTGCACCACTGAAGGACAAGACTTTCGCAATCATATTGCCGAATTTACGGCCCTCAATACCACTATCTTTGGAATCTCTAGGGACACGCTCCGCACCCATAAGAACTTCAAAACCAAACATCAATTTCCGTTTGAATTATTGTCTGACAGCGATGAATCTTTATGTACTCTTTTTGACGTAATCAAAATGAAAAACATGTATGGCAAACAAGTTAGAGGCATAGAACGCAGTACTTTTCTAATTGATGAGAACGGCATTCTCATTGAAGCATGGCGAAAAATACGCGTCAAAGAACATGTCGCTACCGTACTGACACACCTGAAAGCATTAAAATAAACACGGTTACTCAGTGCTCTTATAGGCTCAAAAAGTCTACACGACTACCTTATTATTGTCTTTCACCTTAGGCCAAGCAGTCAGTACGGCTTGTACAACTGTTGCCAATGGGATCGCAAAAAAGACGCCCCACATACCCCAAATCCCGCCAAAAAAAAGAATCGCAACAATAATAGCTATAGGATGTATATTTACAGCTTCTGAGAATAATAGTGGCACCAAAACCACCCCGTCTACCGCCTGTATAATTGAATAAGCGGAAGCCGCATAAATAAATTCAGAACCCAATCCCCATTGAAACAGAGCCACCCCTAAGACCGGCAGTGTTACTAAGGTTGCTCCGACGTAAGGAATGATAACTGACAGGCCCATAACAACAGCCAATAACATTGAATAATTTAAACCGATGATACTAAAGGTGATAAAACTCGCTAACCATAACAACAGCACCTCAAAAAACTTACCCCGGATATAGCGACCAATTTGAATATCAACCTCCTTCCAAACCCGCATAGATAATAATCGTTCCTCCGGCAAGAACCGGCTAAACCAAACTAAAATCTTTGTTTTGTCTTTTAACAGAAAGAACACAACGACAGGCAACAAAACAAGAAAAATAACCGCCGTAATAACACTAACGAATGATGCCGCAGAGACTGACAATACATCCTGACCATATTGAAGCATTTCTTTTTGTAATGACTGCATCAAAGCCAGAACTTGCCCCTCAGTCACCAAGTCAGGATACATTTCCGGCAACTCCATAACCTTCATTTGCATTGTCGAAATCATACTCGGGATTCGCTCGATTAACTCTATGGTTTGCTTATAAAGCATCGGAATCAACACAAACAGCACAAAGCCCAAAAAGGCAATAAATGCTGAAAAGACAACTAACACACAAGGCAGGCGCGGTAGTTCTTTTTTCTCCGCATAAGAAACAACACCTTCTAATAAATATGCAATGACAATCGCTGCAAAAACAGGCAACAATAATTCTGCCAGAAAATAAATCAAACCAAATCCAGCAAATAAAATAATCGCTAGGTTGGCTGCCTGCAAATTAGGCAGTAAGTTGTTAAACCAGTCTTTAAAAATATTGGACTGTGAGAATTCAGGAGGCGTTGTCATTATAAGCAGTTAAGTTTATTTTTATAAAATACGATTTTTATTCTCATCACTGACCATCATAAACTATAAGGTAAGGAGGATAAAATGTAATTTTAACGCTTCTTTTGTCCACTCGGTGTTAACGGTCCTAAATCCCCGCACTGAAAACTTCAGAGCCAACCTCCCATAGCTACTGTTTATTTTTCTTCTTTCTTTCCAATAAGTTAGCCTAATTAAGCACAACTTATCCACAATCAAACAACAGCTAAAACACACCATGTAGTGTTTTTTTTATTTACAAACCACAATATAGTGTATAATCATTGTCACCCGCCAAGATCCGTTCATTATGCTTTCAGTACCGCCGATAATGAATGAATCTTAGCCCGTCGGCAACAGGAAAGGCGCAGTATCGCATCAATTTTTGGAGAAACTTATGGAAACAGAAACAACACCCACGGAAGCAACCGGTACCACACCCACTCCAAAGCCATTAACCCCCACGACAGAATTTACCGCCATGACACCCGGTGAAATTCATGTTATCAGACGTAACGGGAAGGTTACCGCCTTTGATGCTGATAAAATATCTGTCGCTATTACCAAATCATTTCTAGCCGTTGAAGGTAGACATGCCGCAGCCAGTGACCGTATCCATGAAAACGTTGAGCACTTAAGCGCACAAGTCAAGACAGCGCTAACCCGTCACCTTTCCAGTGGCGGCACCATTCATATTGAGGACATTCAAGATCAAGTTGAATTAGCTCTCATGCGTAGCGAACACCATAAAGTTGCTCGCGCCTATGTGCTATACCGGGAAGAGCATGCCCAATTACGTGCCGATAAAGAACTATCCGCTCCGATCACTCCAAACGAAACCGCCATCACACTCGCCGTCACTACCGCTGATGGTAAAAAGAAAAACTTAGATACTGAGCGACTCAGAAGGATCCTTGCAGAAGCCTGCCAAGGGCTTGATGACATTGATTCTGAAATTATTTTTCAAGAATCAATACGCAATATGTTTGATGGTGTCTCTGAAGCTGATATTGGCAAAACACTGGTCATGAGTGCACGATCACATATCGAGAAAGAACCTAACTATTCCTATGTGGCCGCCCGCTTGCTCATGGATAACTTTCGCAGTGAAGCACTTTCTTTCATCAACAAATCACCCAGCACGGCGACACAAGATGAAATGGCTCAACAGTATGGCTCATTTTTTGCCCACTATATCCAACGCGGTGCTCAGTTAGGATTACTCGACAAAACACTCGAACAATATAATTTGGCCCAGTTAGGCGAAGCCCTACACCCTGAACGAGACCTACAGTTTACCTACCTTGGTTTGCAAACATTATATGATCGCTATTTCATTCATCACCAAGAGATTCGCTTTGAATTGCCACAGGTCTTTTTCATGCGCGTCGCCATGGGCTTAGCGATTAATGAAATTAACCGTGAAGAACGGGCTATTGAATTCTACAATCTACTCTCTAGTTTCGATTTCATGAGTTCAACACCCACTCTCTTTAACTCAGGGACACTACGTCCACAATTATCATCTTGTTACTTAACCACAATCCCTGATGACTTGGACGGCATTTTTAGCGCCATAAAAGATGATGCGATGCTGTCAAAATATGCCGGAGGCTTAGGCAATGACTGGACGCGTGTCCGTGCCATGGGTTCACACATTAAAGGCACCAATGGAAAATCACAAGGTGTTGTTCCCTTTCTAAAAGTCGCCAATGATACGGCGGTAGCCGTTAACCAAGGCGGCAAGCGCAAAGGAGCCATGTGTGCTTACTTAGAAAGCTGGCATTTAGATATTGAAGAGTTCCTCGATCTGCGTAAAAACACCGGGGATGATCGTCGCCGTACGCATGATATGAATACCGCCAATTGGATACCCGACTTATTCATGAAACGCATCTCCGAAGAAGCCGAGTGGACCTTGTTTTCACCCGAAGAAACACCGGACTTACATGATCTGTTTGGCAAAGCCTTTGAAGAAGCTTATGTTCGTTATGAACAAAAAGCTGATCGCGGTGAAATAGCCAATTTTAAACGCCTACCGGCCACAACGTTATGGCGCAAAATGCTCTCCATGGTTTTTGAAACCGGCCACCCTTGGATTACCTTCAAAGACCCTTGTAATTTACGCTCACCTCAACAACACACTGGGGTCGTACACAGTTCTAATCTCTGCACAGAGATCACCTTGAATACCTCGGACAGTGAAATCGCTGTGTGCAACTTAGGCTCAGTCAATCTATCGACTCACACCACAGAACAAGGCTTAGATCTTAAAAAACTACAAAAAACGATCAAAATAGCGATGCGGATGCTCGATAATGTCATTGATTATAACTTCTACAGCGTTCCGCAAGCTCGCCACTCCAACTTACGGCACCGCCCCGTTGGCCTTGGCGTCATGGGTTTCCAAGACGCCCTATATAAGACTGGACATGCTTACGCCTCTGAAGACGCCGTTAATTTCGCTGATCGTTCTATGGAAGCTATTAGCTACTATGCTATCGAAGCCTCTTCTGAGTTAGCTGAAGAACGCGGTAGCTACCCAACATTCAAAGGTTCTTTATGGGATCAAAGTATTCTTCCTATTGATTCAATTAAATTATTAAAACAACACCGCGGAAAATTCTTACAAATGGATGAGTCCCAATCCCTCAACTGGGATCAGTTACGTGAACGGATTAAGAAACACGGTATTCGTAACTCAAACACCATGGCTATCGCACCCACTGCAACTATTTCCAATATTTGTGGTGTTTCCCAATCGATTGAACCGACTTACCAAAACCTATTTGTAAAATCTAACCTATCCGGTGAATTTACCGTTGTAAACCCTTACCTTGTTAACGAATTAAAACAACGTAATCTCTGGGATGATGTCATGATCAATGACCTTAAATACTATGATGGCAGTGTTCAGAAAATTGCCCGTATCCCAGACGATCTAAAACAACGCTACGCCACTGCGTTTGAAATAGACTCCCGCTGGCTTATAGAAGCGGCTTCTCGTCGTCAAAAATGGATAGACCAAGGGCAATCACTTAACTTATATATGTCCGAACCTAATGGCAAAAAGCTCGATACCATTTATAAACTAGCTTGGTTACGCGGCCTTAAAACCACCTATTATCTACGCAGCATGGGTGCAACCCATGTTGAAAAAAGTACGCTATCTGACAATAAACTGAACGCCGTCCAATTAACACCAGAGTCAAGCGATGGCCCTAAAGTTTGCTCCATTCTTGATCCAGAATGTGAAGCATGCCAATAACTTGTAATCGCTTAATTAACTGTATATTAAGAAAATCATGGAGATAAAATAATGCAAAACTGGAATGATGACCCTTTTGCCGGCTTAAGCGGAAACCTCACCTCGGAAACCAACGAACTCACTTTAGACAACAATCAAGCTCAAGGTGCTATTGTTGAAACAGCAACACAAACACACCCCGAAGAGACCGCCCCTCCCGAAACACATATTGGAATCACCGGGCTAGAGAAAATTGAAATAGGTGCTCGGCGCATTCAAGTCGATGATAAGAAAATTATCAATTGCCGTGCTGATTTAAATCAATTAGTTCCTTTCAAATACGATTGGGCTTGGCAAAAATATCTAGATGGTTGTGCTAATCACTGGATGCCCCAAGAAATCAACATGACTGCAGACATCGCTTTGTGGAAAAGTAAAGATGGATTAACTGAAGATGAACGCATGATTATAAAACGTAATCTTGGCTTCTTTTCTACAGCAGATTCCTTAGTGGCTAACAATCTAGTGCTAGCCGTCTACCGTCATATCACTAACCCAGAATGCCGCCAATATCTCTTGCGTCAGTCTTTTGAAGAGGCGGTACATACCCATGCTTATCAATATGTCATCGAGTCACTGGGAATGGACGATGGGGAAATTTTCAACATGTACCGAGAACTGCCTGCCGTTGCGCGTAAAGCAGAATGGGCACTCCCATTCACACAACACTTAAGCAACCCCAACTTTCAGACTGGCACCGATGAACATGACCAAATGCTGTTACGTGAACTTATTGCCTTTTACGTCATCTTTGAAGGCATCTTCTTTTATGTCGGATTTACCCAAATTCTGTCCATGGGTCGACGTAATAAAATGACCGGTACCGCGGAGCAGTTCCAATACATTCTTCGTGATGAGTCCATGCATATGAATTTTGGTATTGATGTCATTAACCAAATCAAAATTGAAAACCCACATCTATGGACCGAAACATTCAAAGAAAACATCATAAACATCATCCATGAAGCGGTAGATATTGAAATTCAATATGCTTATGACACCATGCCGCGCGGTATTTTAGGGTTAAACGCCCCTATGTTCAAGGAGTACCTCCATTTTATTGCCAACCGACGTTGCAGCCAAATTGGACTCCCTGAGCAATATTCCGGCGCTCAAAACCCCTTCCCGTGGATGTCCGAAGTTCTTGATCTAAAAAAAGAGAAAAACTTCTTTGAAACACGTGTGACTGAATATCAAACGGGGGGTGCTTTGTCCTGGGACTAAAGTACTTTTTTTGACAACAGGTGGATGATTTCCACCTGTTGTCACTATTTTTTCAAACACCCCCAAAGCCTACATTGATCACGGGCATGGATTAGCCCACCGTTGATGAATAGCATCAATCGCCGCTATCACATCGTCACTTAAATGCACCTCAGTACTTGCTATATTTTCTTGTAACTGTGCTAACGTTGTAGCACCAATAATTGTCGCCGCCACAAAGGAACGACTATTAACAAAAGCTAATGCCATCTGACTCGGTATTAGCCCTGCCTCCTTGGCCAAATCTACATATGCTTTTGTCGCCTTAACCGCTACCGTATTTGAGTAACGCTGGTAACTCGGAAACAAAGTAAGCCGTGCATTGTCAGGTTGTTGATTGACCAAATATTTACCACTTAAAACGCCAAAGGCTAACGGTGAATACGCCAACAAGCCTACTGTCTCTTGATGCGAAACCTCAGCCAAAGCCACCTCATAACTTCGATTTAATAAATTATATGGATTTTGTATACTCGCAATTCGAGGACCCACACCGCCGCCGCTAAGCCGAATATATTCCATAGCCCCCCAGGCTGTTTCATTAGAAATACCTACCGCCCGCACTTTACCCGATGCCACAAGGCTATTCAGAACCGATAATGTTTCTTCAATGGGTGCGGCACTGTCATCGGGTTGATGCTGATACCCCAAGCGGCCAAAAAAATTGGTATTCCGATCTGGCCAATGTATTTGATAAAGATCAATGACATCGGTATTCAACCGCATCAAACTATCATTTAAAGCCAATTCAATATTATGCTTATTAAGCCGAGTCACTCCCCCTCTGACATAAGACATAAAGTCATCGGCTTTACCGATAACCTTGGTTGCCAGAACAACACGGTCACGGTTTTTACGCTTCCTAAACCATCGCCCAATAATTGTTTCTGTCTGCCCAAAAGTCTCAGCCCGTGGCGGAATAGAATACATTTCAGCCGTATCAATAAAGTTAATGCCATAATCTAACGCCCTATCGAGTTGATCATGCCCTTGTTGTTCGGTATTTTGCTCGCCAAACGTCATGGTCCCTAGACACAACTCACTGACGCTTAATCCCGTTTGCCCTAATTGATTATATTTCATTGTGATTTCATTAATTTGGCGTGATCCAAAACTGATACCCTAAGATAACCACCGTTCCCACGCACACAATGACCCACCCGAGTGTATTCATATAGCGCCTAATTAAACCATCTAGGCGCTCGCCACCCCAACCGATCAAACCCGCAACTAAAAAAAATCGTGCTCCTCTACCCAAAATAGAGGCACCGACAAAAGGTAAAAAAACCAATCCAAAAGCACCCGATGCAATAGTAAAAACCTTATAAGGTATCGGTGAAAAACCCGCCAAAAATACCGCCCAAACACCCCATTGCTCAAACCAGCCCTGAACACGTATAAAAGAGTCGCCGTAGACACTATTTTGCAACCATGGCATGACCCAATCCATCGCATATAACCCAATCATATAACCAAGAATACCGCCTAATACGGATGCAAGGGTTGTCAAAAAGGCAAAGAACAATGCTTTTTTAGGCTGAGATAACGCCATAGGAGCCAACATAATATCTGGCGGCAATGGAAAAAAAGACGACTCAGCAAAACTCAAAATAAATAAATACATAGCCGCATGTCGATGTTGTGCCCATCGCAACATCGACTCATAGCAATGCGCCAAAAACACTAGTGCTTCCCCTGCACGAACGGAACAAAACTGACTGGTTCAATATCCTCTATATCATAACCGGTAGCCGTCTTGATCACCTTTTGCAACACCTGATCACCTTGCGGTCCAACAGGAATAATCATCACTCCGCCTTTTTTCATTTGCTGCAACAACCCTTTCGGAATTTCTGTAGGCGCTGCCGCTACCAAAACACCCTCGTATGGTGCAAAATCAGACCACCCCCAACTCCCATCACTGTGTAAATATTTAATGTTTCTGATCGACAAACCCATTAATAATCTACGGGCCTTATCTTGTAGTGATGGAATTCGCTCAACAGAATAAACTTGATCTACTATTTGCGCTAAAACAGCCGTTTGATAACCACACCCCGTTCCAATCTCTAACACACTGCCAGTTACACCATGATCAACCAACAACTCCGTCATTCTCGCAACAATATAAGGCTGAGAAATTGTTTGATTATGGCCAATGGGTAATGCAACATCTTCATAAGCACGACTAGAAAGCGCCTCATCCATAAACAAATGTCGCGGTATGTCTCTCATGATATTAAGAACGCTATGATTACTAATTCCCTGCTCCATTAACCGGTCAATCATTCGATTTCTGGTGCGGCGAGATGTCATACCGATCCCCTCACGTGTTTTCATATTGTATCCGCCCCATCAATCCACGCCGATAAATCATCCATTAACTCATAACGCGTCAGGTCAAGTTGTAACGGCGTAATGGAAACATAATTATTTCTTACTGCATCAAAATCCGTTCCAAAACCATCATCACGTGCTAAACCCGGTGGACCCACCCAATAAACAGTCCGCCCCCGTGGATCTTGGGCTTTAATCACTGGCTCAGATTTATGTCGCTGACCTAACCGTGTCACTTGATATCCTTTTAATTCAGACCGAGGAATATCAGGAACGTTAACATTCAAAACCACATCTTTCGCTAATGGTTTTTCCTGAATACGATGTAATAAATGAACCGCAACCTCTGCCGCTGTTTCAAAATGATTCGGCTCACTTGATGCCATAGAAATTGCAATTGCAGGAAACCCTAAAAAGCGACCTTCAGTAGCGGCTGCCAACGTCCCTGAATACAACACATCATCCCCCATATTAGCGCCATGATTGATGCCTGCAATAACCATATCAGGCTCAGTCTCAATAAGCCCTGTAATAGCGAGATGTACACAATCAGTCGGCGTACCATCTACTTTATAAAAATCAGGCTCGATCTCACTCACTCTAAGAGGTAATTCTAACGTCAAAGAATTACTAGCGGCACTGCGATTTTTATCCGGTGCGACTACCGTAATATCCGCTTGTTCTTTTAAGGCTGCCGCTAGCACCAGCAAGCCCTCAGCAAAATAGCCATCATCATTACACAACAAAATTTTCATAACTATTCGCTCAATCCCTTAAAAAAACGCTAAAATTCACTATCTTCATCCATAATGCTATTGTACTTTTCAATTCTATCAGACGCTTTAATAAACATGGCCCGCAAAAAAGAACCTTCCGATGAAGAAATGATGTTGTTTAGAAAAACTGTAGGCAAGGTCAAATCCATTAAAAATGACCGCCTACATCTTCATCGAACACCGAAACAATCAGTCACCACCAAAGTATCCAAGCCTGACTTTTATCAAAGTCCACATGATACACCGAACGACGCTCTTGACCTACTTAGTGACATTGATAATTTAGAGTTTATAGCCCCGGGCCTACAAAAAAATACCCTAAAAAAATTGCGTAAAGGTTTTTTTGGAATTGATGCCGAACTCGACCTACACGGCCTCACTCGAACCGAAGCAAAAAGCCAGCTCACGCAATTCCTTCACGACTGTCTTCTAGAGCATTACCGTTGTATTCATATTATTCACGGTAAAGGGTACCGCTCACCCGACCAAAAACCTATTCTCAAGAACAGCCTTAATCAATGGCTAAGACAATACCCTCATGTTCTCGCTTTTTGCTCTGCGCCTCGTCATGCGGGTGGCACTGGCGCCGTCTATGTTTTGCTCAGTCTAATGGATAAACACAACCAATAAGACAATCCCGAGAATAAGTCGATACCAAATAAAAGGCATAACGCCCACCTTCTCTAAAAACGTTAAGAACCAACCAATTGATAAATAAGCAACTAGGGCCGAAACAACCACACCCACCAACATAAACTCCCACACCACAGGCGCTGACGAATGATAAAGCTCAAGACTTTTCAGTAACCCCGCCAAAACGATGACGGGGATAGACAATAAAAATGAAAACCGTGCGGCTTGATTACGAGTGAGCCCTAGCAATAACCCTGCTGTTATAGTAATACCTGACCGAGATGTCCCCGGAATTAACGCAAGGGCCTGAAAAGACCCCACAATCAATGCGTCCTTCAGTGTAACCGCAACACGCCTCTCCGTCGCTTGTCGACTTGACCAGCCTAATAAAACTGCAAAAATAATTGTTGCAACAGCAATCACTACTGGCGAGCGCATGAATTGCTCTACACCTTCAGAAATAGAAATTCCGACCAAACCAACCGGTATAGTTGCAAGAATCACCGCCCATGCAAGTCTGGACTCTTCTGAGTTTTGCTTTTTCGTCACCGATGCTAACCATGCACCGACTAAGCTAACAATATCTTTTCGATAAAAACTAACGACGGCAAACAAAGTCCCGATGTGAACTGCAACGTCAAAGGCTTGCCCTTGATCTTCCCAACCAAAAATAACAGGCATTAAAATAAGATGCGCTGAACTCGATACCGGTAAAAACTCCGTCAAACCCTGTAAAAAAGCTAATGCAAATGCCTGTATAAAATCCATATTAGTTCCTAACGACAATAATTTCTTTTAACAGTGCTGTCGCATAACTACCTGCCGGCAGAAAAAATGACAATGTCAATGTTTTTGCATCAACAAAATCCCAACTTAACCCTTCTACTCGGACCCTGAATGCTCTACGTCCTAACTGTAAACCCATTGCCTCTAGCCCTTCTTTAAGCTCAACATGCTGCCTTAATACCGCCTGTTCAATGCGCAGTGACTCAGCCTGTACCAGCACCTCGCCACGGCCCCACAAACACCCCGTTGGATGAACCTCTAAGCCCGCAACTCGAACCGCCATATCCCTTTCAATAGTGTCGGTTTGGAAAAAACTATTGGAACCATCAAATTGCAAAACATCACCCAACACGATTTGATTCCAGTTATTTAACTCAATGCGACGCGCTAAAATACCATTAAAAAGAAATGACCGTGCCGCTGACAAGTAGAGACTGCGTTGATTTCTATTAAATGACTTACCTTGAAATAAAAGCCGTGCTTTTTCAATATTCTTACCGTCATGCCCAAAACGTTGTTCGCCATAGTAATTAGCGATGCCGGTCTTAGCAATGGCCTTCAATAGCGTCTCGGTTTTCTCAACATCACCTTCCCATTGACGGACAATTAAATTGAACTTATTGCCTATTAATACCCCTCGCCTGAGCTTTTTATGATGTCGTGCTGTATCAATCAAAGTAATGTTGGCTTGATCCCAATACTGCCAATCAGGATTCGATTTTCCTGGCAACCAAAGACTAAACCACTGACGAGTGACTGCATGCCGATCTTTTAAGCCCGCATAACCGATATCACGCGCTAAAACACCGGTGAATTTTGACAATTGACGGGCAACATACTCCGTATTCTCACCACGTTTTTCAATAAATAAAAATAGATGCTCCCCATCCCCACTGGGGCTAAAAGGCAGCACCTCTTCGACTACAAAATCTTCAGGTGTTTGACGAATCAACCCTGACCCATATGGGCCACCATAAGCATTCGACCAATCCAAGAAGTCTGTCACTACAAAACCTTAACTAATAAGCTTAGAACGCAAAGCACAACAACAATGATACTTTAACCGCGACCGCTAAGAAAAACCATCAGTCATCAACACGACGGCTTGCACAGCAATCCCTTCACTACGCCCCTCAAAACCCAGGCGCTCTGTCGTCGTTGCTTTGACATTAATACAATCCAGTGCCACCTCAAGATCATTCGCAATATTATCTCTCATGGCATTAATATGGGGTGCTATTTTAGGTGCTTGGGCGATAATGGTAATATCTGCATTCACTAAACGATAGCCCTTTTCAACAACAATACTTAACACATGCTTCAATAAGACACGACTATCCGCACCCTCAAAGGAAGGGTCTGTATCGGGAAAATGGTGCCCTATATCACCCAAGGCTACTGATCCTAACAAGGCATCAGCTAAGGCATGAAGCACAACGTCGCCGTCTGAATGTGCCGCAATACCTTTATCAAAGTCGATAGTTACGCCCCCTAAAATAACGTCACCCTCTTCTTGAAAACGGTGCACATCATAGCCCTGACCAATTCTTATCATTCTTGCTCCAAATAAAATTTTGCCAACATTAAATCCTCTGGACGAGTTATTTTAATATTTCCAGTATGCCCTTCTACAATTTTCGGTTGAAATCCATTTAATTCAAAGGCACTGGCTTCATCAGTCACTACTTGACCTTTCTCTCTAGCCAACTCTAATACCTTTTTTAATGCCCCGTAGCGAAACATTTGAGGTGTCAAAGCGCGCCAGACTTTATTCCTATCCACCGAATCAACAATTTCACCCTGCATGACATTCTTTAAAGTATCATGCGATGGCAATGCCAATATACCACCCACAGCATCGCCTTTAAGCGTCTGAATCAAACGATGAATATCAGACGTCTTGAGACACGGTCGCGCCGCATCATGAACTAAAACCCAATCATCATCAGAGGCCTTATGACTCAAAGCATTTAAAGCCGACAAGACTGAATCAGCTCGTTCTTGCCCACCATCCGCACGAATAATTTTTTCATACTGCGAACAAGATAAAGTTGGCCAATAAGGATCTTCTGATGAAATTGCCACGGCAATAGCGGCAAAACAATCAGCCTGTAACAACCGAAATAATGTTTGCTCAATGACCGTTGTTGCGCCTAAAAACAAATATTGTTTCGGGCGATCAGACTGCATTCGCTTACCAACACCGGCTGCAGGAACAACACCCCAAAATTTCTCTGACTCACTCATAAACACTTACAAATAAAAAACTTACTTAAGAAAATCTCTGAACCACGGTCAACTGAACAGTCACCATGAATATTGATACCGTCTGAAAAGATCACGTACCGCCAAGAAACAAAACTATTGACGGTGCGCAACCTGCGAAGATCCAGTCTGTAAATATTGGTAAAAGGTTTCCCCCTTTCCAATCATTCCCAATTCATTTCGGGCTCGCTTTTCAAGGGCTTCATCACCCTTTCTTAAATCCAAAACCTCGCGATAAATACGGTCATTTCGTTCTTTTTTAACCACGTTTTGTTGGCTCAGAATATCGATCTGCTGTTGATAAAGACTAACTTGCTGTAAACCGCCTTCACCAAATATTAGTCGATACTGTAACATCACCGTTAACACCCCAATGACCACCAACAAAATACGCACTGTTTTGATCTAAAAGACTAATTAATCCAACATTCTGAAAGCACTTCTACCGGCATAACTCGCCTTGGCTCCTAATTGCTCTTCTATTTTCATGAGTCGGTTATATTTAGCGATACGATCCGAACGACTCAAGGAACCTGTTTTAATTTGACCTGTTCCCGTAGCCACGACTAAATCAGCAATTGTGACATCTTCTGTTTCTCCTGATCGATGAGAAACTACTGCCGAATAATTAGCCGCCTTAGCCATCGCTATTGCCTCAAATGTTTCGGTCAACGTGCCAATTTGGTTTACTTTAATCAAAATAGAATTTGCAATTTGCTTATCAATGCCTTCCTTTAAGATTGCTGGATTGGTTACAAATAAATCATCACCCACCAATTGAATTTTACCCCCCAACTGCTCAGTAAGATATTTCCAACCATCCCAATCATTCTCATCTAAGCCATCTTCAATACTAATAATAGGGTACTTATTAACCCAATCAGCTAGAAAATCAGTCATTCCTTCAGAATCAAACCGTTTATTTTCAGAAGACAAAATATACCGACCATTATTAAAATACTCCGAACTTGCAGCATCAAGACCCAAATAAATATCTTCTCCAGGACGATAACCGGCCTGCTCAATGGCTTGAAGGATGACGCTAATCGCTGCCTCATTAGAAGGTAAATTAGGCGCAAATCCCCCTTCATCGCCCACTGTTGTTGTCATGCCTTGATCTGTTAATACTTTTTTAAGTGTATGAAACACTTCAGCACCATAGCGTATGGCTTCTGTAAAACTAGGTGCACCCACAGGTAAAATCATAAATTCCTGTAAATCCACACTGTTGTCAGCATGAGAACCACCATTAATAATGTTCATCATCGGTACGGGTAAGATAAATTTCCCATCTTTATTCATGTATTGGTAAAGTGGCTCGCCTTGCTCTTTTGCTGCAGCATCTGCCGCTGCCATAGAAACAGCCAAGGTAGCATTTGCACCCAATCGACCTTTAGTTTCTGTTCCATCTAAATCAATCATAGTCTTATCAAGTAAAGCTTGATCCGAGGCATCAAGACCGATCACAGCTGAACGAATTTCAGTTCGAGTATTTTCCACAGCATTCAGAACACCCTTGCCCATATACCGTGACTTATCACCATCACGCAATTCAATGGCTTCTCTTTCACCTGTTGAGGCACCTGAAGGCACCATCGCGCTGCCCTCAACGCCTGAAGCTAAAACAACATCAGCCTCAATAGTTGGATTACCTCTTGAATCTAAAATCTCTCTTGCACGAACGTCTACAATTTCAGCCATTTCCTTTACCTATAAAGTTGTTTCTATCAAACGACTGGATTTAACCGTTTGATCGAGTATTAATAAAATTTCTAACAATTCCTTCATTCTATCGAGAGGCCATGCATTCGGCCCATCACTTTTTGCCTGATCTGGATTCGGGTGAGTTTCCATAAAAATACCCGCAATCCCAACGGCCATCGCAGCTCTAGCCAAAACCGGAACAAATTCTCGCTGTCCACCAGAACAAGTCCCTTGCCCTCCAGGCAATTGCACCGAGTGCGTCGCATCAAATACAACAGGACAATCAGTTTCTCTCATAGCTGCCAATGAGCGCATATCTGAAACTAGGTTATTATACCCAAAAGAAGCCCCTCGTTCACAAACCATAATCTGTTCATTTCCGGTTGCTTTTGCTTTATTAACCACATGAACCATATCCCAAGGAGCCAAAAACTGCCCTTTCTTGATATTCAGTGGCTTTCCTTGTTCTGCAGCCCGTTGAATAAACCCAGTTTGTCGACAAAGAAAAGCTGGCGTCTGCATAACATCAACCACGGAAGCCACTTCTCCCAATGGGGTATCTTCATGAATATCAGTCAATACCAGCACGCCAATTTGTTGCTTAACATTATCTAGAATCTGAAGCCCCTTCTCTATACCTAATCCTCGAAAACTCTCATGTGAAGACCGATTGGCTTTATCAAAAGATGATTTATAGATAAATGGAATATTCAATTCAGTCGTTAATTCTTTCAACTGACCGGCTGTGTCTATAGCAAGCTGTTCACTTTCAATGACACACGGACCGGCAATCAGAAAAAAAGGCTGATCTAAACCCGCTTCAAAACCACATAACTTCATTCTTAACACTCCTTTGTTTTTTTATAAATAGCGGCGGCCTCAACAAACCCTGAAAAAACCGGGTGTCCCCATCGTGGCGTTGAAGTGAATTCAGGATGAAACTGACACGCTAAAAACCAAGGGTGACTGGGTATTTCAATCACTTCGACTAATTGACCATCCATTGACCGTCCAGAAAACTGTAGGCCACTGTCCTCTAATACCGACAAATAATGATTGTTGAATTCATAACGATGTCGATGGCGCTCACTAATAACATCCTGCTGGTATAACTGATGCGCCATAGTATTGCTTTCCAACTGACACTTTTGTCCGCCTAAACGCATAGTGCCACCCATATCAGATTCATCGCCTCGAATCTGCTGTCGCCCTGACTCATCCATCCACTCGGTAATCAAGCCAATCACCGGATCTTTTGCATCAGGAACAAACTCGGTGCTGTGCGCCTTGGTTAAACCCACCACATTTCGGGCGTATTCAATCACCGCCACTTGCATCCCCAAACAGATACCAAAATAAGGAATATTATTTTCTCGTGCAACCTTAACGGTTGCCACTTTACCTTCAATACCCCGCTCACCAAAACCACCAGGAACCAAAATGGCATCCATACCAGATAATAATTCCAAACTATTTTCTTCAATAGTTTCTGAATCTATGTACTTAAGATTCACACGATTTCGAGTATGAATACCGGCATGAACTAACGCTTCATTCAAAGACTTATAAGCATCCAAATGCTCAACATATTTACCAACAATAGCAATGGTAACTATATTTTCACTATCTTCCAAAGCAGCAACAACCCGTCGCCACTGACTTAAGTCTGCTGGTGGAACTGTTAAATTTAATTTTTCAATAACGATTTCATCAAGACCTTGGTCATGAAGCAACATGGGAATACGGTAAATAGAATCCGCATCAACCGCTGAAATAACCGCTCGTTCTGAAACATTAGTAAATAAACCAATTTTCTTTCGATCAGAAGGTGTAATACCCTGTTCTGATCGGCATATTAAAATATCAGGCTGAATACCAATAGAACGCAACTCCTTAACCGAGTGTTGCGTTGGCTTGGTTTTCACTTCACCTGCCGAACGAATAAAGGGCACCAAGGTTAAATGGATAAATAACGTTTCCCTTTCACCTAATTCAATACGCAATTGTCGAATAGCCTCCAGAAAAGGCAGTGATTCAATATCACCCACTGTACCACCCACCTCGACCAATGCGACGTCAGCGCCTTTGGCTCCGATAATAACCTGTTGTTTAATTTCATCGGTAATATGTGGAATAACTTGAACCGTTGCGCCTAAGTAATCCCCTCTACGCTCTTTGCGGATAACATTTTCATAAATCTGCCCGGTCGTGAAATTATTATGCTGTAGCATTTGTGAATCAATGAAACGTTCATAATGCCCTAAGTCCAAATCGGTTTCAGCACCATCCTCAGTAACAAACACTTCTCCGTGTTGAAAGGGGCTCATCGTACCTGGGTCAACATTAATGTAGGGATCTAACTTAATCATGGTCAGGTTTAATCCACGCGCCTCAAGAATAGCTGCCAATGAAGACGCCGCAATACCTTTACCCAGTGATGAAACAACACCACCCGTTATAAAAATAAATTTAGTCATAAAATAATTAGTTTTTTCTCTAAATTTTCAAATCGAATTAGTGATTTATTATCTCACGATAATCAACGTTTCTTTTAATAGTTATTATCATCTTCGCCATTCTATTTTCAGTCACTACAGGCTAGAGCCCATTCAAATTGCAACTTCTGACCCGATTGCGTTTCATAAAATCTATCTGCAACCCATTGACCGCCAACTGCAGCTAACTCACCGTCAAAATAAATAAACGGCATTCTTGAACGTAACCATGGTGGCACCTTTGCTTCCTGAAACAACTTCTTGACTAAATGCGTTCCCGATCGACCTGGCAAACAAATCTTTTCTCCACCTTGTCGATAACGGACGATGACTTCATATTGATACCAATAATCCTGTTCATTGCCCGGCTCTGAGTGATCCAAACGCCGTAAGACCCCATTGTCTTTTAACATTAATGTTTTTTTACCTTGAGGCCATCGCTGCTCAGAACCAGAATCTATCGGCAAGAAGACTTTCAATAAATATAATTGATCTTGAAAACGACGCACACAATGATCGCCCACCATTAACTCAGGGCAACGATCCGTGGATGCCTCAAGCACTTGTGTTAATAACAACCTAACTACCCGTTCAGAAGGCATTTCTAATCCCTTCCATTTAAACCACTGCCGAATAATCATCGGTTGCATTAAAGGATTCAAAGCTTGTAATGACTCAACTGATAATGTCTGCTCTTGTTGACAAAACATTTGCTCAAATAGCGGCTCAATCATTTGGGAAATCAATGCATCCCCATTATAACAGTGACGACCTGCACGACTTACTGTCGCATCTACCGCGGGCCAACGCGCCTTAATTAACGGCGTAATCACCGTCCGCAAATAATTCCTATCAAAATCAATACACGCATTACTCGGATCTTGTATATGATTCAACTGATTGCTTTTCGCATAAGCCTCAATAGCTTGCTTGGTCACGCCTAACAACGGTCTAATTAACTGCCCATCCCCCAACGTGGAATATTCAGAAATACCAGACAACCCAAGCAACCCAGCACCCCTAAACATTTTCAGCAAAATGGTTTCATATTGATCTTCTTGATGATGCGCCGTCAGAACCATATCACCCGGCCCTAACAATGCGGCTATTGCCTGGTAACGCGCTTCACGCGCTATCGCCTCAAGACTTTCACCCTGAGGAGGCAACAAATTCAATGAAACACTGGTAAAATTAACACCTAACTGTTCAGCAACCTGCTGGCAACGCATACCCCAGTCTGCGGCGCATTCTTGTAATCCATGGTCAATGTAAACAGCGGTAACCGATGATGATACGGTGGGAATTTGCGCACATAGATGCAATAAAACATGAGAGTCACGACCCCCACTAAAAGCGACAAAAATATTTTGCCCTAGCGAATATCGTTGTAGCGTACGGAGAAGTGTGTCAGGCGTCAGCACCATCATTTACCTGTCAGGTCAAAAAATATCGGCTTATCCAATTTTTCATAAGGTCTAACACTGACCCTAAAACAGAACCTAGTTTTCTTCCGTAAAAGCACCAAAGTCCATAATCCTTTGATAGCGATTCTCTAACAATGTGTCCAGAGGCTCCTTCTTTAAGGACTCCAAGTGTCCTAACAGAGCTTCTTTTAAATTATCTGCAACTTGCTGAAAATCACGATGCCCTCCACCTAAAGGTTCTCGAACTACCTCATCCAAAAGCCCCGCTTCTCTGACACGATCAGAAACAATCCCCATTGCTTCCGCAGCCAGTTCGGCCTTCTCAGAACTCTTCCATAAAATAGTCGCACACCCCTCAGGAGAAATAACCGAATAAGTACTATATTCAAGCATAAGAAGCCGGTCTCCCACACCAATGGCTAAGGCCCCCCCGGATCCACCCTCACCAATAATTGTACAAATGACTGGGGTTTTAATTTTCACCATCTCAAATAAATTTCGTGCAATGGCTTCACTTTGACCGCGTTCTTCAGCATCAATGCCAGGATAAGCTCCCGGCGTATCAATTAAACAGATAATCGGCAAATGAAAGCGTTCTGCCAAGTTCATCATCCGCAACGCCTTACGATACCCTTCCGGCTTAGGCATTCCAAAGTTACGATAAATCTTTTCTTTAGTATCCCGTCCTTTCTGATGACCAATAACCATCACAGACTGATCGTCTAACTTCGCTAATCCACAAACAATTGCAGGATCGTCGGCAAAAGCACGATCACCATGTAACTCATAAAAATCAGAAAACATATGTTCAATATAATCAAGCGTATAAGGGCGCCCTGGGTGTCGCGACACCTGAGATATTTGCCAATCTGATAATTTTGAATAAATGGCATGCGTAAGATCCTGATTCTTAATTTCTAATTGCTTTAATGTGTCTTCAATATCAATGTCATCATCGAACTTAACATTACGCAATTCTTCAATTTTAGCGTTCAGTTCAGCAATCGGTTGTTCAAACTCAAGAAACTTTAGGTCCATAGGTATCTACATGAAGGGAAGTTAACTAAAAAATCAGCTATTTTATAAATCTGCGAGTTATTCTACCACCTAAATACGAATAATGCGATCTTCTCACCTCGCCATCTCGACGTCTTGATATACCACGTGCCTGACACAATCAGCCTTGTTTTTTATTCTTTAAGGCTTGACGATCAAGAACCTTTAACCGTGCCAATTTTTCTTTAATTTTAATTTCAAGGCCCCGAGGAACAGGCGCATAAAAATTACTCCCCAGCAACTCCTCCGGAAAATAGTTTTCACCCGAAGCGTACGCATCGGGCTCATTATGCGCATAACGATAAGTTTCACCATAACCTAAGGACTCCATTAATTGGCTCGATGCATTCCTTAGATGTAGTGGGACCGGTAATGAACCACTATTTTTTGCCGCCTGCATAGCGGCCTTATAAGCAACATAAACGGCATTGCTTTTTGCAGCACACGCCATATAAACAACTGCCTGAGCCAATACTAATTCCCCTTCAGGACTCCCTAAACGCTGCTGAGCATCCCAGGCATTCATGGCCAACTGCAATGCTCTAGGGTCTGCATTTCCAATATCCTCTGAAGCAATCCTGACAATTCGTCTAGCCAAATAAGCTGGATCACATCCACCGTCAAGCATTCTGCACAACCAATAAAGCGCCGCATCAGGTGCACTCCCTCGCACCGACTTATGTAAAGCAGAAATTTGGTTGTAAAACTCTTCCCCTTGATTATCAAACCGTCGCACTTCTCCCGACAATACCTCCTGAGCAATCGCTGAATCAACCACTCTCAGCCCATGTGATTCAGCAACTTCTGTCGCTATAGCTAAAAGATTCAATGCTCGTCGCGCATCACCATCTGCGGCTTGTGCAAATTGCTTGACGATATTCGGATCCACCGTAAATTGCCCTGCCATACCAGATTCTTTATTCGCTAAGGCTTGAGTCAGTACAGCGATTAATTCTTCTTCCGTCAAAGCATTAAGAACATAAACACGCGCTCTTGATAACAACGCGTTATTGAGTGCAAACGATGGGTTCTCCGTCGTTGCCCCTACAAAAAATATTGTACCGTCTTCAACATGGGGTAAAAAAGCATCCTGTTGAGATTTATTAAAACGATGCACCTCATCAACAAACAAAATAGTTCGTCTATTTTCACTCTGCAATAACCGTTGTGCTTCAGCTACCGCTAACCGAATATCTTTAACACCGGCCAGAACCGCAGAAAGTGCGATAAAGGATACATCAGAATGCCTTGCAATCATTCGCGCCAAGGTCGTCTTCCCCGTCCCAGGCCCACCCCAAAAAATCATTGAATGCAGCCGGCCCGAAACAATAGATTCGTACAAAGGTTTACCCGGCATCAATAGATGCTTCTGACCCATGAAAGCACCAATCTCTTTGGGCCGCATACGTTCTGCTAGTGGCTGCATTTTATCCATTTCATCTATTCCTCAAAGACATCCACACCTTCCGGTATTGTCAAAACAAACAAGGCTGAATCAACCGCAACATTAACTTTCATATCCGAAAACTGCAACTGTGTTTTTCGACCAAAATTATCTTCAAACTCCATTGACCATAACTGTCCATGGACAAGCCCTACCCGAATATATTCAAAACCTCTAGACTCTCCCTTAGGGGTTACACGCAACCAAACAACAGCGTCAGTCACCGAATCCATTTCAACTAAAAAGTCACGTTCTAAATCTAGCGTACCGGTCAAAAACAATAACGGGGAAAAACCCATTAACTTATCAGCACTTTTAATGGTCACTTGCTCTAAGTCAACATCATAAAACCAAACCTTATTACTGGCAGCGACAATCTTCTGTACAAAAGGAGATTTATAGTGCCAAAAAAAGCCATCGGGCTTCACTAAAACAAACTCTCCTTCACTTTGATCTATGGCTCGTTCTTGCTCATCCCAGTTCGTTTGCACAAAAGATGCTGAAAGAGATTCCGTTGACTTAAAAAAATGACTCAGCGCATCACTGGCCTTATCATTACTGGCAAAAATGACCCATGGGAACAAGCCTAAAAACAAACCTAATACTAATTTATGCATTAATAATCCTTACGTTACTCACTATCATGTTAATTATCCCCCAGCATTTTATTCAACCATTCATGTGCCTGATTAACAGGTGTTGCAACACAAGGGGAAGAGTCCTTGGGTGCTGACCCTTTCTTATAGGGCCAAAGTTGTGCATCTGCGCATGCTGAATTAGCGCGTAACCGAGTCACTGGATCTATCCAGACGTTCTCAATCGACTCCGGCGAACTTAACCGCAAAGGTTCACGCATAATCTTTATCATTAGGTCTGTCCATAGACTCAACGAACCACTTGCACCCGTTAACCCCATCGGCTTGTTATCATCTCTTCCCAGCCAAACGGTGACCAAATAATCACCACTAAAACCTGAAAACCAACTATCCCGTAAATCATTTGTTGTCCCTGTCTTGCCCGCAAGATGAAAGGCTTTAGGAATCTTTTGATAAACAGAACGTCCCGTCCCGTCAGTCAGGGCTTCTTGTAATAATGTATTAGTTAGATAAGCTGCGCCAGAATCAAGAGTTTGACGCACTGAATAAGGATAGCGCTGCAATGACTTACCTTCCGTCGACATCACTGACCGAATAGCTCGCAATGGCATAGCAAATCCATCCCCTGCCAAGGTCAAATACATTTGACTCACTTCCAGCGGTGTAAACCCAGTCGCACCTAACAATAAAGAAGGGTAAAGTTTAACGGGCCTTTTAACCCCTAAATCTCTCAATGTCTTAGCCACACGCCCCACGCCTAGTGACATCCCTAATCGTACTGTGGCTAAGTTATAAGATCGTGCTAATGCGGTATGCAGTGGAATATAACCGTGACTACGTCCATCATAATTTTTCGGCGCCCAACTCGTCCCATTTTTACTGGTCAATTGTACCGGGTGATCACTCAATAAAGTGGTCACGGTATAACGCTCTGCTTGTTCGAGTGCGGTTAGATATATTGCGGGTTTGATTAATGACCCAATCGGCCGAACGGCATTAAGGGCTCGATTAAATCCCACAGCCTGCGCCTTGCGTCCACCACTTAAAGCAACAATTTCGCCGCTTCCTGGCTGCGTTACAATCACGGCGGTTTCTAACTGATTAGTCCCTTTGCGTAGCTCCAGTTGTTTCAGTTTTTTCTCAATGACTTGCTGCATCGTTTTTTGCACTCGAACGTCAATCGTGGTAAAAATTCTCAACCCATTTGACGTCAAATCATCATCCCGGTACTCCTGCGTTAACTGCCGCCTTACTAACTCCAAAAAGGCTGGGTATCGATTAATTGCTTGGCGCCTAAAAGGAACCACACCCAAAGCTTGTTTTTTAGAATAAGTCGCTTGTGCTACCGTGAGATACCCTTGTTTAACCATCTCATCCAGAACCAAATTTCGCCGTTTCTTTATTCTCTCTGGATGTCGCTTGGGATTATAATAAATCGGCCCTCGAACCAAGCCTACCAACAGAGCTAATTGATGACGTTCTAATTTCTCCAGCGGTTGTGAGAAATAAAACTCACTCGCCAAACCAAAACCATGTACAGCACTAGCACCATTCTGACCGAGATAAACCTCGTTTAAATAACCCTCCAAAATATCATTCTTTTCAAATCGTAGCTCTAAAATAATAGCCATCAATGCTTCATTAAATTTCCGCCACAAACTCCTTTGAGAAGTTAAGAAAAAATTCTTAACTAATTGCTGCGTGAGTGTACTTCCACCTTGAACAATACCACCCGCCTTCACATTAACCCAAAGTGCCCGCGCTATTGCTTTTAGAGAAATACCGTAGTGCTGATAAAAGCCATGATCCTCAGTCGCAATTAACCCATCCACTAAAGCCTTAGGTACCTGACTTAAATCGACAAGCGTCCTATCTTCTTTTCGTAAGGGATAAAAACTACCAATAAGCGCTGGAGCTAATCGAACAATAGCTAATTTACGCCCACTGACTCTATTGACTATCGACAACAACGTATCATCTTTGAAGACTAATTGTAATTCTTGACTGGCTTCATGTTTATCCCAAAATCGAAAACTTCTGGTTCGTAACGTTAAAGATTTTCCGTTACGATAAAAGGACCCTTCTTTAGCAAGGGAAGCCACTTCTGTGTACTGTAACTGCTTAAGCAACTGACTCAGTTCTGTTACAGATAACGGGCTACCGACAAATAATTCTGTTGGACTGGCATAGACCTTTGCCGGCAATGACCACCGCTTTCCTTGAAATTGTTTACAAACGGTATAATCTAAATAGCCTATATAAGATAACGCAATAAACCCAAACCCAATCATGAAAAAAAACACGGCCTTTTTCAATGGCGACACCATCGAAAAAGAGCGCTTCACTGATTTTTTTCGCGTTCTCTTGGTCCTTGTTTTTTTTGCCATCACACTCGTTTATAAGTTGACCTCAAAATGGGTGCGCTAATGGTCAAACGCACCACTTATTACTATCAGAAATTACAGTGTTAACACCAATTTACCTTGCGTATGCCCTGCCTCCATATGGGTATGAGCAGCTGCCCCCTGTGCTAAAGAAAAAACCTTACTCACTTCAACAACCAATTCAGCTGCTTCAATATGCTGGGCACATCGCTGTAAAATAGCTCTATGCTCATCTCGTGCTTCGGGCAAATTTCTTAACATCGGCGTTAACATCAATTCAAAAGCAATACTAAGATTCCGCATTCTAGCTTCCTGAAAATCAAAAGTTCCAGGATCTAAAATAGAAACTAACGTACCAAAATGTGCTGTCATCATGATTGAAGATAAGAAGACATCTCGTCCTACCGTATCAAAGACTAAATCAGCCCCTCGCCCAGACGTCAACATTAATAACCGTTCAAGGGTATTTTCAGTGGGATAAATAATAACCTCATCGGCGCCCAAACTTCTAACAAAGTGCTCTTTCTCAGGGCTTGAAACTGTTGTAATAACACGCGCACCACCTATTTTTGCAAGTTGAATGGCCGCATGACCAACACCGCCGGCACCCCCATGAATTAAAACCGTTTGACCCGCTTGCAATCGCCCTCGGCGATATAGCGCTCCCCAAGCAGTAATTAACACTAAAGGCGCTGCGGCCGCTTCAATATAACTCAAATTAGCCGGCATAGGCGCCAGCCATCTTTCATCGATTACATTAAAAGGTGCATAATTACCTTGCTCTAATCCAAGCCCACCGTGACAAAACCATACTTTATCCCCTACTTGATAACGACTTGCACCGGTGCCGACTTCAACCACTTCACCCGCACCATCACACCCCAGAATGACTGGAAAGCGATCACCTTGTAACAAGCCTCCTCGCCTGATTTTAGTATCTATGGGATTAATGCCTGCCGCTAACAATCTAACTTTAACCTCCGCCGGCCGCTCAATAGTCGGTTCATCCACCTGTTGCAATTGTAAAACCGATGGATCACCGACTGCCGACATCATTAATGCTTCCATACTTATTCCCTCTAGGTTAACCACTGTGCGCGATAATACGCATAATCATAAGTTTTAATTTTACGTGCTGTTGAATCATTAAAGGTATAAATATCAGGAAAATTATAGCCATTAAAACGATTTGACTTGATCATGCTATAAGCCCCAACCTGACAAAATGTGAACCGATCACCCAGCGTTATGGGCTGATCAAAATGATATTCACCAAAAAGATCTCCCGCCAAACAAGTACACCCAGCCAAAATAGCACTGTACTCACCGTCTGGCACCTCCTCGACTAACTGCGGTCTTCTTTGGTACTCAAAAACCTCAGGATTATGATTAACGGACGTATCCAAAACCGCTACGGTCTTCCCTTCCCGAACAAAACAATCAATCACAGTAGCCACTATAAACCCAGACGCCCCCACAACCCCATTACCCGGTTCCATAAAAACTTCCACTTGATAGTGTTTTTTAAGTCGGACAATCAGGTCAATCAAAGGCTCCATCTGCTGTTCAGAATCGAACAAATAACCACCGCCTAAATTGATCCACTTTAATGAGGCTAATGAATGACTTAATTGCGCCTCAATACGTGCCACTGTCTCTTGCAATGGCTGAAAAGAATCACTACCGAACACGGTATGAAAATGAAGCCCTTCTATGCCTTGAGGTAATTGCCCTGCCAGCTGCCCTAAGGGGACACCTAATTTTGAAAAGTTACGGCAGGGGTCATACCGATTATCCGCCACAAAAGAAAGTTCAGGATTCACTCTAAGTCCTGGCGAAACCGCCGTATTTAATAGCGGCCTAAATTGCCGATATTGCTCTAGTGAATTAAAACTAATCGCCGTTGACAACGTCGCTAACTCATCAAACTCATCAACTTTTAAACCCGGTGTTGTTAAATGCACCTCACTATCGCCTCGATCAACTTCTCGTGCTAACCGTAGCTCAAACAACGAACTCACTGAAAAACCATCAACAACGGATAAGGTTTGTTTCATAACGGCCGTTAACGGCAACGACTTAATTGAAAACAACACCTGGCATTGACTACGTTCTTTTAAGAGCTGTAAATAATGGAGCGTTTTCTTAATCTTGTCTTGATCAATTAAAAAGGCCGGTGTTGATTGTGGGATTTCTTTTATCGCATTTGCCTTCACTAAAACTCTTGCTCCCGGTGATAAATCGCTGACTGTGTAAAAACAAAATCCATTGCAACATCTGTTTCCCCCATCGGAATATTATCGAAGAGCTGCGACTCATAACAAATCCCTTGTGTCTGTGTCGCGGCAGAAACTTGCTGCAAAAAATTATCATAATAACCTTGGCCATTACCCAACCGCCCGCCCCGGCGATCAAAACCCACACCCGGTACGATGATGAGATCCAACTCTTCAATAGCGACTTGTTTTCCAGACTCATGCCAGCGACTTTCAGGCGGCTCTAAAATACCCCAGCATCCACGCACTAATTCAGACAAATCATCCAACAACCATAAACCTAACTGATTTTTCCCACCGCTATCTTGAGTACAAAAAGGAATAACAATACGTCGATCTTGGCCAAACTCTTGTTTTATGATGGTTTGCGTTCTAACTTCCGAACGACAATCCACATACCACATCACTGTTTTGGCACATTGATAACTGGCCTGCTCAACAACCTTCTGAGCAATCACTTGACTCAAATAATCTTTATCACGTTGTTGGTTACGCTTCTCATAAGCTTCTAAGCGAAGCGCATTTTTAGTCACCCGAGTAGCCTCATCACTCAAACATTAAACACGAACCGAAGAGAATTAATCATTGTTTTGGACGGTTAGATTGACCCACCGCAACCGATTTGCATTAGCCACTACCGTTAAGGATGACAATGCCATTGCCGCACTGGCAATGACAGGGCTTAATAAAAAACCAAACACCGGGTAAAGTAGCCCCGCAGCGATTGGAATACTTAACGCATTATAAATAAAAGCGCCCCATAGATTTTGTTTGATATTCATTAAGGCCGCCTTCGATAACGTAATCGCCTGATTCATTTTAAGCAAGGAACCCTGCAAAATAATAAAATCTGCACTTTCAATTGCGATATCAGCTCCAGACCCTACTGCAACACCGACATTTGCCTGCGTCAAGGCAGGTGCGTCATTAACCCCATCCCCCACCATTGCAACCACCTCTCCTCCTGCTTGTAATTCTTCTATAATAGCCAACTTATCTCCGGGCAAACACTGTGCCCGAAAATCATCGATCGCCACTTTATCAGCAATTGCCCTTGCAGTATTGTCATGATCGCCGGTTAACATCATTACCCGTATCCCCAAAGCCTGTAATTGCTGTATTGCTGCAGCTGAATCTACTTTAACCGGATCAGAAACGCCTAAAATACCGACAATTTCAGCATTTACGGCCAAAATCATGACAGTATGACCTTCAGCATAACTCTGCTGTAACACCTCCTTAGAGGTATCCATATTAAGACCTAAGTCCTCAATCAATGATTGATTACCCAATACCGCCTGTTGGCCGTCAATTAAACCGGTTACACCCAGTCCTGGACGCATTTGAAAACCCGTTACGGCTAAAGGCGCCAAGTTCTTGTCTTTCGCTGCCAGCAATACGGACGTTGCCAAAACATGTTCAGAGCCAACTTCTAAGCTGGCGGCCCATTGCAAAACTTGCTCTGTACTAAAATGGTTCAAGGCTTTAACAGCAACGACTTCAGGCTTACCTTCTGTGATCGTTCCAGTCTTATCAAATATTACACAAGACACTTGCCCCACAGTCTGCAATACCTCACCGTTTCTAATCAATATACCTGCCTGCGCGGCTCGCCCAACAGCAACCATGACAGAAATCGGTGTTGCCAACCCTAGTGCACAGGGACAAGCAATAACTAAAACGGTCATTGCTGTGACAAAAGCATACCCTAACGCCGGTTGTGGACCGAAATAAAACCACACGCCAAAAACCCCCATAGCAATCACAACCACCACAGGAACAAAAATAGCTGCAACTTTATCGGCTAATCGAGCTATCGCTGGCTTAGCGCTTTGTGCTTGTAATACTGTCTCAACCACTTGAGCCAATAAGGTTTCTTTACCAACACGGTCTGCCTGGTACAAAAAACTACCTTGTATATTTAACGTCCCTGCTTTAACTGTTGCACCCACATTCTTTTCAATTGGAATCGCCTCACCGGTTAACATCGACTCATCAACAATACCAAATCCAGACATCACGCTACCATCTACAGCAAGCTTTTCACCGGGCCGAACCCTAACCAAATCACCCACCAACACATCAGCAATCGCCACATCCAGTTCCAGACCATCGCGCACAAGTCGCGCCGTTTTAGGCTGCAAGTTAATTAATTGCCGTATCGCACTTGAAGTCTTTCCACGTGCCCGTATTTCAATCGCTGACCCTAAATTTAAAAAAATCAAAATAAATAAGGCGGCCTCAAAATAAGCATGTTGTCCCAAATGAGGGAGTTTATCCCCCAAGATTAAAACAGCAACAGAATATAACCAAGAAGAGCCTGTCCCTAAGGCTACCAAAGTATCCATATTGGCTTGACGATGCTGCCATGAGCGATAAGCGCCTAAATAAAAATGTTTCCCCGAATAAATCAAACAAGCTAAGGTCATCAAAGCAATTAATAACCAAAAAAATCGCCCTGACCACGAAACCATATCAGGCAAACCATTAACCTGATCATAAAGCATCAACGGCAGTGCAAAAATAGCCGGCATTACCGCCTTATCTACTAATTTCCGATAGTCATGTTGCTCTTGTTCTGCTCTATTATCTAGCGGGTCATTATCAACGATTAACACGGCCTCATAACCTGCCTCAACAATCACCGTGATTATCTCTTCGGGGCTGACGAAACCCTGAACAGTTGCAACATGTTCAGCATAATTAACCGTGGCAGCAACGATACCTTCTGACGTTTGTAATGCATTTTCAATACTATTCACGCAACCTGCGCACCGTAGCCCTTGAATGGAAAACCGAAAAACTTGATCCTTTTTCAACGACTACCCCCTACTAAACTTGATGGATAATTCAATCCAGCTAAACAACTATGAAACTGTTCCAGTTGCACCTTACTGTCATCGTATTTAATTTCCACAGAATCTGTTTGATAGGATGCGTTAACACTCACAACGCCAACCAATTCGGCCAATTGGTCTTCCACAGCCTTTTCACAGCCGCCACATTTCATACCGGTTACCTTTAAAACTATTAATTCAATCACTTACTCACCTTCTCATTGAATGATCTATAGCAAAAACTGCCGATTACTTATCGCAAGCATTGTACATCCTTGGCAAAAGAGTAAACTATATTTCCCAATATCCTCTTCTTAACATAAATATTACGCCATCAGATTATGCACCGCACAAACTTTCTCAAAGTAATCTGGACTATTTTATTGCTAGTTGGTTTATTTACGCCCTGCGCTGGCGCTGAATATAAAGAACTCAACCCTACTGAATTAATGAATGTTAACACCTCAACAACACTTATTGTTGATATCCGAAGACCAGACGAATGGTCTAAAGAGGGTATTATTGCCCATAGCCATCGCCTTACTTTTTTTGACGCTAAAGCTCATTTCGACCTACCCAACTGGCTTTCTAAACTAACACAACTCAGAAAAACAAAAGACACGGCAATTATTTTAGTCTGTGCCAGTGGCAATCGCTCTAAAATCGTCGCCGAATTATTGAGTACTAAACTAAATATGAATAAAATAAGTCACCTTAAAGGTGGCATAAAAGGCTGGAAACAACAAGGCCACCTAACAACTACCCCTGACTCAACACTCTAACCCTTAAACTTAATTATGCCTCTTAATTCACTCAGAAACCAAGTTATCGCTTTAGCTGGCCTTACTCAGGCTATTCACCAAGTCAAAAAAATTGCTACGACTGGTATGGTCGAGCAAACCCCCTTAGAAAGAAGCATTGCCAGCATATTGAAAATAGATGCTGAAAATGTTGAAGATATCTACGGTGGGTTATCCGGTATTTCTTCCGGTCTTAATCAACTACAACGTCAACTAACAGGCGCTGAACCACCCGATTCGGATCAAGGTCGTTATGCCGCAACCCTTATTTTCCTTGAAAAACAACTTAGCAACAATAATCCGATGCTATCTGAAATTCGTACTGGGATTGAACTTGCACAAACGCAAGCAGATGAACTTGGCGTAACACATAGCCGCGTTTTAACCGACCTAGGCGACCTTTATCACAACACCGTGAGTACACTTAAGCCTCGCATCATGGTCAATGGCGAACAAAACCACCTCTCCAACTTAGAAAATATCCATAAAATAAGAAGCCTTTTATTAGCAGGCATTCGCTCTGCCTTATTATGGCGCCAATGTGGTGGCCGCCGTTGGAAATTCCTTCTATACCGAGGAAAAACACAAAATGAAGTGGGTGTTCTTCTCAATGAACTTCGCGATAAATAATAACTTATCCACATGCCTGAATTACCGGAAGTTGAAACAACTCGACGGGGTATTGAACCGTATCTCACCGGTGTTGAAGTTACCCATATTACCATTCGCCAAAAACAATTGCGTTGGCCTATCAGCGATGAATTGTCTACCGCCTTTAAAAACCAAACGATTCAATCGGTTCAAAGAAAAGCAAAATATCTACTATTGAACAGTCAAGCAGGTACAACAATAATCCACTTAGGCATGTCGGGTAACTTACAAATAGTTCCACCCGAGACCCCGGTAAAAAAGCACGACCATGTCGACTTCCACCTAGCCAATAATTTTCACCTACGCTTCAATGACCCGCGCCGATTTGGTTGCATTTTATGGACCAATCAAGCGCCTGAAAAACATAAATTACTCTGCAAACTCGGTCCTGAACCCTTCTCTGAAGACTTTAACGGTCAGCATCTCTATTCATTGTCAAGAAATTCAAAACGCTCCATCAAAAACTTTATTATGGATCATCATGTTGTCGTGGGTGTCGGCAACATTTATGCTAATGAAGCCCTTTTCGCCGCTGGAATACACCCCACACGGCACGCTGGACGCATATCCTTGGCACGTTATCAAGCACTCAATGAGGCCATTAGAACCATCCTAGCGCGCGCTATTGAACAAGGTGGAACAACCTTAAAAGATTTTGTTGGTAGCAGTGGGCAAGCCGGTTATTTCAAACAGGAACTTAATGTTTATGGTCGCAACAATCAACCTTGCATTCAGTGCGGTCAACCCTTAACCTTGATCAGACAGAATAACCGAGCGTCTGTTTTCTGTACCCGTTGCCAACACTAAACAAATCTGTCACCCCCTTTATTCCGGTGTCAATCGACTTAATTGCGACACTAAAACCCCCCAAGAACCGAGCACCCCTAACACTGCTGAAACAACCAGAAGGATAACGGAATCCAAGACACTCAAAAAAACCACCTCTTGATAGCCTAAATAAAGTGTCATCAATTGCTCCATAGGGGACTGCAATAGTGCCATTAATCCTGTAATCATTAGCCATGCTAATAACCCGGCTAATAATCCATACCAAAAACCACTATAAAGAAAAGGCCGCGCAATAAACCCATTCGTGGCACCGACTAATTTAGCAATCACAACTTCCTCTTGTCGATTCTGTAATTCCAGACGAATCGTATTTCCGGTAATAAAAATTACCGCAAAAGCTAAGATACTTGCTAACACTAAAACGCCACGCTCAGCCAAAACAATAATCGCTTTCAAGCGCTGCACCCATTGCATATCAATTTTAGCGACGGCCACCTCCGGCAAGGCTTTAAGTTCGTCTAATAACTGCTGTAACTGTTGTGGTGTGGTTAAATTTAACCGTGGAAAAACCTGGATAACCATGGGCAATGGGTTACGACTCAGCGCCTTTAAAGCATCACCAAAACCACTAAACTGTTCAAAGTCCTTCAACCCTTCTGTTTTGGTAATTAACCGCGTGCTTTGTATGCTTCGATGCTTTTCCAGCCGTGTTAATAACCAGCGACCATCCTGATCAGAAACCTGTTGCCCTAAAAACAGGGTGATTTGATTGGAGGTTTCAAGATGTCCTGTTAAATGCGTGATGTTCTTCACAGCCAAATAAAATGCGCCTGACAGGGCGATCGAAATGGATAAAACAGCAATGGTTAGAAGCGATGAAAAAGGCGTTCTGAGCTGCTGCCCCAAACTGAACAATAGCGCTTGTAAATGAACCATAAAAAAACCTTTCATAGCACTACTTAATCACTGACCAAACAACCTTGTTCGAGAGTTAATTGTCGACAACCCGAGTCTATAACTTGTGATAAATCATGGGTCGCAATAAGAACAGTAACTCCGACCTGCTTAAATTGCTTAAACAAACGCATGATTTCTGTGGCTAATGCAGGGTCCAGGTTACCGGTCGGTTCATCCGCTAGAATCACACTCGGTTTATTAACAACTGCACGTGCAATACCTACCCGCTGCTGCTCACCGCCTGATAACGACAACGGATAGCTTTTCTCTTTACCAGCTAAACCGACTTTATCAAGAACGGCTCTGACTCGCCGTTTAATTTCTTGATGACTATATCCTGCTATCAATAAGGGTAATGCAATATTATCCGCCACAGTACGGTCATTTAATAATTTATAATCTTGAAAAATTAAACCCATTTTACGACGCATAAAAGGAACTTCTCGTTCCAAAATACGGTTTAAATTTTGACCCTCAAGAAACACCTGCCCCCGTGATACGCTTTCAACCAGTGCTATTAATTTTAGCAATGTACTCTTGCCCGCACCTGAAGGACCGGTTAAAAAAACCATCTCCCCTTTAGTAATCGTAAAACTAACATCAACCAGCACATCACCCACTTCAGAGTAGCGTTTACTTACTTGATCAAACTTGATCATCTACTCAGACGTAAACACGGCGTCAATAAAGTCCTTTGCATTAAACTCCTGCAAATCTTCAATACCCTCCCCGATCCCAATAAAACGAATCGGAACCCCTAGCTGTTTTGCTAAGGCAAATACCACGCCCCCTTTAGCCGTACCATCCAGCTTAGTCAAAGTAATCCCGGTCAGTGTCATCGCCTCATTAAACTGTTTAGCCTGAACCACTGCATTTTGTCCTGTCCCTGCATCTAAAACCAACATGACCTCATGGGGTGCGGTTGCATCCAGTTTCCCCATAATGCGCTTAACTTTAATTAATTCTTCCATTAAGTTTGCTTTGGTATGAAGCCTTCCTGCTGTATCTGCAATTAATACATCGACACCTTTAGCCCTAGCCGATTGCAAACCATCATAAATAACGGATGCGGAATCAGCACCGGTTTGTTGCGCAATCACAGGAATATCATTACGCTCGCCCCAAGCTTGAAGTTGCTCTACCGCCGCCGCTCTAAAAGTATCACCGGCAGCCAACATCACACTGTGTCCTTGAGCCTGTAATCGCTTAGCCATTTTACCGATAGTCGTCGTCTTACCCGCGCCATTAATTCCAACCACTAAAATAACAAATGGCCCTGCTTGTTCTGGAATGATTAAGGGCTGTGAATACGGCTCTAAAATACCTAACAATTGCTGTTTAAATAAATCCACACCATCAACGTGACCGTCCGAAGAAGCCGCTATGGTCGCTGTTAACTGTTTCATAATATCGGCTGTCACTTCCATACCAACATCCGCCATAATCAACTGTGTTTCAATATCCTCTAATAAATCATTATCAATCTTTGTCTGACCCAGTGCAAGACTCGCCAGTAATCCACCTAACCCCGAACGAGTTCGTTGTAACTGCGATTTTAAGCGCAAATCACGAGCCGTAGGATCAGGTTCAAGATAAACATCGCGTGCAACAATGGCATTATCCTTCGTCTCTACAACTTCTCGCTCGCCTTTTAGGGCATACTTAGAATAAAAGCTCAGACGAATTAACAACACCATCAGCAATGCAGCGACACCATTATGAGAAACTGCACTCCACATAGGTAAATACAGTTTAACGTTTGCAACACCCAAACAAATCTGTAGGAATAATAGAACACTTAACCAAACCGCACTTTTACGCACTAATCGTGGATACCGACCCGAAGACGCGATAAACATGACCACTGTCAAAACCAAGAATGTTACCAAAGCGCCGACCCGATGCATCCAATGTGCAGCAACTTTAGCTTCCGCTGATAATGGCTCTGTATTACCGGTAATTAACCCCTGAATTAAATTACCGGCTTCTTTATAGTCACCGGCAGGCCACCACGAATTATTACATTGCGGAAAACCTTCACAAGCCAGTGCCGCATAGTTGGTACTGGTCCAGCCACCCAAAATTATCTGCAAAAACAACACCAACATAGCGAATTGCGCTAAACGTCTAGGTCCTTGAATTTTCTCTCTTCGTTCAATATCAGGTCGGGTCTGTAGGAAAAACCGGTATAACAACCATCCCGTTGACATCCCTAAAAGCAAGTGGGCAGTGACAATAATTGGCATCACCTTCATGGTGACTGTCCACATACCTAAAGCTGCTTGCAAGCCCACTAACAACAACAAACCCAACGAACAAGACATTGCCATCAATCGATGTGGTTTTTGACGCCAAGCAATTAAATTCATCAACAGAATAATGATTCCTAACGTCCCCGCCACATAGCGATGAATCATCTCCTTCCAAGCTTTACCTTTATCAAAAAAGATATCCGGAAATGCTTCCTTAGCGTGTTTTATAAAACTAGGGTCTTCACTAATAACAGGAGAACCAAAACATCCTGGCCAATCAGGACATCCTAATCCTGCATCTGACAAGCGCACATAGGCACCTAAAACAATGACTACTAAAACTAAAAACAGACTGAAGGATATTAATTTTCTAAACATTTTTATTTATCCAATTTGTGAAGCACGTAATATTTTTTTTAAATCTTTCTTAACACCGTAAGGATCAAAACCGGAAGGATAAAACAGCATAATATTACCCAGGGGATCCATAACCATCAACACGCCCTCTTGTCGATTAGCCCCAATTATACGTTTTAATTTTTCCCTCATGGCTTCATCAACAAGGACTTTTAACAATCGGTCATCTTTTTGCCACCAATCGCCAAACTTTTTGGTCTCAAAATGATCTGGCACAACGACTAGGCGTCGCAATCGCACCAAATCCTTGTTCATCATTAACCGTATTTGTTTGCTACTGTGAATTGCTTTTTGACACACCTCTAAACAACCCTTATCTAACACAACGTTCATCAAAACCCAGTGACCTTCAAGTTCCTTAATATTCTGTGTTGAAAATAAATCAGCCCCTTGGAATTGATCTCGATCCGTCGTGACTAGTGGCACGACCAAGGTTCCGTAATTAGTCTGACTCGTTATCCATTGAGGATTTTGCATTAACACCCATGCCAATAGAAAGGGAAGCCCAACAACTACGACCATAGTCACAATAAAAAGTCTACTTTTGGTTACATTTTCATTCATGCTTTTTTTTATTTATTACAATCCGAATACAAATTATTGTTAATACTAACGCCATAGCAAACCACTGCAAGGCATACCCTTGGTGTTTTTCAGGGCTCATCAAGTTTTTATTCGCTGTTTCCCAATCCCTAAAATAACCTCCAGCGGCTTTTGGAGCCAATTGAATCTGAAAGTCATGCAATGAGTTCTGAATTTTTTTTGATAATACCGCGACATCTACCACTTGAACAACAGCCGGTTCCGTAGCTGTTGGTATTTCGGCACCCTTTAAATGAATAGCCACCGAAGGAAATCGGTTGAGTGTGCCCGTAATGGTTGCCTTTAAGTTAACCATAGAGATATCAGGCAACTGGGTTCTTAACGGATTCGCCTTAATCCAACCACGATTCACTAAAACTGCCTTTTTCTGTCCAGAAATAATAAACGGCGTTAAAACAAAATAACCTGGCTGACCCTTATTAATCTGATTATCCAGTAAAAATTGCTGGCGAGCGTCAAAAGTACCTGAGACACTCACCTCTCGAAATAACCAATCCTCGATAACAACAGCGAATTCATCATTAATCTCTAATGGCGCCTGCTCTGCCGCACTCAATTGCTGAGATAAGCGAAATCTTTTTTGCTCAGCTCGATCTAATTGCCAAAAACCTAAATTAATTAACAACAAGAAAACTGCAATGTATGCAATTAAAGGAAATAAAACCGATTTAAAACGCACCATACACCCAATAATAATTTTAAAAATTATTCTTCGTTAATAGGCAACACCAAAAAATTAGGTGATAATGCTATAATTTTCTGCCACCGCATTGTTACGATGATTAAAACCATAACACTCTTATTACTGACCATAATCTTAGTGACTCTGGGCACTGCTTTATTTCACTTAATCAGAAAAACAGACAAGCCAGATAAAATGGTCAAAACCTTAACGTTACGCATTGTAATATCACTGGGATTATTTGTGATTATATTCCTTGGCTTAGCAACAGGCTTCATTCAGTCCCACGGTATTGGTGGTTAACAACCGTTGTTGGTCGCGAAAAAAGGTTCTTTATAACAAATAGACAAAAATAAACAACCCTAACCAAACCACATCGACAAAATGCCAATACCAGGCAGCTGCCTCAAAAACAAAATGATTATCCGGAGTAAAATGACCCTTCCAACTACGGAACAACACTACCGTTAACATAATTG
>JASMBU010000011.1 GCA_030753675.1 Methylococcales bacterium
CGCCTCAATAAAACGTGAATAAGACAATGTTGAATCATTACGGTCTTTGGGGGCAAAACCATTAAATACCGACATTAATGCAAAACCGATAACAACCCACAGTAGAAAATTCTTTAACATTGCTATCACCTCTAGTGACTATGACTGTCTTAGTTCTTATGAAGTTTCGTTAAAAGATACTGAATCAGTGGATTTATGTTTCTTGGGTAGACCTTACCTCGGAGTGATTAAGGTAAGTTGGAATGGCCTTTATTGATACTGAGTTATAGGCTTTACATCGCATTAGTAAACAATTACTATTGCACTGTTTTTATTAGGGTTTAGAGATACCTTAAAGGCTGGCGCATTAGGTGGTTTTTTTATGTTCAGTAAAAAGGATGTATTGGAAAATGCATTGAGATGATGAGATATGTTAGAGAACAAATGAAACAAATAGAAGAACAAAAAGACACGATGGACTTCAACATGAGTGTACCGTCACGTTCACCGAGTTTTAAAGAGATTAAGCTTATTCTTTGGGTCAATGCGGGAGTAACGGTATTGGCGGTATTAGGGATTGTCTTTGTGATGGCGGTTATTTTCTAAATTGGTCTGGAAATTAGGGTCAAGTACTTATTGAGCGCGGGGGGGATGAAAAATCTTAGATCATTCGGGCTGGACAGATTAAAATTTGCTCCTTCGGTCGTAATGGCCAAAGGAGCAGAAAAAAGTATCGGTATAACCATCTCCGAAAATACCCATACTGACCTCTTAAGATAAACAAGAGGTGTGATGACTTGAAGGGGGAGCCTTAAAAACGGCTTTTACCTTCTGCAATTGTTGACATTATGGATTCTTAAAAGTTTCACCCAAAAAAAGAATTCTTTTTAGCGGGTTAAAGTCGAAGGCACAAGGGGGTTGTGAGTGAATGCTTACAAAAAGTGATGGTTTTTTCCGTCTTGTGAGTTTAGTGGGTAATGGATACAATAGAATCGTCGCTAGGAAAGGAGATGGATCTCTTTTTCAGATAGCAAAAGGAATTGCCAATGGAATGAGCCCTCAATGTATATCATCAAGGCGACATCATTGCTCTGCCACAGGATGTGGCAGAGCCACTTAAAAGACCTTATCCTACGTAGTTGTAGGTTGCAACAGTTTACTGATAGGGGTTAAAAACAACCCTGAGAACACTCAAGGTTGTTCCCATTAATCTATTTATTGCCCGGTAACTTCAGTAGCTTGTAGTCCTTTAGGGCCATTTTCTACTTCAAAGTTAACTTTTTGACCCTCGTCAAGGCTACGAAAGCCATCATCATTAATTGCTGAGAAGTGAACGAATACATCTTCTCCACCGTCGTCTGGAGAAATAAACCCAAAACCTTTGGATGCGTTAAACCACTTTACTGTGCCTGTTGCCATCGAAATTACCTCTGTAAAAAATCAAAAATAGTTGCAAATTATTGGGGACAATTTTTTAAAAAAAGGTTGGTTTGTCCTGAAAAAATGCTTAATAAAATGCATTGTAATTATTTGAAAATAAATGATAATCATTTTCTTATTTTCAATAACAGTACCATTATAGAGTTAATGCTTTTTTGTAGTCAAAAAAAAATTCAAATAATTCATTTTTTTAAATGATTTTTAGCTGGATTTAGTGTTGAAAATCGTTTTCGGTAGGTTTGGGCTGTCATTCCTGTTTTACGTTTGAATAGACGGCGAAAATAACTGCCATCGGTATAGTTGATATCCTCAGAAATGGTTTGGATGTTCTTTTGTGTGTTTTCTAGCTGTTTTTTGGCGTGTTCAATTCGAATATTTTGTATATATTCAAGGGGCGATAACCCCGTCGCCTGTTTGAAGCGGCGTTTATAGGTTCGTTCTGTTAAAGCAGATAATTGAATTGAAGTACGGAGCAAGTCAGGGCTATTTAGATTGTTATTGATCCAATCGCATGTTTTTTGAATAACTAAATCATTAGCAAAAGAAATATTTAATAGGTCTGTAAAGGGGGTTTGGCCGTCTTCATGTGAGTTTAATAAGAAAAAGTTATTAATTTCACGGGCTTTTTCTGCATTTGTGAATTTTTTTAGTAAGTAAGAAGTCAGGTCTTGCCAAGATGTTGCTCCTCCTGAACAAATTAAATTGTTTTGTTCGGTAATGATTTTGTCGCTATGTATTTCAAGGGTGGGAAATGTGGTTTGCATCCTTTGTGTAAAAGCCCAATGAGTCGTACAGATTTTATGGTCGAGCAATCCGGTTTCAGCTAATAAAAATGAGCCCAAGCAAATGCAGGCAATGGTTGTGCCCTGACGGTAATGATTTATAAGCCAATTTTTGAGTTCGGGGTATTTGTGGAGTATTGGTTCATCGGGTAATTCTAAGGAAGGAATAATAATTAAATCGGTATGATTAACCTCCTCAAGACTTTTCTGGCAGTTTATCGCTAAGCCGTTATAACAAGTAATTAATCCTTTTTGAGGACCAACAATATGGGGTGAACTGGTAAAGTAATTTTTATCGACTTGGGATGATTGATTAAAAAGGTGGATGGAAGAAAAAATATCATGGGGTCCGGCTAAGGTATAGACCATGGTTTCTTCCAGAGCGAGAATGGAGATTGATAGCGATTTCATAATATACTCAAATATTTGGCATAAATAGCACTAAATTGGCTTTTTAAGACCTTACGTGTTTTGTTCTATTATGACAAGATGTTGTTATTGAGAGAAATAGGGTTTGCGTGATTTTAATGACTGCACGGGAGCGATAGCTCAGGGCAGCCCATTAGAGGTGATCTGAAATGATTAATGTTGAATAATGAAGCGTTGTTTTTTAGTTAATTAGGTGCGAGGTAAGCAATGAAAGTCTTTTCTAAGAAAAATAGTATGAGAAGGTTGGGTGTATTTTCAGCCAGTATTAGCATTTTTTTGTTATTAGGGGTGTTACCCAGTGTTACGCAGGCGGATGAAACCTGTCAGTCACCGTATATGGCAAAAATTTCAGGACAAGAAGATTTTGTGTATGTATGGACCCTAGGGGTTAAAGGGGTTGGTGATGAACAGGATAAATTAGTGACGGTTGATGTGAGACCGAGTTCAGATAATTACGGCAAAGTGATTCATACGCGCTCGGTTGGGGGGCGCAATGAAGCCCATCACTCGGGTTTTACCGATGACCGTCGTTATCTCTGGGCCGCAGGCTTAGATACCAGTAAGATCTTTATTTTTGACGTGTACTCTAATCCGGCCAAGCCTAAGTTACACAAAGTCATTACTGATTTTGTGGTTAAAAGTGGTGGAGCAGTTGGGCCGCATACCACTTATGCGTTACCGGGTCGGATGATGATGACGGCGTTATCTAATAATAAGGATCATGGTGGTCGTGGTGCGTTAGTTGAATATACAAATAGTGGTGACTATATTGCAACGCATTGGATGCCAACCGATAAGCAATTGAATGATGCAGTGAAAACCGGTCAGTATGCGGATGGATATAATTACGACGTACGGGTACTGCCTCGGCATAATCTAATGCTGACCTCATCGTTTACCGGATGGTCAAATTATATGATGGATTTTGGCAAGATGTTAAGTGACCAAGCGGCGATGAAACAGTTTGGTACCACTATGGTGCAATGGAACTTGAAGACACGTCAGCCTGTTAAAGTTTTTGATGTTCCAGGAGCTCCCTTGGAAATTCGTTGTGCTTTAAAACCTGAACATAATTATTGTTTTACCTCAACAGCGTTAACATCAAAAATATGGTTAATTTATGAAGATGCTAAGGGTCAGTGGCAAAGCAAAGAAGTTGCTGATATCGGTGATCCTTCCAAAATACCATTGCCGGTGGATATTTCAATTCAGAGTGATGATCAACTGTTATGGGTTAATACCTTTATGGATGGCAAGACTCGAGGTTTTGATATTTCGGACCCTTTTAATCCTAAGCAAATTTATGAAAAGAAGATTGGTGCACAAGTCAATATGGTGTCATCAAGTTGGGATGGAAAACGTCTTTATTATACTTCCTCATTGCTCGCAAATTGGGATAAAAAAGGGCAAGATAATGAACAGTTTCTAAAGCTTTATCATTGGGATGGCAGCGCGTTAAAACAACAGTTTGCTATTGATTTTACGCAAGAAAAATTAGGTCGCCCACACCAGATGCGGTTTGGGGCTTTTTCATTGTATCGTTAGAGTCCGTGCGGTTGCATCGTACATCCAGAACTAAGATGCTTAAGTTAACCATGAGTCTGTATAAGAAAAAATGAGAAAAGTTCAGCTCTGGGGGCTGGTACTCACAGCTTGTGTGTTGAGTGGCCCGGTACAAGGTGATTCGGGCCGTTCTGAAGTACTGGCCCCGGGTTATCGGGCCTTACATTACCCAGCGCCGGCACCGGGGAGCTATCGTTTACCTGCTTTGGGGCGTGCTACTGACGGCTCCATCCTCAATAGCCAAGGGGATGCGTTGTCATTGTATCAACTCATGGGGGATAAAATTGTTTTACTGAGTTTTATTTATTCGACTTGTGGCGATGTTAATGGTTGCCCATTAGCCACAGCTGTTTTTCATAAAATAAAACGCCAATTGGCAAAAGCGCCGGAAATTAGCCAACAGCTACGGTTATTAACATTGAGTTTTAATCCGCAGTACGATACGCCGGAGAAAATGCAGCAGTATAGTCAGGGGTTTCAGGGGCAGGGGATTGATTGGCAGTTTTTAACGACAAGATCTGATGATCAGTTAGCCCCTATACTGGATGGCTATGGGCAGTCGGTTAAAAAAAATTATGATCAACAGGGGCTGTTCACGGGAACATTTTCTCATCAATTACGCGTTTTTTTAATTGACCGAACCAAACGGATCAGAAATATCTATAGTGTTGCCTTTTTACATCCAGAAACCGTCATCAATGATGTTAAAACGGTGCTTAGCGCCGTTGCGAATGGAAGCAAGCGTTTGGGTAGTCCTCTAAAGCGTGAGGCGTTATGGCGCCAGACAAGACTTCAGACATTTGCTGACAATGAAAAAATACCTTTTCAACAAGAAGATGATGCTTTGATTGACGGTATGGGGCAACCGTTTGACTTACTCAGTACCGTCAAACAGCCACCGCTAGGGTTACCGGCTATTCCGGTACCCGCTAATAATCCGCTAACTAAAGACAAAGTACAGTTAGGACGGAAGTTGTTTTATGATCGACGTCTATCGTTAAATAATACTTTTTCATGTGCCATGTGTCATATTCCTGAGCAGGGCTTCACTAATAATCAGCTAAAAACAGCAGTTGGTTTTGAAGGTCGTACTGTCAGGCGTAATGCACCGAGTCTTTTTAATGTTGCCTTTAATGTCACGTTATTTCATGACGGGCGGGAAACCAGTTTGGAAAATCAGGTTTGGGGGCCGTTGTTAGCGGCTAATGAAATGGCGAATCCTTCCATTGGTTATGTGGTTGAAAAAATAAAGGTAAGTGCTGATTATGCGGGTTTATTTCAACGCGCTTTTAAGCGCGGTGTCAGCATGGAAACGGTCGCTATGGCGATTGCCAGTTATGAGCGTACCTTGAACGCGGCTGATTCTCGCTTTGATCGTTGGTTTTTTGACGACCAGAAGGATGCTTTAACCCCTTTAGCGCAACAAGGGTATCGATTGTTTGTAGGAAAGGCGCGCTGTGCAAATTGTCACCGGCTGACCGACCAAACGGCATTATTTACCGATGAGCAGTGGCATAATACCGGTTTGGGTTATCAAGAGGCTCATGAGCCTAAACCCAGTCAGCAACGGGTTCAGTTAGCGCCAGGACAGTTTGTCTCGGTAGACAGTACTTTGATTGAAGCGGTAAGCGGGCAAAAGGTAAGCGATTTAGGGCGTTATGAAGTCACCCAAAATCCGAAAGATAAATGGCGTTATCGAACACCGTCGTTAAGAAACATTTCGCTGACAGCCCCTTATATGCATAATGGTCAGTTTTCCACCTTGCAACAAGTGGTAAATTTTTATGATCAGGGAGGGGTTGAAAACCCAGGTCTAGATCCGCTTATTGTGCCTTTGCATTTAACCAAACAGGAGAAGAAGGCGTTGGTACATTTTTTAGAAGTATTAACGGGTTCTACTGTCGCATCGCTCGTTTTAGATGGTATTTCGGCACCGGTGGCAGATGCACAATAATAATTAGGTATTTTTTTGGAAACGATAATAAAGCAAGATCGTCAGGTGCTTTGGCACCCCTACAGTGCCATTGGGACAGCGGCATCTATTTATCCCGTTGCCTCTGCTGCGGGTGTTAGGTTGAAGTTGATGGACGGCTCTGAATTGATCGATGGGATGTCGTCGTGGTGGAGTGCGATTCATGGCTACAATCATCCTAAGATTAATGCCGCATTAAATAAACAGATTCAAACGGTGTCGCATGTCATGTTTGGCGGCCTAACACATCAACCGGCTGTTGATTTAGCCACACAGTTAGTAGCGATAACACCGGCGTCTTTAACGACCGTGTTTTTTTCAGATTCCGGTTCTGTGGCGGTTGAAGTTGCTATGAAAATGGCTATTCAATATTGGTACGCACAAGGGCAACCGAATAAAAGTAAGATGTTAACTATTCGTAATGGCTACCACGGTGATACTTTTGGGGCGATGTCGGTGAGTGATCCGGTCAATGGGATGCATGGCTTGTTTGCGCAGGGATTAGTCTCACAATTTTTTGCTGATGCGCCTCAATGTGGTTTTGATGACACTTATTCAGACCAAGACACAGCATCGGTTGAAGCGATCTTGGAAAAGCATCACGCACAGATTGCCGCTTTTATTTTGGAACCTATTGTTCAGGGGGCAGGTGGCATGCGCTTCTATTCGCCCCGTTATTTATCGGCAGTACGTGCACTGTGTGATCGTTATGATGTGTTGTTAATATTCGATGAAATTGCTACAGGATTTGGGCGGACCGGTAAATTATTTGCACTTGAACATGGGCCGGTTATTCCAGATATTTTGTGTCTTGGGAAGGCGCTGACAGGTGGTTATTTGACTTTGGCAGCGACGCTTGTCGATCAAAAAGTAGCCACAACAATCAGTGCGGGTGACCCCGGTGTGTTTATGCACGGACCCACTTTTATGGCTAACCCCTTAGCGTGTTGTGCCGGCTTAGCGAGCTTGCAATTATTGTTGGATTCGCCTTGGCAGCAGCGTATAAAGAGGATTTCAGCAGGATTAGCCGTAGGCTTAGCGCCGTGTAGGCAGTTGCCGCAGGTTAAAGACGTGCGGGTTCTAGGGGCTATTGGCGTGGTGGAAATGCATGAACCTATAGTCATGGAAACATTACAGCCGTTATTCGTTGAAAACGGTGTTTGGTTGCGACCCTTTAATCGTCTTGTTTATTTAATGCCGCCTTATATTATTAGCGATACTGATTTAAAAACATTAACGAATGCAGTCGTTACGGTTTTATCATCCTAGTTTTGTGGGTGCATGGTTAAGTGCAGTGGGTTTGTATTTCATTGATTGTGGTAGGCAAATGTGTTGATTGGCTGTCATGATTAGATTAAGGCACGGCGTTTGAAGGATGAAATAAGTTAAATGAGAAAAAATATCTGGGTTAAAGGGGGGGTGACGGCGATGTTATGGGTTGCGGTCATTTTTAATCACAGTGATACGATTGATACTATGGGTCAGCACCACATTAATAATTCTTTTAATGTGGCCTCAACCACCTTTGTTGCAGCCCGTGCTTTGAATGCGGTTATTTCAGTAGTGCAAGGGACTGAACTGGCGATGGTGCCATTAGGTGTAGGAATGACATTGACACCCGGGCAAATTTTGGACCCAGTCAATGATTTGATTGAACAGTTTTCTTGGGTGATGTTGGCAAGTACAACGGCCATTGGTATCGAAAAAGTAGCTATGGCGATAAGTGTCTGGCCCATTAGCAAGGTGATTTATAGCGGTTTTCTGGTATTAACGATTTTGTTAATGTGGTCGGGGAAAGTTTCGATAAAGTGTAGAGTTTTTTGGCTGAAGGCTTCTATTATTGTGGTTTTTTTGCGGTTTAGTATTCCTGTCGTCTTCATAATGAATGCGCAGGTTTATGAACGATTTTTGGGGCCGCAATATAATCAGTCTATTTTAGTTATTAAACAGACCCATAAAAATATTGAGCACTTAGGACAAGACTATCAGTCGATAGCTCTTGAAATGCAAAAGCAACAGCAACCCAGTGATGAATCAACCTTGTGGAGCCGTGTTAAGAACACATTAGATATTAAGGCTTATGTGCAACTGCAGTTGGCGAAATTAAAAACACAGATAGAACAACGGTTGATACAGTTAAAGACAGCAGCTAATAATGTAGTGGAACATTTATTAGAACTCATCGTGGTGTTTATTTTACATGCGGTTATTTTTCCAGTGGTATTTTTATATGGGTTATATCGATTGACACACTATTTATTGTCACTGAAACTGTCCAATTTATTTGATTGATAGAAGGCTGTTTTTTGATTAAGGCGTGTGTTTCTTGGTCGAAGAGCAGTCGCTAATAGCATAGAGGAGCTAACGATGGCAAAACCGGTAACACCCTTAGTCGCTGCAGATACCATCATTGAATTGATTGACCGCCCCGGCCGACCTTTTGTGCTGATCGAACGTGCTTTTGAGCCGTTAGGGTGGGCTATCCCGGGTGGTTTTGTTGATTTAGGCGAGACCATGGAGGCCGCAGCCACACGTGAGGCCGCAGAAGAAACAGGGTTGACTGTAAGATTAATGGCTTTGTTAGGGCTGTATTCAGACCCCAGTCGAGATCCAAGGAATCATACCGTAACCGCAGTCTACGTGGCCGAGGCAGTAGGGTTGCCGGTAGCGGCGGATGATGCAAAAGAATGTGGGGTGTTTACTTTCGAGACCATACCAAAAATATTAGCCTTTGATCATAACAAGGTACTTGCCGACTATCATGATTTTGTTACTTCTGGGCAGGTTACACCCTTACGTTAAATACCGGGTTAAGGTGAAGTGCGAACATCGCTCGTTAGTTTAATCAAGTAAAGCTGAGACCAGTTTTTCCCGGTGACCCAAAAGGCATCATCTGATGGGCTGTAGGCAATACCATTTAAAACCTCATTATGATTACGGGCAGTCAGATCATAGAGGGCGAACAAGTCAATGAAACTCACAACTTTCCCATTGCTGGGGTCGATGATGACAATGATGTCTTGCCCCCAAATGTTGGCATAAATCAGACCCTGAGTGCATTCTAGTTCATTAATAAGTGGCAAGGGTTGGTCATCGAGCATAATAGTGAGGGTGCTGGTTATTCGAAAATTGTCAGGATTACGAAAAGTGAGTTGCTCACTGCCATTAGAGGTCACTAAAGACGTTCCGTCATAACAAATGCCCCAGCCTTCTCCGGTATAACTGTGCGAGCCCATTATTTTAAAATCGTTGGTATCTAGTCGGAGCGCTGTTTCAGCTTTCCAGGTTAACAGAATTAGCGTGTTGTTAATGTGAGTGAGGCCCTCAGCAAAAAGGGTAGTATCCAGTTTCAATTGTTGACTAATAGCGCCCGTGGAAAGATTGATTTTATTGAGCGTAGAATGACCGTAGCGGCCAGCAGATTCATATAAGGTGCCCGCTTTAATCTCTAAACCTTGGGTAAACAGTTCTTTATTATGCGGTAGTACTTTAATGATTTTATAAGAGGTTTCAGGTGTGGCGGCGAGGAGTATTGTGCTCGGTATGACAGCCCCAAATAAAACGATAAGAAGGTTTTGAAAGAGTCGCTTTGAGCTTTGGTGATAGATCCGGTTCATCATGGGTTTGTGTTAGTGAATAACCTTTGTTTTAATGAATATTTCAAGGTACAAAATAACAGAGGTTAAGGGCGGATGGCAGATATATTTTTTTGGTGTTCTAAATTGTTATGGGGGATCGTTTCGCCAGATGGTTTGCTAGTCGTTGCTTTTGGTTTAGGGATGGGGTTGTGGGCTTTTGGGCGCATTAAGACAGCGAGACTATTATTAACGGTTTTGTTTGGCGGTATGGTTTTTATTACGCTATTTCCAGTAGGCAGTTGGTTGTTGTACCCTCTGGAAAGTCGTTATCCAGCGCATCCTGAATTGGTTGATATTGATGGTATTGTCATTTTGAGTGGTGCAGAGCAGAGCTTAAAAACAGCGTTATGGGATAGTGTTAATTTAGGAGGAGCTGCAGAGAGAGATTTGGCATTTATGGCCTTGGCGCGAAAGTTTCCAAAGGCTAAGTTAGTGTTTACAGGAGGGTCTGGAAGCTTGTTTACTCAGGATTTTAAGGCGACAGATGTGGCTCGAAGACTGTTCAGGGAACAAGGTTTGGATTTGAACAGAATCATTTTTGAGTCTAAGTCGCGTAACACATGGGAGAATGCCTATTTTAGCGTGCAGCAGGTCAAGCCCATGGCGACTGAAAGGTGGGTGCTAATTACTACCGGTTGGCATATGCCACGAGCAGTAGGTGTTTTTTGTCAGGTTGGATGGGATGTTATTCCCTACCCGGTTGATTTTGCAACTTTGCCCGGGTACTTAGGGACTATTGAATGGGATTTTGCAAAGCATCTTCAGTTGTTAAAAATAGCAATTAAAGAATGGGTTGGGCTTAGCGCTTACCGGTTTACGGGGAAAAGCTGTTGACTTTTTTTATCGTTAAGGCGAGGGTTAAGTTTTAGGCGTGGGTAAGGGTATTTTGGGTGGTATATTTTTTATGGTAAAAATAGCGTTATCTTTTTTGGTTTTCATAATGGTGGCCGGTTTGCTGTTTGTATTGGCTATGATATTTGGGATCAAACCTGAGTCGGAGGTAGAATTAAGAGAAAGTGCTGATAAAGATTTTGAACGGATCACTTTGGCCATTCACCAGCATTTAGAGCATGCAATATCAACAGCCCAAGCACTTGCTAATTCAGCTAAATTAATGCCGGGTATGCCTGAACATTCTCAGCTTATTAAGCCGCTTTTTAAATCAATAATTGCAACGCCCGGATACGAATATTTAATTGCCGGCGGTGGCATTTGGCCGGAGCCGTTCCAGTTTAATCCTGAAAAAGAACGGGATAGCTTTTTTTGGGGCCGAAATGAAGATAATCGACTGGTTTTTTATGATGACTATAATTTATTGGCAGGGCCAGGCTATCACCATCAAGAATGGTATGTGCCGGCACGTTTTTTAGCACCAGGGGAAGTTTATTGGTCTAAATCTTACATAGACCCCTACTCGTTACAACCCATGGTTACAGTGACAATACCGATTATTAATCATGGGAACTTTCTTGGAGTTTCTACTGTTGATATCAAACTTGAAGGCTTGGGGGTATTATTACAATTAATCAAGGATCGCCACCATAAGAACGTGTTTTTAGTAGATAGGAATTTGCAACTCATTGCTAAGCCTCATGTTCAATCTTTGGAAAATGAAGTGTTAGAACAGGATGACTTCTTGAGTAACGCATCTGATTTCCAACAGGTTAAATCGGTGTTGAAACAGCGTCGTGAACAGCGGATTGTTCAAGCACAAAATAATTTACGTGTTACCCAATTGGCAAAAGAAATAAGTCCTGTTAATGGCGCGATCGATTTTGATGAGGGTCTGATAATTGCAAGTGGGTTCTACCGCCAAAAGGGTAAGGATTCATCTTTGCTTTCTAAAAATGCGGACATGATAGTTACAAATTTGTCCAAACAAAGAATCGCCTTTTCTCAATTAATTCCGTCTTTGCAATGGACAATTGTTATAGTTGAAGACCGTGTTGATGTTCCTATATCACAAATCATAGCTGATAATTTTAACCCATTTAAATTTTCTTTTCTGATCATATGTTTGCTATTTATTTATTGGCAAATGCACCGTTATTTTATTAAGCCATTAAGTGTTATAGACCATCAACTTGCTGAATATGAGATATTTGATGATGAGTGGGTACAGCATGTAGAAAATAAAAATCTTGAAAATCAAGGCAAGAAAGAAAGAGCGAATAATGTGATTTCGCGCATATCGCAAGAGTTAGTTAAGCGAGATAAATATCTAAAACATGCAATGGAATTATTGCACGACGGACCCTTAGAAGAAATAAAAATAGAATATGAACCCAATGAGGCAGGTATAACTAGGGAAGAGCAAAGGGTATTACCCATAAGAGACCAAGGAGTGGCTCCTTTTGGGAGTGACAAGGATATCAATACGGTAAGCGGAAAACTCCGTGGTTGTAATTTATTACTGGTTGAGGATGATAAGGTTAGCCGTCAGTTATTGCATGCTTTTTGTCTGAGTCATAGATTATCACTAATGAGTGTGGAGACGGGTGAGGACATGTTGCCGGCATTACAAGGGAATCATTTTGATGCGGTTCTGTTAGATTTGAATCTACCGAAAATGAGTGGGGTAAGGGTAAAGCAACTTATTAGAAACCAAAAAGAGTTTAAGCAATTACCAGTAATTATGCTCTCAGCAACTAAAATAAAAGCGCAAGAAGAATTCTTAGAAGGCGATGATTTTTGTGACTTTTTTCATAAAACCCTACCTTTGGAACAGCTACTGTTTAAACTAGCGACATGGCTTCCTAACCAGTCAGAATCAACGGCAATTTATTATCCCGGTGACACTGAGTTATCAGAGTCTTCAATATTTGGGCTAACGGAACAGCAGGCGCTAAACGTTAAGGTGGGTTTGCATTACTGTGGTGAGGACATAGAGGCTTATAGATCGTTATTGAATTCATTTAGAGATCAATTTAAAGGCTTTGCTCTTTTGAGTAAGACTTATTGGGGTGAGGGTGATCAGAGTCAGTGGCAGAAACTTTTACGAAGTATGCGAAAAAGTGCCGTTATTATCGGCGCTGAAAAGTTGACTGACCAAGTCGATGCTTTGGTTGTTATTTGTCGACAAGAACCGGTTAAAAAAGCCGAAATAGAATCGGGTATCAGCGCTGTAAAGAAAGAATTAGAGGGCGTGTTAATAGCCATCAATACGATGGTAACAACGGCCAGAAGATAGTTTTTTTGTATGGTGTGTATTTAGGGTGAGCTAACAGTAGTAAAAAATTGCCAGCATGAGTGAGTTACTGGCGATGATACATTTTTAAGTAGCGGGTGAATTATGCTAGCATTTTTCCAATCAATTTTAGACACTAAATATGTCATTCCACAGGGTATGAGTTTTCAATCGCAAAGTGATATTTCACCTATGCTCTTGATGACAGATTTTGTGATCATTTTGGCTAAAATATCGATTTCAGCCTGGTTGCTAATGTTTTATAAAAGGTATAAAGAACAGCAACTTAGTGGCGTAATATTCTTATTGGGTGTTTTGATGAGTGTAGATGTTCTGGGGCAGTTGACTCATATGGTGAGGGCTGTGGGTGAGCATCAGGTTTCTATTTTATTTGTTATTGTTAAGGGTGTTATCTGTATTTTGGCCGTGATAATGGTTATTTATATTTGGTTAAATAGAATGGTGTTGAATAAGGATAAGGGGCATATTTGGGATTCTTATCAGGAGATGATTGCTACGGCTAATGCACCTGTTTTTGGTGTTGATCTAGACGGTCGTGTAACGGAATGGAATGCGAGTGCAGAAAGGCTAACAGGCTATTTAAAGCAAGAAGTCTTAGGTAAAAAAATGGTTGAAAATTTTGTAGATGAAGATGATAAACCATTAGTCCAGTGTGTTCATGATAAAACATTAAAGGGTGATGAAACAATTTTATATGAGTTGCCACTGATAACCCAGAAAGGTAATCGTGTCGAAGTGTTATTAAGTTCTTCTTCGCAGTGTAATAGACGAGGAGAAATTATAGGGTGTATTGGTTTTGGTCAGAATATTACAGAACTGAAAAATAAGAGTAATGATCTGCTTAAAGTCAATGAACGCTTACAACAAGAGGTGCTTATTCATGAAGAAACGAAAGAAAAATTGCTCGAATTGACGGCTAATTTAGATCAAGTAGTAGAACAAAGAACCAAAAAGTTAAAAAGGTCAGACCGAGTTAAAAGTGAGTTTATTACGCATGTTAGCCATGAGCTTAGGACGCCTTTACATGGCTTGTTAGGGTTCTCACAACTCTTACAAGCTGACGAAGGGTTAACTGCTGAGCATCAAGAAAAATTAACGATTATTAATGAATGTGGGGAAACATTGTTATTGATGATTAATGATTTGTTGGAAGTGGGTATACATGATAGAGAGATTATTGATTCTGTTCTTGAATCATTTAATTTGTTTGAGTGGTTGAAGGGCATAAGGAAAATAGCAGAACAACAATGCGATGAAAAACAAATTGAATTCCAGTTTCAGATTGTCAATGACAATTTACCCCAATATGTCATCGGTGACGCTAAGTTAATGAGGCAGTTGTTGCTCAATTTAATTACTAATGCGATTAAATATACCGAGAAAGGATCGGTTTGCTTACGAGTCTATTGTGAAGATAATAGATTTCATTTTCAAGTGGAAGATACTGGCCGTGGTATTTTGGACCATGAAATAGAAAATATTTTTGATCCTTATTATCGGTCATTGTCAGCGGAAACCACACAAGGAATGGGCTTAGGGCTGGCTATTTGTAAGAAAATAGCGGGGATACTAGGTTCAGATATTGTTGTTAATTCTGTTGTTAATGAAGGCAGTGTCTTTGAATTTACAGTTGAACTTGAGCTGGCTCCGATAACCCAATTAAGTCCTTTAGATTCGATGATCTCAATGAGGTATGAGGGGGTAGAAAAAATAATCATGGTGGTTGACGATAACGTAACGAATCGACTTTATATGGAAGAGCTTTTGTTGGGGAAAGGGTTTAATGTTTTTCTAGTAGAAAGTGGCGAAGAATGCTTGGAGTCAGTCAATAGTATTAAGCCGGATTTGATATTAATGGATTTAAAGATGCCGGGGTTGAGCGGTGTTGAGACCACAAAGCGATTAAGAAAGCAGAGCGTGAATTGGCCTGTTGTTGCCATGACGGCCAGTCCTTTAGAGCAAGATAAAGTGGATTTTTTTGCGGCAGGCGGGGTAGATTTTTTAGAGAAGCCATTGAACATGGAGGATTTCTACTATTGCCTGCAACAATGTTTGGGTGTTAATTTGCTTGATGGTAATGAGTATCAATCAGAACCGAAAAGAAGCGCTAACAGCGCACATAGAATTCTGATTGTTGATGATGTGGTAGTAAATACGCAATGGTTGAGCGGTGTATTACAAAACAAGGGTTATTGTGTTGATGTTGTGGAGACCGGTTTGTTGGCAATCGAAAGATTAAACATAACAGAGTACGACTTTTTGTTAATAGATTTGGCAATCTATCAGAGCGATCAACAAGACCAACTTAAAGCAGTTTTAAATACTAAGAAGCTTAAGATGTTAGTCATTGCTTTAGAAAATGAGAGCCAGAAAGTACCGTCATCACAACGGTTAAAATGGGGTGAGTTTAGCCATTGTTTAGATTTGCCGATAGAGTGGAAGAAACTTGATGGTATTATAGCGACGATTTAAATCGTGTCTCATTTCTGATCTTTTGGCTGGTACGTGGAAGAGCCTTTTTAGTTAACCGTATTTATTCAAGGGTAGATGGGTTTAAGGTTTTTTATTTTCAATGGCTGGATTGCTAGCGTTGAGGCTGTGAAGAAATCGGCTGAATTTGTCAGCTAACAAAGGTAAAACGGTCATGAGTCGGTGATCAGCATTACAAATGGTTAGATTGGCATGGTATTGTTGGCAAAATCTCCAACTATTTTCAGGAGGGACAATGACGTCTTGCCAACCGTGAACGACTTCGAGGGTACACACAGGGAATGTAAAGGTAGTTTGCTGGTAGCCCGGTAAGTAAAAAGCTGGGGCTAGCAAGAAAAGCCCTTTGGGTTTTAAGGTTTCAGCAGCAACGGCACAGACATAAGCGCCCATGCTCGACCCGACTAAGATAATTTCATCAAATTCAGACCAATCATTGGCCAGTAATTGTAAGACGCGTGCGTCAGGGTCGTTCTGGTTACGGTAATCAATACTTTGGGTTTCATAGCCATGTTGTTGGGCGACTTGAGTAAACACCTGCGTTTTTTCGGTATAGGGTTGGCTGTCTTTGCCATGGTTATAAAGCATTAATTTGCGCATAGGGTGAATACTTAGCCGGTAATGGATATGAGTTTGAGTTAGAACGGGTCTTTGTTGGTCTGGGTATGATTAATTTGATTGCAGAATGATTGGATGATTTTTTGATATAATACGCCTAGTTTTTTGTACAGTGGCCTCATTTGAATGATTTAATTCAAGGTTTTAGGGCAATTGTGCCTAGCAGATGATCTTTCTGTTTTATTTTTTATATAACGAGCACATTTTAAATGTATGTTTATACTGTAGTCTGTGTTGATTTGAGGAGTTTTGAAGTTGGTTAAATCGTATTATAGTGCTTGGGTGTTAGGGTTGATGTCTGTTATGTTTTCATTGCCGATAGCAGCCTCTGAGTCGTCGTTAACAAATTTGCATTCAACAGACTCATCTTTGGGTATGGTAGCGATTGTTATTTTCATTGTTGCTTATGGGTTGGTTATTGCTGAAGAGTTTATTCATCTAAGAAAATCCAAGCCGGTTTTGTTCGCAGCAGGTGCCATTTGGGTGTTGGTTGCATTATTGGGTAAGCAGGTTGAATACGGTCATGAAATTGTAGAGGCAGCGCTTAATCATAACCTTTTAGAGTATTCCGCATTATTGCTGTTTTTATTAACAGCCATGATATATGTCAATGCGATGACCGACCGGGGTATTTTTGAAGCGCTACGGAGTTGGTTAATTAAGAAAGGCTACAGTTACCGAAAATTATTTTGGATTACCGGTTTTCTAGCCTTTTTTATCTCACCGATTGCCGATAACTTAACCACAGCCCTTTTGATGGGCTCAGTGGTGCTGGTAGTAGGTTCTGATAAGCCTAAGTTCGTCTCCCTTTCGTTTATTAATATTGTTGTTGCAGCTAATGCAGGGGGTGCGTTTAGTCCTTTTGGTGATATTACAACCTTAATGGTCTGGCAGTCAGGTCACGTAGATTTTTTTGGTTTTTTTGCGCTTTTTATTCCTAGTGTGGTCAATTTCTTGGTGCCTGCTTTGATTATGGTTTTTGCGATTCCTACCGGTTTACCTGAGACCAGTGGTGCAGCGGTATCGGTTAAGAAAGGCGGTTTTATTGTTTGTGCTTTATTTGTTGTGACAATTGCCACGGCGGTTTGTTTTGAGCAGTTATTACATCTACCGCCATTTTTAGGCATGATGACTGGCCTGTCTTATTTATTTTTCTTTTCTTATTATCTTAAATTACACGAAAAAAAAGAGAATCCTGATATTAGTGAATTCAATATTTTTAATAAAGTGGCTCAGGCCGAGTGGGATACGTTGTTTTTCTTTTTTGGGGTGATTTTTTGTGTCGGTGGTTTAGGCACAATGGGTTATTTAGCCGAAGTGTCTGAAATGGTTTATGGTGGCTGGGGGCCGACGGTAGCCAATATTGTGGCCGGTTTATTTTCTGCTGTGGTCGATAATATTCCGGTGATGTTCGCTATCTTATCGATGTCGCCTGAGATGGATGTTTCACAATGGTTATTGGTGACTTTAACGGCTGGAGTGGGTGGTAGTTTATTGTCAGTAGGGTCTGCAGCAGGTGTAGCCTTAATGGGACAATCTAAAGGAAACTATACTTTCTTTGGTCATATGCGCTGGAGTTGGGCAATTGCTTTAGGGTACATTGCCAGTATTTATACTCATCTTTTGATCAACGGATAAAGTACACGGTGATTTAAACCGAGGGTTAACCGCGGTGATTGGCAACAGTCTGTGTTGCTTTTGCAGCGTTAGCCTGAAGATCAATAGCTTCCGGGTTGTTTTGATAATGATAACGGACAGTCGTAGCAATCATCTTTTTAGTGTGATCGTCTATAGGGCAGAGGCTCTGTTCGGGTAAAACGGCAAGAATGTTGGCTAATAGCTGGTTTTGGGGCGGTGGTAATTTTTTCTGCCATATTGTCAGTAAGGGTTTATTAATGTTGGCAGGCAATGACGCTAAAATGCCAATATCGTTTTGATCATGGATGAGTAGTCCCGAGGTTGTGCCGCGATCCAGTGTTAAGACTTGCAGAAAATATAAAGTGTGATAATCCAGTTGTTGTTGGTAGTGTGCTTTGGTAATAACCGCCGATTGTGTGACGGCTTGTTTCAGTAGCGTTAAGTAACAGTGAATGACCGCTTGCCCGAAAGCACCGGCAAATTGGCTATCCGCTTCGGGGCGTTCTGTTTGATAACCTTCAAGGTAAAAATGCGCAACGCCGCGGTGGCGTTTGAGTACCGGAATATAAAAATACTGGTCACCTTGTAAGCTAGCCTCTAAATAACTTTTGGAAGCGACGGTTTTAAGGCAGTTATTAAAGGTCTGTGTCGCGTGGTTGTCTTCAATCGTGGGATTTAAATCGGCCATTAATCGCCAAAACCCCGTTTTGTTTTTAAATTCAGTCCAACTAATGTGTAAATGAAAAGAAGGGGCCAGTGGATTGGTGGGGTGAATAATCGTTGAAAGGGCTGTTGCTGAACCGAGCTTTTTGCCGGGTAAATCATCATAATGCACTTGTGAAATATTCACTGAACTTCGATTAAAAAGCGGACCGGTTAAACCAAAGCGGTTGCCACCGCCGTGGCTACCATGGTCACGAAACCATTCAGCGTTATGCGTTTCACACGGCATTCCAACGGACCGAGCAATAGTTTCAAGACCGTTTACAAAAGTTAATTGTAGCCGTGAAACGAGACGATAAGCATCGCCTGCAGCGCGAGAATTTGAGTTGACTAGTTTAGACATAAGTCAGGCCGAAATTATTTCCTGTCAGAGTGATGAATTATTTTATCAGTGATTGATAGTGTGCGGGTTAATAAATCAAACGCGCCTTGAGTTTGCTCGTTAAGTTTTAGCAGCGATAATAAAATCAGGTTAGGTAACGATTATTTGTCACGTGACCCTTTTAGGTCTTATTATGGCGGTCATGAAATTGTTATTAATAACACCGCCCATGACCCAATTGAATACGCCATACCCGGCAACGGCGTATTTAACTGGTTTTTTAAAGGCACAGAACTATCAAGTCGCCCAGCGTGATGTAGCCATTGAGTTATTATTAAAGGTATTAACGCGATCCGGGTTATTGACAATTTATGAACTTATTGAGCAGCGTTTTGAAGCGATTGATGATGAACAATTGCCAGATGCTATTTATGGTTTTTTGGTTGATTTTCAGCGTTATGTGAATTGTGTTGAGCCCGTTGTTCATTTTTTACAAGGCCAAGACCCGAGTTTAGCGATACGTATTGCATCCAGAACCTTTTTACCCGAAGGGTCTCGATTCGAGGTAATAGGGGATATGGAGTCTACGCAAGGAGACGTTTTGGGGGCCGCGTTTGGTCAACTAGGTGTTCAAGATAGAGCAAAGTTCTTAGCAACGTTATTTATTGATGATTTATGTGCCGTTATTCAAGAGGGGGTAGATCCTTTTTTTGAGGTAACGCGTTACGGTGAGCAACTTGCCGCCTCTAATCCGCAGTTCGATGATCTTTATTGCGAGTTGCAGAATTGTTCCGGTTATTTAGACGGTCTCATGAAAGGAATAGTTAATGAGGCCCTAGAGCAAGAGCAGCCCACTGTAGTGGGTATTACCGTACCCTTTCCGGGAAATATGTTGGGGGCATTAAAAATCGCTCATTTTTGTCGATTAAGAGACCCCACTATTAAAATTATTTTAGGCGGTGGTTTTGTCAATACGGAACTGCGGCAACTTAAGGAGCCGCGGCTTTTTGAGTATGTCGATTATATTTGTTTAGATGACGGGGAGCGGCCGTTATTAACTTTGTTAGAGTATCTACAAGGTGATCGTCAGGAATCTGAGTTAGTACGCACTTTCTATTTAAAAAACGCACAAGTCTATTTTAATCAGAACCTAAGTTTGCATGACATTCCCCATAAATCAGTCGGGACGCCGAGTTATGAGGGCTTACCCTTAAATCGTTATTTATCCTTGTGTGAAATGTTAAATCCGATGCACAGGATCTGGAGTGATGGACGTTGGAATAAACTAACCCTAGCGCATGGCTGTTATTGGGCACAATGTAGTTTTTGTGATGTTAGTTTAAATTATATTGGCCAATATGATGAAGCCGGTGCCGATATTATTATTGAGCGTATTGAGGCCTTAATGGCTGAAACCGGGGTAACGGGGTTTCATTTTGTCGATGAAGCCGCTCCGCCTAAAGTTATGTTTGCTTTAGCCAAGCGGTTGATTGAGAAGAATTTAGTGATTAGTTGGTGGGGTAATATTCGATTTGAAAAAACATTTACGCCGGAAAAATGTCAGTTATTAGCAGACTCGGGGTGTATTGCGATTAGTGGTGGTCTTGAAGTTGCTTCAGATCGTTTATTAACCTTAATGAAAAAAGGCGTCACCGTAGAGCAGGTTGCAAGGGTGACCAAAGGTTTTGCTAATGCCGGCATTTTAGTTCATGCGTATTTGATGTATGGCTTTCCAACACAAACAGAACAAGAAACCGTAGACGCATTGGAGCGCGTTAGGCAATTAATGGCGCAAAATTGTATTCATTCTGCTTATTGGCATCGTTTTGCTGCAACGATTCACAGCCCTGTGGGGCAGCAACCAGAAGACTATCAAATCACCTTAATCCCTAATGAGGATGTTTTGTTCGCAGAAAATGATATTCAGTACCAGGATTCTGTTAATACTGATCACTCACGTTTAGGCCTCGGTTTGAAAAAAGCCCTTTATAATTTTATGCACGGAATAGGCTTTGATTATCCGGTAGAAACGTGGTTTGAAACACCGGTCAATAAGACAACGGTACCATCTGATTTGATAGAGCAGGCAATTGCATTGATTGAACCGATACAAAATTCATATGAACATGATTAAAACCTTTATGGAAAATGATGCCAAGGCGGTACTGTCAGTTGGATGGGTATTCGTCCTGGTAAAAAGAAACCGGTGCAAAGTTGTTCGATGGTTCAGGTTAATCCTGAGCCGAACATTTTGCTACACTCAATTTTTTTTAGATCGTGATATTACCGCAGAACAATTACGTAGGAATATTGTTGTTGAAGGCTTTAATTTATTGTCCTTAGCTAAAAAGCACTTTGAAATTGATGGAGTGGTTTTACAAATGACAGGCTTGTGCCATCCTTGTTCGCTTATGAAAGAAGTCCTAGGATACGGTGGTTATAATGCTATGCGCGGTCACAGTGGAATCACCGCCACTGTGATAACGGCTGGTGAGATAAGGCGTGGCGCGTCAATCAGAGCCTTGCTAACGGATAGTGAAGAGTAAAGAAGATTGTAATAGCAGCAATACCCTGTACATCATTTAAGTCTGTTTTTTATTCGCCGGATAATTGTAACGCCACAAGAGTCATCTAGACTAACAATAGAGTTGAGAGGGTGGCTTTACCGTTTTAAAGGCCGTACAAATATTCAGCATTCATTAGGGATAGACACTACCGTTAGCGATTATTCCGGGAATGGTTGCAACGGTGGATATTATTACTGGCAAGAAAACCATTATGGACTATTTATTGAAACCGGTATTAAGGGCAAAACAACGGGCATTAAGAGAACGATAGCGATTCTAGCTTAAACAGTTAAAACGGTCAAAGGTATTAAAATCACCTTATTAGTGCATTGCGGGTGTGGACATGTTTTTTATGTTGTGTACGAGAATTCTTCCCTTTGGGTAATTTAAAAGAGTAGTCTAAACAATTGTCTTGATTGAAAAAAGTTGGCAGTTAAAGCCTTGGAGGCGTTATATATTTACCACAATGGAGAAAACTAACTTTACTGCTGTAAATTTAAATTAACCCTTAATTTGTGAGGAAAGTAACGATGATTGAATTTCCGATTGATCTTGATGCCTATCAACCCATAGCGCTGGATGTTAATAATCCGGTACTGTCTGATGACCAACGAACGGCTTTAACAGCGAATATACAACTTTGCCGCGACGCGTTAGTGTTTTTCACCGCCACAGGGGCGGCTCGAGGCGTTGGCGGTCATTCTGGAGGGCCGTTTGATACCGTGCCGGAAGTTATGATTATGGATGCGCTGTTTCGCGGTGCAAGCGACCAGTACGTGCCTATCTTTTTTGATGAAGCAGGGCACCGTGTGGGTACCCAGTATTTAATGGCGGCACTGCACGGTGAACTTCCGGTAGAGAACTTAATGCAGTATCGTGCAGCTCATTCACATTTACCCGGACATCCGGAATTAGGCTTTACCCCAGGAGTTAAATTCAGTTCGGGTCGGTTAGGGCATATGTGGCCTTATGTTAATGGGGTGGCTATGGCGAACCCGCGTAAAGTGCTTTTTTGTTTAGGTTCAGACGGCTCACAACAAGAGGGCAACGATGCAGAAGCGGCGCGTTTGGCTGTGGCGCAAAATTTAAATGTAAAATTAATTATTGATGACAACGATGTCACGATTGCCGGTCACCCTTCTGATTATTTAACCGGGTGTACTGTCGCACAAACCTTGAGAGGGCATGGGGTGACCGTTTTAGAAGGCGACGGTGAAGATATTGACGATTTATATCAACGGATTTGTACGGCGGTGACCACCGATGGACCGGTCGCCGTGGTTAATAAACGGCCGATGTGTCCGGGTATTGAAGGTCTTGAGGGTTCGACCCATGGGCATGATGTGATTTCGGTTAAATTGGCGGTAGATTATTTAGAAGCCAATAATCAGCAAGCCTCAGCGGATCTGTTAAAAACTATAGAGGCGCCAAAACAAGAGAAAGACTTTTTAGGCTCGGGGGATATTTGGGATGCGAACCGGGGCGTTTTTGGCGATGCAGTGGTCGATATTTTAGACCGCATGACAGAGTCTGAAAGATTAGATTCGGTGCGGGTGATTGACAGTGACCTTGAAGGTTCGTGTGGGCTGATTAAGATTCATAATGCGTTCCCTGAAGTTTTTGTGTCTTCAGGTATTATGGAGCGGGGTAATTTTTCTGCAGCGGCAGGCTTTGGTATGGAACCTGGAAGGCAAGGTATTTTTGGCACCTTTAGTGCCTTTTTGGAAATGTGTATTTCGGAAATCACCATGGCACGACTCAATCGTTCGAATGTGTTGAGTCATTATTCCCATTCGGGGATTGACGATATGGCCGATAACACCTGTCATTTTGGGTTAAACAATATGTTTGCAGATAATGGGTTGAGTGATGCGTATGATACCGGTTTGTATTTTCCGGCTGACCCGAATCAGATGCGTGCTTGTATTGAAACGATTTTCTTTCAACCCGGCGTTCGTTTTGTTTTTTCAACTCGCTCAAAGGTACCTAATATTTTAGATACCGAAGGCAATGATTATTTTGGCTCAGGATATCGTTTTGTTGTCGGGCAAGACGAAGTCATTCGTGAAGGCACCCAAGGCTATGTGGTCAGTTTTGGAGAAGCCTTATACCGTTCTTTAGATGCGGTTGAGCGTTTAAAAGCCGAAGGCATTGATGTCGGGTTAATCAACAAGCCCACGTTGAATATGATCGATGAAGAAATGATGGCTAAAATTGGCCAGTCGCCCATGGTGTTAGTGGTTGAATCATTTAACCGTAAAACCGGCTTAGGCAGTCGTTTCGGGTCGTGGTTGTTAGAACGTGGCCATGCACCGGCTTATGCGTACTTAGGCACGCATCAGGAAGGCTGTGGTGGCCTGTGGGAGCAGTTCCCGCATCAGGGCATTGATCCGCAAGGGATTATCGCTAAGGTGAAAGAATTGCTATAAAGCGCCTTTCGTTTAACGTTAAAAAAGGGCACGGACAGTGCCTTTTTTTATACCTGATAATAAGTGACAAGAATGTGCTGGGTTAATAAAGAAAATTATTTGGGGTGATAGCCGGCATTGATTATGTTGCTGCGGAATTAGGTGCTTATTTTGCTCTGGCCGCAAGTAACAGTGGAGGAGATGCAAAAAATCATTCACTTGCGCGTGTAGGGGGATATTTCCGGTGAGGATAATATTTTACTATTGCTAATAATGATTCTACTGTGGTTGGTGAAACAGGTTGGATGCCTTCGTGGTCTAATTATGGTCAAGATGTGGAATATGCATCGCCGGGTGTAAGGATTTTCTCACTGTGGAAAGATGGCGGTACGAAAACTCTTTCGGGTACGTCAATGGCAGCCCCATATGCCTGTGCAGTTCTATTGTCGACAGGGGCTGGCAGTAATGATTCTCTTGCCTTTAATCATCTTGATAATGTTGATGAAGGAGAACACCCAATTATTCACATATCCGGTGAGGAGTTTTAGAAGAAACTGAGTTACTTAAATTGGTTCTTCGTACTGCGGGGTTTTCTATTAGACAATCAGCCCTGTAGGCGGTGGCCTGGGTTTGGAAATCGCTTTCGATATCCCCCTGCCAGCATTTTTTTATCACCTGTAGTGCAATTTCTGCAGTCCAGAGTGTACTGGCTTCCGAGCCTTTTAATTGGGCACTAAAACGATTTCCTTGTTGGTTTTTAACTTCGCCTCAGACAAGGGTTTGTGTTTTCTGACAATCTTCTAGCGTTGGTGGCGGCGTTACCAACAATTTTTTAGCTAACTGGCGGACCGGTGCAAATTGAAAGAAGGGTCTGGCGTAATGGCATCGGCCCAAGTGATTCTAAAACTGGGTTTTGGCTCGTACCCTAAATCAATTGTTTTTCGTTTAAAGCGGCGTTGGGGTTCAATGAGTTGCCCCTGATAGCGGTAGCTAGCCACTGACCCATAAATGATCTGATTTCTGATTAACAGGATAATGTGTAATTTCTTGAGCTTTACTGCGCCTGTTAAATAACTAACAAAAACCAATCGATTAGTGTATTTCGAATGAACTAATTGTTGTTTCGAAATATAATAAATATTACTTTCTGAGATAGAGTTGAAGACATGTCAAATTCGAAAATTATTTACACCCTAACTGACGAAGCCCCCGCCTTAGCAACTTATTCCTTTTTGCCTATTGTTCAGGCTTTTGCTGCGGCGGCCAATATTACAGTCGAAACGCGGGATATCTCTTTAGCTGCTCGTATCCTTGCTAATTTCCCTGAAAACTTGACCGATGAGGAAAAGCAAAATGATGCCTTAGCTGAATTGGGTGAATTGGCGACTACCTCGGTGGCGAATATAATTAAGCTACCTAATATAAGCGCTTCAATTCCGCAATTAAATGCTGCTATTAAAGAATTACAAGCCTCAGGTTATATCATACCTGATTATCCGGAAGAGGCTAGTGATCCAAAGGCACAAGATATTAAGGCACGGTATGCCAAAGTTTTAGGAAGCGCTGTCAATCCAGTCTTACGCGAAGGTAATTCTGATCGGCGTGTGGCTGCTCCAGTTAAAGAATATGCCCAGAAACACCCACATAGTATGGGTGCTTGGTCGTTAGATTCCAAATCGCATGTCGCATCGATGCATGAAGGCGATTTTTATTCCAGCGAGCAATCTGCGGTTATTAAATCGGCGGGTGAGGTTAAAATTGAATGGCTGGGTGATAATGGCGATGTCCGTGTGTTGAAAGATAAAACACCGATACTGGCAGGCGAAGTCATTGATGCAACAGTAATGAGTTGTCAGGCTTTATGTGCTTTTTTTGAACAGTCCATAGCCGATGCAAAAACACAAGGAGTACTACTATCTTTGCATTTAAAAGCTACGATGATGAAGGTTTCTGATCCTATTATATTTGGTCATGCTGTCAAAGTTTATTTTCGAGAGGTCTTTGACAAATATGCCGAAACATTTAGTCAACTGGGGGTTGATAGTCGTAATGGTTTGGGTGATGTTTATGTAAAAATTGCTACGCTACCCGTTAGCCAACGTCAACAAATTGAAGCCGATATCCTCGCTGTTTATCAGACACAGCCAGCGTTGGCGATGGTCAATTCAGATAAAGGTATTACTAATTTACATGTGCCTAGTGATGTAATTGTCGATGCTTCAATGCCGGCAACATTACGATCTTCAGGGCAAATGTGGGGGCCAGAAGGCCAATTGCAGGATACGAAAGCGATGATTCCTGATCGCTGTTATGCGGGTATTTATCAAGCAGTCTTTGAATTCTGCAAAGAACATGGTGCTTTTGATGTAACGACCATGGGCAATGTGAGTAATGTTGGTTTGATGGCACAAAAAGCCGAAGAATATGGTTCCCATGATAAAACCTTTGAAATACCGGCAAAGGGTAGGGTGCGCGTCATCGATTCTGAAGGGTGTGTATTGCTGGAGCATAATGTTGGGCAAGGTGATATCTGGCGTATGTGCCAGACTAAAGACTTACCAATTCAAGACTGGGTGAAATTAGCCGTGCGCCGTGCCAGAGCAACGGTTCAACCGGCCATTTTTTGGTTGGATAAACAACGAGCACATGATGCAAACTTAATCCTTAAAGTCGAAAGTTATTTAGAACAACAGAATACCACTGGGCTAGAGATTAAAATTATGTCCCCTGTTGAGGCTATACGTTACACATTACAGCGGGTCAAAGCGGGTGAAGATACTATTTCTGTAACGGGAAATGTATTGAGGGATTATTTAACCGATTTATTCCCCATTTTAGAATTGGGTACCAGTGCCAAAATGTTATCTATTGTGCCTTTGTTGGCCGGTGGTGGCTTATTTGAAACCGGTGCGGGAGGTTCTGCGCCGAAGCATGTTCAACAGTTGTTAGAAGAAAATCATTTACGTTGGGATTCGCTCGGCGAATTTTTAGCGCTTGCCGTTTCTTTAGAAGATTTTGCGCAAAAAAATAACGCTAAAAAGGCACAAGTGCTGGCATCAGCACTGGATCAAGCAAACAGCAAATTTTTAAGCAACAATAAATCACCGTCACGTAAAGTAGGGGAGCTTGATGTGCGAGGCAGTCATTTTTATCTTGCTCTCTATTGGGCTCAAGCTTTAGCAGAACAAGATCAGGATTTAGAGTTGCAGGCGCAATTCAGTGTCATCGCTCAACAGCTAACTGAGAATGAAGATAACATTATTTCTGAATTGAATTCAGTGCAAGGGAGTGCCACTGATATCGGTGGGTATTATTATCCAGATCAAACGATGGCTGCTGAAGTGATGCGTCCTAGTAAGAGTTTTAATGCCATTCTTAACGACATTTAAAAACAGTCGTGCGACCCGTTTGAGCGAGTAGATCAAGAAAATAATGAGAATTTTTCCGTTTACACAGCTAATCACATTAACTAGTGTTTTTACCTTCGCGTAATTCGATGTATAAGCCTGTGTGTTTCCAGATTAAACCGAGTTGCTTAAATCGGTTCTTCGTACTGCGGGATTTTCTATAATAAAATCAGCCCCGTAGGCGGTGGCAGGAGTTTGGAAACCGCTTTCGATATTCCCTGCCAGCACTTTTTTTATTATTTGGATTGCAATGTCTGCGGTCCAGAGGCTGCCGGCTTCTGGGCCTTTTAATTGAGCCCTAAAATGCTCTCCTTGTTGGTTTTTAACTTCACCCCAAACGGTGGTTTGTGTTTTCTGACAATCTTCTAATGTTGGCGGCGGCATTACCAACAATTTTTTCGCTAACTGCCGGATCGGTGCGAATTGAAACAGGGGGCTGGCGTAATGGCTTAAACGAACTAATTGTTGTTGGCGCAAGGGGAGAGATAAGTAATTTTCAATGGTTGGTATTTGAGTGCTGTGAAAGGCTGTTACGGCATCACCCCAAGTGATTCTCAAACAGGGTTTTGGCCCGGACCCTAAATCAATTGTTTTTTGTTTAAAGCGGCGTTGGGGTTCAAGGAGTTGCCCCTGATAACGGATGCGGTCACCGTAGTTTAATAATTCAATAGCTGTGCGTTGGGTGCCGGGCGGCAGTGTTGCCGGGCCTTGGCTTTCAAAAGCTGATGTTAAATGGGTCGGTTGCCCGATCTTAGTGCTTAAATAAAGCGCTAAGCAATCGGTTGCGGCGACATCAAAACCGGCACCGGGGAGTAGCATCACCTTGTTATTTTTAGCCGCTGTGTCATACCTCAGTAGGGTTTCAAAAACCGATAATTCACCGGTAATATCAAGATAATGTGTTTGCGTGTTCAGGCACGCTGTGACCAGTGGCTGTGCGGTCGATTGAAAAGGCCCTGCGCAATTAAAAACAAAGGTGGTTTGTTTAAGGCTTTGTTCAAGCCGATAGGGGTTGTCTAGCGGCACCACCGTTACGTTAAGATTAAGTGCCTCTCCAAGGGCGGTGAGTGCGGCTTTATTCCTACCAGCCAAAAGTGGCTTTAAGCCGTGTTGTACGGCAAGATGCGCGATTTGTGCGCCTAAGTAACCGTTAGCACCGTAGAGAAGAAAAGAGGAGGGCATGAATTTTGTGCGTTAGTATTTAACAGGATATGTTCATCGTCGTACCATACCTTAAATTCAACTAAACAGGGCTTAATGAGATCTTTAGATGAGCGTTTATAGGTAAAATAGATCACTATAGTGACGTTTTCTCTCTGAGGTTAACACCGTAAAAAGGTCATATAAACTAACGTTTCACTGTACACTACGTTGGTTCATTCTTTTTAGGTGCTATGCTATTGGTTATGACAGCATTATTAAAATATTCCTCAAGGGTTAGTTACCGAGTCTTAAACCTCGTTTTATTATTGTCTTTAAGTGGGTGCGATGTTTTGTATAAAAACCAATCACCTGCACCGGTGTCAGGGTCATTAGGCGGTCGTGGTTTAGGTACGGTATCTGAAACGTATAACGAACCTGAAAAGAAACGGTCTTTTTTTTGGTCGCGTAAAGAGGGTGTCGATGTCGATAGCAGTCAGAATGCTCTTGTGGGTCATTCATTAACCTTTAAAGAGGCCTCGGCACCGGTAGTTGCACTCATTAGCGAAGCACAGCGAAATATTAATCTCGGGTCTTTAGATATTGCAGCAGCCACAGTTGAAAGAGCTATACGGCTCGAACCCAGAAACGCTCATGTCATGATCAAATTGGCAGAAATCAGAATTAAACAAGGAAAAACCGTTATGGCTGAACAGTTGGCAGAGAAAACACTGTCGTTGTCGCAAGGTAAAAATGCCTTAAAGAAGCGTTGTTGGTTGCTTATTGCCAAAGCTCGGCACTTACAAGGGAACCAACAAGGCGCTGCGGAAGCAGAACAACGCGCTCGCCAGTATTAACATCAGTGCTCATTTGAGTTCCAAATGGAGTTAAAAGCGTCTCGGCAAACACAATTTTATGCGTTGTCGGGGCTGTTTTAGTTTAAAATTAGTCGCTATTTACCCTCTCACCGTTATGAAAGGCTCGTTATGACATTCAATTCTGAGGAAGTTACTTCGGAATTAACCACAATTCTGGATTATATTCGCTTTACTACCAGCCAGTTTAATCAGGCTGACTTGTTTTTTGGGCACGGTACAGAGAGTGCGCACGATGAATCGGTGGCCTTGGTCTTGCATACCCTCCATCAACCTTATGACTTGTCAAAAGAATACTTGTCAGCGGTATTGACGGTGCGTGAGCGCCAAACTGTGGTCGAGAAAATGCAACAACGAATCACAACGCGAAAGCCGTTAGCGTATTTGACACATGAGGCGATATTTGCGGGCTTGTCTTTTTTTGTTGATGAGCGTGTTTTAATACCGCGTTCACCTATTGCAGAGCTTATTGAACAACAGTTTATGCCTTGGGTTGAAGCCGAGCATGTCGGTCGTATTTTAGACCTGTGTACGGGAAGTGGTTGTATTGCATTGGCGTGTGCGCATGCTTTTCCAGAAGCTCAGGTCGATGCTATTGACTTGTCGCCGGATGCTTTAGCGGTTGCTGAAATTAATATAGAACGCCACGGTCTTCAAGACCGTGTTGTTGCCATTGAGTCTGATTTGTTTTTAGCAGTTGATCAACGATATGATCTGATCGTCAGTAACCCACCTTACGTTAACCAAGAAGAATTATGCGGCTTGCCACAAGAGTATCATGCTGAACCGGCAATGGGCTTTGATGGCGGTGTATCAGGGTTAGATATTGTTATACGAATGTTAGCAGAAGCCGAAAATTTTCTAACTTCTCAGGGCGTTTTAGTGGTGGAAGTGGGGAGTAGTGCAGAGCCGTTACAAGAAGCTTTTCCCAACGTGCCTTTTTACTGGTTAGAATTTGAGCGTGGTGGTGATGGGGTATTTTTATTAACCGCTGAGCAAGTGAGCCAATTTACCGATTTATTTAAAACAGCATTAAAATAACGAGCCGATTATGTCAGGAAATTCGATAGGAAAATTATTTACAGTGACCACCTTTGGGGAAAGCCATGGCTTAGCCCTGGGCGGTACGGTCGATGGGTGTCCGCCCAATTTAGCCTTAACTGAGGCAGATTTACAGTTTGATTTAGACCGGCGTAAACCCGGTAAATCACGGCATACCACACAACGACGTGAACCGGATCAGGTGAAGATTTTATCTGGTGTTTTTGAGGGTAAAACTACCGGTACACCGATTGGTTTAATTATTGAAAATACCGATCAACGCTCTAAAGATTATTCTAAAATTGCTGACCGTTTTCGCCCAGGGCACGCCGACTACAGTTATCAACATAAATATGGTTTTAGAGATTATCGCGGCGGCGGCCGTTCGTCAGCACGGGAAACAGCTATCCGTGTGGCTGCAGGGGCTATTGCCAAAAAATTCCTTAAAGAACAATTGGGTATCGAAGTAAAAGGCTATTTGGCGCAATTGGGGCCGATTAAAATCAGCCCAGTGGATTGGAGTATTGTCGACGATAACCCTTTTTTTTGCCCTGACCCTGATAAGGTTGAGGAAATTGAAACCTATATGGATGCACTACGAAAAAAGGGCGATTCTATCGGTGCGAGAGTTAATGTGATTGCAACTTATATTCCTCCAGGATTGGGTGAGCCAATTTTTGATCGATTGGATGCAGAATTGGCTCATGCCTTAATGAGTATTAATGCGGTTAAAGGCGTTGAGATTGGTGGCGGTTTTGATTGTGTTGAGAGTTTAGGCACTGAATTTCGAGACGAAATAACACCGGAAGGTTTTTTAAGTAATCATGCTGGTGGTATTTTAGGGGGTATTTCAACCGGGCAGGATATTGTGGCCAGTATTGCGCTTAAACCAACCTCAAGTTTGCATTTACCGGGGCGTAGTATCAATACCGCAGGTGAAGCGGTGGAAGTGATCACTACGGGCCGTCACGACCCTTGTGTGGGGATCAGAGCCACTCCTATCGCTGAAGCGATGATGGCGATTACCTTGATGGATCATTTTCTGAGACACCGGGCGCAAAATGCCCAAGTCGATTCAGAATTGCCGGTTTTACGTTAGTCGATGGCCCCCAGTTTTCCTTATTGGCGGCTGTCGGGGTTTTATTTCTTTTATTTTGCCTCATTAGGCAGCCTATTACCTTTTTGGAGCCTTTATCTGGATTTTTCAGGCTTTGATGCGGTTGCTATTGGTCAATTGACCGCTCTGTTGGTCGGGACAAAAGTTATTGCCCCTAATCTTTGTGGTTGGCTGGCCGATCATACCGGTAAAAGTATGAGCATTATTCGCTGGGCCTCATTTTTAGCAGCGGTTATTTTTAGCGGCTTTTTATTCGATCCGCTTTATTTTGGATTCGCCATTTTAACGTTGGGTTTTAGTTTTTTTTGGAACGCGGTGTTACCGCAGTTTGAGGCCGTTACTTTATTTCATTTATCCTCTGATTCACATCGCTATAGCCAGATTCGGTTGTGGGGGTCAGTGGGCTTTATTGTCACGGTTCTGGCAATGGGGTATTGCTTAGAACTGGTTACTTTAGCGGTATTGCCGGTAATCGTTTTAGGGTTGTTAGTCGCTATCTGGGTGATTGCCGCTATGACGCCTGAAGTGAGTCTTTCAACGGATGACAAAACCACAGTTCGACTCAGGCCTATCTTAAAACAACCGGAAGTCTTAGCCTTCTTGATGGTGTGCTTATTACTGCAAGCCGGTCATGGGCCGTATTATGTTTTTTATTCGATCTATTTGGCAGAGCATCAGTATTCGACAACCCTCACCGGCATGTTATGGGCTTTGGGGGTCTTTGCTGAAATTATCTTATTTATTTTTATGCGGCAAATACTTCAAAAGGTATCTTTACGGCATATCTTACTGACAAGTCTTGCCTTGGCGGCCATTCGGTGGTTGATGATCGGCTGGGGTGTAACTCAGTTGCCGGTTTTAATCGCCGCACAAGTGTTACACGCGGCCACATTTGGTGCGACCCATGTGGTGGCAATTCATTTAGTGCATCGCTATTTTGGCGACCAACATTTAGGTAAAGGACAGGCGTTATACAGTAGTTTAGGCTTTGGATTAGGAGGTATGATTGGCAGTCTTTATAGTGGTTTTTATTGGGAGCAATATGGGGCCGAGGCCGTTTATTCGATAGCTGCCGTATTGTCATTGGTCGCTTTCTTTGTAGCCTATTTTTGGGTGGGTCGTAATACGAAAAGCCGAAGGGATTTAAATTCACTAAAGTGATTCTTTATATTTTATAGGAGAGGTGCTGCCATATTTATGATCACAGGTATGGCGAAATACAAGCCGTAATTATTTAAGTTTATTAGTTTACTGAAATGAATACGAAGCACCTTAAATGTTTGATGAACTAATGATTTGTTGAGTAGGCTGATTTTATAGCTTTATAATGTAAGACCTAAAAATTAGAAATATTAAACCTATTGTAGAGGTGCTTTTTTTGGGTGTTGGGTTTATAAAGAAAGTTATGTTGTTGTTTATGGCTTTTGATATCTTGTGAAAGAAGAAGTAATCTAAATGTATTTTTAACTTTTAGGGTGAACAATGTTCGAATTCTTTGAAAAAGGCGGTTTGATGTTACTGCCGATTGTTTTATGTTCGATAGTCGCCTTGGGGATTATTGTTGAGCGTTTTTGGTCGCTTAAGCGAAACAAGATCTTACCCCCTGATTTAGTGCCTCAGGTGTGGAAGTTGTCGCGAGAAGAAAAGCTAGATGCTATGGCCATACGACATTTAAAAGTAGGCTCGCCTTTAGGGGCTATTTTGGCCGCAGGCTTATCCAATAGCCGTTTTGGTCGAGAGATCATGAAAGAAAGTATCGAAGAAGTCGGGCGTCAAGTTGCACATGATTTAGAACGTTATTTAACGACACTAGGAACAATCTCTGCCATTACACCGCTATTAGGATTGTTAGGTACGGTTGTTGGGATGATTAAAGTATTTGCTGCCATTATGAGCCAGGGGGTCGGTGATCCTAGTGTTCTTGCGGGCGGTATTTCAGAAGCATTGATTACCACTGCAGCGGGTTTAGCTGTTGCTATTCCTAGTTTAATGTTTCACCGTTATTTTGAGGGGCGGGTCGATGATTTGGTGCTTAATATGGAAGAGGAGTCTTTAAAGCTCATTGAAATGATTCATGGTGAGCGTGAGGATTCATCACTATGAATTTTCGCCATAGGAAGAAAAGAAATCTGGAGATTTCTATTACGCCTATGATTGATGTGGTGTTTTTATTACTTATCTTTTTTATGGTCACCACAACATTTAATAAAAATACCGCCTTGCAAATCACCTTGCCAGAGTCGGGTTCCAAAGAACTAGCCGCACGAAAGTTATTGGTTTTGTCGATTGATTCAAAGAGTCAATACTACCTTAATGAACAGTCCTTAGCGGATAATAAACTGTCAACTTTAACTCGCTCGTTAGCATCAGTTTTTAAGGATAAAGAGCAAGCGCTTGTTATTAATGCCGATGCTTTAGCACCTTATCAGGCTGTGGTTAATGCGCTTGATATTGCTGGGCGTGTAGGTTTTGTACAAATTACATTTGCGACCCAGCAAGCGACTGAAAAATAGTGATTAAGACTCGTTTTATACAATGGCTGGAAACACGATGGTATGAAGAGAGTGTCATTTTTTGGTTGGTTCCTTTAGGGTTTATTTATCAACGTATTATTAAAATTCGGCAATTACTCTATCAGCACCAGTTCTTGAAAACTGAGGTGTTACCCGTTCCGGTTATTGTGGTCGGTAATATTACCGTGGGGGGTACGGGGAAAACACCACTTATTATTTGGATGGTGCAGTTTCTTCAGCAACGCGGTTTTAATCCTGGGGTCATTAGCCGTGGTTACGGTGGACAGGCAAAAACATGGCCGCAGGTCGTAACCGCTTACAGCGATTGTGAAATGGTGGGTGATGAACCTGTTGTTATTGCACGGCAAGTGAGTTGCCCTATAGCGGTGGGTCCTTCTCGGGTTGAAGACGCACAGCTTTTAATCACTGATTTTCATTGTGATATTATTTTGTCTGATGATGGGTTGCAGCATTATCGTTTAGGGCGAACCATTGAAATTGCGATAATTGATGGTGGGCGAGGGTTGGGCAATGGTTTTTGTTTGCCGGCAGGGCCTCTTCGGGAGCCACGTTGTCGTTTAGATCAGGTTGATGCTGTTATTATTAATGGTTCGGCTTCGCATGAGAGTCATACCATGCAATTGGTGGGAGGTAATGCCATTAACTTACTCACAGGTGAAAAGAAGCCGTTAAAAGAATTCAGCGGTATACGTTTTCACTTGGTGGCAGGGATTGGTCATCCACAACGTTTTTTTAATACGTTGGCGAAGTACAGTATTGAGGGAGAACAACATGCTTTCCCAGACCATCATTCTTTTCAAGTAGAAGACTTAAATTTCACTGACCAACGTCCGGTGTTGATGACAGAAAAAGATGCGGTGAAGTGCAATGCTTTTGCCCACAAATCAATGTGGTATATGCCGGTTGTGGCGAAGCCTAGTGAATCTTTTATTAGCGTATTTCAAACTTTAATTTCTAAAAAAACTCATAACTCTTGAGTCTTGTTGTATTGCTTTGCGCTTATTTGTAAAAGTAGCTAGACAATTATTATTGCATTATGCGTGGCCGGGTAATGTCAGTGAATTACAGAATGTGATTAGAAATTTGGTAGTTTTAAATATTGGCGAGGAAGTCACCGAGGCGATGTTACCCAAAGCACTGCAAGGGTAACATAATTCCTTTAATTCTTCTGGCGTCGAAGTGCAATTAGTAAATCACATAGCTGAACTAAGCTCGCCTTCGGGTGTGATTCCGTTATGGTTAGTTGAAAAGAAAGCCATTGAAGCGGTCACTGTGTTTTGTGACGGCAATATTCCTAAGGCGGCGGCGCTTCTTGATGTGAGTCTTTCAACAATTTACCGAAAAAAACAAATTTAGTATGAACTGACGGAGGCTCATAGTAAGTAGCCGTGTCAGCAGGAGTCTACTGATGACAAGACGTACTAATATTTTGTCTTAAATAGCGTATAATTTATTCCTTTTTCTTAAGGAAGGAATATGGACAGTAAATTACTTGAGATATTGGCCTGCCCGTTGTGTAAAAGTTCTTTGCGTTATAATAAGGAAGCACAAGAATTAATTTGTAAAGCGGATCGTTTAGCTTTTCCTATTCAGGATGGTATTCCAGTGATGTTGGAAGATTCAGCCAGAACTATTTCAGATGAAGAGTATCAGGCGTTGTCCTGATTTTTTTATGGGCATAAAGTTTAAGGTTGTTATTCCGGCGCGGTATGGGTCTACGCGATTACCAGGTAAACCGCTGCAGCTTCTTGCGGGAAAGCCAATGATCAGTTATGTTTGCGAGCAAGCTTTAAAAGCTAAGGCCGAAGAAGTCGTGGTTGCAACGGATGATCAGCGAATCATCGACCGTGTGGCGCAAAGGGGTGTTGATGTCATGATGACCCGAGAAGATCATAATAGCGGCACTGAAAGGCTGTTTGAAGTTGCAGAATCTTATGGTTGGAGTGATGAGACTATTGTTGTCAATCTTCAAGGCGATGAGCCTTTGATTCCACCGGATTATATTCGTTTGGTGGCGGAGCAATTGGCATCTCAAACCAGGGCGAGTGTTGCCACGTTAGCCGCACCTGTAACCCATGTAGAAGAGTTATTTAATCCCAATGCAGTTAAAGTGGTCCTTAATAAAGGAGGCTACGCCCTTTATTTTAGTCGTGCCCCAATTCCTTGGGATCGAGATAAATTCCCTAATCACCACGATAATGAGTTATTACCCGAATCATCTTTTAGGCATATTGGTCTTTATGCGTATTCGGTTGGTTTTTTGAGGCGTTATATGGCGTGGGATAGCTCACCACTTGAAGGCATCGAAAATTTGGAACAGTTACGTATTCTATGGCAAGGCGAGGCAATTAAGGTAGGCGCGGTTGCGCAAATGCCCGATGCTGGTATTGATACCTTGGAAGACTTACAGCGCGTTGAACAACTGTTATTACACGGTGGTTTGAAACCGTAACCAAGAGGTGTAGACCTAAACAGTAGAGATAAAAAGTGTTTCTATAAGAGAGATGCTTGTGTTGATAGTCTTAAAACAGCGTTATGGTTTATTGGTTTAAATCGTTGTTAGCCTATGTTGCGAATAATCGTGGTTTTGCTTTATTTCATTAATTTTTTTATCACCATTGCTGGATTGTTACGATTGTAGTTCCGGGATCGGGTTGACGATAATTGGGATCAATTCATTGTCGAACATCATTGCTAAGTCGTTAAAAGTAATGGTGGCAATAATATCCAGAGTAATTGGCTTTGTGATGATGGAAACGAATATTATCGCTGGCGCCAACAGCGATAATAGTAACCTAATTATTTATCCCTTTAATGTGGGGTGTTACCTAACGTTTTGTGTTGCATCCGCTTAATTGGGTTTGGTACATGTAGAAACCAGAAATGGAACAATTTCATCCAAATCGATAAAACGGTTTTCTGAGTCAGTGCGGGCTCGATATTCAATCTGATTAGCATCTAGGCTCTTATCACCAATTACAATTCGGTGTGGAATACCAATCAGTTCCATATCAGAGAACATAAACCCGGCACGTACTTTTCGATCATCAAAGAGCACGTCGATACCGGCGTCCAGTAGCGTGTGATAAAGTTTTTCGGCAGCTTCCTTAAGGCGGATTGATTTATGCATATTCATCGGGCATAAAGCCACTTGGAATGGTGCTAATTGTTCAGACCACAGTATGCCCTTGTCGTCGTGAGCTTGTTCGATAGCAGCAGCGACAATACGAGAAATACCAATGCCATAACAGCCCATGGTCATGACTTGGTTTTTACCCGCTTCATTGCTGACACTTGCTTTCATGGCTTCACTGTATTTAGTGCCCAGTTGGAAAATATGGCCGACTTCAATGCCGCGTGCTAATGTTAAAGTTCCTTGTCCATCTGGACTCGGGTCACCTTCAACAACGGTTCTTAGATCTTCTATTTGTTCAGGTAGTGGCAGGTCGCGATCCCAATTGACATGACAAAAATGCTTTCCGGTTTCATTAGTGCCACAAACAAAGTCTGACAGGACTGTGACACTGTGGTCAGCAATGGTGAGCATATTTAGGTTAAGCGGGCCAATAGAGCCAGGCTCGGCGCCGGTAGCCTGTTTGATTTCTTCTGCTGTGGCAAAGGTGAATGGGCTGGCAATGCCAGCAATTTTTTCTGCTTTGATAGGATTGAGGTCATGGTCGCCGCGTAAAAGTAGGGCTACTAAGCTGTCGTCATCACCTTTGACGATCAGTGTTTTTAGGCATTTTTTGGGAGAAATCTCAAAGAAAGTACTGATTTCTTCAATGGTTTGTTGATTGGGAGTATTAATCAGGCTAATTTCTGAAAATTTTGGGGTGGGGCGTGTTGATGAAGGGGCAATGGCTTCGGCTAACTCCACGTTAGCGGCAAAATCACTTTCAGTAGAAAAGGCAATTGCATCTTCACCTGAATCAGCTAACACATGAAATTCATGGGAAAGATTACCACCAATGGATCCGGAGTCTGCTAGCACGGCGCGAAATTTAAGACCTAGACGGGTGAAGATATTACTGTATGCATGATACATAAGGTCGTAGGTTTCCTGTAACGAATCATCGCTTAGATGGAAAGAATAGGCATCTTTCATGATGAATTCGCGCGAGCGCATAATACCAAAACGGGGCCTGATTTCGTCACGAAATTTAGTTTGAATCTGGTAATAACTGATAGGGAGTTGTTTGTAACTTTTTATTTCGTTACGTGCAAGGTCAGTGATGATCTCTTCATGGGTGGGACCTAAGCAAAAATCTCGACCGTGTCGGTCTTGTAGGCGTGCAAGTTCAGGGCCGTAATGCTCCCAGCGCCCCGATTCTTGCCATAATTCGGCCGGTTGTAAGGCGGGCATAAGGACTTCAAGGGCACCGGCTTTTTCCATTTCTTCCCGAGTGATTTGCTCAACTTTACGAAGGACTCTGATGCCTAGTGGAAGCCAAGTATAAAGGCCTGCCGCTAATTTTCGTATTAGCCCAGCACGAATCATGAGTTTATGGCTGGCAATCTCAGCATCTGCCGGAGTTTCTTTAACCGTATTTAAAGGGAATTGGGAAGTACGCATGTTATGTTTGGTTTTAAGTGAATAAAAATAAAGGCACTAGTTTACCGATTACCGGCAACAATAGTCACGGATTAATCTTGCTATTAGTTGCCTTTAGGGAGAGTAGACTCTGGCGTATCAGCTCCATTATAGATAGATAAATCAATTTCATCTTCGCCACGCGCGACAATAACCGTTACAGTAGCATCGCCAGTAACATTCACGGCCGTACGAACCATATCTAAAAGTCGATCGACACCAAGGATAAGACCTATGCCTTCGACGGGTAAGCCGACTTGATTAAATACCATAGCAAGCATGATCAGTCCGACACCCGGGACACCGGCGGTACCAATGGATGCTAGAATAGACATAGCAATAATGGTTAGGTATTGCACTAGGGAAAGGTCAATGCCGTATACGTTGGCGATAAAAACTGTAGCAACCCCTTGCATAATGGCAGTGCCATCCATGTTAACCGTAGCGCCGAGTGGAACGGTAAAAGCTGCCGTTGAACGGTTAACACCGAGTTGTTGCTCAACGGTTTTTAAGGTGACAGGAATGGTGGCGTTTGAGCTGGCTGTACTAAAGGCGAAAATTTGTGCAGAACGCATTTTTTTGAAGAATATCAACGGGTTAACACGTGCAAATAGCAATAGTAAGGCGCTATAAATACCTAAGCTATGAATTAATAGGCAGCTCACAACAACAACAAAATAACCAATCATAGGTATGATTAAGCCTATCCCTTGTTCAGCAAAGGTTTTACCCATTAGGCAGAAGACACCGATTGGTGCAAATCGCATGATTAGCATGACCACTTGCATCATCACTTCATTGAGTTTCTCTGCGCCTTTTGCTAACTGTTTGCCAATTTCCCCAGTCATCAGCATAGCAATAGAAAATAAAATAACAAAAAAGATGATTTGCAACATATTGCCTTCGGCAAAGGCTTGTATTGGATTGCTGGGAATAATGTTTATAAACACGTCAGTAAGTGGTGGTGACGGTTTTGGGGTGAATTCTGAGAGCAGTGCTGTGTTTTGTTGAAACCCCTGGCCAGGATTGATCAAGATGGCCATAATCAGTGCTAAAGAAACAGCCAGTCCTGTGGTCATTAGGTATAAGCCAAAGGCTTTAAATCCAACTCGTCCTAATAAGGCAATATCTCCCATGCCGCAGACGCCACAAATCAGTGAAAAAGTTACGAGCGGGACAACTAACATTTTAAGGGCGTTGACAAACCCTGAGCCGATAACATGAAAAATGCCTTGTACAATAAATGATTTGATCCATTCGTTAGCGTCAGCAAAGGTGTTGATTAAGCTACCGATAATAAGACCTATTGCCATCGCAATTAGGATTTGTTGGGTGATCGTTGTGTTTTTATTCATGAGTTCTTAGCGAGTTGTTCTTTTACGGCTTTGAAGGCAAAGGGGTCGAGTTTTTCAGTGCGTTGGTGAGCATGACACAGAGCGCCTCTAAACCCTAAGTAATCTGGGTTTAATGTTGTTAAATAAGGGATGTCAGTTAACGACAGAGAACCGGCAAGACCGCAGAATAATTGTTGTTGCTGGCATTCATTAATAAAGGAGCGTAGTAATTCTTCGCGGCTAATGTGGCAAAGTGATCCTGATTTTTTATCGGCAGTATCGATCATCGCACCGTAAAATCCATATTTTTTAAGTACGGGAAGAAGAGAAAGATCTATGTTATGGTCGGCAAAAAATACCGCGATAAGATGAACATTTTGTTGTGTGGTGGGCACTAAACTTTGTAGGGTAGCTAGTGGATCACCCTCTGGAAAGAACCCTATTTTGATGTAGTCAACACCGGTCGTAGCCATGCGATTAACGGCCGAGGTAATGGCTTCAGGGTGTAGGGGTAAGTCGCCAATGGTGGCACTAACTGGGCGATTGCCATTAATGTATTTGACAATCGAGGTAATGGTTTCAGGCTCTAAAGCACCTAAGGCGCCGTTCGCAGGTTCTTTAAGATCAATAATATCCACGCCGGCATTTAATACCCATAGTGCTTCATCTACTGTATTGACGCTGGCCAGCATTTCGGTCATTTTTTAATTTCCTTAGTGATTTTTTTTCGGAAAAGGGTGATATCTGTCATTAGCCATTCCCAGGCTTCTTGTTCGCGTACACCGGCGGCTTTTTCATAGCCAATAGTTAGGTATTCTAATTCAGCATTAATTTTTTCTGCTGATAGCATGGTTAATCGGCTAACCAGTATAGCGGCCTCGAGTACAGCATATTGGGCACGGTTAAAGCCTAGAAAGGGTGCGTGATTACCTCGATGGATTATCTTACACAATAATTTAGGACGTAGTGCATCTTCTTCAACGTCGATTAATTCCACTTCATCGTGGGCTAATGCATTTTTGAGATAATGACCTTGAATATGCGCGCAAGGAATGACAGGCCAGTCGCGTCTGCCGGTTAAGCAACCGGCAAATACTCTGACATCGTCTGTATAATTAATGGTTGCAGACCTGGTTGCGATTAAATTGCTCAGGGTTGTTGATGGTTTAAACGGCAAAATCAGTAAACCTTCAGGAACCACATGAATACCCATAGGGGCAATATGAACGGATTGTTGTGCGTCTTGTGTAATGACAATGCTTTCTTGAATCATGATTTTTTAGGCTTTTCTAAGGTACTTCCGGCAGGTTTAAAGTTATGTAAATCAATGGTTAGGCTGTTAATCTCAGTTGCACATCCCCAGGCAAGGGGCTGATCTTGGTTAAAACGTTTTCCTAATTGCCAAGCAATTTCAGCCCTTGCTAGTTCTACGCCTAAATAAAAAGCATGACCGCTGTCGTTTTGGATATCGAGTTTAGGATACAGGTCAAAAGGGTCCGTTGCCGAATGGAGGCCGTCGCGGTTGTATATGTGGAGACCTTCTGTGCTGATTTGAATGCGATAGCTTGGATCCGTAATTTGATTAGCCAGTTCTGTTATTTCAGAAATAGTATAGGGGAATGGGGCTGTTTCGTGTAATGCTATTAAGTTATTGTCGATATGTTTAGGTAAGGTCTCTGCTTGTTTGGCTGCGTGCATGATCCGACGAGCGTAGTCGGCCTCTTTCACAGCACGATGTGCATGTTGACTGACTTCGGTGGTTAAAATAGCATCAATATTAAGTTCAGAGCATAGACCTAGTAGTAAGGTATTGATGCCGAGGGTATCGGCATGGGTGAGTTCTGTTAAATTCCCGATGCCTAGCATCATATTAATATCAGGGTGTCGTTGTCTGACCTGATGGTATCTGACGAGTGAGTCGGCAAAACCAAAATGGATAGGGTCAAGGATAGGGTCAACAATAAAGTCTCGGTTTTTTTCTTGCAGGGTATGAATGCTTTGATAGAGTCCGTCTAGGTTGCCGTGTTCTTTAGGAATTAAAATCGGTGTGCTACTGACCTCATCAGCGATCCAGAGTGTATCTTCATGCAGGCTCAGCATGTAGTCAGCACCGGCTTGGCCGCCACGTAATAAATCATCAGGTTCTAAGGAGTCGATACTGACTTGATAGTCTTCATCTTTGAGTGCCTTAATGACAGTTTCTAAATGCGGGAAAGGCGTGTCGGGTAAGCAGCCAATATCAATAACATTAGCGCCTTGTTGGCGGTAATAGGCCGCACGAGCCAATGTGGTTTCTACAGAATTGTTTGGTGCATCAACGATTTCAGCAAAAATTTGTAAGGTATAGTGATTTAAATCGTGTTTGATCGAAGACTTTCCGAAATAGAGCGGTAAGTCTTTGAGTTCTTCGGGCCCGCGTTCAAAAGGAATATTGAATTTTTTAGAGAGTGTAGTCAGGTCGCCCCGGCATCGTCCGGGTATAATGATGCGGTCAGCATTAAAGGTATCGGTTAAACGCCGGATAATCATTTCAGCGGTGATAAACGCTGCAACTTTTACACCCAAGGAGTGGACGGTATAGGTGAATTCCGGTTGCATTTGGGCCAGAATTTTATGCAGTTGCTTTTCGGCCAGTCTGCCAGTTATAAATAACAAATGTTCGGGCATGGTGGATTTTTTAGCGATGAGTTATAGGGCGTTAGTAAGGAATGAATGTTGTTTTTGGAACTATTAAAACAGTTACATATTGACAAGAGTGTTGATTATAGCAAAATCAGACTATTCAGCAGTGATAAGGGAGCAATAATTTTGAATTTAGCAGCGGTTAAAAAGCCACTTTTGATGGGTATTTTGAATGTTACCCCCGATAGTTTTTCTGATGGCGGGCGTTATAGTTCGAAAAATCAGGCCCTAGAGCATGCGGAACAAATGATAACAGAAGGGGTTGATTGGATTGATATTGGAGGTGAATCTACTCGGCCTGGTTCAGAGTCAGTGACGCCTGAGGTGCAAATTGAGCGCGTAGTTCCGATTATCAAAGCCATTAGGGAAAACTTGTCTAAGGTCGTTCTGATTAGTATTGATACTACCCAAGCAACAGTCGCTGAAGCGGCGATTGAGGCCGGTGCAACGGTTATTAATGATATTTCGGCGGCACGTGATGATAAAGCAATGTTGGCCTGTGCGGTCGCGCATCAAACGCCCATTATCTTAATGCATATGCAAGGCCAACCTAAAAATATGCAAGAAAATCCGTCCTATAGTTATGTTATCGACGAGGTGTTTGCTTTCTTGCTACAACGAGCAGAAGCGGCGCAGCAAGCTGGGGTTCCCACCAAGAATATTATTCTTGACCCTGGGATAGGTTTTGGTAAGCGTAAGCAAGATAATCTGTTATTAATGGCCCATTTAGGGGCTTTAGTTGATTTAGGCTATCCCGTGTTGTTAGGGGCGAGTCGGAAGCGTTTTATGGGTTCGGTGTGTCAGGTGACAGAACCCAGTGAGTTAGCGGTGGCGACAGCGGTAACGACGGCATTGGGGGTTATGGCCGGTGTTAAGTTATTTCGGGTTCATGATGTGGCCGAAAATCGTCAGGCTTTGGATGTCAGTTGGGCGATTAGAATGGCGAAAATAGATGATGCAGGAACCAGAATTGCTGGATAAATCACTTTTAGTCATCGAAAATCAGTTAGAAAAATCAACGTTAGAAAAGGTTAATGATCCTTTTTTAAAGACCGCCGGTGTTCATTTGTGGATGAAGCGTGATGACCGGTTACACCCGATTATTTCAGGGAATAAATGGCGTAAATTAAAATATATTGTAGAACATGCTTTATCCGTACAGGCGTGCATGTTAATCAGTATGGGGGGCCAGTATTCTAATCATTTACATGCCTTAGCTTTTGTGGGGAAACAGTTGGGGTTACCAACAAAGGCCTTGATACGGGGTGAGCCGCCTCTTGAATTTAATAGGACACTCAAGGATCTTGTTGATTGGGGGATGGAACTGGATTTTATTTCTCGCACTGAATACCGAGAATTACGGAAGATTAAAGATTATGACGGTCTGCCTGAGAAATATGGTACGGGATACTGGCTTAGTGAAGGGGGAGCCAATCCTTTGGCGCTGCGGGGTGTTGCTGAATTAGTTTTGGAAATTAATGAGTCCTGTGATTATTTTTGTCTTCCTTGCGGGACGGGAACGACATTGGCCGGTATTGCCTCAATAGGAACGGGTCGTTTTTCTATTTTGGGTTTTGTTGTCTTTAAAGGCGGGGCATACCTTGAGCATGAAATTTCAGCGTTATTACCGCATCAAATCGCACCAGAATCATGGCAATTGAATTTAGATTATCATTTTGGAGGATTTGCTAAAACCTCGCCTCAGTTGCTTGCCTTTGTCGATACTTTTATGGCGACCACAGGTATTATGATTGAGCCAACTTATACTGGGAAAATGCTTTATGGGATTTATGACTTGGTGAAACAAAGACATTTTAAAAAGGGGCAGAATATTATTGCTTTACACACCGGAGGCTTGCAATCGATAAGGGCGCCGATATGAAACGCATCACTGAACCTGAGTTGATGGAGGATGAAACGCAGGTGTTAGCGTATGCTAATGCGGATTTTTCTGAGGCACACAACCACTTTATAGCGTTAATTCAGAAGCAGATTGTCACCGATCAAATGTCTGAAATTGTGTTGGAGTTAGGGTGTGGTTCTGGGGATATAACGCAGCGGTTTGCAGAAACCTTCCCACAGTGTGTTGTTGATGCCGTTGATGGTTCTCAGACCATGTTGAATTTTGCAGCGCATAGGTTGCCGTTACATTTACAGCAACGGGTCAACTTTTATTCGTTGTTATTGCCGGCAATACACTTTCCAAAGCCGCGCTATCAGGCAGTTTTTAGTAATAGCCTGTTACATCATTTACACAATCCTAATACACTATGGGAGAGCCTTAAACAGGTCGTTAACCCGGGAGGAATGGTTTTTATTATGGATTTAATCAGACCGGATTCCATTTCTGAGGCAAAACAGTTAGTCTATGACTATGCTTCTGGGGAACCAGAGATTTTACAAACGGATTTTTACAATTCGTTACTGGCGGCATTTTCTATTCCAGAAATACGTCAGCAATTGAACAGGGTAGGACTGGAGTTGTCGGTCGAACAAGTAACCGATCGACATGTTTTTATAGCAGGCAAAATATAATTGATGAATCATGAGTGAGCAACAAGAAGATCAATCGTTATTGTATTTTAATCGGGAGATTAGTCTTCTAGAGTTTACCAGTCGCGTTTTGAGTCAGGCCACCTTTGATTCAATTCCATTATTAGAGCGACTAAACTATTTGTGTATTTCATGCTCAAATTTAGATGAGTTTTATGAGATTAGGGTGGCGGGTTTATTACAACTAGCTAAGGTTGATTCAACTATTATGAGTAGTGAGGGATTGACGGTTACTCAACAATTGGCGCTCATTAAAGTAAGGGCGCATGAAATGGTTGCAGAGCAATACCGAGTTTTAAATGAGGTATTGTTGCCACAGTTAGCCAGTGAAAATATCAATTTTCTTAAACGGGTCGATTGGTCAGAAAAACAACATCAATGGCTGTCCGACTATTTTTTCCAACATTTACGTCCCATCCTCACGCCAGTCGGATTAGATTCTGCACACCCTTTTCCTCGGATATTAAATAAAAGTTTGAATTTTATTATTTCCTTGTCGGGTAAAGATGCTTTTGGCAGAAATAGTGAGCGCGCAATTTTACAGGCGCCCCGGTCATTGCCACGGATTATTCAACTCCCTAAAGATGAGACTGATAGTGGGGAGTATGACTTTGTCTTCTTGACCTCTATTATTCATGAGTTTGTTAATGATTTATTTCATGGGATGACTGTTGTCGGTTGTCATCAGTTTAGGGTGACCAGAAACAGTGATTTCTTTGTTGATGAAGAAGCCACCGATGACTTAATGAATGCCATGAAGGGCGAGTTGGCACTGCGTAATTATGGTGATGAGGTGCGTCTTGAAATTGATACTAATTGTCCGGAGGTAACGGTTGATTTCTTAATGGCGCGCTTTGAATTAACGGCTGATCGGTTGTTCTTAGCCGAGGGCCCAGTGAATATTGTCAGATTGCAGCAGATTTATAAATTAATAGATCGCCCCGATTTAAAATTCCCAAAATATATCCCGAAGGTTCCTGCTAAGTTATCAATCAAAAAAAATTATTTCGATGTAATCAGGAAGAATGATGTTTTATTACATCATCCCTTTGATTCTTTTGCACCGGTGGTTGAGTTTTTGCGACAAGCCGCAAAAGATCCTGATGTCGTTGCGATCAAACAAACCCTATACCGAACCGGTGCTAAATCACCCATAGTAGAGGCTTTAGTGAATGCAGCTAGAACGGGTAAAGAAGTCACCGTGGTTATTGAATTACGGGCGCGGTTTGATGAGCAGGATAATATTGATTTAGCCAATCGGTTACAAAAAAAAGCGGTGCACGTTGTTTATGGTGTTGTGGGCTATAAAACACATGCAAAAATGTGTTTGGTACTTCGACGAGAGGAAAAAACATTTCGCTATTATATGCATATGGGAACGGGTAATTATCATCCTCAAACGGCTTGCCTTTATACCGATTACAGTTTGTTTACCAGCGACCCTAAATTAGGCGAAGATATTCAACGAGTGTTTGTTCAACTGACTAGCCTGGGTAAAGTAGCTAAATTAAATAAGTTATTGCAATCGCCTTTTACCCTGCATAAGGGGGTTTTAGATCGGATCGACAAGGAAATTGGTTATGCTGAATCAGGCCGTAAAGGGCACATCATTTTTAAGGTCAATTCATTGGTTGAAGAGAAGGTGATTCAGGCACTCTATAAAGCTTCTCAGGCGGGTGTGAAAGTTCAGCTCATTGTTCGTGGGGTATGTTGTTTAAAACCGGGTGTTCCGGGTATTTCAGATAATATTGAAGTGCGCTCAATTATCGGCCGATTTTTAGAACATACACGGGTTTATGCGTTTAGAAATAAAGGCGAGTATGAGGTGTTGGCTTCCAGTGCCGATTTTATGGTACGTAATATGTTTAGCCGTGTTGAGATTAGTTTTCCGATTACCAGTAAAGTGCTGCACGATAGGGTCTTAAAAGATCTAGATTGTTATTTGAATGATGATACTCAAGCGTGGTTATTACAAAATGATGGGCGTTATCAACAAGCCGTACCGGTTGATGCTTCTAAACCGCGCAGCGCACAATTAGAGTTAATGAACAAATTAACTAAATAGTCTGTGTGGTTAATGACTTGCTGTAAATCAAACAATCAGAGTTAATCGCAGTCACTACTTTTACAAGGTGGATTTATTATTTTTTCAAAATTATTTAGAGTGATAAGCGTAGTGATCGTATTCGGGCCAGGTGCTGTCTTTGCGCATGGCAATGGGCCTGGAGAGCCTGATCCGCATTGTTCTTTTAAATTGACCGAAACGATTTTTTATTTAAATGCGCATCTGAACGATGAGGCTACCCAGAATCGCCATTTTTGCCATTTTTATCCACGCTTAGGAGGCGTGGTCTTTTCAGTGACTGATAAGTCCGGGGCTGCAGTACCTGTGCAGTTGCAATTATTATCTTTTACGGATGCTTTAGCGGGAATTATTTTAAATGAAACAGTAGCAAACCGATCGACAGCATCGCAGGCGCAATTGAGTCAAGTTTTTACGGCGCGTGGGCTTTATATGTTGCGTGTTAATGCGCAACAAAACAAGGGGGAAAAAACTTTTATTTGGTTGGTTGTTGGACTCCCGATAGCGGAAGTTTTTCTCGGCATAGCGGGATTTTTTCTGATAATGTTAATTTATTACGCCATTATGCCAACTAAGAATAAGCCTGAAGATTTATGATGAATCAGAAGTCATATGTGTTGAGCCGGGTTTTGATCTCATCTATTGAGCAGAGTGTCTAAGATGCATATTTTATATACTTTTTTATTCACGTTAGCGGTGCCATTTATATTGTTGCGGTTATATTGGCGTAGTTTTAAGGCCCCTGATTATCGGCGCCGTTGGCATGAGCGTTTGGGTTTTTACCACGCTAGTGCGCCAACATCCGTGTTGTGGTTTCATGCTGTTTCCGTGGGTGAAGTGGAAGCCGTTGCACCGTTGGTGCATCATTTTCTAGATCAACCTAATCAAGAAAATATTTTAATAACCACCACAACACCGACAGGCTCAGCTCGGGTGACAGCCTTGTTTAAGGGGCGCGTTGAACACGTTTATTTACCGTATGATTTACCGAATGTGGTCAATCGTTTTATCAAACATTTTAAACCGCAAATAGGGGTTATTGTTGAAACAGAGATTTGGCCTAATTTATATGCGGGGTGCGGTAAAAATAATATTCCATTGGCTATTATTAATGGTCGATTAAGTGATTCTTCGGTAGCGGATTATCGAAAAATACGATCGTTAGTTAACAGGACGTTGTCGAATGTTTCTGTGATTGCAACACAATCGGAACAAGACAGTACTCGGTTTAAACAAATAGGTGCGAGTGCCGATCAAGTCCAGACAGTCGGCAATATTAAATTTGATTTAACGATTTCAGTAACGATTCTTTTGGAAGGTGAATTGTTGAAAGAAGTGACTTTTGCCAATCGTTTTGTTTTTTTAGCGGCCAGTACGCACAATGGAGAGGAAGAGACTTTACTTAAAATCTATCAACGTGTTAAAAAGCAGCACCCTAATTTATTGTTAGTTCTGGTCCCGCGTCATCCGGAACGATTTCAGGCTGTGACAGCCTTAGCACAAAAGTATAAGCTTAAGACAATCATGCGTTCGAGTGGGCAACTCTGTGATCAACGTACAGATGTTTATGTCGCTGACACGATGGGTGAATTAAGGATGATTTATGCCGGGGCAGATATTGCTTTCGTTGGCGGGAGTTTAGTGCCGCACGGTGGCCAAAATGCTTTAGAGGCTGCAGCCGTTGGCGTGCCGATAATGTTTGGGCCATATATGATGAATTTTAAGGAAATTACCCGAGGTCTGTTAGCGGTTGAGGGCGCTTGTCAGTGTTCCGATGAAACAGCTGTTGAGCAACAACTGTATCGTTTGATTAATGATGCAGAAAAACGCCAGCAGATGGTGAAACAGGCCAAGCAATTTGTGACAAAAAACCAAGGTGCACTGGCTTTAATCACTACGATAATCACGGGGCTGCTGTCGTCTAAAGGGCAACGCTAATAAATGGCCCCAGCCTAGTTTTTTAGGCGTTCTAAAATCAGGGAGTCCAAGGGGCAGTTGCGCTAAGAGGCGTGTGGCTGTGGTCGTTGTGTAGGTTCGGCATAACTTGTCCCAGCAACAAATAGAAAAGCCATAATTACTGTCTGCTTCTATGCGTCTGAGAGAGTGATGAATACGGTGTAAGTCAGGGGTAATAAGTACCCGGCGTAAACCAGATTCAATGCTACCAGGGATAGCAATATTGCTGTGGTTAAACAGAGCGCAACCGTTAAGAATGATTTCAAATATGAAGACCGTCAAGGCGCTTGGGCCAATCAGAAAGATGCACAGACTTTTGTAAATCATGGAGATTATAATTTCTCCAGGGTGAAAGCGCACAGCCGTGCTGGCATCAATTTCTAGATCAGAATGGTGAACGCAATGAAAGCGCCAGAGCCAATGCCATTTATGACTGGCAATATGTTGTAAATAAATGGCAAAATCAAGCAACA
>JASMBU010000012.1 GCA_030753675.1 Methylococcales bacterium
ACATTATATATACCATGTGGTTACTGGCATCACATTGTCTATAATGAGTCTGGCTATTCAGTCTCTCTTCGCTGTAATAATCATACATGGCAAGGAAAACTACTTGGCTATTATAACCTGCTAATCATGTCCCCTATAGATCGTCTGATGAATATTGTTTCACCACAGCGCTGGTTTGCCTGGAAGGAACAGCAAGCTCTCAAAATGTGAATCATCGTAGAAGATTTACCCGTAGAGTCTACTAGTACAGCCTGTTGTTTCTTCATATACCCGAGACTTTTTATGTCATTTTCAAAACTTAAATTAAGCGATCCTATTTTAAAAGCTGTCGCTGAGGCAGGTTATACCGCTCCTGTTAAAGTGTGCTGAATTGAGCTCTGTTGTGTGACAAATTTGTGACAAAAATAAATAACTCAATTTAGCGCTTGTTTTATTTGCTATAAGTTATTGATTTATAAGGGTTTGTGGTGGCGATAGGTGGGATCGAACCACCGACCTCAGGGTTATGAATCCTGCGCTCTAACCGGACTGAGCTACATCGCCATTAATTAGATTTACTGAGCCGCAAATTATAATTTGCCTGTGGGTTATTGTCAAACATTGAACCTAAAATGCACCACATCACCGTCGGCAACAACATAGTCTTTGCCTTCTAAACGCCATTTACCTGCGTCTTTAGCGCCTTGCTCACCCTGTTGTTCAATAAAATCTTGATAAGAGACTACTTCTGCGCGAATAAACCCTTTTTCAAAATCGGTATGAATTACCCCTGCAGCCTGTGGCGCTAACGCCCCAACGGGAATAGTCCAGGCACGTACTTCTTGAACGCCTGCGGTAAAATAGGTGTATAGATTTAATAACTGGTAGCCTGCTTTAACCACACGGTTCAAACCCGGCTCTTCTAAACCTAGATCGTCCATAAATTCTTGCTTCTCATCCGCGTCTAATTGTGCAATTTCAGCTTCCAACGCCGCACAAACCGGAACCACAATCGAATTTTCCTTTTCAGCCAAGGCACGAACCTGATCTAACAGATGATTATTTTCAAAACCATCTTCTTGCACATTGGCAATATACATTGTCGGTTTAATGGTGAGCAACTGAAAATCGCAGAGCATTAACTGCTGATCGTCAGTTAAGTTCATAGTACGAACGCTTTCACCTTGGTCTAAATGTGCAAAAACCCGTTCAAAAAATTCTTTTTTCGCTTTCTCTTCTTTGTTGCCAGACTTTGAAGCTTTCGCAGCACGGACAATAGCTTTTTCGATACTGGCCATATCGGCTAAGGCTAATTCGGTATTGATTACCTCAATATCGGATATTGGGTCTATTTTACCGGCCACATGCACAACATTCTCATCTTCAAAGCAACGCACTACATGCGCAATTGCATCGGTTTCTCTAATATTACCTAAGAACTTATTGCCAAGCCCCTCACCTTTTGAAGCCCCTTCAACTAAACCCGCGATATCTACAAATTCAATAGTCGTAGGAATAACTTTTTGAGGTTTCACAATTGCAGATAATTTATCTAACCGTTGATCTGGAACCGTTACCACACCCACATTGGGATCGATAGTACAAAAGGGGTAGTTTTCCGCAGCAATAACTGCTTCGGTTAGGGCATTAAACAATGTTGATTTACCAACATTCGGCAAACCGACAATTCCGCAAAAAAGCGCCATAAAATCCTCTAAACAATGAGATAGTTAAATTAGAATCTATAAGATATTTCAGCTCCCTATAGGCTATACCGAGCTGCTTTGGGTCAAATAATTACTGTTTGCTATTATATGCGAAATTCATACCGGTAAGGCATAAAATAGTACCGTTTAGGTTAATTGAATATTTTCAAGTTAACCCGTAATTGCCTGAAATAATCATCCACTAATGAATCGTAGCCAATAATAATGGCTTGCCATTGCTTATTTTCATTTAACGCATGAATAATTACCCATCGAGTAGTGATCACCGTTGAAGGCAAGATGGTTATGGGTGTTAATGGCTGCTCCTCTTGCGCATAGCACCACCCTTGCTCATCACTATATTTTAATTGAGCCCATTGCTGTGGTTTAAACGTGTAATATTTGCGAGTCAAACTCACCAAGACCATCATAAAAATCAAACCCTTAATTATCAATGCTACCCCGGTTAAAAAACAGACCATAAGCGCCAAAGCATGGAGCACAATAACCGCGTAGAACAGGATTCGTGATGGGTAAAATTTAACCTGAAAGAAATAAGTGTCTGATCGATGCGTAAACATTAAAAATCTATACAGCGGCCGTTTTTTTCCCAATCGCCAAAACGTGTAGGATCAGTTGGTGTTTTATGGTTATCCCCTTCTTTCTTCAGGGCAACCGGTTGTTGGTCTACGCTTGGGGGTGGAGTGGATTTTGGAGATTGTTTGGTATTATCGGTCATGGCTCGCTAATCCTCGCTACATGTTGAGAGTTCACTTTACAATATTGGTATAATAGCCCCCTCCTTAAAGCGTAGGTTATAAAAAATGTACGACCATTCAAGCCTTTTTCTTTCTACTTTAGGTTTTAATCGCTCAGCCCCCCCCACTTCAAGCATATCCCCTGCGGTGTATTGCCTTGACCACCTTGCCGTGCTAACACTATCGGGCCAAGATGCAAGTGCATTATTACAAGGGCAAAGCACCTGTAACGTTTCCGATGCCTCTGACAATTTATCTTTACTGGGGTCTTTTTGTTCTGTTAAAGGACGCGTCATCAGCACTTTTTTATTAGTTAAACAGGGCGACGAATTTCAATTAATCTTACCGGCTGATTTAGCTGAAAGTATCTGTAAGCGTCTCAAAATATATGTCCTACGAGCCGATGTAAAAATCCAAATCACCCCACAAGAAATTGGCTTATTTGGCTTTACTGATAACCGCGTCGCACCCTATCTACCAGCTAACGATTACCAAACCACAGTCTTTAACGACAACGCCGCTATCGTTAAACTGCCCAGCACTGCAACACTGCGGTTTATTTTTATCGGTTCACTTGACCGTGCACAAGCATTATTTGAACAAATCGGTACCACAGACCGTAACTTTTACCCTTCTCTTGCTTGGAAATTCTTAGATACCCTTGCAGGGTTACCTAATATAACCCCTGCAACTCGTGAAACCTGGATACCGCAATCCATTAACCTAGATACCTTAGGGGCAATCAGTTTTAAAAAAGGCTGTTATACCGGACAGGAAATTATTGCCCGTACGCACTATAAGGGCAAAGCAAAAGCGTCCATGCATCATGCTACCCTGAGCGCTAATATTGCGATAACCCCGGGCTTAAAATTATTTAAGGTAGACTCTGACAATGACCAGAGTATTGGCGAGGTGGTTAACGCGTTACAAATAGACGCCACTTGGCACTTGTTAGTGTCTGTTAAAAACGAACAAAAAAATGCTGACCATATTTTTATTGAAGGCCATAAATCAGATTTTATTTCGTGGCAATAATACTCAAGCCAACCCGCCTCACCGGTGTGTCTCTAAATAGCGCTGCAGGCCTTTAAAGATTAATTCAGCATCAACCACACAAGAAAAATCTAGCGCTTGTTCTAGCCGAAGCGCATCGCCTCCGGTTAGAATCAGTTGAAACGATTCTCCTTCTGTCTGCTCAAGATCATGAATGACCTTTTCTACTAATCCAGCCGCCGCCAACACAGAACCGTTCGCTATGGCCGCTTCGGTTGCATTACCCAAGGTCGGTTTAAACAGTGCATCGCCCTTCGATAACGCAAAGGTGTTTTCCGAAAGACTACGCTGCATTAATGAAAATCCTGGGATAATCACCCCCCCTAAGTGTTGTCCTTTTCGGTTCAGCGCATCGACCGTTATGGCCGTACCACAATCGACCACCACAAGCGGTTTTAAAGACTGTGTCCAACTCGCAATAAGGACTAACCAGCGATCCACACCGAGTTTTTCAGGGTGTAGGTAACTATTGGTTACCCCACAACACGTTGCCTCTGCACACGCTGTTACACAGTGCACTTTAGGCCAGAGCCGTTGACACACTTCGATCAGCGCTTGAGTGACCTTAAAACCTGTCACATTGGAGATAACCACCGTATTGACAACCTCAAATTCTTGCCATGTTGAAGCAAGCGCCTCGAGATAATATTCTGTCTTAGAGAGCCGTTGGTGTGACAGCGTCTCCTGTTGATAGCTCAACACCCATTTAAGCTGACTATTACCGACATCAATTAATAATGTAGTCATGCGAGATCAACACTTATTTCACCAGAATTATAAACCTGTGTTTCCCCATTGGCCTGAGTCAATAAGAGATGACCTTGATCATCAACCCCTGAAACAGTACCGCTAATAACATTGTGGCCTAACAGTAACTTAGCCGTTTGCCCAACTAAGCAATCATAACGACGCCACTCATTAATTACAGCCGCTATACCCTCTTGTTCAAAGGCCTCCATAAACGGAATGAGTTCATTAATAAGTTCGGCAATGAGTTTATTTCGGGGTACATTTTTCTCCCCTAAAATACGCTGCAAGTCGACCCACTCTTGGTCAATGGTAGCGCCCTCATCGTCTGATAAGGCTCGATTCAAACCTAATCCAACCACAACAGCACAAGGCCCTTCCATATCGCCTGATAATTCAACGAGAATTCCACCCAATTTTTTACCTTGCCAAAAGATATCGTTCGGCCACTTTAAACCGACCTCAACACCCGACAAGGCTCTAATGACGCGCACAAGACAAACCCCAATACCCAAGCTCAATCCTGCCAAAGCAGTAACACCACAAAAATATTGCCACGATAAAGACAAATAAACATTTTGTCCAAAAGGAGAAACCCATTGCTTACCCCGACGGCCTCGGCCAGCACTCTGAAATTCAGCTAAGCAAATTTGGCTTAGTGCCGGTTGTACTTGGCCCTGCGTTAATAAATAATTATTTGTCGAATCAATGACATCTAGACAATGAATAGAAGAAATATAATTTACAGACAGAGGATTTAAATGCCCTCTAATGGTCGCTTCATCTAGTAATTCAATGGACTGAAGCAGGCGATACCCTTTCCCAGATATGGCCGAGTACTTGAGGCCCAGACCATCGAATCCATTGATTTGTTTGCAAATAGCCGAACGGCTAATCCCTAAAGCCTCCGACAAATCAGAACCTGAATGAAACTGACCGTCGGAAAGTGCAACAAGAATTTTACGTTGCGTTGTTGTAAGTGCCACTGCTTATTAAAATAGTTACCTGTTATAACGACCTAGAAAGGGATATCGTCGTCAAAATCGTCAGGCCCTTGAAAAGCACCGGGCGCTGATGGTGATGCTGCAGGGGCAGATGATTGCGCGTTATCAGAAAAGTTAGAAGACCCTCCACTACGGCTACCTAACATTTGCATTTGTTCGGCAATAATCTCCGTTGAATACCGGTCTTGGCCGTCTTTACCTTGGTACTTCTGTGTTTGTATCCGGCCTTCAATATAAACTTGACTGCCCTTTCTTAAATATTGTTCAACAACTTCCGCTGTACGATTAAAGAAAACAACCCGATGCCATTCAGTATGGTCTCTACGTTCTTGGGTTTGGCGATCAGTCCAACGCCGCGTAGTTGCCAAACTTATTCTTACTATTTTTGTGCCATTAGGACTGGTACGAACATCAGGATCTTGTCCTAAATTACCAATTAAAGTAACTTTATTCAGCATGGTTTTCTCCAAAAGTTAAGGTTCATTATTTATCATTAAACTTAGTCATCATGATAACAAATCATACCGACTGATTGCGGGTTAAAAAATCTTGCAGTGCCTTACGGTCTAATATTGAATTATCGACCTTCAAATAAGCTAATTTCTCTTCAACATGCACACGGGCTTCCGCAACGCCGGTAACGCTTACAAGCTTTTCGTTCAGTTTATGAGGTTGCTCCGAGGCAAGACCTTCTAATGAAACAATTAAATTAGCCAAATAGCAGGGCGTACGCATTTTCATCGCCACTACTAGCCATAGTAACGTCGCTATAATACAAATTATAAAAACCGCAACCACTCCCCATTGCCCATAACACCAGCCGCCTAAAGTACCTCCTAAAAAAGCACCTAAAAACTGCGATGTTGAATAAACACCCATCGCGGTACCTTTCATATCACCCGGCGCTGTTTTAGAGATCAACGACGGTAATGTCGCTTCCAATAAATTAAAGCCACAAAAAAACAATGCTAAAAAAACTATAACGCCGGTAAGGCTGCCATAAAAAAAGGCAAACCCAATAAAGGCAAGACATAGGGCTGCAATCGCACCTAAAAAAACCGATTTCATCTTATGTTTCTTCTCAGCCAGAATAACAAACGGTATCACAATAGCCATAGACCCCACCAATATCGGCAAATAAACCTGCCAATGCAAACTTTGATCAAGCCCTGTTGCTCTAAGTTGCAAAGGAATAATGACAAAACTTGCCATCAACACAAGATGTAAAATGAAAATACCAAAATCAAGACGCAATAAATCAAAATTTAATAAGACATCTTTAAATTGACTCGGCATAGACTCAGCATCAGGGTGGACTTTTAATTCCAGCGGATTTGGAACCACATATAACACCAGTAACAAGGCAATAACCGCCAGCACAGTGGTGACCCAAAAAATTGATTGTATCCCCGCAAAATCGGCAAGAATAGGCCCTGCGACCATTGCAACGGCAAAAGACAAACCAATACTCACACCAATCATCGCCATAATTTTAGTGCGGTGAACCTCTTGGGTTAAATCAGCAGCCAGCGCCATTACCACCGCAGCAATAGCACCACAGCCCTGTAGGGCACGCCCTATAAGCACGCCGTATATTGAAGTTGATAACGCCGCAACCACACTACCGGTAATAAAAAGCAACAAGCCCAGGACAATCATCTTTTTGCGGCCAAACCGGTCAGACAATAAACCAAAAGGAATCTGAAATAATGCTTGGGTTAAGCCATAAATACTCATGGCCAATCCGATTAACAAAGGTGTAGAGCCTTCATAGAAATCTGAAAATAACGTTAAAACAGGCAGGATCATAAATAAACCGAACATTCTCAACGCATAAATAGATGCCAATGAAATACTAGCGCGTCGTTCAAACGGTGTAAGTGGACTACTAATATCCTGAATTACAGCCAAAACAAAAATCTCCTTTGCGTAAGTAATACAAAAACACGTATATTATCAGGTTATCTTACTTGTCGGAATTATAGAATGAATACAATTCGTATTCGTGGCGCAAGAACACATAATCTTAAGAATATTGATCTGGACTTACCCCGAGATTCGTTGATCGTGATCACTGGTATTTCAGGGTCTGGAAAATCTTCCTTAGCCTTTGATACGCTTTATGCTGAAGGTCAACGACGTTATGTTGAGTCCTTATCGGCTTATGCACGTCAGTTTCTCTCATTAATGGAAAAACCCGACGTTGACCATATTGAAGGCCTATCGCCAGCCATTTCAATTGAACAAAAATCTACATCACATAATCCCCGCTCAACAGTTGGAACGATTACCGAAATCTATGATTATTTACGGTTATTGTATGCCCGTGCAGGGACACCTCAATGCCCTGAACACAGCACCTCACTCGAGGCACAAATCATCAGTCAAATGGTCGACAAAGTACTCAGCCATGAAGACGGACAACGCTGGATGCTATTAGCACCCGTTGTCAATGAGCGTAAAGGCGAACATGTTCAACTCTTTTATGACCTTAAATCACAAGGATTTATCCGAGCACGCATTAATGGCGAAATTCATGACTTAGATGAAGTCCCTACACTCGATAGTAATAAAAAACATACCATTGAAGTGATTGTTGACCGTTTTAAAATTCGGGACGACATCGCACTGCGTCTAGCCGAATCATTTGAAACGGCTTTACGCATCGCTGATGGAACCGCTATTGCAGCTTCGATGGATGACAAGTCTATCGAGCTCTTATTTTCTGAACACTATGCCTGCAAAATCTGTGGCTATAGTCTTGCTGAATTAGAACCGCGAATTTTTTCCTTTAACAATCCCAAAGGCGCTTGCTCTACCTGCGATGGCCTTGGCATAAAACAATACTTTGACCCTGCCCTTGTTGTTCACAACTCAGAATTGACTTTGGCTGGTGGTGCTATCAGAGGTTGGGACCGACGCAATGGTTATTATTTTCAGTTAATTTCTTCGCTAGCTGAACATTATCAATTCGATACCGATACTCCCTTCAATTCACTCAGTAAAGAACATCAAGACATCCTTTTATTTGGTAGTGGACGCGAAGCAATAGACTTTCACTTTATTACCGCGCGGGGAACAATAAGACGCAAACGTCATTCATTTGAAGGGGTTATTGCCAATATGGAACGACGTTACTTGGAAACCGATTCCTCTACCGTCCGTGATGACCTGGCTAAATATTTAGCCAATAAACCTTGTCCTAGTTGCAACGGATCACGCTTAAACGAATCGGCCCGAAATGTCTTTATTAACAACCATCCGTTACCCGAATTAACCGCCCTATCCATTCAAGACTTATCAACATTTTTTCAAACGCTCAACCTATCGGGCAAAAAAGCTAAGGTTGCAGAAAAAATTGTTCTTGAAATTCAAGATCGATTAGAGTTTTTGGTGAACGTTGGTTTAAATTATCTTTCCTTAAACCGTAGTGCTAATACTTTATCTGGCGGCGAAGCTCAACGGATACGTTTAGCCAGCCAAATTGGAGCCGGTTTAGTAGGTGTCATGTATGTTCTTGACGAACCTTCAATAGGTCTTCACCAACGTGACAATCAACGGTTACTTAATACCTTGATCCATCTTCGCGATATGGGTAATACCGTTATTGTCGTTGAGCATGATGAAGATGCCATAAGAGCCGCCCAACACCTTATTGATATTGGCCCTGCGGCAGGTATTCATGGCGGTGAAATTGTGGCACAAGGCTCGCTTAAAGCCATTATGAAAAACCCGGCATCGTTAACCGGCATGTATCTGTCAGGGAAACAAAAAATCACCATCCCTAAAAAACTTCATTGGCCCACAGATGACCAACAAATCACCATTAAGAATGCGCGCGGTAACAACCTAAAAAATATCACTGTTTCATTTCCGCTCGGTTTATTCACCTGTATTACCGGTGTGTCAGGATCCGGAAAATCAACACTCATTAATGATACGCTGTATCGCCATGTTGCTCGCACACTCAATAACGCCAGTGCTCTTCCTGCAGCCTGTGACCAAGTGCTTGGCCTTAAATTAATTGATAAGGTCGTCGATATCAACCAAAGCGCTATCGGCCGCACACCACGCTCAAACCCAGCGACTTATACCGGTTTATTCACCCCAATCCGTGAATTATTTGCTGCAACCCCTGAGTCTCGCTCTCGTGGCTATTCTCCCGGTCGATTTAGCTTTAATGTAAAAGGTGGACGTTGTGAAGCGTGTAAAGGCGATGGGGTCATAAAGGTTGAAATGCATTTCTTACCTGACGTCTATGTCCATTGCGATATTTGCCAAGGCAAACGCTACAACCGTGAAACGCTTGAGGTTCGTTATAAAGGCAAAACAATTAACGAAGTGCTTGATATGACCGTAGAAGATGCCTTAGATTTCTTCCGTCCTGTCCCTGTGCTAAATAAAAAATTACAAACTTTAATAGAGGTTGGTTTAAGTTACTTAACCTTAGGCCAAAAAGCGGTCACCTTGAGTGGTGGTGAAGCACAACGCATCAAATTAGCCAAAGAACTGTCTAAGCGTGATACCGGTAAAACACTGTATATTCTGGACGAACCAACAACCGGACTACACTTCCATGACATCAAGCAGTTGCTGACGGTCTTGCATACCCTTAGAGACCATGGCAACACTATAATTGTTATTGAACACAATCTTGACGTGATAAAAACTGCCGACTGGATTATCGATTTAGGGCCTGAAGGCGGCGATGGTGGCGGTCTTATTATCGCTGAAGGCACACCCCATGACGTTAGTGAAGTAGAACAATCCCATACTGGATTGTTCTTAAAGAAATACTTTAATAACTAAGCTGATTTAACAGTTTCGACTATTTTATCAAAATCTTTAACACGTTCTTTACCGGCCGTTACTAGATCCATACCGATACTAATCAACAACTTACCTAGACCTGGTGTTTTGTATACTAACCAACCTAAAAAACCCGCCAATGGAACAGCAATTGCTGCACTGATCATTCCATTGAGACCAAAAACACCTAATAATTTTATAAATAAAATCGCAAAATCAAGCGGTAAAATAAGCAACGCACTAAAATAAACTAGCACGACAAAAGTAAAAACAACAAAAATTACAAATTGCAATAGTCTTACTAGCGCAACATTAACATTCTTCATAACAATGAATCCTAAAAAGAAATTTTCTTAAATCAATTAACAATCGAGATGAAACAAGATAAATCGTTCCACAACACTTAAGGTTGATGATTATACTACAGCAAAATTTAACTGGTTGATTTTTTATTCCTCGGATACAAAAGCGGGCGGTTCTTTCTTTAAGAAAAAAGTGTGCAGAAGCAAACCTGCTATAAAACCACCTAAGTGGGTCCACCATGCCACCGTTGAGAGCGTTGGCTCTTGAGTCACCAATCCAAATGTCGCCTCATAAATTTGATACATCACCCAAAGCCCTAAAAATGCGATAGCGGGTATTTCAAAGAAAATAGGTAGAAAAAACAATGGCACCCAAAGTTTAATTCGGGCATAAGGGTATAACAAAAAAAATGCCCCTAATATTCCGGCGATTGCACCCGAAGCACCCACCATCGGTAAGGTTGACGATGGATTAAAATAATATTGCATAAAAGCTGCAACTAGACCGCATAAAACATAAAAAAAAGAAAACCGAAATCGCCCCATTCGTTCTTCAATATTCCCTGCAAAAATCCATAAGAACACTAAATTAATTAACAGATGAACCACATCTCCGTGTAAAAACATACTCGAAAAAAATGAAAAATAACTGTCATCTGGAAAACCTGATTTCAATGCCCACTCAGGAAAACTATAGCGTGCTGCCACCATGCCATAAAGATAAAAGACATAATTATTAACATGAACGGGCAAAACAAACATCACAGTAAAGATCGCCGTATTACTAAATATTAAAGCCCACGTGATATAAGGCCGCGTATGTAGTGGGATGTTATTTTTAACTGGGATCATCTTTTTATTACCTTCTAGGAGGCGCTTTTGATTCTTGGCGAAAATTCATAATAATATCTAATAAGCCTAACATTGCTAACCCGGTAAACATATGCTGTGGAAAGATCATCAGTAATAAATAAACGGGGACCAAAAAACCATGGCTATGGCCCTTCTTCGCCACATTAAAATGGAAAATAGCTAAACCTTGAAATGCATACATCATAGTCAAAATAGCTAACAAGTCATAAACCAAAAATTCACTAATCAGATAACCCATTAAAAGCATCACGATGCCTCCCATAAAGGCAGAGCGTGGAATAGATAAATTATAAAACTCGTCCTGAAAGCCTCCTGGATTAAATTGGTAGGATTGTAAATAACGCGCTAATAGCAATGCCATCATCGACGTCAGGCCTAACATAACCGCCACTAGACCATTAATCAGAAAAAGACTACCATCCGCCTCAAAACTATCAATCGTTGCACCTTGAATGCTGTGCGTCGCTAATTCCAACCACTGCTCCCACCATAGCACAGCATCCCCCGTAAAAAGTTGAACGCTCATGGCGACTAGCGTGCAACTTGCAGAAATCACAACCAGTGCATCACCCTGTGAAGCAAGACGATATAACACCAGTGCACTCAACCAAACAGGCAAATATATAAACAACGCAATGGGTATTTCCAAACCAACTCTTGGTATAACAAAAGATTGTGCAAATAAAATAATGATTGCTGAAACAACAAAAACGATAACCCCTTCTTGTGGGTTTTTTCTAAGTGTTACCAGTGCGCCTACAGCGGCACTAATAATGGCAAATGGTACAAAGAAAATTGAAACCGCACCGAAAACCGCCATAACTAAAATAGCTTGATGACGATTGCTCACTACATATTTAATTAGGAATCCCATCAAATATACTCTTAAAATTAAATTATTACGCTAATCAAGTGACCTTATCTAAGGAAAGTAATTCAACAAATACTTAATTATTCTAGTCCAAAACTCAATACCTGTATTATCATTAATTTATCTCTATAATTTACTGTCAATATGAAAAAGGGCCAGAGCATCATACAATTTCACAACTATGAAATTTAAACACATCGCTGGGGGACTTATTGACCGGCGTTGTTTTCTTAAGAAAGGCCTAGTCTTTTCTGTCGCCGCCACTGTTCCTGCTTCTTTATCTGCTCAAACAGTTCTTAAACAAGAACGCACACAATGGATGTCTGAACCCGGTATCGGATTTTCTAATTACGGACACCCATCTCCTTTCGAAAAAAAAACTATTCGCTGGACGATGGCTAATAGTCATGCCCTTGGAAATGGCGTTTCGTGGACCCCGCTACAAGACCTTGATGGTATCATAACACCTTCTGGGCTTCACTTTGAACGTCATCATAATGGCGTACCTCAGATAGACCCTGCAACCCATCGCTTAACTATCCACGGCTTAGTCACCCATGCTCTTGAATTTTCCATTGAAAGCTTATTGCAATACCCGAAAATATCTAGAATCTGCTTTATAGAATGTGGCGGTAATAGTAATGCTGGCTGGCATAAAAATCCCATTCAAACACCCGTAGGTAATTTTCATGGCATGGTTTCATGCAGCGAATGGAGCGGCATCCCCTTAAAACTATTATTAAATGAAACTCAACCTCATCATGATGCACAGTGGGTTATTGCTGAAGGTGGTGATGCTAGTCTTATGAACATCAGCCTCCCTTTAAACAAAGCAATGGACGATTGTTTTATTGCCTTATATCAAAATGGAGAAAGAATACGCCCTGAAAATGGCTACCCATTACGATTAATAGTCCCTGGCTGGGAAGGTGTCCTTAATGTCAAATGGCTACGACGTCTTCATATTACCAACCAACCTACAATGTCTCGAAATGAGACGGCCAAATACACCGAATTACTGCCTAGCGGAAAAGCACAACAATTTTCATTCATCATGGCTGCAAAATCTATTATTACCAACCCAAGTTTTGGCCATCAATTAAATCGCTTTGGGCTCTATCAGATTTCCGGTTTAGCTTGGTCCGGTCGTGGAAAAATAACTCGCGTTGAAGTCTCTGCTGATCACGGCCAGACCTGGTTAGATGCCGAACTACAAGAGCCTATCTTATCCATGTGTTTTACCCGTTTTCGAATCCCTTTAGAATGGCATGGTCAAGCCGTTGTATTATCCAGCCGTGCAACAGATGAAACGGGATACGTTCAACCCAGCCGAACTGAACTGATCGCCCAACGTGGCCGACACGGCTATTTTCATTACAACGCTATTGTTAATTGGGCTATCTCGACACAAGGTCATGTCAGCCATGTCTACGATCAAATATAGCGTTATTCTTATACTACTTTGGACTTGTCCTGCGTTGGCTCAAGACAATAATGGACCACGACTAGGAAAACTTCTGTCTCAAGAAACCATTCAACAGCGTAACTTTACAGTCTTTCCAAATGGACAAGGTCTACCTCTAGGTCAAGGCACAGTTCAAGCTGGAAGAAAGGTTTATACAACCCGTTGTCTATATTGTCATGGAACCGAAGGATTAGGCGACAGTGCCGAAGAATTGGCCGGTGCCCTTCACCGTTTAACCGATGACCCACCCGATAAAACCATTGGTACATATTGGCCTTATGCCACAACCCTTTTTGATTTTATTCGACGCTCAATGCCTATGGATTCACCTGGCAGTCTCACAACACAAAATATATATGATGTAACGGCTTACTTATTGTTTTTAAATGAAATTATCGATTATGAACAAACCATCGACAATAAAACACTCGCCAACATAAAAATGCCCAACAGGAATGGCTTTATCGATCTTTATTCGACTAAAAAGTAAATACTCGTTTTAATAAGTCTGTGCTTACGATGTGTGAATGATGATTCTTGGTTCAACAAAAAAGGCCTAACTATATAAGCTAAGCCTTTCATTGAAATGGCGTCCCCAGGGGGGTTCGAACCCCCGTTACCGCCGTGAAAGGGCGGTGTCCTAGGCCTCTAGACGATGGGGACTAAGACTGTTTCTACATTGAACCATATTTGGTGGAGCCAGGCGGGATCGAACCGCCGACCTCAACACTGCCAGTGTTGCGCTCTCCCAATTGAGCTATGGCCCCTACAGGAAAAAAGTATTATACAATTTTTTTTAAACTTGTCTATAGCTAGATAGAACTTTTTAAAACTCTATCTATACTTTTGTTACAGATAAAGTTCTTGAAAACTTTTTTCAGTCACAATATCATGACTTGATTCAACACGGTCAAGATAGACATGACCGATAAGATGGTCAAATTCATGTTGAAAAACTCGAGCAATAAACCCACTCAGATTAAGCTGCTGCCATGAACTGTTTGTGCCTTGAAAGTCCACTTGAATGTTCGTATAGCGCGGCACTAAGGCTCTAATACCCGGAATACTCAAACAACCTTCCCAATCTTTTTCACAATGCTCACTAGTCGCTATAAACTTAGGGTTCAGCATCACTATGGGGTCCATCTGTGGCGCCAAAGGATATCGCCCAGTGGGCCGTGAACCTATAATCATAATCTGATAAGACTCCCCAATCTGGGGTGCTGCGAGCCCAACGCCATCAGTAGAAGTCAGCGTTGCTTTCATATCTGAAATGATATTAATAACCGTATCCTCTAAAACACACTGCACGACTTCAGCTTCTTGCCTAAGTCTTGGATCACCTAGCTCAACAATCGGTCTAATTTGGTTCATAAAAAATATACCTATTTAATGCAGCACCCTTAATCTATTCCTTCTGACTACATAGAATAATTAGCGACTATCTAATAAACTAAGCAACATGATAAAATCATACTTTTAATTTTTCACAGGAACTTTCTGGCAATGTCGAGTAACGAAGCTACTACCCCCGAGAACTTTATTCATCATAAAATCACCCATGATATTAATCAAGGTCTCAATAACAGTAATGTTATTACCCGCTTCCCTCCCGAACCCAATGGCTATCTCCATATAGGACACGCCAAATCTATCTGCCTAAATTTCGGCACGGCCATTAAATTTAATGGCCACTGCAATTTACGATTTGATGACACTAATCCAGAAAAAGAAAGTGTTGAATTTATGAACGCCATTACTGAAGATGTAAAATGGCTCGGCTATTCATGCCATGAAGTCAATTACGCTTCTGATTATTTTGAACAACTATACAACTTTGGCGTACATCTTATTCAAAAAGGTTCTGCCTATGTAGACAGTCTCAGTGCCGAAGAAATTAGAAAATTCCGAGGCACATTAACAGAACCCGGTATTGACAGCCCGGACCGTAGCCGCTCTATAGATGAAAACATGACGCTATTTGAACAAATGAAAAACGGTGAATTTGCAGATGGCAGTTATATTCTACGTGCAAAAATTGACATGAATTCTCCCAATCTTAATATGCGCGACCCTGCACTCTATCGTATTCGAAGAGCGCATCATCCGCGTACTGGAGATAATTGGTGTCTATATCCTATGTACGATTTTACCCATTGTATTTCTGATGGTATTGAAAATATTACCCACTCACTATGTACCCTTGAATTTGAAGATCACCGACCGTTGTATGATTGGGTGTTGTCTCAATTAGAATTCCAACATCACCCCCAACAAATAGAATTTGCGCGACTTTCATTGGAATATACTATTGTGAGTAAACGTAAACTGAATCTATTAGTGGAACAAGGCCATGTTACTGGTTGGGATGACCCGAGAATGCCTACGCTTGCTGGATTACGACGTGCTGGTTTCACCCCTAAATCTATCCGAGACTTCTGTGAACGTATTGGTGTGACTAAAAAAGATTCTTGGATCGAAATGGGGGTTTTAGAACACTCCATAAGAGAAGACCTTAACACCCACGCCACCCGAAGAATGGCTGTCTTAAACCCAATACGCGTGGTATTAGAAAACTATCCTGACGATGATTGTGAATATTTAACTGCCAGCAATCACCCTCAAAATGACCAATTGGGTACTCGCACACTCCCTTTTGACAAAACTATTCTTATCGAACAAGACGATTTTGCTGAAATTCCCCCGGCTAAATTTAAACGCCTCATATTCAATGGCGAAGTGCGACTCCGCAATGCCTATGTGATTAAATGTCACGATATTGTTAAAAATAATCAAGGCGACATTATTGAATTAAGATGTACCTATGATCCTAATACCCTCGGTAAAAAACCAGAAGGACGTAAGGTAAAAGGTGTTATTCACTGGGTTAGCGAAAAACATTCACGCACTGCTGAAATACGCTTATATGATCGATTATTCAACGTTCCTCAACCTGAATCAGAAGAAGATTTTACTACCGCTTTAAACCCTAATTCACTCCAGGTCATTAAGGGTGCTAAAGTTGAAAATTCTTTATCAGACCCTTCCGCAGGTGAACAATATCAATTTGAACGAATAGGATATTTCTGTGTCGACTCAAAAGACAGTCAACCAAATCAACTGGTCTTTAATAGAACCGTAACCCTAAGAGACACCTGGACTTAATCAGCGCTTTATTTTAGGCAAAAAAAAGACTGATAACGTATCAGCCTTTTTAACAACTCACTGTAAAGAACTTACAAAGAATTAACCGCATTCAGATCCGCGAAAGCTTGCTCTAAACGTATCGCCATACCCACTTCTCCAGCACGTTGCCATGCTCTTGGGTCATAGTATTTCTTGTTCGGACTATCGTCACCATCTGGATTACCAATTTGGCCTTGTAAGTAACCTTCATTTGTTTGGTAATAATCTTTAATACCCTCCCAAGTAGCCCACTGCGTATCAGTATCGATATTCATTTTAATGACACCGTAACCAATAGACTCTGAGATTTCTTCTTGTGAAGAACCCGATCCACCATGGAAAACAAAATCAAGTGTATTTGAAGGAACACCAAATTTCTCAGAAACAAATGCTTGAGAATTTGACAAGATTGTTGGTGTTAATTTAACGTTACCTGGCTTATAAACACCGTGAACATTACCGAATGAAGCAGCAATAGTAAAACGATGGCTAATTTTGCTTAGAAGCTCATAAGAGTAAGCAACGTCTTCAGGTTGTGTATATAACAATGAAGAATCCATATCGCTGTTGTCAACACCGTCTTCCTCACCACCCGTACAACCTAATTCAATTTCAAGCGTCATGTCCATTTTTGACATACGTTCTAAATATTCTGCACAAGTACCAATATTCTCTTCAAGACTTTCTTCTGAAAGATCTAACATATGAGAACTAAAAAGTGGCTTCCCTGTAGCTTCAAAATTAGCTTCACCAGCATCTAATAAACCATCGATCCAAGGTAATAATTTCTTAGCGGCATGATCGGTATGTAGAATAACCGGTACACCATAATGTTCTGCAACATTATGAACATGTTGAGCACCTGAAATAGCACCAATAATAGCCAACTGATGTCCGTCTAGCTTTAAACCTTTACCTGCAAGGAACTGCGCACCACCAAATGAAAACTGAATGATAACAGGCGATTTAACCTTAGCAGCGGCTTCTAATGTTGCATTAATTGAGCCTGTGCTAATTGTATTGACAGCAGGTAAAGCCATTTTATTGGCCTTACAATAATCAAATACTTTTTGTACATCATCACCGGTAACGACACCTGGGTTGACGATATCTAATATTGAGTTTGACATTTAAAATCCTATCTATTGTTCTAACCCCTAATCAAAATTATCAGGGGGCTTAATAAAAAAAGAATCTGTTGAAAACTCAACAGATTCTTAATTGAATACCGGAATTAATTAACTTTCTAAACTACTTAACCGGTCAGCTAATAATGTTTCTAATGTTTCTAATGCCGCCGTAAAACCAGCAATACCCTCTGACAATTTATCACTGGCCATTCTGTTTTCAGCATGCATTGCATCAAAGACTTCCTTATCAACAGAAATTCTTTCGATATCAGCATTCAGTGCATCAGCAGCATTCAACTTCTGCGGCAATTCGCCTTCTGTTGCTGCCAATTCATTAATTAACCCTGGTGAGATCGTTAACAAATCAACACCTGCTAGCTCAGTGATTTCGCCTAGGTTTCTGAAACTTGCACCCATAACCTCAGTTTTATAGCCGTAACGTTTATAGTAGTTATAAACATCCGTTACAGAAAGAACACCTGGATCTTCAGCTACAGGGTATGAATCACGACCGGTATCTTTCTTATACCAATCTAAAATACGACCTACAAAAGGTGAGATAAGCGTAATATTATTGTCACCACAAGCAATCGCCTGGTGTAATCCAAATAATAAAGTTAAATTACAACTAATTCCTTCCGCTTCTAATACTGCAGCAGCTTGAATGCCTTCCCAAGTTGAAGCAATTTTAATTAAAATACGATCACGCGAGATACCCGCTGCTTCATACTGAGCAATAATTTCACGCCCTTTAGCAATAGTCGATTCTGTGTCATAAGATAAACGCGCATCTACTTCAGTTGAAACACGACCCGGAACAAGGTCTAAAATCTTAAGACCAAATGCAACGGCTAAACGATCAAAAGCAAGGGTTACGACCTCTGCTGCTGACGCTTTAGCGCCTAATGTTTCTCGTGCGCCTGTCAATGTCTCATCAACAATTCCTTGATATTCAGGCATCTGTGCTGCAGCCGTGATTAACGAAGGATTTGTTGTTGCATCTTGTGGCTTACAATCCTCAATAGCTTTAAGGTCGCCCGTGTCTGCAACAACTACTGTCATTTCTCTAAGTTGCTCTAATAAATTCATTGATATACCTACTGATTTAAAATAATTAATAATCTAAAAAATTGTATTACTTAAGGTGCCAAGGTCAAAACAAAAGACTTCCGCCTTTTATCGGACTCTTTAATTCATAAAATAATCCCCAGAAATGCAAAAAGAATCGAGCGTAAAACACTCGATTCTTTCGTAAACAGGAAGGTTAAACCCTAAGGATTCTAGAGTAAAATTTGACCTTAAATAACTCTAAACAGTTTTTCTTAGCTGTTTAAATAACGATCAACGCCTGTTTGTCCTGCAGCAACCGTCTCAGTAGCACCACCTTGTGCTGCTAAATAACGATCAACTCCTGTGCTACCACCTGCGGCTCTTGCTGAACCGCCACTCGAACGACCTTTTCTTAAAAAGAAAACACCACCAGCAATTGCCACTAGTAGACCTAACTCAACAACACCCAGGCCGCCTTCTTCTTTCTTAACAGCTGCAGACGCTGCTTTTACAACTTTAGGCTTAGCAACAGCAGATTTATCTTGATAAACAATAATTGGTTTAAAGTTATATGCTGGATACTCTTCAGCACCCACAATAGGGCTTGTAACGAGTAACGCTGTGATTAAACCAGTTGCTAATTTTAATTTTTTCATTTTACCTTCCTATTTATTTAAGCTAATAACTAAAGTGAAGATTCTACACGATTCACAACATTTTCAACAGTAAAACCAAAGTGTTTCATGACATCGCCACCTGGTGCAGATTCACCGAAAGTATCAATACCTACAACATCACCTTCTAAGCCAACGTATTTACGCCAAAAATCAGAAACACCCGCTTCAACAGCAATACGCTTAACACCAGGCGTTAATATACTATCTTTATAAGCTTGGTCTTGACGATCAAATACACTTGTTGACGGCATAGATACAACGCGTACATGCGTACCTTTGGCGGCTAGTTCTGCTTGAGCCTTAATAGCTAAATTAACCTCAGAACCTGTTGCAATAATAATTGCTGCTGCTTGGCCTACGGCTTCAGAAATAACATAAGCGCCTTTGCGTATAGCTGCAATTTGATCATCGGTACGCGCAATAAAAGGAAGACCTTGACGACTAAGTACTAAACTCGTTGGTCCGTCCATACGCTCTACTGCCATGATCCATGACACTGCAGTTTCTGTACTGTCTGCAGGACGCCATACATCCATATTTGGAATAAAACGCATTGCTGACGTGTTTTCAATCGGTTGATGAGTCGGACCGTCTTCACCTTGACCAATTGAGTCATGTGTTAAAACTGCAATGGTACGAATCCCCATCAATGCAGACATACGGAAAGCACTTTTAGCGTAATCAGAGAACATATGAAATGTTCCACCGAAAGGCAGTAATCCACCATGAAGAGCCATGCCATTCATAATGGCATACATACCAAACTCACGCACACCATAAGAAATGTAATTACCCATTTCACTACCGCTAACGTGTTTAAAATCGGCACAACTAGTTAAGTTTGAGCCTGTCAAATCTGCTGACCCACCTAAAAATTCAGGTAATGTTGATGCTAAACCAGCAATTGTTTTCTGAGAGGCTTGACGGCTCGCTAAGTTCTCTTGTTTAGAATTTATTTCTGCTATCAATGCATCAGATGCTTCTTGCCAGTTCGCAGGTAAATCCCCATCCATTCGACGTGTAAATTCAGCGGCTTCTGCAGGATATTCTGCTGCATATGCTGCAAATTTATCGTTCCATGTGTTTTCTACCCGTGCGCCTTTTGCTTTTGCATCCCAACCGGCATATACGTCGTCAGGGATTTCAAAAGGTGCATAATCCCATCCTAGTTCTTTCCGCGTTAATGCAACTTCTTCATCACCTAATGCGGCGCCATGACAATCATGACTACCACTTTTATTTGGTGAACCAAAACCAATAATCGTTTTACAACAGATTAATGACGGTTTATCCGTAATTGATTTTGCTTCAGTGATCGCAGCAGAAATAGCACCGGCATCATGTCCATCTACAGACACAACATGCCAATTGTAAGCTTCAAAACGCTTTACAGTGTCATCTGTATACCAACCATCAATATGCCCATCAATAGAAATATTATTGTCGTCCCAAAATGCTATCAGATTCCCTAATCCCCAAGTCCCTGCAAGTGAACAAGCCTCATGGGAAATACCTTCCATTAAACAACCGTCTCCCATGAACACATAAGTGTTATGGTCTACAATTTTATGTCCTGGTTTATTGAACTGATCTGCCATCAACTTTTCAGCCATAGCAAAACCAACACCATTGGTGATCCCTTGTCCTAAGGGCCCCGTTGTTGTTTCAATACCGGGTGCAAAGCCATATTCCGGATGGCCAGCACATTTCGAATGTAACTGACGAAATGAAGCCAATTGCTCCATAGGCAAGTCGTATCCTGATAAATGCAATAATGAGTAAATCAGCATGGAGCCGTGTCCATTTGACAAGACAAAACGATCACGGTCTGCCCATTCAGCATTCGTTGGGTTATGTTTTAGATGATCATTCCATAATACTTCAGCAATATCTGCCATACCCATGGGTGCACCCGGGTGACCTGATTTAGCTTTTTGCACAGCGTCCATGCTTAGTGCTCTTATAGCGTTCGCTAGTTTTCTACGCGAAGACATATAATTCTCCTGATAATATTTATATTCTATGCCTCAACAAAGGCATAAGTGATTCTTTAAATAATATTAAAAATGAAGAATAACTGACAAGCAAAATCGGCTCACACCTTAAAGCGGAAGCCGACTTGTTTTTTGTTATTCCATATTAGCGTGTATTGCTCGCATACCTTCTTCAGTGAGGTTTTTCTCATGAATAATGTATGAAACCACTGCTTCTAAAAATATCAACGTTGATAATTCAAAAACTGATCCCATTGGCATTCCATGTACTTTCTCATACATATCAGGACGACCAATATTAAATACTGCGTCAACCATACTACCTATAGTTGATTCTGATTTAGATGAAATCAAAATAGCTTTGGCACCAACATCTTTAGCTTTCTGCGTAAACGCTGCTAATTGTTGTGTTTCACCGGAACCTGATATGACGATAAGTAAGTCACCTTCTTTAATACTCGGTGTCACGGTTTCGCCAACTAAATTCACGGTATAACCAGCATGCATTAAACGCATTGCAAAATTTTTACAAACCAGTGCAGAACGACCTGCCCCTGCTAGAAAAACCCCATTAGCTTCATCAACAAGTCCTGTTAACTGACTGTCATAGTCATGCTCAGTCGCAGCTAATATGGTCGAAATTTTCTCAATAATTAACTGTTGATGCATATTATGCGCCTGCTGTGTCAACAAGTTGACGAATTTCACGAGCTGAATCAGCAGGTGACGGTGCACCATAGATTGCTGCGCCAACTACAACGATATTTGCACCCGCTTGTACAACACTTTGTGCTGTAGACTGGTTAATACCGCCCGCTACTGAAATTCTCACTGGTAAACCTAAAGCAGCGATGTCACTCAAATCACCAAAAGGTGTAGCACCTGCCGCTTGTGCGTCAAGACCTGTATGAATACCAATGATTTGTGCGCCTAAATCAGCTGATGCACGTGCACATTCAACCTTATCAGGAACGTTAATCAAATCAATTTGTGCTTCTGCACCGTGCTCGTTTGCTGCTTTAACAACACCCGCAATAGTTGGAAGACCCGATACACCCAATACTGTACAGATATCTGCACCAGCTGCATAAAAAGGTGTCGCTTCATATTCACCCGCATCCATAGTCTTTAAATCAACTAACAATAATTTGTCAGGATGACTTCTTCTTAGTTCTGAAACTAAGTTAACACCATTGTGTTTAATACACGGCGTACCAATTTCAATAATGTCAATGTAAGGGGCAACTTGATCAGCAAGAGCTATACTTGCATCAAAATCTAGTGCGTCTACTGCCAGTTGGATAAGTGTTCTAGCCATGTTTTTATACTCCGGTTTGCTGTTAGGTGAATTGCCTAACTTTAATAAAAAAATCAAAAAAACGTCTTACAACTTGAAGGACTTTAAAACATAAAGTAGACCTCTGTCAATTTTAAAGTTACTTAGAAAACAATCACTATTCTATAAAATCTTTAATAAATCATTATATTACCCTTATAACTTAGTACCTTACATTAGACTTAAAAAGACTAAAAACCACACAACAAACACCCCGGGCGAACACTAGCTACTTTACACACACATAAAATCTAACAATAATGCACTCTCAAACACACCTTTTTCGCTCTTAGCATTCAAACCAAATTAAACGCCATGCCCCCATTCACCAACATCAAGGCACTTATCATTGACATGGACGGCGTATTATGGCGTGGAGAGCAACCCATAACCGGTCTAAACGATTTCTTCGACACCCTAAGAAAAATCAATATCCCCTTTATTCTTGCCACCAACAATGCCAGCCTAACCCAGACGCAATACACTGAAAAGCTTGCTCGCATGGGCGTTACCATTAAGCTGAAAGAGATTTTAACTTCCGCAATGGCAACGGCGCTTCACCTTTCTAAACAATACACACCTAATACTACACGTATATTTGTCATTGGCGAACAAGGCTTAAAAAAACCCTTACTTGAGAAAGGTTTCACACTAACCGGTCTTAATGAAATCAATGATGGTAACGGCATTCACTCTAAAACTGGGCCGCATATTGTGATTTGCGGATTAGACAGAAAGGTTTCGTGGGAAAAAATGAGCACTGCAACGCTGAACATAAATGCAGGCGCTGCGTTTTTTGGAACCAATGGCGACACGTCCTTTCCCATCGAACTGGGCGAAACACTGGGTAACGGTGCTATTTTAGCCGCACTTACCGCAGCAACCCATGCCACCCCGACTATTATAGGAAAACCCGAACCGATTATTTATCAACAAGCCATGGCACTCCTTAAATCAAAACCCGAAGAAACCATTGCCATTGGAGATCGTTTAGATACTGATATTTTAGGTGCTATAAAAAGCAACATCAGAAGTTTAATGGTTTTAACCGGGGTTTCTAACCACAAAGATGTGGCAGAAAGTCCTTTTAAGCCCACCTGGATCATGAACAGTATAAGCTCAATAACCTTGGCTCTAACAGACTCACGACCCAATATTCCAACAAAAATAATCAACTGACTAACCCGCCACCCTCTTGCTATGAAAAAACTTATCAACAACCCCGACGACCTTTTACCTGATAGCCTTACTGGATTTGCTAATGCGCATGCTGACATTATTCAACTGCAACGTAATCCCTACGTTATCCATAGGACAAACCAACCCGCAAAACCTAAAGTTGCCTTGATTTCAGGCGGGGGATCGGGTCATGAACCACTACACTCTGGATTCGTAGGCACCGGTATGCTTGATGCAGCCTGCCCTGGTCACATCTTTACCTCACCCACACCCGACCAAATGATAACCGCAGCAACAACCGTCGAAAATGGTGCAGGAATCCTATTTATTGTAAAAAATTATGCTGGCGATATCATGAATTTTGAAATCGCCTCAGAACTAGTCACCTCACCCAACGAAACGGTGATCGTTGCCGATGATATTGCCTTACCCAAAGATCACAGCATGGGTCGCCGTGGCGTTGCGGGAACATTAATTATTGAAAAGATGGTCGGTGCTGCTGCCGAACGCGAGCACAACTTGGCTTACTGCAAATCTTTAGGTGACCGAATTAGCGCAAACACAGCCTCTATCGGTGCTGCCTTAACAAGCTGTACTGTTCCAGCCCTCGGAAAACCAACTTTCGACATTAATGAAACCGAAATAGAAATGGGCGTCGGCATCCATGGTGAACGCGGCTGTTCCACACAACAATTTACCGATGCAACGACGCTCACTCACAATCTAGGCGACGCTATTTACGATGAGCTGAAACCTAAAAATGGGCAAGAAATACTCTTACATATCAATGGTTTAGGTGCTACTCCTCTCATTGAGCAATATTTAGTTTATGAGATAGCACAAAAATATTGGAAACAAAAAGGCATCACTATTACCCGGTCTCTCGTTGGCAATTACACGACCTCCCTTGACATGGCAGGTTGCTCAATGACAGTCACCCTGCTAGATCCTGAACTCACGACACTATGGGACCATCCCGTCCATACCGCTAATTTACGCTGGGGATGTTAAGCTTCATCGACTAAAAAGTCCGTTAAGGCGCACAGCATCACTTGGCTCGACTTAGCGCCTGCATCTATGTGCCCCACAGAACGATCACCCATGTAAGCAGCGCGCCCTTTCGTTGCGACCATATTGCGCGTTGACTCAACACCCTCAAGCGCCACGCTAGCAATAGCGTCCAATAACACGTTTCTTTCAGCACCTTCATCCAACAACTGTGTTAAACACTGCGCAACGGGGACCAACACATCAAGCATGGTCTTCTCACCCACATCAGACTTCCCTCGCGCTTTCATTGCATCCACACCTTGATTAAAGGCGTCAGCCATTCCACGGGTCGTTAATTCATTATCTTTCAACACACTGCTCATTTTAAGAAACAAGGTGCCATACAACGAACCAGAAGCCCCGCCCACCGAACTCATTAACGATAAGCCAATAACCTGAAATGCCCCCGACCAATCTGTACGCGCTAAATCATCCGCCTTAGCTTGCAAAACAGCCAGACCACGCAACAAATTGACCACATGATCACCATCACCCAATATACGGTCTAACTCTTCCAACTCATCAGAGTTATTTGAAATCGTTCCATGCAAAAGCACAATTACATCCGGCAATATTTCAGGTTTACCGACCATATTCATTCACTCCAATTCATTTTAAAATCGCAAAGAAGCATCATATGACCAATTCACCTTCCGACACAACCACGAACTTATCGCCAAAAAATAGTAGACTAACCCACTAGGAGCATTTTACTGACCTTTTACACTACCAATACAATCACTTATGCAACCCAAGCCCATTCCCGTTGATGTCTTATGTGTTGGCCACGCCTCTTTTGACATGGTTTTTTCCATCCCTAAGCACCCTTTAAGTGATGAAAAAATGTCAGCATCTAATTTTCAGCAATCCGGCGGTGGTCCAGCAGCTAATGCCTCATTACTGATTTCAAAACTGGGGCTTAGATCTGCCTTTGCCGGTTATTTGGGTTTAGATGCCTATGGCGAACAACACTTAGCTGAATTTAAAAAAAACCATGTCAATTGCACCCTTTTAATCCAAGGACAAAACCCCACCCCTATCACCACCATTCTGGTTAAGCCCAATGGACAACGCGCACTCATAAATTTTAAAGGAGAAACACAGGCTTTACCGGTTAACGCAATCAATTTTGAACGGATAAGACCACGCGTCATTTTAGTCGACGGTCATGAGCCGCATATTTCCCTCCCTCTCATCCAAAAAGCTAAAGACTATAATATCCCCACCGTTCTTGATGCCGGCTCACTACACGAAGGAACTGAAAAACTAATGCCTGTTGTTGATCACTTAGTGTGCTCACAAAAGTTTGCCCGCCAATTTGCACAAACCGAACAACAGGCCTTTACTCTTTTATCCAAAATAGCGCCCAATCTAATCATTACTTTAGGCGAACAAGGCCTGCTCTGGAAAACGCCCGAACAAACAGGTCAGCTATCCGCTTTCCCTATCACTGCAATTGATACCACGGGAGCAGGCGACGCATTCCATGGTGCTTTTGCCGCTGGACTTTCCCAGCAAATGCCTTGGCCAGCATTATTACGCTACGCCAGTGCGGCCGGGGCGTACTGTTGCATGCATATAGGCGCCCGACAAGGACTCCCCTCTAAAGAACAACTTAAAAAATTTCAAACCCAAAAAAAGAACGTCTTAATTTAACACCATGGGACGGCATATAATCCTATTATTAACTCCCTTGAAGCAGACTCCATGAGTTTTTTATAAAATCATACAAAGAAAAAAGACACTTAATTACAACAAGAAGGTTATTTAAGAGATAATAAAGGGTTGGTAACCTTTGATTAGGTCGTAAAATACTGGGTCATTAACAAGCACATATTGAAAATATCAGCTTGTCAATTTTGGAAGAAATCATGAAAAAAACAATGTACGAAAAAATTTGGGATAGTCATCTTGTCTGTGAGGCTGCAGGGCAAGCACCTCTGCTGTACGTAGATCGCCACCTCATGCATGAAGTTACTAGCCCTCAAGCTTTTGAAGGCCTACGAAATGCAAACCGCAAGATTCGCAATCCACACAGCATTCTGGCAACGATGGATCATTGTGTGCCCACAAAAAACCGTGAATTACCCATCGCCGACCCCATTGCTAAAAAACAAATTGAAACCATGGCGGATAACTGCCGCGAGAATGGTCTCAACTTATATGACATCAAAAATCCAAACAATGGTGTTATTCACATCGTCGTCCCAGAACACGGCTTCGTGCATCCGGGTATGATTACTGTTTGTGGTGATAGTCATACGGCTACTCACGGTGCATTTGGTGCATTGGCTTTTGGTATTGGTACCTCTGAAGTAGAACATGTCATGGCCACTCAGACACTCCCTCAAACAAAGTCTAAAACGATGCTAGTGAAAGTTAACGGCAAACTTCCTAAATACTCTTCTGCCAAAGATATTGTTCTGGCCGTTATCGGAAAAATCGGCACTGCAGGTGGAACCGGGCATGTTATTGAATTTGCCGGCGAGGCTGTTATGGACCTCACAATGGAAGGCCGTATGACGCTGTGCAACATGGCTATTGAAGGCGGTGCCCGCGCTGGACTCGTGATGCCTGATGAAAAAACCTATGAATACCTAAAGGGTCGAGAATTTACGCCATCAGGTTCAGAATGGGATACGGCCTTAGTTTACTGGAAAACACTACCCAGCGATGAGGATGCTGAATTTGACACTGTAGTCACCCTGACGGCGGACGATATTGCACCACAGGTGACCTGGGGAACATCTCCAGAACAAGTCGCTCCGGTTTCAGGCACAGTACCTTCACCTGAAAATTTTAACGATGAGGGAAAACGTCAAGCCTGCATTAGCGCTTTGAACTACATGGATTTAAAACCTAAAACCAAAATCACGGATATCCCCGTCAATTTAGTATTTTTAGGGTCTTGTACAAATGGCCGTATTGAAGATTTCCGTATTGCCGCTGAAATTACTAAAAGCCATAAAGTTGCTGACGGCGTAACCGCTATTGCTGTACCCGGATCTTATAAGGTTAAAGAACAAGCCGAACAAGAAGGCCTTGATCAAATCCTAATCGATGCTGGTTGGGAGTGGCGTGACCCCGGATGCTCTATGTGCCTCGCTATGAATGGCGATGAACTCACACCAGGCCAAAGAAGTGCTTCTACCTCGAATCGAAATTTTGAGGGCCGCCAAGGTAAAGGCGGACGCACACATTTAGTTTCCCCTGCCATGGCTGCTGCCGCTGCAACTGCTGGGCATTTTGTTGATATTCGTAACCTTTAAAAAAACTTATGGAACCTTACAAAAATCACACAAGTACTGCTGCTTTAATGAACCGCAGCAATGTTGATACAGATCAAATCATACCTAAACAATTTCTTAAAAGAGTTGAGCGTAGTGGTTTTGGAGCGCACCTTTTCCACGATTGGCGTTTTAACGACGATGGCAGTGACAATCCTGACTTCGAACTCAATAAAGCGGAATTTCAATCTGCTACGATTTTAGTTACAGGCGATAATTTTGGCTGCGGTTCTTCTCGAGAACATGCACCTTGGGCCATTGCTGATTATGGGTTCAACACCATCATTTCTTCCAGCTACGCTGATATTTTTTATAACAACTGTTTTAAAAATGGCATATTGCCTATTCGTGCAACGCAGGAACAACTTCGACTCATTGCCGAAGAGATTGACGCTCATGAAGGCTGTAGCCTTACCATCAATCTCGAAATGCAAACAGTTGAAACACCTTTAGGCAACAATTTTGCTTTTGAACTTGACCCCTTTCGCAAAGAGAACTTATTACACGGTCTCGATGATATCGGATTAACAATGAAACAAACCGATAAAATTGATGAATATGAACAAAAACACCGACGCCTCTACCCTTGGCTTTGGACTTAAAGCCCGCTACCACATTAAATCATAAGGCAACATAATTGTCATGACGCAAGAATCACGAACCATTCAAATCATGGACACGACGCTTCGTGATGGCGAACAAACACAAGGCGTATCGTTCTCACCTGATGAAAAAGTGAACCTCGCTAAGACACTGCTAGATTCACTTCAAGTTGACCGGATTGAAGTTGCTTCTGCCCGTGTTTCAGATGGTGAAAAACAAGCCGTAACTGATATTAATACGTGGGCAAATCTAGTAGGCTACCCCGGTCAAGTTGAAGTACTCGGTTTTGTCGATCATACCAAGAGTGTTGACTGGATCAAAGAAACAGGCGGCAGTGTCATCAACCTACTGACCAAGGGAAGCGAAAAACATTGCCATGAACAATTACGCAAAACCCTAGAACAACACAGTGATGACATTCTACAGACCGTCGAATATGCTCAAAACCAAGAACTTAGCGTTAACGTCTATTTAGAAGACTGGTCCAATGGTTTTAACGATAACCGTGATTATGTTTATCAATTAATGGATCGTCTCCAACACGCTGGTATTAAGCACTTTATGCTACCGGACACCTTAGGTGTAATGTCACCAGAAGAAGTATTCGACAGCTTAAGTGCCATGTGTAACCGCTACCCTACATTGCATTTTGATTTCCACCCACACAATGATTATGGGCTTGCCACGGCTAACGTGATGGCCGCTGTTAAGGCGGGCGTTAATTCTATTCACTGTACGGTAAATTGCTTAGGCGAACGCGCAGGCAACGCGTCACTAGCCGAGGTAACCGCAGTATTACGTGACAAAATGGCTATGAATTTATCTATTAATGAAAGTCATATTGTTCGCACTAGCGCCATGGTAGAAAATTTTTCAGGTAAGCGGGTATCCGCCAACACCCCTATTATTGGCGCTGATGTTTTTACACAAACCGCGGGGATACATGCTGATGGCGACCACAAAGGCGGCCTTTATGAAACCATACTAAGCCCTGAACGCTTTTCACGCACTCGTAGTTATGCATTGGGGAAAATGAGCGGCAAAGCCTCACTATTAAAAAATCTAGAAAAACTAGGCCTTGATCTACCGCCCGAGATACAGCAAAAGGTTTTAACTAAAATCGTCCAACTCGGTGACTCAAAACAAACCATCACTACCGATGACTTGCCCTTTATCATTGCCGATGTTCTAGAAAATGATAATTACCAGCATATCCAACTCATTAACTGCTCTATTACCAGCGAACTTGACTCCATCTCAACGGCAATGCTCTGCGTTAACATTAAGGATAGAGAACATTCCGCTACAGGTTCAGGTAATGGTGGCTTTGATGCCTTTATTAACGCTATAAATAAAATAATGGCTCAGTATAACTATACCCTTCCAGAACTAGTTGATTATGAAGTTAGGATTCCTAAAGGCGGACACACCAACGCCCTAACTGAATGCTTAATTACTTGGGAATATGGTACAGAGGATGTCCGAAAAACGCGCGGCGTTCATGCCAATCAAGTCTTTGCTTCGGTCTTAGCAACCTTAAAAATTATTAATATCCATCTGCAAGAGCTTAATTCCGCTTAGATTCCCTATACCCTGAAAAAGTTAGGTCATAACACGAAAACACCTCAAGAACGCTAAAAAATGCGCTCAATAAGGCATTGTTGCAAGATGTTATCTTAACTGACAACCGGCATGGCGCGTAATTTCTCGACCACTTTATCACCAAATTCATCAGTGCCAATCATTTGCACACCTGAACCAGGTTTTGATAGATCAGCCGTCGAATAGCCGTCCGCAAAAACACCTTGCATCGCGGTCCAAACATTTTTGGCTTCTTCTTCCATCGCAAAGCTATTTTCTAACATCATTGCGACTGACCCGATCATCGAATAAGGGTTGGCAATATTCTTACCTGCAATATCAGGTGCTGAGCCGTGAGAAGGCTCATAATAAGCTTTTTCATCCCCTAAACAAGCCGATGGCATCAACCCGAGAGAACCTAAAATACCACCACCTTGATCACTCAAGATATCACCAAACATATTTTCCATCACCATGACATCAAATTGCGTAGGGTTTAAACAAAGCAATGTTGCTGCCGCATCGACCAAAATATGAATAACTTCCACCTCAGGGTAATCCACTGCAACTTCACCCAACACTTCATTCCATAAAACACTCGACTTTAATACATTACTTTTATGAATATTATGAAGGACCTTTTTCCGTTTACTGGCTAACTTAAAGGCTTGATGCAAAATTTGTTGAATTTGATTTTCATCATATTCCAACGACTCCTTAACATAACGTAAACCCGCTTCATTCACACCAGCTATTTTTTCACCAAAATAAAGCCCTCCAACAAGTTCACGCACCATCACTAAATCAATACCTTCGCCAATCACTTCAGGCTTTAATGGTGAAAAATGCGCTAAGTCCTTAGGCAAAGAAACCGGACGAAAATTAGCGTAAGTATTATACCGACGACGTAAGGGCAGTAATGCGCCTCGTTCGGGTTGCTTGTCGATTGGAATGCGCTTAGAGTCTTCATGATTTAAACCAATAGGTCCCTTTAAAATCGCATCGGCTCGATCGCAAATATCAATCGTCGATTGTGGAAACGCATCACCAAACTCAAAGTAAGCACAGGCACCAAAAGCCGCAGGCAACAATTCAAACTTTACATCATTACGCTCTTCGATAAGTTCGAGCACCTTAATGGCTTCACGGGTTATTTCGGGACCGATACCATCACCGGCAAGCACAGCAATTGAAAAACTTTTCATTTTTTACCTTAAATTTTAGTGAGCGGCCAACATTCAGCCATTAAAAAACTACTTATAGATACATACAGGCAAAACAAATGATAATGACCTGTGATCTGATTGAAAAATAATTAATGTCTAAGAAAAACGCACTATTTCCATTTGATATTACAACCGATACTTGGAATTTGTTCTTCACTAACAGTATCACCAGCGACACAATCGTTCAGCGCATTACGCAAATCGACTCCCGTTACTGGGATATTATTTTTGGGTGTAGACTCATCAAGCCGACCACGATAAATACAGCGTAAAGAATCATCAAACAAATAAAAATCGGGCGTACAAGCCGCTTGATAACGACGAGCGACTAATTGTGATTCATCAAACAAGTACGCGTCAAAAGGAAAAGCCCAATCCGCCATTAATGCTGCCATTTTATCAGGCGCATCTTGTGGGTAATGAACAATATCATTTGAACTTATTGCCACTGAATTAATCCCTTCCGCCCTATATTCGTTAGCTAGAGCAATTAATTGTGACTTAATATGGATAACATAAGGACAATGATTACAAATAAACATAATCAATGTGCCTCTACGCCCTTTCAATCCATCCAAATTCATCACAGAACCGGTCACCGTATCCAACAATCTGAAATCCGGTGCGCTAGTGCCTAAAGGCATCATTATTGAATTGGTTGCTGCCATCTTGATTTAACCATTATTGTAAATACAATCGAATTGATCCACTAAGCCCAACATTATAAATTGTTATTTCAATCAAATAAAGATTATCCAACGGTCATTATCCACAAAAGCACTGAAAAACGTTATAATACAAAGTTTTATTTATAAGGAATTTAAAATGACTGAGAACTGGATAGCACCCTCAATTCTTTCAGCTGATTTCGCTCGATTAGGCGAAGAAGTTGACAATGTTTTGGCTGCTGGCGCTGACGTCGTGCATTTTGACGTTATGGACAATCACTTTGTTCCCAACTTAACAATCGGGCCACTTGTGTGTGATGCGCTAAGAAAACATGGCGTCACGGCACCTATCGACGTTCATCTCATGATCGACCCGGTAGACCGAATTATTCCTGACTTCGCTAAAGCCGGTGCAGACATCATTACCTTCCATCCAGAAGGTTCAGTTCATATTGATCGAACTCTACAACTCATTCACGATGAGGGTTGTAAAGCAGGTCTTGTATTTAATCCTGGCACCCCGCTTCACCACCTTGAATATGTCATGGATAAATTGGATATGATTCTACTGATGTCTGTTAACCCTGGTTTTGGCGGTCAATCCTTTTTACCATCTGCCCTCGACAAACTACGTCAAGTTAGAAAGATGATCGATGACAGCGGCTATGATATACGCCTTGAAATTGATGGCGGAGTCAAAATTGACAATATCCGTGAAATTAAAAAAGCCGGTGCAGATACTTTTGTTGCGGGTTCTGCCATCTTTAGCAAACCTAATTACCGTGACACTATTGACCAAATGCGCTCTGAACTTGCTCAGGCTGAATAATTAGACACTTTACATATAGGCTACTTACAGCCTAAATTGCTCATTCTTATTAGGTATTATTATGACACCACAGGATCAAAAAAAACGTAAAACAGCTGAGGCTGCAATTGATTACATCAAAGGTGCCCGCGTCATTGGCGTAGGCACCGGTTCAACGGTTAAACACTTCATTGATTGTTTAGTTGATTATAAAATTGATATCGACGGTGCCGTCTCTAGCTCTGAAGGCACAACACAAAGACTTAAAGACGCTGGAATTCCTATCCTTGATCTCAATGATGTTAATGAGGTCAAAGTCTATATTGACGGTGCAGATGAAGTTGACCCGCACAAGCGACTCATTAAAGGTGGTGGCGGTGCCTTGACCCGCGAGAAAATCATTACCGATGCCTGCGAGCAATTTATTTGTATCGTGGATGAATCAAAAATGGTTAATAACTTAGGCACTTTCCCACTTCCCATTGAAGTCATACCCATGTCACGTAGCTACGTCGCTCGGCAAGTGATGTCAAGATTTGGCGGACAACCAGAATGGCGAGAAAACTTTATCACTGATAATGGCAACCAAATCATAGACATTCACAATTTGGACATCAGCGATCCAGTTGCGATGGAAAAAGAAATTAACGATATTCCCGGTGTCATTACCGTTGGATTGTTTGCCATTAAACCGGCTGATATTGTTTTAATCGCATACGACGATGAAACTAAAGTGATGTAATGAACCATCCTTAATAAAAAATCTATCGGCCAGCGCTATTTAGCTGGCCTTTTTTTGCTTATGCCCACAAGGGCACAAACATCACATAAGCAATAAAAGTTGATCCAAAAGCTTACCGTTGGTTACTAATATTTGTTCTGGAAACAAACCTTTATGCCCTTTAAAATCGGTCAATGAACCCCCGGCTTCTTGTGCAATCAGAGCGCCTGCCGCCACATCATATAAATTAAGTGCCTGCTCCCAAAATGCATCCACTTGGCCATCAGCCACTAAACATAGATCTAATGCTGCTGAGCCAAAGCGCCTTTGCCCCGTTGTCGATCGTGCAACACGGCAAAACCGATCTAAATTATTATCGTCCATGTAATCTCTCAAACAAGCAAAACCCGTTGAGATCATAGCATTTGCCAAATCTTCCTCGGAAGAAACCTTTATCGGTTGATTATTTTTCCATGCGCCTAGCCCTTTTTGAGCTCTATAGTAATCATCTAAAGCAGGTGCATACACAGCGCCAAAAACAATTTCTCCATCAATCTCGAGCGCCACACTAATACCCCAAAAATACTGTCCTTTAGAAAATGAATGCGTTCCATCTATAGGGTCAACAACCCAACGTTTTGATTGATTATTACTCTTGCCACTTTCTTCCCCCCAAAAACCAAATTGAGGATAATGGAGTTGCAGTTTTTTATGTAAAAAGGATTCAACAGCAACATCAGCTTCTGTCACCAAATCACGTGGGCTTTTTTTACTGATTGCAAGATCATTTAAATTGGAAAAATAATCCATTGCAATTGCACCTGCCTCACGAATTTCCTTTTCAATGAGTTCTGGGGACAAGTTCATATCAGGCGCATTCAATTAAATCAAAAAAGTAACCATTTACACTGTCATTCAATACCTTGAATGACAGTGTAAACTAACGAGTCATGGCTAAGAATAGCTTAAGAAGACATTGATGGCCGCAATAGATCGGCACCAATCGTTCCTTGTAAAAATATCAAATAATCAGGACTACTCACAACGGCTAACTTTTCTTGGGCGATTGACAACAACTCTTGCGTATTAATCGGATTACTACCATTTAAGCTATGAGTTTGTTGAGCATAATTTTCAATACTCTCAAGATGACGTTGCCATAGAATAATATCTTTACGCTGTTTCTCTTCAAGACGCTCCTGATACCAACCAGAAGCAAACAGATATTCTTTGGTAAACAATTGCCGAATCTCAGGATCATGAATGGTTTTACCCTCATAGGTGCCAGTAGCCATAATAGTTAACAATGCTTTTAAAGGAGGACAAGCATCCTCAATACTGCCATCATCAATATATTGTTGCGCCACACGCTCATGTGTTTCAACAATATTATTGATCCCATCCACATAATCGTCAAGGTCTTGTAATTCGGGTTTTAGAATCTCATCGGTAAAAACAACAACAGGATTATCAAATAATTTTCCAAAAAAATCATGCACAAAATGCTCGGTAATCCGGTAGCCTAAGCGACTCCCTAAGACTGGCTCGCCGTTATACTCAAAATCTTCTACTAACTCCAAATATTGATTTTTAATCATATACTCGGAGTCTCTCTCTTCAACACTAAGTCGTGTCCAGATCTCAGGAATGAGTAGACTTACATCATGATCTACACGCATATTAGTACCAATATAACCTGCTGAACTTGAAAACCCTGCATAGCCGGTCACAATAAAAGAAACCAAGGCGTTATTTAGGTCAGCGGTCGTTCTCAGCGCATTAAAAGGACCTTTTGTTAAGGCACCTTCACTGCCCGCTCCAGTTGTTGATGGCGATTTGCCTGTTAATGAACTAACAAAATCCATAAACAATTCTGGCAACTCCTGAAAATGAATCGGATTATAAACGGCCAAAGGTCTAATACCAGGTTCACGCGGGTTATTTCGACGCCCCGTTAACACCGCATCGACTGGATGACAAATAGGCGTATCAAGTGCTATTTTTCGGTGCAATCGAATACCCATTTCAGCAATATATTTTCTTGAAGGATCAAGAATATCAACACGAGTCTCTAAATAACGCGGGTTCTTTGATGGCGCACCATCCACTATCCGAGGATGGGCCGATGAACAGACAAATCTATCCGATTTTTTAACACTATCGGTTAAGAGTGAGTGCATTGGCTCCGTAAACTTAGTGAACTTAATCACATCACTAACGACTTCAGATAAACTGTCCCCGACAAGTGGTTCATAATTAGCCAAAAAATTTCCCTTTTGAGCTAAATTAAATTCTGTTTGCTTATCATAGCCTGGAATGATCGCATCATCTGGGCGCTGAAATAATCTAAACTCACAATTCTCTATTAATTTCACACTCTCATTAGGAATGGTCTGTGCGCAAAAATCATTAATAATCTCTTTGGGCACAACCACGGAAGCACTTATATCATCTTCCATTTGGATCTTTTCAGCGGCCATAAAATCTTGGCGCAATTTAAATGTCCGCCAACCACCATTCTGATCAAATCCAACACGTAAATAGGAGGCTAATATTTTGTGGTAATTCATCCGTAACTCATGAGCCGGCGCACCATCTACCGTATCTACTGAAAAGAACTGCCGCCAATCGTCACCCCACTCAGACCGGTAAAAACGTTTAACCACAAACACTAATGCTAGGATATAAGGCGGTATAGATTTTAGCCACGCATTATATTCATCTGTATGACTAGAAGATCCCGATAATAGCTTAATGACAGAACCTAAACTTCGCTCATCGCTTAAAGGCATACGACTTGAATCGTGATCCTCATACTCATGCCCTGACTTAAAGCGCCCAGTATAATCTTTATCAAAGATCTCCTGAACGCTATCCAAATCTTGTTGCAAATCATTAACAAACAAGGGGTTATATAAAATAGCATCCTCAATTGATTTAGAGATTTCAGATTTCCCTCCACCAGATACCGTACAGGGTTTATGACAAAACGTACCTTCAGGATCAGTTCCAACTAGATACCAACTGTCTACGCCAGGGTGTTTCTCCATTTCGATTTTATAACCATTGGGCTGCATATAAATAAAACCAGGTTGAAGTCGAATAGAGTGCTTATCACGCCCTTTAAACCAAGTGATGGTTTGTGCATTTAAATCCATACGCAAATCTTGCGGCACATAGATTAATTGAGGATATCTTTTATCAATCCCGTATCCTTCGGACAAAACATCAATAACATCACTAAATTGCATCGCAACATTCTGGAAATCATACCCAGACTGACGAGTAGGGCTCCCAATGCCATACTCTTCACCATGATTTCTACGGCAAAAAGCCAATGCTCCACCTGCATGCTCTTCTTCAGCTAATCCGTATAAATTAGCGGCATAAGTAATTTGAGTTTTAACTTCTTTCTTACAATAACCAAAATAATTATCGGCTATCAGTGTAATAATGACACCTTGATCAGTCCGTGCTGTAATTTTAAATGCTTGCCCGCCATTGTAGAGTTCATCCTCTGTCTGCCAACACATCTCATCACGACGTTGCCGCTCAGTTGCTTCATTCCAATGCGGTAAACCAAGTTCTTGTTTAGTAAAATTAACTAAATGCGGCGCCAGAATCACACAACCGGTATGACCACTCCAGTGCTTTATATCCAAGGCAGCATCATTATCAGGTAAAGCAGGGTTTCCAGCATTTCCAAAAATACTCTCAACAAAATCTAAGTTACTCACTAGACTACCAGGTGCAAAGAAACGCACTTCCATCGATTTTTTGTAATCAAAACCTGGGACTTCTGGGCAAACCGTCGGTCTTAAAAGTAATGATGCAAAGAGTTGAGCCGTTTCGGGCTGATTTGAACAAAAAGGTATAGATAACAGATCAGGTGTTGAATCAATCGCATGCTTTAATAGCCAGGCAAAAGTCTCTTTTGGAACTTCTTTTTTATCACCGGCAACGGGTAATCCTCCAGATGCCACATGAAATGAGCCTTTAGTTGTTCTGCGATCACTGGCAGGATTATGTAAAACACCTTGGTTTATTTTGTAACTAGTCACATAATCTGACTTAAAAGTTTGTTCACCTTTAGTGATCGATAACTCTCTGGCGATACCATGGCGATCCAATTCAAAACTAATCGTAGGTAACTGCGGAATCTGTTCTAAATTTAGATCTGACAAATAATCATTTAAAAAATCTTGAATCCGTTGATCTACAGGGTAACGCGTAGAAGCCAATTGACGGCTCTTTTCAAGATAATTACGCATCATATCCTGAGTTGTTAAAGAAATCCCCGATATATCATCATTAGCGTAAACAGGTTGCCCACAAGACGCTAATTTTAGATTTATATATTCATGCAATTCTTCTTGATCTAATACAGACTCACTTTCTCTACCAGATATACCTAAAGCTTGTGACAAATCCATCAGTTCACCCAATTTCCCACTCTAATTTAACTAAAAAATACTTATATAAAAATAAGACGTAAGCTTTAAAGACTACATCAGCACGACCTGTATTTCAAGGTAACTCAGACAATAATTCTGTACTACCCCACAACCCAATCCGGTGAATTAAAACAAAATCAACTTGTGACATAAAACTTTATCTAAAAAAACCTGTACGAACAAAACGTTAACTAATTGACTAAAAATATTCATTAGAAGATTTTAACAACAAACCGTATAATCTAATAAAAAGGAGGCTATATGATATTTTCGCAAGAAGAAATAATAGAATTAAACTTACTTCTTAAATTTAATTTAGATTCCAGACAACTGGGCATTAAAATTCATTCGTCAGCCACCACCGAAGAAATTTCTGGCATTAAACGATTATTTGACAAAGGCTTAGTAACGGTCCCCGATGGTGGCTACCTTACTGATTTAGGACACACCAGTGCTGAACACGCCCAATTACTTTTCGGACTACTTTCACTGCAAGCTGAGCCATAAACCACACCCTTTGTTCACCAATGCGCTATAGCGCATCCACAATCTGAATTCACTAAAGTAAATGCCCACTATCAATAACACGACAACTACGCATAAAAGACAACTTAAAAAATTACGTCGTGCACTAGGTATTTTTCAAGGCACTAAATTACTCGCTACATTACAACGTGAAACCGAAGGCACGGTATCTCATGATCAAGCTAAGCGTGTTACTTACTTGACAGAATTATTTTATAGAATTCACCGCGAAATCCACCATGACTGGCAAGGACAAGCGACTGCTAGTCACCGCCCTGGCTATATGCCTCATGCTCACAAAAGACGTGTTTTCAGAGAAGTCATACAGGGCCTGGTCTTAGAAAATGATCTTAATGAAAATTCTGCGCTATTTGACAACAACGGCTTTGTCATCAGAACCGATAACATCGCTGACAGACTCGCTAACTTTTACCATAAAATGCGCTCTGTTCGTCCTTTTGATTATGGCAACAGGATTACTCTAAATTACTTTATTATTACCCTTGGGAAAATCCCTGCTTTTAAAGCCGTTTACGAGCAAGGCATTGATTTCCGTCGCTTAAAAGAAAAGGATACCGCTGTATTACATCACCCTGACAGTTCAATTGCTGAAGTCACTGTTGCCTTTAAACATGCACTCAACCCAACACTAACCAAGACGCTTGAAAACATAGCAAATCAATATGGGCAATGGCCTG
>JASMBU010000013.1 GCA_030753675.1 Methylococcales bacterium
TTTCTTCGAACCCGTTATTGGCAAGAGCAACAACGTACGGTCTGGATATTAGAAGAAATAGGGAAAAACGAGCCGATAACCGTGGGTGTGATTATCGACAACCACAAAATTGTCCAACTGCAAGTTCTGGCATTTCGAGAAAGTCGCGGTTGGGAAGTTAAACACAGTTTCTTTACTGACCAGTTCATAGCCTCAACACTGTCTGCTGAACAAACACTCAGCAAATCGATTGACGGCATTTCCGGCGCCACCCTGTCGGTTAATGCCTTAACTAAAATCGCCCAACTCGCACTTTTTTTTGATCAAACGATTGGCCCATGAAAAACGCCCGAAAATCGCCGTGGCGACTGCTCTATAAACTCCATCGCTATCTGGGGCTTGCCATCAGTATGATTTTAATTCTACTGGCCATTACCGGCATTGCCTTAAATCACACCGATGACTGGCAACTTAATAGCCGTTATATTAAATCACCTACCGTGCTAAATTGGTATGGCCTTAATCGACCCAGTGCTATTCGTAGCTTTAAAGCAAAACCGCATTGGATCAGCCAACTGGATCAACAAAGCTACTTTAACAACCAGGCTTTAATCACTAACAAACAATTACTGGTCGGCGCTATCCGTACCGAAGCCTTCTTAGTTTTGGCTTTTGAAAAACAATTATTACTGATTTCTGACAACGGCACCCTCATTGAAAAAATACCGTTAGAAAAAGCTATTCATTCGATTGGGGTCAGCGGACAAGACTCGGTTTTTATTCACCTAGACACCCAGATCAAAGTCAGCCATGACGGATTACTCTCGTGGCAAAGCGCCCCAGATTCCGGTATTCAATGGAGTCAAGAAACCGCACTAACTGAACCGTTAAGCGACCAAATCCAGCAAACACACCGACAACACATTATCCCCTATGAACGCTTCTTACTCGACCTGCATAGCGGGCGACTCTTTGGTGAAGTCGGTGTTTTTGTCGTTGACCTGAGTGGTATTCTACTCATATTATTAACCCTTTCAGGGTGTTGGATCTGGATCAGACACCGAATAAAATCACGATTCCACAATAAAAGGCTATATTAAATGAGCAATTGTCCGCCGGTTGTCTTAAGCTTTTCAGGTCACGATCCTTCTGGGGGCGCAGGCATTCAGGCCGATATTGAAACCCTCTCAAGCCACCAGTGTCATAGCACCAGCATCATCACCGCACTCACCGAACAAGACACCACCAATGTCTACCGTATTTTCCCGCAACAACCCGCCACCATCATTCAACAAGCAAATCGTATTTTTAACGATATGCCGGTCAAGGCTATTAAAATAGGTCTGATTGGCCATGCCGACATCGCCTATAGTATCGCTAAAATTATTATCGAGCACCCTGAAATACCCGTAGTACTGGACCCTATCTTAGCCGCTGGCGGCGGCACACCCGTCGCCAACCAAGCCTTGATTGAAGCGATCATTGAAGCCTTATTACCACTCACTACCGTACTCACACCGAACAGCGAAGAAGCACGCAAATTAACATCGCACCATGACCTTGATAACTGCGGCATACAATTACTGCAATCAGGCTGCCAATATGTTCTGATCACTGGAACCCATGAGCAAACCCCAAATGTAACCCATAAACTGTACCACCAAGACCGCTGCATTGAGACCCTGTCGTGGGACCGACTGCCCCATGACTATCACGGCTCGGGTTGTACACTGGCAACCAGTATCGCCGCTTTATTAGCCTATCAACTCACGCCGGTCACCGCGATTATTGAAGCTCAGCAATACTGTTGGGACACCCTCGACAATGGCTATAAAATTGGCCAAGGTCAACACCTACCTAACCGCCTGTTCTGGATGCAAACAGACCCATGAAATTTCCCACAAGCGGCGTTTACGCCATTACCCAAACGGAAGGAAAAACAGACCATGCTATCGTCAAGGCAACCCTAGCAGCTCTTAAAGGCGGCGCTGCTGTCATTCAATACCGTCATAAAAACCCACGAGATGTCTCCATTACCTTGGCCCAAGAAGTTCACCGTCATTGTCAATATTTCAACGTACCCCTACTGATTAATGACAACATCGAATTAGCACACGCAATCGGTGCCGAGGGTGTTCATCTGGGTCAAAACGATGCCAGTATCGAAACCGCCCAAACCCGACTGGGCCCTGAGGCTATTATCGGTGTCTCCTGTTATGACTCTTTAGACTTAGCACTCAAGGCGCAAAAACAACAAATCAGTTATGTTGCCTTTGGCCGCTTCTTTTGCTCTGAATCCAAACCCCAAGCACCGCCCGCACAGCTCTCTACACTCACCCAAGCCGCACAAAAAATCACCCTGCCGATTGTAGCGATTGGCGGTATTTTACCCAGCAACGGTCACCTGTTACTGAATGCCGGCGCTGATGTACTCGCTATTATTGGTGGCATCTTTGATCAAGACCCGTTCACTGCGACGCAACATTATTGCCGGCTTTTTAATACTGATACTGAAACGTGATGACAACGATGAAAACCGTCGGACTGCTCTTAGCCTTACTGATCATCGGCTGCACGCCCCCGCTCAATCTCGAACCACAGATGAATGGTCAACAATTAGCCTTTGACCGAAAAAAAGGCAATTGCCTGGCTTGCCACCGAATCGCTAACGGTGAATCTCCCGGCAACATCGGGCCACCGTTAACTCATCTAAGCACCCGTTTTACCCACAAGGATGCTCTGGTCACGTTTATTGAAGACCCGACCCGCTTTAATCCCGAGACCAGCATGCCACCTTTCGGAAAAAATAATATTCTTAGCCACCAAGAAATTCAAATGATCGCCAATTTTCTATGGACACTGCCGGCAACTCAAACCATAATCCCATAGGATAAGAATCAAATCTTTAATCACCTTGATTATGAGTACTTAATGATGCAAACACGTCGCCAATTTATCAAAAAAACACTCACTATTGGCGGGGCTTTTTGGGCCTCTTCATGGCTGATTGTCAAACCACTTTGGGCACAAACTGAAACACTATGGCCCACTGGTCTATTTGCGCATTTAAAATACCAAGCAACCCTTGATCAGATTACCGGTGGACAAGCCCTTATTGCTTCCAAAGACATTACCCTTACCATTCCACGGATTGCCGAAAATGGCGCACTCATTCCTTTTACCCTTTCTTCAACGATCGAAAAGGCTGAACGTGTTTTTGTTCTAGTTAAAAAGAACCCAGTTCCACTAGTAGCTCGTTTTACCCTATCGCCACAGGTCAACACACAACTCTCAGCACGCTTAAAAATGGCTAAAACTAGTCAAGTCGTTAGCATTGTCTTGGCCAACGGTCAGTATTATTATACCGACAAGACCGTTAAAGTAACCCTTGGCGGCTGTGGAGGCTAGTATGTCCAGTATTAAAATTCGCACCAAACGTCAACAAGGAACCACCCAAATAAGAACCTTAATTGCGCACCCGATGGAAACCGGTTTGAATACCGATAATCAAAACCAGAAAACTATTGCAGCCCACTTTATTCAGACCTTAACGGTACGCCATAATGATGAAATTATTCTAACCACTGATATGGGTAGCGGAATATCTCGAAACCCATACTTTTCATTTGAAATGAAAGGCGGTGATGTAGGCGATAAAATCACTATTCAATGGTCTGACAATCAAGGTAACCGTGATTCCCAAGACGCCTTAATCTCATGACAAAACTGCTGTTCTGGTTGCTTTTTCTGGGCCTACTCCCAATTGCGCCCAGCACCGCTACACCGTTGAATGACCAACGCACGCTGCAACAGCATTTCTTTACTCAGTTTCCCACCCTTTCACGTCAGGATTTTGCAAACGGTGTCTACGCTCTTGACCCCGATGCCAAACAATCCTGGCTTGCCATTGAACAATTCCCCCCTTATGAGATAGCCATTGATCGGGGTAAAAAAAACTTCTTCACCCCGTTTAAAAACGGTCAACGCTATCAGGACTGTTTCGTTGATTATCAACAGGGCATCAGTCAACACTACCCGTACTGGGATCTTAAAACCAAAACGGTGGTCACCTTAAGTCAGGCTATTAACCGCTGCCGGCAACTCAACCTAGAGGCCCCGCTCAAACCCACTGCCGGTGACTTAATTGCCTTAACCGCTTATCTCGCTTTTCTCTCAAGAGATCAGCCCATCGCCATTACCATACCGCCCGTACCTGCCGCCCAAGTCGCGTATCAACAAGGCAAAGACTATTACCATCAACGGCGTGGGCAGCTAAACTTTTCCTGCGCCAGTTGTCATATCCAAAATGCCGGTAAGCGCCTGCGTACTGAAACATTAAGCCCGTTACTGGGCCAAACGAGCAATTGGCCGACATACCGACTTAAATGGGGTCGTGTTGGTACGTTACATCAACGCTTTATCGGCTGCCATCGACAAATCAGGGCAAAAACCCCAGCCCCTCAAAGCGAGGTTCTTCGAAACCTTGAATATTATATGAGTTATCTCAGTAACGGCCTTCCCATTAATGGACCCAGTGTACGAAAATGATTAAAAACCAAGCAAACTGCTCAGATATTAATGAACCTAACTTAATAACTGTCAGTACAGCACTGAAGAAAATCCTCAGCCAAATTAAACCGCTGCACCAACACCAGCAAATCAATCTTGAGCAAGCCCGCGGTCGCACCTTATCCCATTCGATCATGGCCCCATTTAATGTACCGCCCCATCGAAATTCAGCCGTTGACGGCTATGCCATAAACCACACTGATTTACCCGAGCCGGGTCATCTAGTCGAACTATCCATTGCCGGCTGTGCCTATGCGGGCCAACCTTTTACCGACGCCCTTGCGCCCGGTGAGTGTATTAGAATTATGACCGGCGCCCCAGTCCCTGAAGGACTGACTATTATTATCATGCAGGAACAAGTCGAGCATTTTGATAATCATATTCGCATTGATCACAACCACCGACTCCATCAAAATATCAGACAAGCCGGTGAAGATATTGCCCAAGAATCTCCGGTATTATTCGCGGGAAAACTATTAACGCCGGCAGACATTGGAATTATGGCTTCTTTAGGATTAACCCAAATCAATGTCAATCGAAAACTCCGCATTGCCATTGCCTCAACCGGCGATGAACTGCACAGCCTAGGCAGTGAATTACCCCATGGCGGTATTTATGACAGTAATACCCATACCCTCCAAGCCAGTTTAGATCGCCCTGACATCACCGTGGTCAACTTAGGAATTTTGGATGATAACCCTGCATCATTGCAACACTGCTTTGAAGAAAGCGCCCAGCATTACGATCTGATTATTTCAACCGGAGGCGTTTCGGTCGGCGATGCCGACCATACCCGAGAAGCCTTACGGGCGTTAGGCACGGTTGAATTTTGGAAAGTTGCGATCAAACCGGGGCGCCCCTTAGCCTTTGGTTGCGTCAATAAAACCCCTTTTTTTGGCTTGCCGGGTAATCCTGTTGCGGTCTTAGTGACCTTCTACCAATTTGTTTTACCTGCCATCGATCAATTACTCGGTATCACCGACCGACCGGTTTGCCCGACCTTCACCGCCATCAGTACCGAAGCCATACGCAAACGCCCCGGACGGACAGAAATTCAACGCGGAATTATCTCCCAAGCCCCCAATGGCCACTGGCGAGTCAAAACCACCGGCCAACAAGGATCCGGTATTTTACGTTCAATGAGTCTAGCCAATGCATTTATTATCCTTGCGCATAACCAAGGTCCTGTGAGTGCAGGTGAACCGGTGACCGTACAACCCTTTTCAGGACTGCTATAAAATTATTGTTTAATGCCTATCCCTTTATCTAGCAAGTACAAACTCAGACTAATTAAGGTAACAATAAAACCAACAATCATCGTTAAAGCCAGCGTAATATCAACATCGGTCACACCGATTAAGCCATAACGAAAACTATTTACAATATATAAAATCGGGTTGGCCAAAGAGATATTTTGCCAAAGCTCAGGTAGCATCTCGACCGAATAAAAAACCCCGCCCAAATAAGTCAGGGGTGTCAAAATAAAATTAGGGATGATCGAAATATCATCAAAACTATCTGCAAAAACGGCATTAATAAAACCGGCTAAAGCGAATAATACCGCGGTCAAAAAGAAAATCAAACAAGACAATCCCCAGTGACTCACTGAGATTGAAGTAAACAATAATGAAATTCCAATCACCACCGATCCCACCAAGAGTCCTCGGCAAACCCCGCCGCCCACATACCCGGCTAAAATAACCCAATTAGGTACGGGCGACACCAACAGCTCTTCAATATGACGCTGAAATTTAGTGGAATAAAAAGAGGAAACCACATTCGCATAAGAGTGACTGATCACCGACATCAAAATAATACCCGGCACAATGTAGTCCATATAACTGGCCCCAGAGATATCACCTATGCGCTGTCCCATCAGCGTACCAAAAATTAAAAAATACAAGGCGGTGGTGATCGCTGGGGGGAGCATAGTCTGAGGCCAAATACGCATGAAACGGCGCACTTCTTTAGACATAATGGTCAACAAAGCAATTCGGTAACCCATTGGCCTAGCCTCCCACCAAATCCAGAAACAAGCTTTCTAATCGATTCGATTTATTTTTCATACTCGTCACCGAAATTCCCTGTCGAGTTAACTCAGAAAATAACTGATTAAAACCTTTTTCACCCGGGATACCTACTTGTAAAGTCTGGCTATCAAGTTGCACAACGTCATAACCCTCAACAACCGGAGGCTTGGCAAGCCTATCGGCTAAATCCAAAATAAAATGATTTACCTTTATTTGCGCTAATAAATCTGACATTTTGGAATGTTTAATAATCGTACCTTTATCAATAATGGCAATATTCCGACACAAACTTTCGGCTTCTTCCAGATAATGCGTGGTCAGAATAATAGTGGTTCCACCGGCATTGACCTCACGCATTAATTGCCACATAGAGCGGCGGATTTCAATATCAACACCGGCCGTAGGCTCATCTAAAATCAACAACCTCGGGTCGTGCACCAATGCGCGAGCGATCATCACCCGACGTTTCATGCCGCCTGATAATCGTCTAGAAACGGTATGCCGGTGATCCCATAAATGCATTTGCTTCAAACACTTTTCAGCGCGCACCAAGGCTTCTTGATAAGCAATGCCATAATAACCGGCCTGATTCAAAATAATATTTTGCACGGTTTCAAACTGATTAAAGTTAATCTCTTGCGGCACCATCCCGATGCATTGTTTAACTTGTTCTGTTTGGCGCACTAAATCATAACCAAAAACACGCACCGAGCCACCGGACAAATTAACTAACGAACAAATAATACCAATCGCCGTCGATTTACCCGCACCATTAGGACCCAATAAGGCAAAAAAATCACCGTCTTCAACGTCTAAATCAATACCGTGCAAGGCGGTAAAACCATTACCATAAGTCTTGCTTAAATTGCGAATAGCTAACGCTTTCATAAAAAAACCCGGTGGCACAGGAAAAAAATTGATGCTCTCAACGGATAACCCGATAAACTCGCTCTTCATGAGTTTCTGAAAACCCAAAAAAAACCACTCATCGAAAGATGCGACTTGACAACATTATTTAATTAACTTGATAATTTTAGCAGAATCTTAAAAAAATCGTTTCAGTAATCAATAGGACTTAGAACTTTGCCTCAGAAAACCCCTGAATTTGTTGCTGCTGTTGACTTAGGTTCCAATAGCTTTCATATGTTGGTTTGTAGTCTCACTGACGATAAATTACAAACCGTCGATCGCCTTAAAGAAATGGTACGCCTTGCTTCAGGCTTAGATAAACATAAATATCTGGATGATATCACCCAGCAACAGGCACTCCAATGTCTCGAACGTTTTGGCCAACGCATAAAACAATTCCCCTCGGGCAGTGTTCAAATTGTGGGTACCAACACCCTAAGAACGGCTAGCAATGCGCAACAATTTATTACCAAAGCCGAACAAGCACTCGGCCACCCCATCCACGTTATTTCAGGCACAGAAGAAGCGCGGTTAATTTACCAGGGGGTTGCTCACAGCCTAGAAACCAATGCCAAAAGACGCTTTGTCATGGATATTGGCGGCGGTAGTACCGAATATATTATTGGTACCGGAAAAAAATCCCAGCGTAAAGAAAGCGTGCCAATTGGTTGCGTTTCGATGACGCATAAGTTTTTTAAAAACAACAAAGTGACCCAAAAATCATTCCAACAAGCCATTTTGCATGCCGAACAATTACTCGAGCCGTATCAACGTGACTTTCATTTTAGCCATTGGGATGAAGCCATTGGCGCCTCTGGAACTCTTCGTTCTATCAATCAGATATTAATGGAAAATGACTGGAGCAATAATGGCATCACCTTAGACGGTCTGCAAAAACTAGCCCGCTATCTTATCAAAAAGAAACACCTAGAGCACGTTAACCTTGACGGGCTAGACCCCGAGCGCTTAGACATTCTTCCCGGTGGGCTGGCCATCATTTATGCCACCTTCATGAGTTTAGGTCTACAGCAAATGACAGTTTCTGAGGGGGCTTTACGCGAAGGCTTGATTGTTGATTTAGTCGGTAGAATCCATAATCATGATATACGTTCTGAGACTATCAAGATACTGGCTAAGCGTTATCATACCGAGAAAAAACACGCTCACCAGATCAAAGAAACGCTCCGGTCACTGGTGTCACAACTCACGCTCCCGCCGGCCATTGAGCCCGGCATTGCTTTGCAGTGGCTGAACTGGGCTGCTGACTTACATGAAATCGGCCACGATATTGCCCATAACCAATACCATAAACACAGTGCATATATTATTGAGAATGCCGACTTACCCGGTTTTTCACGCCAAGACCAACTGCTACTGGGTGCTTTAGTTATCAGCCATCGTCGTAAACTTTCATTTAAGACCTTTAACAACTTACCCTACCCTTGGGATAAAAATATGATTTATTTGGTCATGGTCTTACGCCTTGCTGTGGTCTTACACCGTAACCGTAATGAAGCGGACCTGCCGCCCTTTAAATGCACCTTAAACGGACAAACCCTGATACTCAAATTTCCAACCGACTGGTTAGCACAATACCCGTTAACCTTGGCAGATTTAAACGATGAAGCCAAACATCTCACCAACATTGGCTTTCAGCTCACGTTTGAATAACCGTTAATCATGCTCACTGTAATCCGGTTGTTATTTTTTGTGCTCGTCACACCGCTACTGATTATCTTCTTAATCGCCTTTTACGTCACTGACAAGCACCCCAGTGTTGAAAGCCAGTGGCTGTTAAGTGCGAAAGATATTCAGCGTGCCCGGATGATTCTTAACGGGCAGTCGGCACCTGACCCCAGCGCTGCGCTCAACACCCTTCATCTTGAAGAAAAAGACCTCAATATTGCCGCCAACCATTTGCTTAACCAATATTTTGACAGCACGGCCCAAGTCCACATCAAAGACAATCATTTTCGCTTTGACAGCAGCATTAAACTCCCCGTTAACCACATTAACCCGTACTTAAACCTCGGCTTTACCTTACGCCAAGAAAACCAACATCCGCGTATTTCACAGCTGACTCTCGGCCCCTTAACCCTGCCCGATGCCTATGCCAACACGTTGATTGAGCTTTTGATTAACCACAGCAACCTTGACCAATACTATTTATTAGCCACCCATCAGGTGCAAAATATCACCATTACCCGTACAGCGTTGACCATCACATATCACTGGACACCCAAGACTTATGCCGCCGCCCAACAGTTACTAACCCATAACGCCAATCTGGAAGCCTTACGTTTTTACCAACAACAGTTAATTAACACCGTGGCACAACATGACCCTCACTGGCGCCTGTCTTTAGCTACACTGTTACAAGCACTCTTTGAGTCCTCGTCACAACGGGGACCGCCTCTTGATCCTATCAAAGAAAATCAGGCCATTATTTTAGTGACCGGGCTTTATACCTTACAGCAAGATATTAACGTCTTGTTCCCTAAAAACACCGCCCCAAAATCGGTGAAATTTATCCCTGTTTTTATGTATCAACGCATCGATATAGCCCAACATTTTATCTCTTCGGCACTACTGCTAAGCATTAATAATGCGGCTTTTTCAGAACGTTTGGGACTCAAAAAAGAACTCTACGATGGCTATAAAGGCCAAGGGTTTAGCTTTATTGATTTGGCCGCTAACCGGGCCGGCATTCATCTGGCACAAACAGCAACCCATCAAGACAGCGCATTAGTACTACAAAAAAAGATGGCGGCTATTTCCAGTTACAAAGCCTTTATGCCCGATGTCAGAACCTTACCTGAAAACCTGAGCAGCGCCGCTTTTAAACAACGCTTTCAGTCTACTGACAGTTTAGCCTACCGTCAGCAAGTCCGACAGATTGACCAAAAAATAGCGGCTTGCTCACTTTACGCGGCATTAAAACGCCCATAAAAAAAGGGCCCTTAATGCGCCCTTTTTTAACATTAGCAACTAACCCTAACCATCCAGAGCCAGTTTCATTAGCCTTACTTAGTCACAATACGGGTATTGGGCGTAGTCGGCAAACGGTGTGGATTGCGATGCTCTGGGAATTCACCGGTCAAGGCATTTAAGAAAGCGACAATATCAGCGGTTTCTTCTTTCGATAAATTTTTATTCAATTGTAATTTAGCCATGACTTTAACAGCACCCTCTAACGTTCCCACCGCACCGTTGTGAAAATAAGGAGCTGTCAACGCGATATTACGTAAGGTAGGGACTTTCCACAGACTGTTATCTTCAGAGTTTTTAGTCACTTCAGCGCGACCCTTATCTTTATCGAAATGGTAACGGGCTCTAAGCGCATTGTTTTTAAAGGTTGGGAATTTCATAAAAACGCCGGTGGTACTAAACAATGGGGCGGCATGACAACTGGTACATCCGGTTTCAGAAAAAGTATTCATCCCTCTGATTTGCTGCTCGGTCATCGCAGTTTTATCGCCTTTCACATACTTGTCATAAGCACTGTTCGGCGTAATCAAAGTTCTTTCAAAAGCGGCAATCGCTTTAGTGGCATTGTCTTTTGAGATCGAATCAGCACCAAAAGCGGCTTCAAAAGCGCTTTGATAGCCTGGAATGGTTTTTAACCGTGCCACCACTTGCTTCCAGCTTTTCATACCCATTTCAATCGAGTTAGTTACAGGACCTGCGGCTTGCGCTTCTAAACTAGCGGCACGGCCGTCCCAGAACTGTACCTCATTAAAGGCCGCATTCCAGACTGTCGGCGCACTACGCCCGCCGGTTTGACCGTGAACCCCCATAGAAAATTTACGGTTATCGTCACCGCCTAACAAGGTACTGTGACAAGACGAACACGATACTGTTCCGGTAGAAGAAAGTCTGGGGTCATGGAAAAGCATTTTTCCGAGCTCTATTTTAGCCTCGGTCGTCGGGTTATTCGCCGGGGCGGGTGCTGTTTCCGGCAAGGCCGTCCATCTGGCTGCTGACGCTACACTGGTTACACTCACAAGGGCTATGACTGCCAGCCAAGGTTTTACTGTAAACATAATTGATCTCCTCAAATTTTTTTATTTTTCACGCACCTAAAGCGTAAAACCCTTAATTTTTTATTCGTTTTAGGGCCTTAAGCGTTAGTTTCTCATTTTTACCCTAAGGAATAAAGGGCTTTATGGTGTTCTTTATACGGCTAAAAACGACGCTTTAACCGTTTAATAGCCCAAAACCCGCATTTGGCACAGTATCTGCAATTCTTTTAACAAAACTAAAAAAATACCTTAACCAACACAGGAACACTAATGACTCTTAAACAAAACCAAAAAGGCTTTACCCTAATCGAATTAATGATCATTATCGCTATTATCGGCATTTTAGCCGCCATTGCGATTCCGGCTTACAGCACTTACACCAAAAAAGCGAAATTCACCGAAGTGGTCGCCGCCACGACCCCTGCCAAATTAGATGTTGAAGGCTGTTTCTTCAAAGATAGTTCTTTAGATGACTGTGACAGCGGCACAAGAATTAGCGTTACGGGCGCTAATACGGGCCCCAATGTGGACTCCGTAAACGTAGCGGATGGCGTAATCACCGCAACAGATGCGGACTCCGTGGATGCTGCAACCTTTATTTTAACGCCAACAGCGATTTCCGGAACATTAACTTGGGCAATCCAATCAAACTCAAGCTGTTTGACCAAAGGTCTGTGTTAACCCTTTTTTCTATTAAGTAAACCTTCAATTTTACGCTCCTTTTCGGGGGCATTTTTTTTACCTTAATGCTTTAAGTAACGCTTTTAACACAAACTCGACACTGCGCGCCCGGACCTCACCCCGATCCCCCTTAAAACGGCGTTTGTCGATTTTAACCGCTTGCCCTTTATGGCCAATGCCGAAAAAAACCGTACCCACCGGTTTTTCTGCCGTTCCGCCGGTTGGCCCTGCTATGCCGGTAATAGCAATGGCCAGTTCGGCATGGCTCTGGCCATGCACGCCCTCTACCATGGCACGGGCAGTTTCAAAACTCACGGCGCCGTATTGCTCGAGTAAAGTAGAACTCACCCCAAGCATGTCCACTTTCGCCTGGTTACTGTAGGTGATAAAGCCCCGGTCAAACCACACAGAACTTCCCGGAATGTCGGTTAAAGCCTGACAGAGCGCCCCGCCGGTACAAGACTCTGCAACCGCTAGCGTTATTTTTTGCTCGGTCAGTAAAAGTGCCACTTCGCCGGCCAACGCTAGCACTGTTTTATCGGTCATAGTGGACCCACTGATAATTTATCACCTGTAAAAACTCCGATTCAGTAAAATAGAGGGATGAGTATAAAAGAAAAACCCACCAAACAACATACCCCGATGATGGTCCAGTACCACCGTATTAAAGCCCAACACCCCGACACCTTATTGTTCTACCGTATGGGGGATTTTTACGAATTGTTTTTTGACGACGCTCAAAAGGCTTCCCGCCTGCTCGATATTACCCTCACCAGCCGCGGCAGTTCAGCCGGAAGCCCGATCCCGATGGCAGGAATCCCCTACCATGCCGCCGACAATTATCTGGCTAAATTGCTCAAAGCCGGTGAATCAGTGGCGATTTGTGAGCAAATTGGCGACCCGGCCACCAGTAAAGGCCCGGTTGAACGAGAAGTGGTACGCATTATTACCCCCGGCACCTTAACCGATGAATCACTCCTCGATGCGAACTGCGACAATCTCTTAGTCGCGATAAATCAACACCTCACGCGCACCACCATGGCCAGTTTAGAGGTCAGTACCGGCCGTTTAACGGTGGAAGAAATCGAATCAGACGCCCTGACCAGCGTCCTTGAACGATTACAACCGGCAGAATGTTTACTGAGCGAAGACCTTACCCTCCCACAACTTCTCAACCCACGCACCGGTATCACCACTCGACCGCCGTGGCATTTTGATCCTGCCAGTGCCCGGCAACTGATCTTAAGCCAATTTAAAATTCACGATTTAAACGGCTTTGGCTTAGAAAACAAGCTCGAAGCGATCGGCGCTGTAGGCTGTTTATTGCAATACCTTAAAGACACCCAAAAACAAGCCCTGCCGCATCTTCAAGGAATCCGAATTGAACGCAGTGACGCCACCATCACGCTCGATGCTGCCAGCCGAAAAAACCTCGAACTCGACCAACACCCGAGCGGCGATTTACGCTATACCCTGTTTGGCGTACTCAATAACACCCAAACGGCGATGGGCGGCCGACACCTTCGGCGCTGGATTAATACGCCACTGCGCTGCCAAGAGACCTTAAGCCAACGCTATCAAGCGATTAATGCACTACTGGCTGACGACTACTTTTTAACACTGCAGCCACCGTTAAAAACGGTGGGTGATATTGAACGTATCAGTACCCGCATTGCGCTTAAATCAGCACGGCCCCGAGATTTAATTGTCCTGCGCCAGACCCTCGCCGCCCTCCCGGAACTCCAACAATTATTAGCCCCCCTTCAAGACCAGCACACACTCAATGCATTGGCCTTGACCATCGGCACCCAGCAGGGTTTATTAACCCTGCTCCAACGTGCACTGGTCGACAATCCGCCGATGCTGATTCGAGACGGCGGGGTGATTGCTGAAAACTACCACGCCGATCTTGATGAACTGCGCAATTTAAGCCAAAATGCCGACCAATTTTTACTGGACCTTGAAATCCAGGAAAAACAAAACAGTGGCATTGCCACCCTCCGTGTGAATTACAATCGGGTGCACGGTTTTTATATTGAAATACCGCGTTCACAATCTGAACAGGTCCCGGTTCATTACACCCGTAAACAAACCCTCAAAAACACCGAGCGTTTTATTACCGAAGAACTCAAAGCCTTTGAAGACAAAATCCTCAGTGCCCGGGAAAAATCACTCGCTTTTGAAAAAAAACTGTACGACGATTTACTCAATCAACTCGGCGAATCAGTCCCAGCCCTGCAGCGCTTAAGCCAAGGCCTTTCTGAACTGGATATTTTAGTTAATTTTGCTGAACGCAGTAGCACCTTAAATCTTGCCTGTCCAACCCTGAAAACCAGCCCCGGCATTGCCATTCAAGAAGGACGCCATCTGGTGGTAGAACATGTGAGCGATGCCCCCTTTGTGGCCAATGACTTACACTTTTCACCGACGCGGCGCATGCTCATTGTCACCGGCCCGAATATGGGCGGTAAATCGACCTATATGCGTCAAAATGCACTGATTGTCCTGATGGCACATATCGGCTGCTTTGTACCGGCAAAAGGTGCTGAAATAGGCCCGATTGACCGAATCTTTACCCGTATTGGCGCTTTTGATGATCTCGCCAGTGGTCGCTCGACCTTTATGGTCGAAATGTCTGAAACGGCGCATATCCTTAACAATGCCACCGCTAATAGTTTAATTTTAATGGATGAAATCGGGCGGGGCACCAGTACCTTTGATGGCTTGTCACTGGCTTGGGCCTGCGCTGAATTTCTGGCCAACCAAACCCAAGCATTTACCCTGTTTGCAACCCACTATTTTGAATTAACGCAATTAACCAATGCCAAGAAAACCATTCATAACGTTCATTTAACCGTGCGCGAACATGACCATAAAATTTTCTTTTTACATGCAATCAAAGAAGGCCCTGCAAGCCAAAGCTATGGCTTGCAAGTCGCTGCACTCGCCGGAGTCCCGACGCCCGTCATTGAAAAAGCCCAAGAGAAATTACAAACGTTAGAACAACAAAGTTATCGTAGCCAACAAGCCGATCTTAATAGTGATCAGTTGGATTTGTTTACCTTAAAAGAACCCGTGGAGCCATCGCCGGTACTGAAAGCATTAGAGGCTATCGAACCTGACAAACTCACGCCGCTGGCGGCTCTGGATTTACTCTATCGGCTTAAAAAACTACTATGAAGTCACCTTATTCTAACGCCAAGGCTTTTTCTAACTGCTCTGCGGGCATGTAACCTGCAAAAATAGTCCCTTTCGCCGTCACCATCATCGGGGTACCGCTCAGACCCAACGTATTCGCCAACGCCATGTGTTTTTTCACCGGGTTATCACAAGTTTTTTTAACCGGGTCTTGACCTGATTTAGCAGCGGTTAATGCACCGTGCCGGTCTTTGGCACACCACACTGAAACGGCCTTATCATAAGATTCAGACCCTAGACCGGCTCTGGGGTAAAACAAATAATGCACACTGATTCCACGCACTAAATATTGGTCGATTTCACGGTGTAATTTCCGGCAATAGGCGCAATCAATATCGGTAAACACGGTAATCTGATATTTAGGCTCATCCGCGCTAAAAATAAGCATTTCTTCAGGGCCAATAGCGGCTACTGCTTTGACACGAGTAACACTTAAACGTTGCTCGGTTAAATCTTTCCGCGCAGCAATATCGATAAGTTGGCCTTGTAATAAATAATTCCCATCACTGGAGACATAAACGATCTTAGAACCAATAACCACTTCATAAACGCCCGCAATTTCAGAGCCTTGAATGGAATCAATGGCCAGCGAGGGCATCGCTTTCGTTAATGCGGCTCTCACCGCCTCTTCCCCCGCATACACAGGACTGATGCAAACAGTTGCCAACACTATCTTTAAAAACCCAATACCCGATAACCGCATAAGTCCAGACTCCTTAACTAAATAATCGCTGTAGATCTAATAGAACGGCCAAAGCCATGAGTGATAACAAGGTGACAAAACCAAATTGCTGAAATATGTTCTGAACACGATCAGAAACCGGACTGCCTTTAATCGCTTCAATCGCATAAAACATTAAATGACCTCCGTCTAATACCGGAATCGGTAATAAATTCAAAATACCCAAACTCACGCTGATCACGGCAAGAAATTTCAAGAAATGAACCAGCCCTAAATCAGCTGACTGACCGGCATATTGCGCAATCGTTATCGGCCCGCTCAGATTGTCAACCGACGCGGTGCCCGCGACCATAAAACCAATCATCTTTATTGTCGCCGTGGAAAATTGATAGGTTTTATCACACGCCCTTAAAAAACCTTCTAATGCTGGCAAAGTATATTCCACACGCATCGATTCAATGAGTTCAACCGGTACTTTAGCACCAACACCAATTTTCCCTTGCACCCCTGATTCTGACTCTATCCGGTCTGGGGTAATCGCTAAATCCATAATTACGCCACCACGTTCAATGACCAACAAAACCCGCTGCCCGGGTGATTTTTGCACAAAGTCGACGACATCCATCCACTTCGTTATCGCCTCACCATCGGCACTCACGATCAAGTCATCAACCCGAAGACCAGCCGTCTCAGCCGGTCCTTCCGGGACCACTTTACCAATAACCGGTGCGATCGTCGGGGACCATAAGGTCAACCCCAAGGCTTGATAATATTTTTTCGGATCGGTCTCTTGTTCTTGAGGTAGGTCTATATACTTAGTAACGGACTCACCGCTATCCGCTATAATCGCTACCGCAATCGTACCCCCACCACTCAAACTACTGGAAAACAATGTGCCCATCGCTTCCGACCAAGTGGGTGTTAACTTATTATTTACCGAAACAATTTCATCTCTTTCGCTGAATCCAGCGCGCGCCGCAAGGGTCGCTGGCTCAGGCTCTGCTAACACCGGGCGAATACCAATATCGCCAATAAAAAAAACAGCCCAATACAAGAAGACCGCTAAGATTATGTTAAATAATGGCCCCGCCGCAACAATAGCAACCCGTGACCACAACGGTTGTCGGTTGAATGCAAACCGCAATTCCGACGGCTGCACCGGCTCTACGTTCTCATCGAGCATTTTGACATAACCGCCTAAAGGAATGGCGGCAATAACATATTCAGTCGAGGCTGAGGTTTTCTGATAACGCCACAACACTTTACCAAAACCAACGGAAAAACGAAGTACCCTAACCCCTAATTTACGCGCCACCCAAAAGTGGCCATATTCGTGAAAGGAGACTAAAATCCCTATTGCGATTAAAAAGTAAAATATCGTGTAAATAAGAGAAGGCGATTCCACACTTAGCCCATTTCGCTAATAATTTCTTCAGAATGTGTCCGCGCTAGTTTATCTGCATCCAGGATGATATCCAAACTATCCGCACGGGTTACGGCAATCAAATCCATACAGCGTTCAATAACCTTGGCAATATCGGTAAAGCGAATCCGTTCTTGTAAAAATGCGGCGACAGCAACTTCATTGGCGGCATTTAAAACAGTAGGCATAATACCGCCGGCATCAATGGCTTGATAAGCCAACCGTAAACAAGGGAAACGTTCTAAATCAGGCTCTTCAAAGTCCATCCGTTTAACACCAAAGATATTTAACGGCTCAGCTCCTGATTCAAAGCGCTCTGGCATTGCCAACGCATGGGCAATAGGAATACGCATATCGGGATTACCCATTTGAGCTAATACCGTACCATCGATGTAATCAACCATCGAATGAATAATACTTTGTGGGTGTAAAACAATTTGAATTTTATCGGATGGTATATTAAACAATAAACAGGCCTCAATCATTTCCAGACCTTTGTTCATCATGGTCGCAGAATCCACCGAAATCTTCTGCCCCATATCCCAGTTAGGGTGTGCTACAGCCTGTGCCGGGGTCATATCCGCCAATTGCTCCACCGGTGTCGTTCTAAACGGACCGCCCGATGCTGTTAGCAGGATCCGCCGCGCCACAGGTGCTTTATCCCCAGCTTGATAGCCTGCAGGCATACATTGAAAAATAGCATTATGTTCACTGTCGATCGGTAATAACTGCGCCTTGGATTCAGCTACAGCATCCATAAATAAGCCACCGGACATCACTAAGGCTTCTTTATTGGCCAGCAATACCGTTTTACCGGCTTTTGCGGCTGCTAAGGTCGGCAATAAACCTGCGGCACCGACAATGGCTGCCATCACTGAATCAACCGAGGCTAATACAGACACTTGTTCCAGCCCTGAGGCACCCGATATAACTTCTATTGCTGATACCTCAGAATCGGCTATTAACTGTTTAAATTTTTCAGCCTTGTGCTCATCCACTACGACCGCGTACTGTGGTCGATGAACCAAACATTGCTGCAATAACGCAGTCACATTAGTATTAGCCGTTAAGGCGATAACCTTATAGCGGTTAGGGTGACGCGCCACCACATCCAGTGTACTGACCCCAATCGAGCCAGTTGAACCGAGAATGCAAATACCCTTCATGAAACTTGGCGAATTAAAATCACACCCAAATAAAAGACTGGAATCGCTGCAATTAGGCTATCTAAGCGGTCCAGAACACCACCGTGACCGGGCAGTAAGGTTCCAGAATCTTTAACACCTTGACGACGCTTCAGTAAACTAATAAACAAGTCACCGTAAATAGACACTAAAACCGTAAACATCGACAACAATACAAAATTACTGGCGATAATGAGTGGAAAGCCATAATAAAACCCTAAGCCAATGCCCATCAAAAATGCGGAAACAATGGCGCCATACATGCCGATAATCGTTTTACCCGGACTGATCTCAGGTGCCAACTTCATTTCACCATATTTTCGACCGACAAAATAAGCAGCAATATCGGCGGCCCAAATCAGCAGTAGAAAATACATAATCATCTCGTTACCGTACAGTTCTTTGAGCCTGGTAAAGAATAACCAGGCCGACAAGAGTAGAAACCACCCCAAGATTAACTTAAAACGCTTTTTAATCTTAATCTCAAGTAAAGCACCACCGGCATTACGAATTAGAATCATCGTAAACAACCACCAAAGCACCGGTCCAATAGCCAACCAATCAAGAACACCGGAAAGTTCATAAATATCTAAATTATGTAACTCATCAACCAGATACTCAATTAAGTCTACCCATGAACCCATCGCTTGCATGGATAAGGCTAAAAACACCAGAAAAATAATTTTAATGATTCGGTCATTAACACCCGATATTGATACCCATTCCCAGCCAGCAGCTAAAATGAAAAAGGCACAAAACAGATTAAAATAATCATTCGGCAATAAAAAGATTGCTGCCACAATTGCAGGAATCAAAACCAGTGCTGTAATAATACGTTTAATTAACATTGTCTTTACTAATTTATCTTAAAATTTAAATTTATGATGTGACGTTATTTTTGCATTGAGTCAACTTGTTCCCCAGTATGCCCAAAACGCCGCTGCCTATTCTGGTAATCGAAAATAGCCTCGCTCAAATAATCTTCGTTAAAGTCAGGCCACAGCACCGAACTGTTAAAAAATTCAGTATAAGCCATTTGCCATAACATAAAATTACTGATCCTTTTTTCACCCCCGGTCCGTATAAACAAATCTGGGTCACTAATTCCTGCTGTTTCTAAACAGCCTTCCAACAACTGTTCGGTTACCTTAAAATTACTGTCATTATTGGCCACAGCCTGTTGAATAATTTTCTCAGCGGCCTGGCAAATATCCCAACGACCGCCATAATTTGCGGCGATAATTAAGGTCATCCCTGTATTTTCACATGTCAATTGTTCGCTTTCTTTAATTTTATCTTGCAACGGTTGAGAAAAAGCGCTGCGATCCCCGATAAAAAGCAAACGAATCTTATTTTCATTTAAGCGCTTAACTTCCTGTTTAAGCGTCGTGATGAATAAGCGCATGAGAAGATCAACTTCTTCTTTAGGTCTGTGCCAATTCTCACTACTAAACGCAAACAAACTTAAAACCTCTATGCCCTGCTGAGCACAATATTCAACGGTGCGTCGCACAGCTTTCGAACCGGCATGATGCCCGGCTGTTCGCGGCAGGTGCTTCGCTTGCGCCCACCGACCATTACCATCCATAACAATTGCAATGTGTTTCGGCATTCTTTCCGTGCCTTTTTTAATTTGAACGTCCATCACTAACTGTCATTATTTTTTAATACCGACTTAACATCTAAAAAGACATCAAATCAGCTTCTTTTTCTTCCAACAGTTTTTCCACAGCCTTAACATAACTGTCGGTTATTTTTTGAATCCTTTCTTCACCCTTACGTGACTCGTCTTCGGAGATCATTTTCTCTTTCAACGCTTCTTTGATATCAGAATTAGCATCCCGGCGAATATTCCGAATAGAAATACGACCATTTTCAACTTCGCGTTTAACCAGTTTCACCAAATCACGACGTCGTTCTTCGGTTAACGGCGGTAACGGTATACGAATTACCGTACCAATAGTTGCCGGGTTTAAGCCCATATCAGAAGCTAAAATCGCTTTCTCAATCGCCTGAACCATACCTTGTTCCCAAGGCGTAACCGTTAATGTTCTTGAGTCTTCCACAGCTACATTGGCAACCTGTGTTAAAGGCGTATCGGTGCCATAATAAGACACTTGTATTTGATTGAGTAAACTGGGGTGTGCTCGCCCGGTTCTTATTTTCATAAAAGCCTGCTTTACTACTTCAACACTTTTAGTCATCCGTGCAGAAGCCCCTTGCTCTATATCACTAATCATTGCTCACCTCTAGCCGTTATTAACGATCCCAAATTCTCGCCTTGCATTAACCGCATAATTGCACCCGGCTCAAAAACATTCATTATCCGCAGCGATATATTATTATCACGGCACAAAACCAAGGCCGTTGCATCCATAACACCCAATCGTTGATCCAGTGCTTCATCAAAAGTCAGGTGTTTATACAATACAGCATCACTGTGTTGTTCTGGGTCTGCCGAATAGACGCCTTCCACTTTGGTTGCTTTAATCAAAAGGTCAGCATTTATCTCAACCGCCCGTAAACTAGCTGCAGAGTCCGTTGTAAAAAAAGGGTTACCCATCCCAGCGGCAAAAATAGCCACCCGCCCTTTTTCCAAATGCCGAACGGCACGACGACGAATATAATCCTCACAAACCTGATTAATTTGTAAGGCCGACATCACTCGTACCGGTTGATCAATACATTCCAAAGCATCTTGCATCGCCATTGCATTAATGACTGTTGCCAACATTCCCATGTGATCACTGGTGACACGGTCCAAACCCTCAGCAGCCTTTTGCGCACCACGCAGTATATTACCACCCCCGATAACCAAACCCACTTCAATGCCAGCATCACATAATTCTTTGATTTCAGCGGCTAAACGCTTCAATATCTTAGCATCTATACTACCACCTTCTTTACTCATCAACGCTTCACCACTTAACTTCAGCAAAATACGTCGGCAAATCATAGTCGTCATAACGAGTCTCCTTATCCTAAATCAATATAACAACAAGAGGAGCGATTCTAGCACAGCCGTGTGGTAAAAGTTATCCGCCGCGAACTTGAGCCATTACTTCATCGGCAAAATTTTCTTCTTTCTTTTCGATGCCTTCACCGACTTCAAAACGCTCGAAACGAATGATCGCATTATCTTGACCAGCTACGACTTTAGCCACGGTCTGCTTATCATCTTTAATAAAAGCCTGTCCTAATAGCGTAACTTCTGCTAAATATTTCTTAATGCGTCCTGTGACCATTTTTTCAATAATGGCAGCTGGCTTACCACTTTCAGCCGCTTGAGCTGAAAAAATATCTTTTTCTTTCTCGATCATCTCGACAGGAACATCGCCTTCACCGAGACAAAAAGGGTTAGTCGCGGCGACATGCATGGCAATGTCTTTACCTAACGCAACATCAGCTTTCTGTAATTCAACAATAACGCCAATACGACTACCGTGCAGGTAACAAGCCGTGCCCCCTTGCGATGCAAATTTCTGAACACGTCTAACGGTAATGTTCTCACCTAACTTCGCAATCATTTCACGGCGAACACCATCTACCGTTTGACCATTCGCTAAACCTAAAGTATTGATGTCGTCAACCGTTTCACCGTCGGCCAGTAAAACCGCTTCCGCAACGGCTGCTGCAAAACCTTTAAACTCATCCCCTTTCGAGACAAAATCTGTTTCACAATTCACATCAACCATTGCGACTGATTTACCATCGGCACTCACTTTAACGCCAATCGTACCTTCTGCCGCAATTCGCCCTGATTTCTTATCCGCTTTTGCTAAGCCTGCTTTGCGCATTTGTTCTACTGCCAACTCCAAATCACCTTCTGCTGCAGTTAGAGCACGCTTACATTCCATCATGCCTGAACCTGTTCTTTCGCGCAGTTCTTTAACCAATGCCGCTGAAATTTTCATATCTTTTCCACCTTAAACTATCTTTTATCTATAAAAACGCCCCCACAAGTGGAGGCGTTCAATTAAATTCGCTAACGTAATTTGTAACGCTAACAAAATCGTTAACGTCTGACCAAAAAACTATTCGGCTGCGCTAACTTCCGCCTCAACGCTTTCTGACATCTCAACAAAATCATCTTTAACGCCGCCTAAATTTGCCGCTTTTGCTTCTAAAACAGCCGCTGATGCTGTTTGACAATAAAGCTTAATAGAACGAATTGAATCATCGTTCCCTGGAATTATGTAGTCAACCAATTCTGGAGAATTGTTCGTATCGACAACCCCGATCACAGGAATACCTAACTTCCTTGCTTCATTCACTGCATTCTTTTCATAACCCACATCAAAAACAAATATGGCATCAGGAACACCTCTCATCTCTTTAATACCACCGACACTGCGTTCCAATTTTTCCATTTCACGCTGCATACCCAAGCCTTCTTTCTTATTAAAACGTTGGTTAATGGTCCCGTCAGCAGTCATCGCCTCTAATTCTTTCAACCGATCAATTGATTTCTTAATGGTTTTAAAGTTAGTCAACATACCGCCTAACCAGCGATGATTAACATAAGGCATACCACAACGATTAGCCTCTTCTACCACGGTATTACGTGCAGCTTTCTTCGTACCAACAAACAAAATAGTGCCTTTTTTAGCGGCAATTTTGCCGACAAAATTCATTGCATCATTGTACAAAGGCAATGTTTTTTCTAAATTGATGATATGAATGCTACTGCGCGCGCCAAAAATGAACGGTGCCATTTTCGGATTCCAATAACGTGTTTGATGTCCAAAATGAACGCCAGCTTCTAACATCTGACGCATGGTTACTGCTGCCATGTATAATACTCCTAAAAATTATTCTGCCTGACTTAGTGTCAAACAAAGGGTTACGCCTCCACCTATCCCATTTGATGACCCATCCGCTAAATTTTTAGCTAAAACAGGCACCCTATCAAATGTGTCGATTAGGTGTGAGAATTAACTGTTCTTTATACCATGTTTTGCAGTTACCAACAATCATTTATCTGCTAAAATGCCCTTTTACTCAAAACATTTTATAGTTATAGCCTCATGAGCATCACCATAAACACTCCCGATGATATCGCAAAAATGCGTATCGCAGGCCGACTCGCTGCTGAAGTTCTTGAAATGATTGAACCCCATGTTGTACCTGGCGTTACCACAGAAGAACTCGACCAGATCTGCCATGGCTATATTGTCAATACCCAGCAAGCCATCCCCGCTCCCCTGAATTATCGCGGCTTCCCAAAATCAATTTGTACCTCAATCAATCATCAAGTTTGTCACGGCATACCAGGACCTAAAAAACTAAAAAAAGGCGATATCGTCAATATTGATATTACCGTTATCAAAGATGGCCACCACGGTGATACCAGCAAAATGTTTCCGATCGGCACGATTACCCCACATGCTAAAAGACTCATTCAAATCACCCAAGAATCTCTATTCAAAGGCATAGAGCAAGTTAAACCCGGCGCAACTCTGGGCGATATTGGCTACGCCGTCCAAAAACATGCTGAATCAAACCGTTATTCAATCGTAAGAGAATTTAGCGGGCACGGGATCGGCAAGGCCTTTCACGAAGAACCCCATGTTTTACACTTCGGTAAACAGGGCAAAGGCTTAGCGATAGATTCCGGCATGATTTTTACCATCGAACCCATGCTTAACATAGGTAAACGTAATGTTAAGATTCAATCTGATGGCTGGACCGCTGTCACCAAAGATCGTTCGCTCTCCGCACAATTCGAACATACCATCTTAGTCACTGACACCGGCCACGAAATTTTAACACTGCGTCAAGAAGAACAATGACTTTAGAAACCCCTCTCGAAACTTTTCAAAAACTTTTTGCAAAAGACAATCCGGTTGTTTTGATCAAGCAACAACTTGAACAGCAACAACACGCTATTTTCACCCAGTTCAATCCCGCTCACCCAGTAGACACACTCCTAAAGCAACGCTCACAACTCATTGACGACACCCTCAACGCCTGCTGGAATCACTTCCTCGGTGAGCAGTCACATCTAGGTGCGTTACTGGCTGTTGGCGGCTACGGCCGCCAAGAGATGTTCCCATACTCTGATGTCGATATCCTAATCTTAATCGATCATCAGGCCTTAACCCCAACACAAATCCAATTACTGGAAAAATTTTCCAGTTTCCTGTGGGACATTGGCTTAAAACCCGGGCAAAGTATTCGCACCATAGAAGAATGCATCACACTCGCCAAAAATGATCAATCGGTCATGACCAGTATTACCGAAGTCCGGTTAATCACTGGCAACACCTCATTTCTGGAACAACTCAATAACCAAACAACACCCGACACCATGTGGTCTGTGGCGCAATTTTTTAATGCTAAATTAGAAGAGCGCACACAACGACACAATAAATTTCATGACACCGCCTACAACCTTGAACCCAATATTAAAGAAGGTCCTGGCGGACTCCGAGACATTCAAACATTTATCTGGGTTTTTAACCGCCATTATCAACAAAATTCACCTCACCCATTGATAGATCTGAACTACTTGTCAGACGCCGAACACCAAGAACTGATTGCCGACATTCAAATTTTATGGCGCATCCGCTATGCCTTACACTGCCTGACTAACAAAAACGAGAACCGCTTATTATTTGATCTTCAACGAGAACTTGCAGAACAATTTGGCTTCCAAGCGCCCAGAAATGGAGCCATAGAACAATTCATGCAATTTTATTTTAAAACCGTAGTTGGCCTTGAGCGCCTCAACGAAGTCCTGCTGCAACTTTTTCAAGAACGCGTCATCAACAACCCAGACGACCGCCCTGAAAGACTCACCGAAGACTTCCAAGTCACTCATGGCTATATTGATGCCATTAACGACAACCTTTTCAGCCGCTCTCCCCAAGCCTTACTGGAAGTTTTTCTTTTATGCCAACAGAACCATCAATGTAAAGGCATCAGCGCTAAGACCATTCGCCTCATTCAAAAAAATCTACACTTAATTGATGATGAATTTCGCAACCACAAAGAATCCCGGCGCTTATTCATGGAGATTTTAAAACAACCGGAAGGGACCACTCACCAACTACGCCGAATGAATCGTTATGGCCTATTAGCGGCCTATTTGCCTTGCTTTAAGAACATTGTTTCACGCATGCAATACGACTTATTTCATATTCATACCGTTGATGAACACACCCTCTTTGTGATTAGAAACTTAAGACGCTTTGCCCTCAATAAACACAATCACGAAGTTCCTTTTTGCAACGATATATTTCTGCTAATACAGAAACCAGAAGTCCTTTATCTCGCTGGTTTTTTTCATGATATTGCCAAAGGAAGAGAAGGCGACCACTCCATTGTCGGTCAAGATATCGCCCAACAATTTTGTCATGACCACGGACTTCCTGAACATGATACCGCTCTGATTGTCTGGCTAGTCCGTCATCACCTGATCATGTCGACAACCGCACAACATAAAGACATCTCTGATCCGAGTGTTATTCACACTTTTGCAGAACAAGTCGGCACTCAAGAACGACTCAATTATCTTTATCTACTGACTGTCGCTGATATTCGAGCCACCAACCCAACACTCTGGAATTCTTGGAAAGACCATCTACTCAAAGAGCTCCATATAGCAACTAGCGCCGCGCTAGAACACGGACTTAAAAACCCGATCAAACAAAAAGACCATATCGAAAAAACCCGACATGAGGCTAAAAATGCACTGGTTAGCAAAGGGATACCCACTCGTACCATTGAACAGTGCTGGGCCCACCTTGATGATAATTATTTTATCAAATATTCGGCCGATGAAATAATCTGGCACACCATAGGTATTGCTTCAACAGACGATAATGATACCAATCTGCCATTAGTCCTACTCCGACCTCAAACCTTGCGCGGTAGTGCTGAAGTCTTTATCTTTACGCAAGATGACGGCCCGATCTTTTCGCTATGCGCCGACATTCTTGACCAGTTAGGCCTTTCAATCTTAGATGCCCGAATTACCACAACACAAAACCAATATGCCTTAAACAGTTTTCACGTGCTAAGACAATCAGGCGAACCCATCAACAACCTCATTAAAGAAATTAATGTAAGTAGCCAAATTCGCAAACGATTAGTGAATAAAAATGTCAAAGGCCGTGAAAACATTCTTCGTTTTTCACGGCAGGCAAAATACTTCCCGATTAAAACCCAAGTTATCTTTCACAACGACCCTAAAAAACGACACACCATTTTAGAATTCATTAGCACCGATAGCCCTGGATTACTCGCTAAAGTCGGACAAGTTTTTCAAGAGCACCATATTATTTTGCATAGCGCTAAAATATCAACCATTGGCGGCCGCGTGGAAGACCGGTTTTACATCACCGACCCAAATCATAAAAGCATCAATGATCAAGACAAGCGTGCCCAGCTAAAAAATGACTTGCTCACCCTTTTAACGCAAGACACGACTACGCACTCTACGGCTGTAACAGATTAGCTTCATTATGAAAACCCTTTATTTTATTCTTCGACTGATTCTTGTACTCGCTAGCGTTAGCACACTGGTCGGCTGTGCAACGACAGCGACCGGACGCCAGCAGCTCATCCTCATGCCTGCTGACCAAATCAATCAAATGGGAATCACTGCTTTCCAAGATCTCAAAGCTGCCCAAAAAATACTCACCACAGGTAAAAACGTTAATTACATCAACTGTATCACCCAAGCCATGACGCACACCTTTACTAACGCCTCTTGGGAAGTCGTTTTATTCGTTAACGACAGCCCAAACGCTTTTGCTTTACCGGGCAATAAAATAGGTATCCACAGTGGCCTGATTACACTTACCGACAATCCAGATCAACTTGCCGCCGTTATTGGCCATGAAATAAGTCATGTATTAGCCCGCCATAGCAATGAACGTCTCTCCCAAAAATTCGCGTTACAACAAGGCCTTATGCTCAGCTCAAAGATCAGCGCCCCGAACACACAACTAGGAAAAACCGCATTAAGCCTACTCGGACTCGGAGGACATTACGGCATTATCCTCCCCTTTAGTCGTTTACATGAACAAGAAGCCGATATTCTCGGATTAACATTGATGGCCAAAGCCGGCTTTGACCCTCAACAAAGTATCAACTTGTGGCATAAGATGGCTCAAGCAAACAAACAACACGTTTCTGAGTTTCTATCAACCCACCCCAGCTATCATCACCGTATCGAAATATTGAGCCAACACATGCCAACGGCATTAGTACTCCGCGAAAAAGCCAAAGCTCTTGACCGTAACCCACACTGCACCCCTTAACTATGAATCCAAAATTAAAGCAATTACACCCCTACCCCTTTGAAAAACTCAAACAACTTAAACACGGCATCGTTCCACCTGCTGAAAAATCCGCCATTGCGCTGTCCATTGGTGAACCCAAACACCCTACCCCCGATTTTATTCAACACGCCTTACAGCAGCATTTACCGGCTCTGGTAAACTATCCCACTACACGTGGAACTGACGAACTACGCCAAACTATCGCACACTGGATCTGTCGGCGCTTTTCCATTGAACACCCCTTTATGACCGCTAACGACCATGTTTTACCCGTCAATGGCACGCGTGAAGCCTTATTTGCCTTTGCACAAACCATTATTGACCCCAGCAAGCAACCCATCGTCATCATGCCCAATCCCTTCTACCAGATTTATGAAGGAGCGGCTCTGTTGGCGGGGGCAGAACCCTATTACCTTAATACCACGGCTGACAATCATTACCGCCCAGATTTTGACAGCATTCCCGTTGATATTCTTGAACGTTGCCAATTATTTTTTATCTGTTCACCCGCAAATCCATCAGGCAGCGTACTGGATCAAAGTGACCATGAAAAACTCATCGCTCTGGCACAACACTATAATTTTGTGATTGCCTCTGATGAGTGCTATAGCGAAATTTATGCCGATGAAAACCACCCCCCACAAGGTTTATTACAAACTGCTTTTAGCGCCGGTTATAAAGCTTTTGAGCGCTGCGTCATTTTTCATAGTCTATCTAAACGCTCAAACGCTCCAGGATTACGTTCCGGCTTTGTTGCAGGCGATGCAAGTTTAATTAAACAATTTCTGCACTACCGCACTTATCACGGCTGCGCCATGTCTTTACCGGTTCAACAAGCCAGTATTGTCGCCTGGGAAGACGAGACCCACGTTCTCGAAAATAGAAATTATTATCGTGAAAAATACAATGCAGTTATCAGTATCCTGTCAGATGTCTGTATAATTTCACAACCACCGGGAAGTTTTTACATCTGGCTTAAAACAACCATTGCCGATACGGAATTTGCGCAAGGACTCTTTGCATTAGAAAATGTGACCGTTCTCCCAGGAAGTTTTTTATCGCGAGAAGCCAATGGCATTAACCCGGGACAAAACCATGTCAGAATGGCTCTGGTCGCGCCACTAGACGACTGTATCGATGCGGCATACCGCATTAAACAATTTATTAAAACTTTATAAAGAAATCACCATGAGACAATTAGAAAATATTATTAACGAAGCTTTTGAAAATCGCGCTGACATCACACCCAGCACAACAAGCCCTGAAGTCCGTAGCGCTGTTGAGCAAGCGATGAACCTACTCGACAGTGGGGAAGCCCGCGTTGCTGAAAAATCAAGCGGCGACTGGGTCGTCAATCAATGGCTTAAAAAAGCGGTTTTACTTTCATTTAGAATTAATGAAAATCGCGTTATGGATGGTGGTGTTAATCGTTATTACGACAAAGTCGAAACAAAATTTGCCACTTACACCCCTGAAGACTTCCAAAAAGCCGGCGTTCGGGTTGTCCCCAATGCCAATGCACGCCATGGCTCTTACATCGCCCCAGGGGCCATTTTAATGCCGTCGTATGTCAATATTGGTGCTTACGTCGACAGCGGCACCATGGTGGATACCTGGGTAACAGTCGGCTCTTGTGCGCAAATTGGCAAGAACGTGCACTTATCCGGCGGCGTGGGTATCGGGGGTGTTTTAGAACCTTTACAAGCAGGCCCAACCATCATTGAAGACAACTGTTTTATTGGCGCCCGTTCTGAAATTGTAGAAGGCGTGGTCGTTGAACAAGGCTCAGTCATCTCAATGGGTGTCTATATTGGCCAAAGCACTAAGATATTCAACCGCATGACCGGTGAAATCAGTTATGGCCGCATCCCAGCAGGTTCGGTTGTCGTCTCAGGCAACCTTCCTTCTGCAGATGGTAGCCACAGTTTATATTGCGCCGTTATCATCAAACAAGTGGATGAGCGTACACGCAGCAAAACCGGTATTAATGAGTTATTAAGAGATTAGAGCTCTATTTAACCCGATAAAAAAAACCGCCAAACTATGCTTCACGGTTTGGCGGCTTTTTTATTGTTAAAAACTCACCAAGATGAAGGTAGCGATACCTTTTCAGAAACGACTTGATTGAACTTTTCAATAACGCCCGAACACGGTCCCACCCAAAACAAAAAACCACCCACTTTTCAATTAAACACCCAAACGCTAAAACAAACGCCTCTAAATAAGGGTCAGACCTAATAGCCATCGGTATAATTTAAACCACAAAAGCATATTAAGTCAGTGACTTATAATTTTAAAACCACCTAACATCAGACTTTAAAAAACAAACAATGCTTGCTGTGTTTTAAAAAAACATGAATCATTGGTAATACCACTCTAAACGAATAACAAAAAATATACACTGTTTTGAAAACAATATGACCACCGTATTGATAAATAAATTCTTCCGTTTCTTTGCTCTTACCGCTTCACTCTGGCTTTTCGTTACCTATGGTTTTGGCATCAATATCCCACTCCTAACAAAAATAACACCCAGTCCAAACACCCTGAAGACTACATTGAAATTACCCCAAGGCTTTACTATTGAGGTTTTTGCTAGCAATCTACCAGGTATTCGCACACTACTGCCAACACCTACGGGCGATTTAATTGCCACCTTACCTAAACAGGGGCAGGTTGTCTTATTAAAAAAAACACCGACTAACCCAAGAGCCTCCCAACAAGCGACAATCTTACTTTCCGGACTAAACTTACCCAGCGGCTTAGCCTTCTACAAAAACTGGCTTTATATTGCTGAAAGTCATGCCATTGGCCGCATTCACTACGACCCTATCAAGCAACAAATTTCCGGTAACTACAAAATCATTATTAACAACCTTCCTGATGGCGGTAATCACTGGACCCGAACGATTAAATTTAGTCCTACCGGGAAACTTTTTATCGCTGTCGGTTCCAGTTGTAATGTTTGCGAAGAAGAGCATCATTTTCGCGCCTCACTACTGACATACCACCCAGACGGCAGTCACGGCGAAATTTATGCAACCGGTCTTCGAAACACGGTCGGATTTGCTTGGGAACCTAACAGCCAACGTTTGTTCGGCGTCGATAACGGCCGTGATTTCTTAGGCGATGACACTCCACCAGATGAAATTAATTGGATTCAAAAAGGCCACTTTTACGGTTGGCCCTATAGCCATAGCAATAATCACCCGGACCCTCAGTATGACTCAGACAAGAGCCATGAAGTAACCCGTAGCACACCGCCCTACCAACACATCAATGCCCATAGCGCCCCCTTATCAATACTTTTCCTTAAACACTCCCGCTTTCCGGCCCATTTACGCCAAAAAGCATTGGTAACCTTGCACGGTTCTTGGAACCGCTCCACTAAAACCGGCTATAAAATAATTGCAGTAGATCTAAAGACTCCCACAACGATCCGCCAGCAGGATTTTATTACCGGCTTTGAAACACAAGGCGATGTTATTGGCCGCCCCGTTGATATAGCTGAAGACCTCCAAGGTGACTTATTCCTTTCGGATGACTTTAGCGGAACTGTTTATAAAATCACCTACCAACCCAATCAACACCACTAATTTTATTGCTCCTAACCCTTGTAGACAACCTGATCTCTTGGCACAATGACTCTCTAATAATCGGACTGACTGACACCTATACCTAAACACACAAATCCATGATTACACTGTACGGCATAAAAAACTGCAACACTGTAAGCAAAGCCAGAAAATGGCTTGAGGGACATGACATTGATTATCAATTCCATGATTTCAGAGCCGATGGCCTAAATCATGATCAACTGGCCATACTTGCCGAAAGAATCCCTTGGGAAACACTCCTTAATCGACGCAGTACCCGCTGGAAAGACATTCCGGTCGAAACGCGAGAAAATCTCGACCAAACACAAGCGCTTAAATTTATGTTATTGCACCCAACGTTAATTAAACGTCCAGTTTTAATAAGTTCTACCCAAGCCTTTGTCGGATTCACAGAATCACTCTACCAGCAACAATTAACCTAACAAGCCCCTAAAAATCTCATGACCACAACACTGACATTACTGGAAGCTCTCATCAAAAAACCTTCGGTCACGCCTAATGACGAAGGTTGCCAAGATTTAATTGCTCAGCACCTAACGCCACTGGGTTTTGTCGACGAACGGCTTGATTTTGACGACACCCAAAACATCTGGTTACGGCGCGGTCAATCCGCCCCTTTATTTGTTTTTCTGGGTCATACCGATGTGGTCCCTTCAGGCCCACTGAACGAATGGAACACCCCACCTTTTGAACCAACAATTAAAGGGGATTTACTGTATGGTCGCGGGACTGCCGATATGAAAGGCGGTATCGCCTGTTTTATCACCGCCTGCGAACGGTTTATTGCAGAACATCCCGACCACGCCGGCTCAATTGCCATGATGATTACCAGTGATGAAGAAGGTATTGCCACGAATGGCGTGGTTAAAGTAATTGATGTGTTAGAACAACGTCATGAAAAAATAGACTGGTGCCTGGTGGGCGAACCTTCCAGTGATAAAAAAATCGCCGATGTCATCCGTGTCGGACGCCGAGGCTCATTGTGTGCAAAACTGACTGTTCAGGGTATTCAAGGCCATGTTGCCTATCCGAATATTGCTGAAAACCCTATCCATGCTGTTACCCCTGCACTCACTGAATTAACCCAAGAAATTTGGGATCGCGGCAATCAATTCTTCCCCGCAACCAGTTTGCAAATTTCCAATATTAATGCCGGTACCGGTGCTGAAAACATTATCCCCGGTCATGCTGAAATATTATTTAACCTGCGCTTTTCTACGGCTTTAAATGAGCAAACGATTAAAGACCGAACTCATGACATCTTGGATAAATATAATTTCAACTACACCTTAGACTGGCGTTTATCTGGCAATCCATTTTTAACCGACAAAGGCGAACTGATCAGCGCATGCCATCAAGCGATTGAGGGGGTCACTGGCTATGAGCCCGTAGACGATACCGGTGGCGGCACCTCAGATGGACGCTTTATCGCACCGACGGGCGCTCAAGTCATAGAACTGGGGCCTATTAATGAAAGTATTCACAAAATAAATGAACATGTTCGCGTTGAAGACTTAGAAACACTTTCAACTATTTATGAAAAGATCCTAACGCATTTGCTCGTTAGCGATTAACCGCCGGTCACACTCATATGACGAAAGATAACCGGCTTTTCCTGAAGATTAAATTCATGCTTTTCGGGTTTAATCTTCATTGCTTCAACGATGGTTTGTTTTAACAATTCCCGGTCTCCTGGACTTGAACGTACTATTTTTTTCAGATCTACTGAATGTTCATTACCGAGACACAACAACAACCGCCCTTCCGCAGTTAACCGAACCCGATTACATTGACTGCAAAAATTCTCGCTGTGCGGTGAAATAAATCCGACCCGACTGACGCTGCCATCAACTTTAAAATAATTAGAGGGCCCACCGGTTTTATCAGACACCGATGACAACCTAAAATGACGCTCAAGATCTTCCCGAATTTGATAACTGGGGTAATAAGCCTCAGCACGACTGTGCTCACTCACCTGCCCTAAGGGCATTTCTTCAATAAAACTAATATCAAAACCGTGCTCGACCGCATAACGCACTAAATCAACAACTTCGTCATGGTTCCGGTTTTTCAAAATAACCGCATTCAACTTAATTCGTTCAAAGCCCTGTTCCTTAGCCGCCATGATGCCACGTAAAACCTGCTGTAAATCACCGGTTCGGGTTAACCGCTTAAAACGCCCAGGATTTAAGGTATCCAAACTAATATTCAGTCGCTTTACGTGTGCCTGATGTAAACCTTGCGCCATTTGCTCAAGATGAGAACCATTGGTCGTCATCAAGAGCTCATCGATACCTTGAAGATCGCCTAACTTATGCATCAATTCAAGAATATTTTTACGAATCAAAGGCTCCCCACCGGTCACCCTTAATTTTGTAACACCCAGTTCAGAAAAAGCCTTGGCAATCTGGTAAATCTCTTCCAAGGTCAAGATTTGCGCCCGGGGCATAAAGGTCATTTCTTTGGCCATACAGTAAACACAGCGAAAATCACAACGGTCAGTAACTGACAACCGTAAATAATTTACCGTACGCCCCAAAGCATCAATTAATTTTGGCTGTGCCTGCATAATGTATAACTAAAAATAACCTGTGAAAAATTCATAACTGTATAATTTTGTTAACACCCGATAAAGATCTGTTAACCCGTATAGCCGCTAATAATAACACTTATGTTGCCATCATTCTCGCTTCAAAACCCTCGCCGCGTTAGAATAGTGGTTTATTATTTTATTCTTCCCTCCCCATGAAAAAAATCATTATTGGTTTCCTTGTCGGACTTTTGATTACCACACCCTTGCAGGCTGAAGAAAAGCCCACGATTCGATTGGGTGTCTTAGCCTTTGGTACTGTCAACTGGGAATTGACCGCCCTTAAAAATGAAATCAAAACACCCTCATTTAATCTGGATATTCGCCGATTAACCAGCCCACAAGCCGGAAAAATTGCACTACAATCTGGTGCTGTTGATATGATTGTTGCCGACTGGGTTTGGGTCTCAAGACAACGTGAAAATAATTTTAACTTTAGCTTTTACCCATATTCAACCGCCTCCGGTAGACTCATGGTATCCCCCAAGAGCGCCATCCATTCTGTTAACGACCTCATCGGTAAAAAGTTAGGTATTGCTGGCGGTGCTTTAGATAAAAACTGGCTATTGTTACAAACACTCAGCCAACGCTCGGGCTTAACCCTAAAAGAACACCTTGAACCGGTCTTTGGCGCCCCCCCGCTCCTGAGCCACCAACTGGAACAAGGCCATCTCGATGCGGTAATGACCTACTGGCACTACGGCGCTAAACTCGAAGCCAAGGGCTTTCGTTCACTGCTCAGCGGCAGTGATATTATTTCAGGACTGGGTATTGAACAAAAAATACCGATGCTCGGTTATGTTTTTCAACAAGACTTTGCCAACCAACACACCAAAGTACTCCCGCATTTTTTTAACAACCTGGATTTAGCCAAAGCACAGTTATGTCTTAACGATGCCAGTTGGCAAAAAATTGTTCCGTTAACCAAAGCGAACGACCAAAAAACAGCCAAGCTCTTACGCCAACGTTACTGTGAAGGCCGTATTAAACAATGGGGACCAGCGGAACACGACGATGCTGAAAAAATTTACACGCTGTTAAAAGAGCTCAGTAACAATCGTTTAACCGGCCAATCTGAACATATTAACCCCGGAACCTTCTGGATGCCTTCAGCACCATGATATCGACTGCCAATCCTCAGCGCGCCCGTTATTTAGCCGGACTGTCCCTGTTTGTTTTTATTTTATTATGGCACGGCATCGCCAGTTGGCTGGCAACACCGGTACTGCCTGACCCTATCAAAGTCGCTGAAGTTTTATGGTCCGAAACCCATAACGGCGACCTATTACATCATTTAGGCATGACTTTATTTCGCTTAACCATCAGTTTTATCATTGCGATGATACTAGGTTCAGCGTTAGGTATTTTATTAGGCAGAACCCCGACTATCGACCATTTCTTTGATAACTGGCTCATTATTTTTCTAAATATTCCGGCACTGGTCACCATTATTTTGTGTTACGTCTGGTTTGGTCTTAGCGAGGTTGCCGCTATTCTCGCCGTGGTCGTTAACAAACTACCCAATGTTATTGTGACCCTAAGAGAAGGCGCTAAATCACTCGATAAAGACCTGTTAGAAATGGCGCAGAGTTATCGGTTAAGTCGAAAAAAAATATTAACCCAAGTGATCTGGCCACAGCTCCATCCCTACTTTATGGCTGCAGCGCGTTCTGGTATTGCCCTGATCTGGAAGATCGTCCTAGTCGTTGAATTACTCGGCCGCAGTGATGGCATGGGCTTTCAATTACATTTATTTTTTCAACTGTTTGATGTTGCCAGTATCTTAGCCTATACCATCGCCTTCATTACTGTCATACAGGTTATCGAAATTAGCGTATTAAAACCCCTAGACCACTATGGTAGACGGTGGCAACGATGACTGAAATTAACCTTACTATTGAACAAAAAAAATTCCCTAAATCAAGCCAACCTCAAGCAGAAAATATTATTGCTGATTTAAATCTCAATATTCATTCCGGTGAGTTTGTCTGCCTCATTGGACCCTCGGGCTGCGGCAAGACCACTCTACTTAATTTGGTTGCCGGACTGGATGAAAACTACCAAGGTACAATCGCCTTTGGCGCCCCCCGCAACGACTGCCGTATCGGCTATGTTTTTCAAAATCCCCGATTACTCCCGTGGCGGACAGTACGAGAAAATATTGAACTGGTTCTCCCCCATGACACCTCAGGTCATACCGTTGATGAATTATTGGCATCAATGAAACTCACAGCGGTTCAAGACACTTACCCTCAGCGCCTCTCACTGGGTATGAGTCGACGTGTCGCCTTGGTAAGAGCCTTTGCTATCAATCCGGATATTCTCTTAATGGATGAACCGTTTGTGTCTTTAGACGCTCCCACCGCACGTAAAATTCGAAAACAACTGATTACACTGTGGGACCAACAGCAACACACGGTCTTATTTGTCACCCATGATTTAAGAGAAGCCATTACCTTGGCAGACCGGCTGATTTTCTTATCCAGCTCGCCAATGACTATCGTTCGTGATGTCAAAGTTACGGTCCCAAGAGCGCAGCGTTTTAATGAAAACCAAATAGAACAATTCAAAAATCAACTGTTATCCCAGTACCCTGATATTCATCACTTACTCTAAGCCCACAAATAAAAATAAGCTGATTTTAAACGACAGACTTTAACAAAAAAGCCCTATCGATCACTCGACAGGGATTTCCCAGTACTTTAGATCATTACCGTACCGTCCGTCCAATAAGACTGTCAATAACTTTAGAAGACAACCTGAGCACGTGCTGTTAACGCATGAACAAAATCGTCTTTCGCTGTATCGGTCACTAAATCACGATCAGAGAAAACATAATTCAAACGTAATGCAACATTATTGGTTGCCCACCAGTTAAGAGCAGCTGTCCAGTTATTCGTTCGACCCGCAGTACTAAAATCACCATCAGACAAATCAAGATGACTGTAACGCG
>JASMBU010000014.1 GCA_030753675.1 Methylococcales bacterium
TGACGGCGCGTGCGGGAACGTCTTTGGAAGTCATCAATAAGACTTTAACTGAACAGGGCCAAATGTTAGCCTTTGAGCCGCCGGCGTTTGGACCTTTAGCGACGCTGGGGGGTATTGTCGCTAGTGGATTGTCAGGACCTAGGCGACCCTTTGCTGGGGCTGTTCGTGACTTCGTACTGGGGTGTAAAATGATTAATGGACAAGGGGAAGTAGTTACTTTTGGTGGGCAGGTTATGAAAAATGTCGCCGGGTATGATGTTTCTCGACTCATGGCGGGCTCTGAAGGGACTTTAGGCGTTATTCTTGAAATTTCACTTAAGGTGCTACCTGTTTTAAAGGAAGAGAAAACCCTTACTATAGCAATGTCGATTGAGTCTGCATTGGTTCAAATGGTAGCACTTCGCCGTCATTTTTTATCTATTAGTGCAGTGGCTTATGAGTGTGGCCGGTTACGAATTCGTTATTCGGGTTCTAAGGCGGGTGTATTATCAGTCTTGGACGCGTCGTTGCTCAGTGATGTACGCATAGACCCCAATCAAAATTTTTGGCATGTATTAAAAGAACAGCGCGCTGATTTTTTTCAGACAACAGAGGATCTTTGGCGAATCATTGTCCCGCCTGCAAGTCCTGTTCTAAGTGTTTCTGGTGACTGGGTTTACGATTGGGCCGGTGGTTTGCGTTGGCTTAAAACGACAGCGTCTGCAGCAGTAGTTTTTAACGCGGCTAAAGCTTATGGTGGCAGTGCTCGGTTATTTCGTTCGACACAACAATCGCCGTGGCCAACGCAGGTGCTCGCATTGCCATTAGCACAACTCAATAAGCGTATTAAAGTGGCCTTTGATCCGAGTGAATTGTTTGTCTAACTTCAAGTTTCGACGTTAATTACCATGCAGACAAAACTAACCCCATTAATTCAAAAAAGACCTGACGGTGCTGAGATAGATCGTATTCTACGGTCTTGCGTGCATTGTGGCTTCTGTAATGCGACTTGTCCGACCTATCATGTGTTAGGGGACGAGTTAGACGGTCCTCGAGGGCGGATTTATTTGCTTAAGCAACTGTTCGAAGGGGGGCATGTTACGCAGGCGACGCAATCCTACCTAGATCGGTGTTTGACCTGTCGAGCGTGTGAGACGACATGCCCATCAGGGGTTCGATATGGTCGTTTGCTCGATATTGGACGCGGTGAGGTTGAGAGGCAAGTGCCGCGTTCAATGCAAGCAAGGGGCGTTCGGTTTTTGATGCTGAATATTTTGCCTTATCGTTGGCGCTTCAAAGTACTATTTTCAATGGCGCAACGATTAAAATTCTTGGTGCCACGAATTTTTCGAAAGAAGATTCCTAGTGTGTTATCTCATTCAGGTCGTTGGCCTATGTTTAAGCATAAGCGCCAAGTCTTGTTGTTAGAAGGGTGTGTTCAGCCAAGCTTGGCGCCAACTATTAATCTTAAAGTTGCTACGCTGTTAGATCAGTTGGCGATTACGCCGTTGAAAATAAAGCATGAGGGCTGTTGTGGTGCATTAAGCCATCACCTTGCCGCGCATCGACAAAGTACTGATTTTATAAAGCGCAATATTGACCAGTGGTGGCCTCATGTGGAAGCGGGAATTGAGGCTATTGTTTCAACAGCGAGTGGTTGTGGCGTGATGGTTAAAGATTACGGTGAGGTGATGCAATATGATGTTAATTATGCAGAAAAAGCACGCCGTATTGCAGCGTTGACCTGTGATATTAGTGAGTTGCTTTTGACAGAGCAATTACCACGGTCTCGTTATGAGAAAGGGAAAATAGTCGCTTTTCATAACCCTTGTACTTTACAGCATGGCCAGAAGGTTGTTAATGCGGTTGAAACTATTTTACAGCGTCAAGGTTATCAGTTGCTTGATATTGAAGGTGCTCAAGATTGTTGTGGTTCGGCGGGCGTGTATTCTTTTCTGCAAGGGGATATTTCAGAGCGATTGTTGGCCGATAAAATATTTTCTCTAGAGCAGGAAAAGCCTGAGGTCATTGTAACGGCTAATGTAGGTTGCCAAGCGCATTTACAATCAGCAGCGACTGTGCCGGTGACGCATTGGATTGATTTGTTGTGAGTTGGTGTGGGTTCCAGTAGTGGGCTAGAACGAATAAAAAACAGACTCTTAGGTATTGGTTAAGGTATGGGTAAGAAGTTTTAAGGTTTTTTTAAGATAAAAAGAGCTGCTTAGTTTTCTTATATTTGGCGTACAGCCTGCGTTTTTTAGGATAAAGTCTGTTAAAATAGAGTCTAACTAGCATCTTTTGTGGTGTTTGATAATAAAATTTTAGCAAGTAGTTGGGTGGTAGATTAAAAGGCATATGGCAAAAAAATTATACGTGCTGACAAGTGGTTGTCAGATGAATGAATATGATTCTGACAAAATGCGTGATGTTCTGAGAGATTCCCACGGGATGGAAGCTACGAATAAACCTGAAGACGCAGATGTTTTATTACTGAATACATGTTCTGTCAGAGAGAAAGCCCAAGAAAAAGTTTTTTCGCAATTGGGTGTGTGGCGTAAGCTCAAAAACAAGAATCCTGATCTTATTATTGGTGTGGGTGGCTGTGTTGCTAGCCAAGAAGGTGAGGTGATTCAAAAAAGAGCGCCTTATGTGGATATTGTTTTTGGTCCTCAAACCTTACATCGCTTGCCGCAATTATTAGATAAAACGCAAAGCAGTCACGCAAAAGTAGTCGACATATCATTCCCTGAAATTGAGAAATTTGATGCTTTACCTGAGCCTCGTGCTGAAGGGCCTAAAGCCTTTGTGTCGATTATGGAAGGGTGTAGTAAATATTGTACCTTTTGTGTAGTCCCTTATACTCGGGGGGAAGAAATCAGTCGACCTTTAAGCAGTGTCATTAAAGAAATTACAGAGTTAGCAAATCAGGGTGTGCGAGAAGTTAATTTGTTAGGTCAGAATGTGAATGCTTATCAGGGTGCAATGGATGATGGCGATAACGCTGATTTTGCCTTGTTATTACATTACGTTGCCGGTATTCCTGGGATTGGGCGAATTCGTTTTACTACCTCACACCCGGTTGAATTTACTGATAGCCTGATTGAGGCGTTTGCAGAAATTCCAGAGTTAGTGAGCCATTTACACTTGCCGGTTCAAAGTGGTAGCAATAGTGTTCTTAAGCGTATGAAACGAGGTCATACGCGTGAACAATATATCGATAAAATAAACCGAGTTAGAATGCATCGGCCTGAATTAAGTTTATCGTCAGATTTTATTATTGGTTTTCCCGGTGAAACCGGTGATGAATTTGAAGATACGATGGCCTTGATTGAGCTGATGAGTTTTGATGCTTCATTTAGTTTTATCTACAGTGCCCGTCCAGGAACACCGGCGGCTGATTTTGTTGATGATATTGATTTGTCTGTTAAAAAGGAACGGTTAAAACGCTTACAGGCACATATTAATAATAATGCGACAGCGATCTCTGACAGTATGCTAGGCACGGTACAGACCGTTTTGGTCGAAGGGTTATCGAAAAAGAATCAACTGCAGGTTACCGGTCGGACAGAAAATAATCGTGTGGTTAATTTTATCGGGCACCCGCGCCTTAAAGGACAATTTGTAGATGTGATGATTACTGAATCGTTACCGAATTCATTACGGGGGCGATTAGTTGAGAGTTCAGTTGACCAGATTGCTCAGAATTCTTAAATGAAAGTCATGGATATTAATGCTAATGCTCTAGACCTAACTTTAAATCCTACGGACAATTCGCGGTTAGCTAATTTGTGTGGGCAATTAAATAGTCATCTTAAGCAGATAGAAAAACGATTAGGTGTAGAAATATCAAACCGAGGGCATCATTTTCGTTTAAAAGGATCGCATGAGGCAACCCAAGTAGCCTCTATGATTTTGGAGAAATTATTTGCGAGTACGTTAGCTGAAGTCTTAACGCCTGAACGTATTCACCTGTCACTACAGGAATCATATGTTCAAGGGTTGCTGGCCGGTGATGATGAGAATGACCAGACACCGATTACCATTAAAACCCGGCGCGGTATAATTAAAGGACGTGGTGCTAATCAACAGCAATATCTCAATAGTATTTTGTCTCACCATATTAATTTTGGTGTTGGACCAGCTGGAACAGGTAAAACGTATTTAGCGGTTGCATGTGCCGTTCAAGCTCTAGAACGTGAAGAGGTTAGGCGTATTATTTTAGTGCGTCCTGCTGTTGAGGCCGGTGAAAGTCTAGGCTTTTTGCCTGGCGATATGGCGCAGAAGGTTGACCCTTATTTGCGTCCTCTTTATGATGCCTTGTATGAAATGTTAGGGTTTGAACGGGTGGATAAGTTGATCGAACGTAACGTGATTGAAGTGGCGCCGTTAGCGTTTATGCGTGGGCGGACTTTAAACGATTCATTTATTATTTTAGATGAGGCACAAAATACCACCAAAGAGCAAATTAAAATGTTTTTAACCCGTGTTGGTTTTGGTTCTACAGCGGTTATTAATGGTGATGTCACGCAGATCGACTTACCTAAAAAAACAGCATCGGGTTTAGGGCATGTACTCAAGGTTTTAGACGGTGTTGAGGGTATTAGTTTTACCTTTTTTGGTGTTCAAGATGTAGTTCGTCACCCGTTGGTACAAAAAATTGTTAGTGCTTATGAGACCTATGATAAAAATCATTCCAATGAGTAGGTGTCATAACGATGATTGAACTTGAATTACAGCGGCTTTGTCGTGTTGACCATGACCCTACAGCGGCTCAATTTGAATTATGGGTGGAAACGGTTCTTGTTGATCAGGTCAGCGATATAGAATTAGTGATTCGTATTGTTGATGAACCTGAAAGTGCTGCGCTGAATGAACAATACCGTCATAAGGTCGGTCCTACCAATATACTCAGCTTTCCAGTGGAATTACCAGGGGGTGTAGAAACGCCGTTGTTAGGTGATTTAGTGATTTGTGCGCCCATAGTTGTTCGTGAGGCCCAAGAACAAAATAAGTTAATACATGATCATTGGGCGCATTTGGTGATTCATGGGGTTTTACATTTGTTGGGTTTTGATCACATTGAAGATCAGCAGGCAGAACAAATGGAGGCTGAAGAAATTTTTGTGTTAAAAAAATTATCAATAAATAATCCGTATAAAGAGGCCGTTAATTCATGAGTGAAAACAATCCCGCTGAATCGATCAAGTCTAGAGGTTGGGTGGAAAGCGTGAGTCATTTTTTGACAGGTGAACTGCGTGACAAAGACGATTTACTTGATTCCTTACGGGAGTTGCAAGTTAAGAATGTGATCGGAATGGAAACGCTGTCAATGATTGAGGGCGTTTTACAGGTTTCAGAAATGCGGGTGAGAGACATTATGATCCCGCGTAGTCAGATGGTTGTCATGCCAAAAGAGGCTGATTTATCAACTATTTTTCCGTTGGTTATTGAATCGGCCCACTCGCGTTTTCCTGTTATTAATGAAGATCGTAGTGAGGTTGTTGGTGTCTTGTTGGCCAAGGACTTATTAGCGCATAGTCGTCAGGATGAGACCTTGCGTGTTGAAGAAATTATGCGAGTAGCTCGATTTATTCCTGAAAGTAAACGGCTTAATGTTTTATTGAATGAATTCAGAACAAATCGTAATCATATGGCTATTGTTGTCGATGAATATGGAGAGGCGGCAGGATTGGTTACTATCGAGGATGTGCTTGAGCAAATCGTCGGCGAGATAGAAGATGAGCATGATCAAGAAGATGAAGTCTATATTTTTAGACGCAGTGACCGTGTTTTTACGATTAAAGCGATTACGCCAATCTCCGAGTTTAATGAGTATTTTTATGCTCAGTTAGATGGCAGTGATGTCGGTACTATGGGAGGGTTGGTGGTTCAACACTTGAAACACTTACCCAGAAAAGGTGAGAAAATCACTATTGATGGTTTTGATTTTGATGTTATTCGTGCCGATAGTCGGCGTGTGCATATGTTGCAGTTAAAATTAAACGAAGATTGGGTGCCTAAAGAAGAGGGTGATCATCTTGGTGAATAGTTTTGTTTTCACGAGTATTCGCGTCAGTCGTTTTAATTGTTCTTAAGGGTCAATGGAATTAATCTGTGGATTATGATGATTTGGGTCATGGAAAATAAGTGCAACGGCGCCGTTTTCTTCAAGCCTTAATCACGTTAGGTTTTATACCGGCGATTAGTCGAACTTCTTCGGCAGCCGTAGAGGATATTTATTCTTTACCTTCTTTTGGTAATGCGACACTCTTACATTTTACCGATTGTCACGCACAATTAAATCCCGTCTATTACCGTGAGCCGGTTAATAATTCTGTCGGTGTATTATCACGTGATCCCTTGTTATTACTTACGGGACGAGATTTTGTTGAGTTTTTTGGGCTTGTACCTAATAGTCTCGAGGCTCATGCTTTTACCGGCTTGAATTTTGTTGAAGCAGCTGAACTTTATGGCAAGATGGGTGGCTTTTCTTATTTGGCGACGTTGATAAAACAAATGAGAGCAGAGCGTGGCCCGGGGAATATCTTGTTACTGGATGGGGGCGATAGTTGGCAAGGTTCGGCAACAGCCTTGTGGACACAAGGTCAGGATATGCTAGGGGCTAGCAATTTATTAGCGGTGGATGCCATGACCGGCCATTGGGAATTTACCTACGGTGAACGGCAAGTTAAGAGAAACCTGTCGCAGTTCCAGGGAGATTTTTTAGGCCATAATGTAACGCTGACTGAGGAAGCTGCTTTTAGGGACGGTATTGAGCAAGCGCACATTTTTAAGCCTTATGTGATTAAGCAATTGACTCACGCTCGAATTGCAGTGATTGGCCAGGCTTTTCCCTATACGCCGATTGCTAACCCGCGTTATATGGTGCCCGATTGGCAGTTCGGTATTCAAGAACATCGATTACAGCAGCAGGTTGATGAGATTCGAGATCGAAGACTGGCCGATGCTGTAGTTTTGTTGTCACATAATGGTTTGGCTGTTGATTTAAAATTGGCTGCCAGAGTAACCGGTATTGATGTTATTTTGGGTGGTCATACCCATCATGCGCTACCGCGGCCGATACCCGTTGCCAATGCACGTGGTAAAACATTGGTGACTAATGCGGGCAGTCATGGCAAGTTTTTAGCGGTTCTTGATTTTGTGGTTAAGGCCGGTCGCGTACGTGACTTTCGTTACCGATTATTGCCTGTTTTTTCGAATTTGTTGGTGGCTGATCAGCAGATGGCAGCATATATTGATCAAGTAAGAGCACCTTATTTGCAGCAATTGACAGAGCCTTTAGCGCAAACTGAAAACTTATTGTATCGGCGCGACAGTTTTGGAGGTTCTTTTGATCAGCTTATTTTATCGGCATTACAAGAATGTACTGGGTGTCAGATTGTTTTGTCGCCCGGTTTTAGGTGGGGTGGTTCGCTGTTGCCCGGTGATCAAATTACTGTAGAAGATATCTTTAATCATACCGCCATTACCTATCCGGAAATCTATCAAAGTACGTTATCAGGCGAACAGTTAAAAAATTTATTGGAAGATGTCAGTGATAATATGTTTAACCCCGATCCATATTTTCAACAAGGTGGTGATATGGTTCGGGTGAGTGGCTTGCATTATCGGTGTCACCCAGCGGGAAAACAGGGTGAGCGAATTAGTGAGATGCGATTAGATTCTGGGGAATTGATTGATGCCCGAAAGCATTACAGTGTTGCGGGTTGGGCGACCACTCAGCAGAAATCAACAGGGGTGCCTATTTACTCAGTTGTAATTGACTATTTACATCGCCACTCAGGTGAAATGTTCTCACCAGTCTATTCCTCTGCTACGGTCGCCAAGTGAGTGCAAGTGGCAGTACTGGGTAGGATTTATTACAATAATGGTGGGTCGCATGTGGTTTTCAATTAAGAAAGGAAACTGAGTGGCAGCTGTTTTTTTGAATGATTATATAAATAAGAGTAGAAGGTAGATGAAAAATAAGATAACCAAAGCGGTTTTTCCTGTTGCCGGTTTAGGGACGCGATTTTTACCCGTCACCAAGGCAAGCCCGAAAGAAATGCTACCTATTGTTGATAAGCCATTGATTCAATATGCTGTTGAAGAGGCGGTTGCTGCAGGTATTGATACCATGATATTTATTACCGGTAGAAATAAACGCTCTATTGAGGATCACTTTGATAAGGCTTATGAGTTGGAGCGGGAATTAACCGACAAAGGTAAAGCCGCGGATTTGGAGCAACTGAAGGGTATTTTACCTGATCATGTTTCATATGTTTTTATCAGGCAGGCAGAGGCATTAGGATTAGGGCATGCCGTTCAATGTGCGGCACCGATTATCGGTGATGAACCTTTTGCGGTTATTTTGCCAGATGATTTAATAGCAGATGGTTCGCGAGGGTGCCTAAAGCAAATGGTTGAGCAGTTTGGTCAGCAGCAAAAGAGTATTATTGGTGTTGAACGTGTCGCCCCCGAAGAAACCAGTAGCTATGGTATTGTTGAGGTCAATGATGCGGATACAGGCCTGAGTATCCTTGAACATATTGTTGAAAAACCTAATCCTGAAGATGCGCCTTCTAACCTGGCGGTTGTCGGGCGTTATCTTTTTACACCCGCTATTTTTGAAAAATTGTTAGGGTTAGGCGCAGGCGCTGGGAGTGAAATTCAGTTGACTGATGGCATTGCAAAGTTACTGGCAGATGAGCCGGTTTATGCTTATGAATTTGAAGGTAAGCGTTATGATTGTGGCTCTAAATTAGGTTTTCTGATTGCTACGGTTGAATACGGTTTGGCACATCCGGAATTGAAAGTTGCTTTTGAAGACTTTTTAAAACATCGTTAAAATAGGGTGTATTTAATCGATTTTAGCTTTACAGCGTTGTGAGACACGCTATTTGCGGTGTAATAGTATTAACAAGAACAGGCTTACGTGTATTGTTTACGTGTTTGCTGGTTCTGGTGCTCGGTGTCAGTAGTTGTTCTGCACAAGAGGGTGTGCCGAAGAATATTGTTTCTCTGAGTTTATGTACGGATCAATTGTTATTGATGCTGGTACCTCGCCAACAGATTGCATCGGTCACGCGCGGTGCCATTGATCCTCATTTATCTTATATGGCCGCTGCTGCCGATGGGCTGGTATTAAATAGTGGTGGCATTGAGGAAGTATTGCCTTTAAAGCCAGATTTAATTGTCGGCAGTGCTTTTGCCTCCCGAGATGCAGTGCGTTTTCTTCGGTATTTAGGGTATCCCGTTAAATTGATAGGGTTGCCACAATCGATAGCTGAGATTCGTGAGATGGTGTTAAATTTTGGGTCATGGGTGGGTTATCCCAGTCGTGCAAAACAGCTAGTAAAAAAAATGGATGGGCAATTGGCGCATCTTAATAAGCAACATAAAGGGGTTAAAAGAACAGCGCTCATTTATTCCCCAAATGGTTATACGATGGGTTCTGGTACCCTTGAAAATACAATACTTAAAGCAGCGGGATTTGATAATTTGGCTATTGAAATGGGGGTTGTGGGGTTTGAGCAAATTACGCTGGAGCGCTTGGTTGCTGCGCAACCGGATTTTTTGTTTATTGAAAATCATGTCGATAACCTTAATTCATTAGCCAGTCACTATGTGAGTCATCCAGTGCTTATGAAAATGCCTTTGAGTCAGGCGCATGAGTTTATTCCATCACGGCTTAGAGTGTGTGCGGGACCCATGGTGGTAGAAGCTATTGAGTCTCTTGTTGGGAAACGGAATGAATAGCTATCAGCGTGTTTTAGGGGGGTTGTTTTTGGCAGTGACGGTTAGTTTCTTTGCCGATATCTCCGTAGGCCCTGTGACTATAGAGTGGGTAAATATTTGGGCAGCGGTGGTTGAAAATAAAGCCAGTCTTGATGCGTTGATACTTTTTGATATCCGCCTTCCACGAGCCTTTCTAGCCATGCTTGTTGGCGCTACATTGGGTATTTCTGGTGCAGCGTTGCAAGGTTTGTTACGAAACCCATTGGCGGAATCTGGAGTTATTGGCGTTTCCAATTGTGCCGCACTTGGTGCGGTACTGGTGTTTTATTTTGGTATGACACAATGGTCATGGTTTGTGCTTCCGTTGGCAGGCTTAATGGGTGCTTTAGTCTCGGTCGTTATGATTTTTTTATTAGCAGGTCGTTCGGGCTCTACGGTGACATTAATTTTGGCAGGGATTGCGATTAATACGCTTGCGGGAGCACTAATGGCGATGGCGTTGAACTTTGCGCCTAATCCGTATGCGATGCAGGAAATTGTATTTTGGTTGTTAGGCTCGGTCGCTAATCGGAGTATGAATGAAGTGTTAATTACAGTGCCTTTTATTACGGTGGGGTGGGTGCTTATTTTGAGTTGTGGGCGTTTTTTAAATGCATTGACCTTAGGTGAGGAAACGACAAAATCGTTAGGGTTTAATGTGCGTCGTTTGAGGTGGCGGTTGGTAATCGGCGTGGTGGCTTGTGTTGGCGCTGCAGTTTCTGTTTCTGGGAATATAGGCTTTATTGGTTTAGTGATACCGCATTTACTTAGGCCATGGGTTCGACATGACCCGCAACGATTGTTAGCGGTCAGCGCCTTAGGTGGTGCGGTTCTGCTTCTTTTATCCGATGTGGCTGTTCAACTTCTATCCAGTGAGGGTGAGTTAAAATTAGGCGTGATAACTTCCTTAGTCGGAGGACCTTTCTTTTTATATTTGATTTTGAAAAATCGCAACGTATGGTCATGAATACGGCTTCTAATGATAACTCATTGCTTTTAACGGGGCAGCAACTCACTTTTAGAGTCGAGGAAGGGATTACCTTGATCCGTGATGTTACTGTGGATATTAATGAAGGTGAATTGATTGGTTTAATTGGCCCTAATGGCGCCGGTAAAAGTACATTGTTGAGAGTGTTAAGTGGTATCGAGACTCCAAGTGATGGTTGTGTCTCAATGACGGTTTCGGGTTCTTTGAAACTGGTATCTGCTTTAGCGGTGCGCGAGCGTGCGCAAAAATTGAGTTACTTAGTTCAAGGTGCAAAGGCGCATTGGCCTATTGAAGTTGAGCAGATGATTGCGCTTGGGCGACTACCTTTTCAGAAATGGTGGCAGCCCGCGAGTGATCAAGATCAAGAAAAAGTGATTAGAGCAATGCGGCTAACGGAAACACTGAGTTATCGTAAGCGGCTAGTCACGTCATTATCGGGAGGGGAGCAAGCCTTAGTGATGATGGCGCGGGTATTGGCAGGGGAGCCTGAAATTATTTTTGCCGATGAACCGGTTTCGACATTAGATCCTTATCACCAATTGCACGTGATGGAGTTGCTTCGAGAGCATGCTAGAGAAGCAAAGTCAGCCGTGGTCGTCTTGCATGATTTGAGTTTGGCGGCACGATTTTGTGATCGAATTTATTTGATGAATGAGGGTGAGCTATTTTGTGAGGGGAGCCCTGAGAGGGTTTTAAATCAGCAAAATATGGCTTGTGTTTATGGCGTCGATAGCCGGATTAGTTTTGTCGGTCAGCGTTTGTCAATAAGCCCTGTTGCACGATTAAGAGATCATCAACAGGGCCGTTAACCGAGGTGTTGTTTTAGTTGCGTTGTTGACGCATTTTTAGACCCGGGCTCAGAGAGCAAGGCCTATTCGTTTAATTGCGTTCTCAAGATTCTCCATGCTGGTGGCGATCGATATTCTAATATGATCAGGACAGCCAAAGGCAGAACCTGGAACAACAGCAACGCCGGCATTGATAATAAGGTGTTCGGCAAAATCTAGATCATTCTCGATGTTATTTAATCTTGCAATGGCTTTGCTGACATCGGGGAAGACATAAAAAGTCCCGTCAGTTTTGAGACAGTCAATGCCTGGGATCTGGTTCAGCATTTTAACGACATAATCATGACGCTTTTTAAATTCAAATAATCGTGTTTGCATGCAGTCTTGGTTGCCTGAGATGGCAGCTTCAGCAGCGACTTGAGAAATGGATGTCGGATTAGAAGTACTTTGAGACTGTATTTTTTTCATAGCCTGGATGATTTCCCGGGGTCCGCCTGCATAGCCAATACGCCAACCGGTCATTGAATACGCTTTAGAGACACCGTTAAGGACGACTGTGCGGTTGTAGAGTTCAGGTGCGGCGTTGAGAATATTAACAAAACGACCTTTTTCCCAAGTGATGTGTTCATACATGTCGTCGGTGGCAATAATCACATTGGGGTATTCTTTTAAAACGACAGCTAAGGCTTTTAGTTCTTCTAAGGTATAGGTTACGCCCGTTGGGTTTGAAGGGCTATTAATGATAAACAAGCGGGTGTTGTGTGTGAGTGCGGCACGTAACTGTTCGGGATTTATTTTGAACCGTTGGTCTTGAGTGGCGGTAATGGTGACGGGTTTTCCTTGGGCTAATAAGACCATATCAGGGTAGGAAACCCAGTAAGGACCGAGAATAATGACTTCATCACCAGGGTTAATGAGCGCTTGGGCAAGATTGAAGAAGCTTTGTTTGCCACCACAGGAGACCAAGATTTGATCATCTTCGTAGTGTAGATTGTTATCGGCCTCAAATTTTTTAATGATCGTTTTTTTAAGGCTAGGCGTACCGTCGACTGGGGTATATTTCGTGAAGCCCTCGGCCAATGCTTTAATGGCGGCTTTTTTGATATGTTCTGGCGTATCAAAGTCTGGTTCGCCAGCACCTAAACTGATTATGTCTTTTCCGCTGGCCCGAAGTTGAGCGGCGCGAGCGGTGATAGCTAATGTGGGCGAGGGTTTAACAGCATTGACGCGATCAGATAGAGTAATGTCCATGAAATATTTAATGTGACTAAGTTTAAAGCAATCAATTATACGCTAAGTCGTCACACTTGCTAAAATTCTATGTGGATTACTTTGTGTGGAGATGAGTTTTTAGATGAAAAAGGCGTTTAAGATTCATAGTCGTTTTGAGCCGGCCGGTGATCAGCCGGAAGCTATTACTGCCTTAGTTGCGGGATTGTCTGACGGTGAAGTGCATCAGTCGTTGTTGGGCGTGACTGGGTCAGGTAAGACCTTCACTATCGCTAATGTTATTCAGAAAACACAGCGTGCGACCATAATTCTGGCGCCAAATAAAACACTGGCAGCCCAATTGTACGGTGAAATGAAAGAGTTTTTTCCGAACAATAGCGTTGAGTATTTTGTTTCGTATTATGACTACTATCAGCCTGAAGCGTATGTGCCGGCATCGGATACTTTTATCGATAAAGATGCCTCGTTGAATGAGCATATTGAGCAAATGCGTTTATCGGCAACAAAAGCTTTAATAGAGCGAGCCGATACTATTGTAGTTGCTACAGTTTCGGCTATTTATGGGTTAGGCGAGCCAGAATCATATTTTAAGATGGTTTTGCATTTAGTGCGTGGGGATATGATTAAGCAGCGAGATATCCTTCGGCGATTGACGGACATGCAATACACCCGCAATGATATTGAATTGCGTAGAGCAACGTATCGGGTACGTGGAGATGTGATTGATGTTTTTCCTGCGGAGTCCGAGCAAGATGCAGTGCGCATTGAATTATTTGATGATGAAATTGAGCGTATTTCTTTGTTTGACCCCTTGACCGGAGAGATTATGTCGCGAGTGGCTCGTTATACAGTTTATCCTAAGAGCCACTATGTCACGCCAAGGCAAACATTGCTTACAGCAGTTGACAAGATTAAAGTAGAGTTGAAAAATCGGCTGGAACAATTGCGTTCGCTTAATAAATTAGTCGAGGCGCAGCGCTTAGAGCAGCGTACATTTTTTGATATTGAGATGATACTCGAAGTGGGGTATTGCTCAGGAATTGAGAATTATTCACGGTATTTATCGGGTCGGGAAGACGGTGAGTCACCACCGACAATGTTTGATTATTTACCCAAAAATGCCTTAGTGATTGTGGATGAGAGTCATGTGACGATTCCGCAGTTAGGAGCGATGTACAAAGGTGATCGTTCGCGTAAGGAAACCTTGGTTGAATATGGCTTTCGGTTACCGTCAGCATTAGATAACAGACCGTTAAAATTCGAAGAGTTTGAGTTACGTTCATCACAAAAGATTTATGTTTCAGCAACCCTAGGACCCTATGAGCATGAACATTCTGGCAATGTGGTCGAACAAGTGGTGCGACCAACCGGATTATTAGATCCCGTTGTTGAAGTTCGTCCGGCAACCACGCAGGTAGATGATGTCTTATCTGAAATTAATCTCCGTGCGGTTAAGGGGGAGCGTGTTTTAGTCACAACCTTAACCAAGCGGATGTCAGAAGATTTAACTGATTATTTGCAAGAACACGGTGTCAGAGTGCGTTATTTACATTCTGATGTGGATACCGTTGAGCGGGTTGAGATTATTCAAGATTTGCGACTTGGGAAGTTTGATGTTTTAGTCGGAATTAATTTATTAAGAGAGGGGTTAGATCTTCCAGAAGTGTCGTTGGTGGCCATTTTAGATGCGGATAAAGAAGGATTTCTGCGCTCGATAACTTCATTGGTTCAAACCATTGGCCGTGCGGCTCGAAATGTTAATGGTTGCGCTATTTTATACGGAGACAAGGTAACCAGATCGATGCAGCAAGCGATCAGTGAGACGGATCGGCGCCGTGAAAAACAAACAAGTTATAATGCTGCTCATGGTATTAGTCCGCAATCTATTTATAAGTCGGTAACCGATATTTTAGAGCTATCTATTCCAGGTTCTGGAACGGTTAACGGTAAAAGAGTACGTTCGACAGTAGGTACTCAAGAGGATGGTAAGGTGTACACGCCACAGGAAATAACGCGTAAAATAAAGAAACTAGAGGATGAAATGTATAATTTTGCCAAAAATCTTGAATTTGAAGAGGCAGCGCGGGTCCGTGATCAAATTGAAACCTTAAATAAGGGTTTGTTGATTTGATATTGCTAAGGTATTGATTTTTTAGTATAGTAATTTGTTAAATTCAGAATAAGGATTTAGGCGCGTAGCTCAGTTGGTTAGAGCACCACCTTGACATGGTGGGGGTCGGTGGTTCGAATCCACTCGTGCCTACCAGTAATTTTTGAAAGCATCGCTCAGCGATGCTTTTTTTATTAAAGATGAAGAGAGTGTTTTTTGTAATATGCCAGTTATAACTTTACCCGATGGCTCGAAGCGTCCATTTGATGAGGCGGTTACCGTTATGGAGGTGGCACAGTCTATTGGGAGTGGTCTAGCGAAGGCGACCTTAGCGGGGAAAATTGATGGTAATTTAGTTGATGCCTCGACAGTTATTGCCCAAGATGCGGTATTGCAAATCATTACCGCTAAAGATGATGAAGGGGTAGAGGTTATCCGTCATTCAACAGCACATTTGTTAGCGCAGGCTGTTAAACAGCTATTTCCTAGTGCTCAGGTGACGATTGGTCCTGTTATTGAGAATGGTTTCTTTTATGATTTTTCCTTTGAGCGTCCTTTTGTCCCTGAGGATTTACGGAAAATAGAAAAAAAGATGGCGGAATTAGTCGCTAAAAACTACCCGGTCACACGGGAAGTTAAGTCGCGCGATGAAGCCGTTACTTTTTTTCGCGGTATTGCAGAGGAATATAAGGCTGAGATTATTGAAAGTATTCCGGCAAACGAAGACTTGTCGCTTTATACGCAGGGTGACTTCACCGATTTATGTCGTGGTCCTCATGTTCCGAGTACCGGTAAATTAAAGGTCTTTAAGTTAATGAAGATTGCTGGGGCTTATTGGCGTGGTAATTCAGATAATGAAATGTTGCAGCGCATATACGGTACGGCTTGGTCAGATAAAAAAGCGCTGAAAGACTATTTATATCGCCTGGAAGAGGCGGAAAAGCGAGATCATCGCCGTCTAGGGAAACAATTGGATTTATTCCATTCGCAAGAAGAAGCGCCGGGAATGGTGTTTTGGCACGAGAATGGATGGACTATTTATCAGCAAATTGAGCAATATATCCGTGAAAAGTTACGTCTCTATGGCTATGGGGAAGTAAAAACACCGCAGGTCGTTGATCGTTCGCTTTGGGAGAAATCAGGTCATTGGGATAAATTTGGTGACATGATTTTTACGACGCATTCGGAAAATCGTGATTATGCCGTTAAACCGATGAATTGTCCTTGTCATGTTCAGATTTATAATCAGGGCTTAAAGAGTTACCGTGATTTACCCATTAGAATGGCGGAATTTGGTTCATGTCATCGAAATGAGCCTTCTGGAACGTTGCATGGTTTGATGCGGGTTAGAAATTTTGTACAGGATGATGCGCATATTTTCTGTACAGAAGAGCAGATTCAGACGGAGGTTTCGGATTTTATAGATTTGTTGTTTGCAGTTTATAAAGATTTTGGTTTTGATGAAGTTTTGGTTAAATTGTCGACTCGACCGGAAAATCGGGTAGGTGATGATGCGGTATGGGATAAAGCCGAACAAGCGTTAGAATTAGCACTGAACAATAAACAACTGGATTGGCAGTTGCAACCCGGAGAAGGTGCTTTTTATGGCCCTAAAATTGAGTTTTCGCTAAAAGACTGTATTGGCCGCGTTTGGCAATGTGGGACTATTCAGGTTGACTTTTCGATGCCTGGGCGCTTGGGAGCAACTTATATTGCCGAAGATGGCAGTAAGCAAGTTCCGGTCATGTTACATCGTGCTGTGTTAGGTTCTTTGGAGCGATTTATTGGTATTTTGATTGAACAACATGCAGGAACGCTGCCGATTTGGTTAGCGCCGGTGCAAGTTGTCATTCTTAATATAGCGGGTCGACATGAAGAGTTTGCTCGTGAAGTTGAGCAAGTTCTGAAAAAACAAGGCGTTAGAGTTAAAATTGACTTGAGAAATGAGAAGATAGGCTTTAAAATTCGCGAGCACTCAATGCAGAGAGTTCCCTATCTCTTGATTATAGGCGACAAAGAATTAGAAAATAAGCAGGTCACGGTAAGAATGCAGAGTGGAGAAGATCTGGGTGGTTTTACGGTAAGTGACTTTGTGGATAGGGTTTACGATGCAATTTTATTTAAAAAGTAAGAATATAGGGGATAGCATATCGCTGCAAAAAAGACTGAACGGCTGAATAACGAGATTACGGCGCGTCGGATTAGATTAATAGGGGTCGATGGCGAGCAAGCAGGTGTTGTGAGTTTGGCTGAGGGAATGGAACTTGCGGGAACAGCAGGTTTAGATTTAGTTGAAATTTCTCCTAATGCAGATCCTCCAGTATGCCGAATTATGGATTTTGGTAAGTTTCAATTTGAACTGAACAAAAAACAACAAGCGGCAAAGAAGAAGCAGAAACAGATTCAGGTGAAGGAAATTAAATTTCGTCCAGGAACTGAAGAAGGTGACTATCAAGTTAAGCTTAGAAGTTTGACTAAATTCCTAGGTGAAGGAAATAAAACCAAAATCACTGTGCGATTTAGAGGTCGAGAAATGGCACATCGTGAAATTGGCATGACCTTGCTTAAGCGCATAGAGAAAGATTTGCTTGAGTTGGCCGAAGTTGAGCAATTTCCAAAAATGGAAGGTCGACAATTGATTATGGTGATGTCGGCTTTGAAAAAGAAATAGTAGCTGGAGCCCTCATCGTGGGTTGTAGCGCAATCAAATATGGTTAACACCATAGTCTATCGACATAGGATGTGTTGATAGTAATCACTTGAGGTGATTAAAGCTCCAGTCGGGCCATGCATTTTGCCTACCTGGAGATTAGTTACAGGGACTAATTAATTTAAATTTTGAGAGTTGGAGTAAAAACAAATGCCAAAAATAAAAACGAACCGAGGAGCTGCTAAGCGTTTTAAGCGTACAGGCTCAGGTGGTTTCAAATGTGGTCAGTCACATCGACGTCATATCCTGACTAAAAAGAGCACGAAGCGGAAAAGACAGTTGCGTAAAGCAGCGACCCTTCATGCATCAGACGTGCGTAGTGCAGCACGCATGATGCCTTACAGTTGATTTTTAGGAAATAGGAATAGGTTATGGCAAGAGTAAAAAGAGGTGTCACAGCGAGAGCAAGGCACAAAAAAATATTAAAGCAGGCGAAAGGTTATTACGGTGCACGAAGCCGGGTTTATCGCGTTGCTAAACAAGCGGTTATTAAAGCAGGTCAATATGCATACCGAGATCGTAAACAGCGTAAGCGTCAATTTAGAGCGCTTTGGATCGTTCGGATTAATGCGGCAGCACGTGAATGTGGGTTGTCTTATAGTCGTTTCATGAATGGTTTAAGTAAAGCCAATGTTGAAATAGATCGTAAAGTATTAGCTGATATCGCGGTACATGACAGCGAAGTTTTTGCAGAGCTAGCGAAGTTAGCACAGAAAAGTTTATAGCAGTCGATTAGAAAAGCCCGTTTTTAGTGTTAGGAACGGGCATTTTTTATTTTCCATAAAAGGCTATTTCTTACCTTTCCTTACCATACAATTTATTGGGGAGTAGGGTGTGTCAGTAACCCGAGAACAAGTTTTAACCGAGGCCTTAGCGTTAGTGTCAGATGCTAAAGATCTGAATGAATTGGATCAAGTTAGGGTTCGATATTTAGGTAAAAAAGGCGAGTTTACTCAGCAAATGAAGGCTTTGGGTAAATTAGATCCCGAGCAGCGGCCCATTGTTGGGCAGGCAATTAATCATTCTAAAGAACAATTCCAGACCGCATTGGAGTTACGTAAAAGTGCGCTGCAGTCTGAACAATTAGCCCAGCGCCTCAATCAAGAGAAAATTGATGTTAGTTTACCTGGCCGTTGTCAGTCCGGTGGTGGTATTCATCCGGTCACCATTACTTTACGACGGATAACGGAAATTTTTAAGGGCGTTGGTTTTGAGGTTGTTGAAGGCCCTGAGATTGAAGATGATTATCATAATTTTGAAGCCTTAAATATTCCAGCCCATCATCCTGCGCGGGCGATGCATGATACTTTCTATTTTGACCCCCATACGGTTTTAAGAACGCATACCTCTCCGGTTCAGGTTAGGGTTATGGAAAAGGGTACACCTCCTTTGAAAGTGATTGCTCCCGGACGAGTTTATCGTTGTGATTCAGATATCACGCATACCCCAATGTTTCACCAAGTAGAGGGTTTTGTTGTTGATACCGATGTCAGTTTTGCGGATCTTAAAGGTATTGTGTTTGAATTTTTAAGAGCATTCTTTGAGAAAGATATTCAGGTTCGTTTCAGACCTTCTTATTTTCCGTTTACGGAACCATCAGCAGAAGTTGATATTGAGTGTGTGATGTGTGATGGCGTTGGCTGTCGCGTTTGTAGTCATACCGGATGGCTTGAGGTGATGGGGTGTGGAATGATTCACCCTGCAGTTTTTAAATCCGTTGATATTGATTCTGACCAATTCACTGGATTGGCCTTTGGAATGGGTGTTGAACGGTTAGCCATGCTGCGATATGGCATTAATGATTTACGGTTGTTTTTTGAAAACGACCTTAAATTTCTTGAGCAATTTAATTGATTGGGGAAGTTTGAAGCATGCGTTTTAGTGAAGCCTGGTTAAGAGAACAAGTTAACCCCGATCTTACGACAGAAGCCTTGGTTGAACAACTGACCATGGCCGGTTTGGAAGTCGATTCTGTGACTCCTGCCGCAGCAGATTTTTCTGGTGTAGTTGTGGGCAAAGTCGTTGCCATAGAGCAACATAGTAATGCGGATAATTTGAAAGTTTGTTCGGTTGATGTCGGTGGCGATGAGCCGCTACAAATTGTCTGTGGGGCTAATAATGTCAGTATGGGCATGCATGTGCCGACGGCTTTGGTCGGCGCCGTATTGTCGGGTGGATTTAAAATCAAAAAATCAAAGCTGCGAGGCGAATTGTCTTTTGGCATGCTGTGTTCCGAGCAGGAATTAGGGACATCTGATTCAGCCGAAGGGCTAATGGTTCTGCCTCAAGAGGCCCCCGTAGGCGTTGATGTGCGTGAATATCTGGCATTGGACGATACGTTAATAGAGTTGGATTTAACACCCAATAGAGCGGACTGTTTAAGTATTGATGGGGTGAGTCGAGAAGTCGCGTTATTGAATAAAATGCCTTGGCAGCCGACTGAGCCGTCGGAAGTAGTCGTTGAGCATCAACAGACCAGAGACATTACGGTTGTCGAACCCTCTTTATGTTCTCGTTATTTAGGGCGTTTGATCAAGGGTGTGAAGGTGGGTGCGCAAACACCGCTGTGGATGCAAGAACGCTTACGTCGTTCGGGTCATAGAAGCTTGGGCCCATTGGTCGATATTACAAATTATATTTTATTGGAACTAGGTCAACCTCTTCATGCTTTTGATGCGGATAAGTTATCGGGTCAAATTGCGGTTCGCTATGCGAAAAAAGACGAGAAAATTATCTTGTTAAATGATCAATCATTGACGCTGAGTAACGATGTTTTAGTTATTGCCGATGACCGTGGTCCGATTGCTTTAGCCGGTGTTATGGGCGGTAAGGATTCAGCTGTGGGTGTTGAGACGGTTGATATTTTTCTGGAATGTGCATTTTTCACGCCTGAAATGATGATGGGTAAAGCGCGTGATTTAGGACTGCATACTGATTCATCGCACCGTTTTGAACGGGGGGTTGACCCATTTATTCAACGACGGGCAATAGAACGAGCCAGTCAAATGATTATTGATATCGCCGGCGGGTGCGCAGGCCCCATCGTTGAGCTAACCGATGAAACCTATATGCCAAAACGGTTGCCGGTATTGTTGCGTGAAGAACGCATTGCAAAGGTTTTAGGTGTGGCTATGCCTGCTGCAGAGGTTGAAGATATCTTTCAACGGTTAGGGATGGTCGTTGAACGCCAGGATAATGGCTGGGCAATAACACCGCCGGGTTTTCGTTTTGATATTGTTATTGAGGCGGATCTTATTGAGGAATTAGGGCGTGTCTATGGTTACAATAATTTGCCACAGCAAAGTTTATTAATGCATGCGCAACTGTCATCCGCGCCAGAAACCGTTTTAGGTGTTGATCGTATTAAAGATTTATTGGTCGATCGAGGTTATCAGGAAGCGATTACTTACAGCTTTGTTGATGAGAAGGATCAACAAAAAGTCGCGCCTGAGGACAGAGTGATTGCGTTGAAAAACCCTATTTCTTCTGAATTATCGGTCATGCGAACGACTATCTGGTGTGGCTTATTAAATGTAGCGCATAGAAATGTGAGTCGTCAACACAGTCGGGTGCGGTTATTTGAAGCGGGTTTGTGCTTTAAAGTGGGCGCCGATGCTGGGGAAGTTGCGCAAGAAAAAATGTTAGCAGGCTTAGTATTAGGCTCGCAATTACCTGAGCAATGGGGCGAGTCGTCGAGAAAAATTGATTTTTATGATGTTAAAGCGGATTTAGAGGCTATTTTTGCGCTTAATGGTATTGAGCCAGACTTTGTGGCGCAAGAACATCCAGCCTTACATCCAGGACAAACAGCAGCGATTAAAACCAAGACCGGTGCTTTAATTGGCTGGCTAGGTGTCTTACATCCATCCTTAGAAAAACATTATGGTTTTGATAGTTCGGTATTTTTATTTGAATTAAAACAAGAGTTTGTGTTAAATAAGGGGGTGCCAAAATTCACCTCATTGTCGAAGCTTCCATCTGTGCGTCGTGATTTAGCATTGATTGTTGATGAAAACATGCCGGTGAGTCGGATTTTAGCTGAAATCAATGGCTTTGAAGAAGAAGCCATTAAAGAGGTTATTGTCTTTGATATCTATCAAGGCGAAGGTATTGAGGTTAATAAGAAAAGTATAGGATTAGGTGTTTTTATTCAGAACTTAACACAAACGATGACAGATACAGAAATTGATGGATTAATGGCATCGGTGTTGGATAAATTAACATTGAACTTGAATGCAAAATTAAGGGATTAAGTAGATTATGGCGTTAACAAAAGCAGATTTTGCCGAAGGTTTATACGATGATATGGGTTTAAATAAACGTGAAGCCAAAGAAATTGTCGAATTGTTTTTTGAAGAGATTAAGTCATCTTTAGAGCAGGGCGAACAGGTCAAAATATCCGGTTTTGGTAAGTTTGAATTAAAAGACAAGAGCAGTCGTCCCGGTAGAAACCCTAAGACTGGGGAAGAAATTCCTATTTCAGCACGGCGTGTGGTAACATTCCGGTCAGGTATGAAATTAAAAGCGCGGGTAGAAGTATATGCTGGAACCAAGTCATAATAATCAATTACCAGAAATTCCTGCAAAACGCTACTTTACCATTGGTGAAGTGAGTGAGTTGTGCGATGTTAAGCCGCATGTTTTACGGTACTGGGAACAGGAATTTACCCAGTTAGAACCGGTTAAAAGACGCGGTAATAGACGTTATTATCAACGCCATGACGTGCTGATTATTCGTCAGATTCGATCGTTATTATATGAGCATGGTTACACGATTAGTGGTGCTAGAAGTCATTTAGAACAGGATAATAATCGGGTTGACAGTAATGTCACGAAACAATTGATTCAGCAGATGCGGACTGAATTGGAAGAAGTATTAGTACTACTAAAATAATTATTTTTTGATGTCGTCGGGGCGTAGCGCAGCTTGGTAGCGCACCACAATGGGGTTGTGGGGGTCGAAGGTTCAAATCCTTTCGCCCCGACCAAAAAAGTTACATGCCTTGTAACTGTTAAAATTAATGAAAAAATATAGCGTTAGACTTTTTTAGGAAAGTCGTTCAGCAGTTACCTGTTCAGGTGGCCTTCATTTGAAACCACAGACGATTAGGCCATAAACGAAGACGTCTAGCAGTGTAAGGCCTTACTTAAGTTTACTGTTGTACGAGGTGATCTCTTGTCATTGAATAGGCTATTTAGGTATTCTTTTTTGAAAAAACACGTTGTATTTAAGAGAAATAGTATTATGTTTAGCTAAGTCTCTTATCACCTTCCTGTGAAAGAATCCTGTGATAAAGTTCTAATGATTTTGATAGCATGTAGGCAATGAAATTTTATGCTCAGTTGAAATAGTTCGTAGTGTTTTTTGGGGGTCTTGTGATTTTTCGGCCCTTAGATTCTTTACTTGAGCCCAATTCCTCGTTTTTCATCATGTTGCTAGAGCCATCTAGTGAAGAAATTGTATTTCGTTTTGTTGTGCCGTTTGTTTTATTAGTAGCGTTTACTACTATAAAATTTTTGAAGTATCAACAATCCTCTATAAAGAATGATTTGGCTCTGCTAATTGCGAGCACAAATGCGCCTGTTATCGCTATTGATGCTAAAGGTTTAATTACAGTGTGGAATGATTGTATCGCACAGATTTTAGATTCTTCTGAAGATGAGGTGATGAGTACAGAATTGGCGTTATTGGTTTTAGAAAAAGACAATGTGACTCAACTTGTTCATAACCGAACGTTTGCTGGCCAAGGCTGTTCTAGTTATGAAATGACCTTGGTCGATATTGGTGAGTTCATCACCGCAACGTAATGTACAAGGCCAAATTATCGCGTGTATGTCTATCGGTCAGGATATCACCGAGTTAAATAGCGTCCATCTTGAACAAGAGCGCGTAGCGAATGATTTAACGGCATTAATAGATACCGCGAATGTGCCGATATTTGGTATTGATACGGATGGTTTGGTTAACGAATGGAACCAGACAGCAGAGCGTATTACCGGTTACAGTAAAAACGAGGTGCTGGCTCGAGATCTAGTCGAAAGGCTTATTACTGAGAATTATAAAACATCGGTTAAGGCTGTTTTAGATGCAGCCCTAATCGGCAGTCAAATAGCAAACTATGAGCTTCCGTTGCACACCAAAGGTGGCTCTCAGGTTGATGTGTTATTAAACGCATCGGCACGTCGAGATTCAGAAGGCCAAATTGTGGGTATTGTGGGTGTGGGTCAGGATGTAACTGAACTGAATCGTACCCGAAAAGAGGTTGAAGGACAATTACAATCAGCAGCACATCATGATGACTTAACTGGCCTGCTTAATCGCCGTTATTTTTATGATTATCTGAAAAGACAATTAGAAGCACATCAGGGTTCTGAGGAAATAGGAACCTTGTTGTTTTTAGATCTGGACCGATTTAAATTGGTGAACGATAGCTTAGGGCACGGTGTCGGCTATAAGTCGTTGCCAAGCGGTTGCAGGCCAGCGTAAGAGCGGGTGATTTGGTCTGTCGTCTAGGGTGTGATGAATTTATTGTGTTATTGCCTTTTGAGGCAAATGAGCGCATAGCGATTGGTAGAAAGGCTATGCATCGATGACACATTTTAAGCGGCTTCCGTATAGTCAGGTTAAGATTGATCAGAGTTTTATTGCCGATATTGATAAAAATGAAGACAGCTTGGCTATTGTTGAAGTGGTGCTAACGATGGCCAGAACACTGAACTTAGAGGTTATTGCTGAAGGTGTGGAAACGCAGGAACAATTTGACGTTCTAAATAAACTGAAGTGTTCAGGTTTTCAGGGTTATCTGTTTTCAAAACCCTTAGTGGCACAAGCAATAAAGGAATTAATAAGTCATGATTAGCGCACTTTCAAAGAGGTTGGATTGTTGTTATTTGATATACAAAACAACTGTGCTCGATGATGCTTAAAACAACGTTAACTTCTGACAATATCGTATTTGTAGGGCATAGCTTAAATCTTAGGGATGGCTTTGGCGTTTGGCCGAAACCTGAAGGGGTTTGGGTTATTTTTAAGAAAACAGAACAGGGTATTAATTATCTTGGCATGATTATGCCCATTCTGAATGGCCTGATCTACCATTGCCTTAACGAATGGCTGTCTCAGTCAGAGGCGATAATTAACACAGCGGGTAAATCATCTCCGGAGCCGAATAAAAAAGACTTCTGGCGCTGGGCGTAGGGTGTTTTTAATACTGATGCGTTTAAGAGCGTAGCTTAGTGGGTTAAGGGTTGTAAACCATTCAGAGATACAAGTGAATTCAAGCACGCCGGCACTATGACCGGGGTAGGCGATAATCGATAAACATCCTTCGATAGCGAGTAGGTTAACAGCCGATTGAATTGCTATAAGCGTACTCTCTGGCTGAGTGGTCATGGTTTTTTCGCCGCCTGGTAAATAGCCTAAATTAAACATAATGGCTTTAATGTTAAGGCTATGGTTTTTAGCAATGTGTTGGCTTAGATGTTGATGATCGCTGAGGCAATAGGTCACGGGGATATGGTTTAATCCTTGTGTGGCTAAGTGGCTCTTAGTTGTGGTTAATGCTTTTTTTTGTAAGTCAAAGACGTAGACGTGTCCATGGGGGCCAACTGTATTGGCCAGAAAAGCGGTATCGTAGCCATTACCAGCTGTTGCATCAATAACGATATCACCTGATTTTAAATACTGTGCAATGAGGTGTTGAGTTTGATCAACCAGTGAAATGCGAGTCATAAATACGATTAATATTGGCTTGCGAAGGAATGCTGGCTGATTGTGTGGTTAGGTGTTTATAAAAAAGCAGACTATACCAAGGGATTTCCAGACAACCTTTGGCGCCAAAGCCATTAAAAATAAACAGGCGCTGGTGTTGCGGGTGGTAGCCTATAAAGGGTTGTTTATCAAGTGTACAGGGACGAATTTGAGCGCGATGGGCGACCAGTTCAGCGCTGCCAAGACGAGGGTTTATTTTTTCAAATGCACGGGTAAGATTGTTTTTTCCTGCAACTGTTGGCCGACAATCAATGTTTTTAGCATCAAAGGTTGCACCGATTTTAAATGTTGATTCGGGTTCAGGGATCAGCCAAGAGCCATAACTGATAATTTCTTTCGGTAAGCTGATAGTGCTTTTCAGGGTTAAAATTTCGCCTTTAGCCGGCTGAAAAGGCAGCCAAGAAAACCAAGGGTTTTGGGCGCCATGATAGCCCTCGCAGAAAATAATATTTTGAGCAGAAATATTTCGCCATTGTATGGAATCGTTTTTAACGATTAGATTACTGTAATGCAACTGTGTTTTTATATAGCTGTTATGGTTAATAAAGAATTGCTGTAATTGTGCTAATAACCGTGCCGTTAAGACCTGACCTGTTTGGTGTTGTTCAATAGCGCCGAAAGGACAGGAGAAGTCAGCTATTTGTGTGTTGTCTTGAGTAACGTGATTAAAAAAAGGCTGGTAGGCAGGGTCGTTTTTTCGTTTATTGAAGGCGGTTTTTTCCTCCGCGTTTTTAAAAAACCGAAGTAGTTTTTTCTTGAGAAAGAAGGGCGTATTAAACGTTGATTCCAGATCTTGGTATAATCGTTTTGCGTGGCTTAGACAGACTTCAGCATTTTGATTTTTGACAAATCGCATCCCGGTGATGGGGTTAATGAGCCCGCCGGCAATACGCGACGCATTTTCTTTGGCAGGATCAATAATGACAATGCGGCGACCAGCTTGTATGAGCCGCCAGCCTAACAAGCTGCCCGCCAAACCCTGACCAATAATCAGGTGGTCAACGTTCACAACATCATTATTTAGCGACTAAGGCGGTGCCATTAAAGCGAATACCTTGCCAGCCATAAGTCATAAAATTGCGGATATTTTGATGGCCGTTACCCTCGGGTTCCTCTAAGACATCTTGCCAGTAGAATTTGCCAAATAGAGCTAGAGTTTGTTGTTCTGAGAGTTGATGAATTTGGGCGAAAGCAAATATTTTACAAGACTTTTCATTCGCACCGGCAGCATTAATAAGCGTGTTAGGAGCAGAGCCGTTACTAAATTCAACGGGGCTATAGTGGTAATACTGGTCAATAATGGTCATGGTCTCATCAAAACTCACCGCATTAGCGGTAAGTTGACTGAGAAATTGTTCTAAAGTCATGGGTTAATGAGTATCAAAAAAATGGGAGTAATGAGGCGTTAGTCTTCATCATTCCTAACATCAAATTCTATCTTCCAGCGATCATTCTTGTCCGTGCTAGAGATAGCCATTAATTCGAGCGTACCCAGGTCGGTAACCGCTGCACATAGGTGCACAGGAATAATTTCACCTACAGTATGTTTTTCTGCGGATAAAGTGATTTCAATTTCATAGAGTTCTTCGAGTTCTTCATCGCTCCAGAAATCTAGGCGTGTACCGACACTGTCTTCTCGGCGTGTGTTGGAACTGTAGAAACGAAAACGGACCGGTTCACCAACAACTAAACCAAATTCATCATCAGGAACAATTTCTTCAGTTCCTTCTTCCATGCCAAAAGGAGCGATACAGAGCGCTTCAACTTCAGGCGGCATGCCCGGTACGGCCGGCATAGCGCTTTCAATACCGACATAATATGAGGCTGCTGTGCCACCACGAATTCTAATGCCATTGTGTTCGCACATATAGCTAAAAAAAGCAGCACCACGAGCAACGCCGGCATCAAGCTCCATACCTGTTAAGGTGCGTGCCTCAGGGGACTGCTCTGCAGTGAGCCAGCTGTTAATAACCGTCATGATACGATCGATAAGAAGTTCGGCTTTTAAAACACCTCCGTTGAAAAGAACAGCAGTAGGATGTAAAAAGCTGTGTTCTGTAGAAACGGTAAATCCAGCCAAGTCGGCAGTTGCACGCTGTTGTTTTCTTAAGAAAGCAGCTAGGTGACGGGTAATTCCGGCGTCTTGGGCGTAGGGAAGGCCTGTTGTGCGAAGACCGCCTTTCGGGCGTGCAAGGGGTGTCTCGCTAACGGGAACTTGAGGGAGAAAGCCTTCAATGAGGACTTGATTTAATTCATCCCGAGTCAGTTCAGTTTTCAGTGCGCCACCGATAAGAGATGAACCGCGGTTAGAGACAACGATAGAGGCTTCAGTGAGCTCCGGATTAGAAAAAAGATTTTCTTTGGCTTCGCGGCAACTGTGGGTAAGAGCTTGTACTTGCCAAGGAGCTAAGCGGTCACCTTCTTTTTCTAGTTTGGCTTTCATTGTATAAGCCAAGGCAAGATCCATGTTGTCACCGCCTAAGAGGATGTGGTCACCAACAGCAATCCGTATTAATTCTAAATTACCGTCATTTTCAGTGACCGCAATGAGTGAGAGGTCAGTGGTACCGCCACCCACATCAACAACCAAGATAATGTCGCCGACCGAGACTTGATCTCGCCAACCGCCGTTACTTTTTTCAATCCAACTGTAAAAAGCAGCTTGGGGTTCTTCAAGTAAAACGGCTTGCTTCAGTCCGATGGTTTGCGCGGCTTCAATGGTTAATTCCCGTGCTGCAGGATCAAAAGAGGCAGGAACGGTAATCGTGAGATGTTGTTGGTTGAGCGGATTACCGGGAAATTGGTGATCCCAGGCATCAGTTAAATGCTGTAAATAAGCGACTGAAGCATCAAAGGGTGAGATGCGTTCAACTTCATCTTGTGTTTCAGCCGGTAACAGGGGCGCTTTACAATCAATGCCGGTATGGCAAAGCCAGCTTTTAGCACTAGAGACAAGGCGTAACGGTGTTTTTCTGCCACGGTTACGGGCAATTTCACCCACAAGGTGTTTCGGTTCGGCGGTCCACGGGAGTACCGTCGCACCTTTGGCAAGTTCGGCGCTGTGGGCTTGATAAATGAATGAGGGTAATTGGGTTTTATTTTCAATTTCACCTGCTGCAGTGAGTTGCGGAATGGCTAATATATTTTGTGTAGGTTCATCCAGTTCATTAAGAGGGGGTTCAATATAGGATAAAACGGAGTGAGTGGTGCCTAAATCAATACCAATGGAGAATTTGTGGATCGGGTGTTCTGGGGTACTGCTTGTCATAATTCAACCTCTGCAGGAGTAATAATACTAACGTTATGGGCTTCAGATATTTTGGGTAACTTAATTTCAGTGACTTGCCAGCCTTTGTGAATGAGTGTTCCGGTAAAAGGCGCTTGGCCGGTGATGTTACCGGTAAGAAAAAAGGCGTCGGCATCAAAATCATGGTGGATGGTGATGGAGCTATTTTCTTTATCGGGGCAAATGGGTGCTAGGATAAAATGTTCGTTAATAACTTTATTGCAACCGTCGTGAACAACGCGGGCAATCATGCCGACTTCCTGGTCGTTATAAGCGGCGATATCTTCAAAGATAAAATCGATAAAGCGAGCATCTTTCTGTAGTAAGCTAAGTAATTGTGTGGCAGCATCCGGCGTAAATTCTTTTAAAATAATCGGCTCAGGTGCAGGTCCAGGGACTTCTTTTTCAATTTCAATAATCTTTTCAATGATTTGAGGCTCCGCAGCGGTTATTGGTGCGGTGACTACTGTCGTGGGTGTAATGATCTTCTTTTGCTTTCGAAGGTTAGACGTGAGGACGAGTAGTGTTATGACTAAAATAACGGCTAATACTAAAACACAGGAAGCAAGCGCAATATGATAAGCATCCAGTGTGCTTGGAATAAGTAGTAAGTCAATGGTCAGGTCTGTATTCATTATTTTGCCCCGGGGTATCCCATTTTTTGTGCAGCATCAAGGTACATTAAGTGTTTTAATGTTTTTCGTGTTGTTTGTGAGCGTGACATTTTTAAATAGCGATCAGCGAGGAACTTTGAGACATTTTCCTCTAAAAAAGTTTTTCGAATAATGGATAGTTTTGATTCGCAATTTTTTATTATTTGATTCGTGGCGTCGCGAACGTCTATTGATTGCGTGGATAGGTGGGTGATTTCTTCTGAAACACACTGGTTGTATTGATGTTTAGAGGTTTGAATTTTCTTAATTGAGGTGTCCGATAGTGTCGTTGGTTGCCATTTTTCGGCAGGATAGTCAACGGCGTGGGCATAGAGGGGTATCAATAAACTGAATATAAAAATAATTTTAGTCATGAGTTTTTATGTCTGTACCTAACAGTGCTTGGGTTGTTGCTGCAATTCTACTAGAACTGGTGGGCGCTAACAAATTGATTTTTAGTTAGTGGTTAAAACAGCAATTAAACTTTGAATAAAGGCGTTCTTTTGAAGATCCAACCCATCGAGAGTCCTCTGGCCAACATAAAAATAACTAACGAAAACCAAAGGCCATGGTTGTAAAATGATTGGCTTAGATACCAGGTGGGTAGAAAGCAAAATAGTGTTGAGAATACCATGGTGTTACGCATATGATGAGACCAAGTCGCACCGATAAAAATACCATCTAATAGATAACACCAGACTGAAATGACCGGGGTTATTACCAGCCAAGGTAGATAGTGATAGGAGGCAGTACGGACCGGTGTTAAATCAGTTAAGGCATTAATCAATTGATTTCCGAATGTCAGGTAAAGCAAGGAGAAAAACACAGCCATGGTAAATGACCAAAGTGTTGCCGTGTTTAATACTTGTTTTAACTGTGCTTTGTTTTGCTGCCCGAGTGATTTTCCAACGAGAGCTTCGGTTGCGTGTGCAAAGCCATCAAGTACAAAGGCCATTAGGGCTTGAAAATTCATTAGGAGTGTATTGGCTGCAAGGATGATAGGTCCATATTGGGCGCTTTGACTGATGAAGAAGGAAAACGTAGCAATTAAACACAGTGTTCGAATAAAAATGTTGTTATTGATGACGAGCTGGTATTTAATTTTCTCGAAAGAAAATATTGGGTTTTTAAACCAAGGCGTGTTATTTTTTGGGAGCGCCGTTGGTAATAATAACAGTCCTGTGATCATCCCAGTGTATTCTGATAACACTGTTGCGAATGCCAGGCCGGCAATGCCTTGGTTTAGAATGATGACAAAGACGATATCTAATACGATGTTGGTCAGATTAGTGCTAACGACTATGGCTAAGGACTTTTGGGTGCTTTGTAAACCAATAAAGACTCCGATTAAGACATAATTGATCAAGGTTGCTGGGCTACACCAAATCCGAATGTTAAAGTAAGTTTCGGTCAGGGTCTTGATGGCTGTTGAACTGTCTATGAATGTAAAACTCAACCCAATAATGAAGGGGTGGCTGAGTAAAATGAGACTGGCCAAAAATACCGCTAAAAGGAGCGTGCGAAGCAAAATGGCTTTGATTTCAAAAGTATCTTGTTGGCCCTGCGCCTGAGCGACCACACCTGTTGTACCCATGCGTAGAAAGCCAAGGCCCCAGAAGATAAAATTAAAGATCATGCCGCCCAGTGCAACAGCACCGAGATAGTCAGGAGATTCTTGGTGCCCCATAATTGCACTATCGACAAGCCCAAGTAGAGGCGTAGAAAGGTTGGCGATCATTAAGGGGCCGGCAATACACCATAATTGGCGGTGGTTAAATAGGGTACGGTTTTTCACGGGAAGAACAATCTTTAACGGTAATTTTTAAACGATGATATTTTAACGGTTAATAAGATGCGCAAATACGGGGGTAGTGTAATACATCAACAGTTGAGTTCGGATGGTATTCTGGAAATTGTGCAGGCAAATGGGGTGCGTTCGATGCATTTTGGCACCAGTTCTCGGCAAAGTGCTTTTTTAGTAGCGGATCCGGAGCGACTACATTTGAGTTATGTTCGTGCCATGTCCTTGGGTCTGGTGTTTTGTCCACAAGCTCAAAATGTTCTGATGGTGGGTTTGGGAGGCGGTTCGTTAACGCAATTTTTATTAAATTATTATGTCTCTTGCACAATGACGGTTATTGAGAAGCGGCGCGATGTGGCCAACGCCAGTTATCAATATTTTAATTTATCCCGGGATGACAGAATGAAGTTGTTGATTGGTGATGGTGGTGTCTTTATTGAGCAGCAGGCCACGTCGAACACAACAACGTTTGATTTATTGGTGATTGATGCCTTTGATCATAGTGTGATGGCAGAGTCGGTTCGTGGGTATGATTTTTTTAGTAATTGCAGAGAAATCATGACAACAAAGGGTATAATGATCATCAATTTATGGGGCCGTGTTTGCGCCGCATTTCAAGAGAATGCGGATAATCTGTTACAGGCCTTTGACCAGCGTGTTTGTTTTTTACCGGTAGAAGGCCGTGCTAATGTAATTGCTTTTTGTTTTGCATCCCATTATCCCAAGTTAGTGCATAAAACAGCACTGAAGCAAGCCCAGTTTTTAGAGCGTAGCTACAATATTGAGATGCCTTTGTTTTTAAAATCATGGGTTAAAAACAATTCCAAATTTATTCCATTTCTTTTGTGCAAAAGATGACAATACCAACAACCAAAAATATTTTTTCTTACCGTAAGCATTGGGCGCATCGTTTTGGTATTGCAGAAACGCTACCGATGTCTCGTGAAGAAATGGACAGTCTGGGTTGGGATAGCTGTGATGTTATTTTGGTGACGGGTGATGCCTATGTTGACCATCCCAGTTTTGGTATGTCGTTAATTGGTCGTTTACTTGAATCACAGGGGTTTCGAGTCGGTATTTTATCGCAACCTGATTGGCACAGTGTTGACGATTTTCGAGCCTTAGGACAGCCGAATTTGTTTTTCGGCGTGACCGGAGGGAATATGGATTCGTTAGTTAATCGATATACCTCGGATAAAAAAATACGTTCAAACGATGCCTATACTGCAGGGGGAAAGGCCGGTAAGCGTCCTGATCGTGCGGTCAATGCTTATTCGCATCGATGCAGAGAAGCTTATAAAAAGGTGCCGGTAATCATTGGCGGTATTGAGGCGAGTTTGCGGCGCATGGCGCATTATGATTATTGGTCAGAAAAAGTACGTCGCTCAGTGTTGCTAGATGCTAAGGCTGATTTATTGGTTTACGGGAATGCTGAAAGGCAAATTGTTGAGATTGCACACCGATTAGCGGCAGGTGAGTCCGTTAAGGATTTAAGGTTTATTCGTGGTACCTCCCATTTGTGTGAAGAGATTCCAGCAGGATGGGCAGTGAAGGATTCAACAACTATTGATAAGCCGGGTGCGCTAACTCCCCCGGTAGACCCTTATCAGGAACAGCCAGTTTGTGACCAAGCCGTTGAGTCGGTTGATCCCAATGAGAAAGTGGTGCAGTTTTCAGGATTAACAAAGAAGCAGCAACGTTTTAAAACTGTTCTTCAGTTACCTGATTATGAGACGGTCAAAGATGATCATGTCATGTATGCGCATGCTTCCAGGGTTATGCACGGCGAAACAAATCCCGGTAATGCAAGAGCATTGGTGCAAAAGTATGGCAACCGGTTGGTTTGGATTAATCCACCGCCGATCCCCTTGGAAATGCAGGAAATGGATGGGGTTTATGATTTGCCGTATTCAAGGCTGCCACATAAAACATATGGTGATGCAGCGATTCCAGCTTTTGAAATGATTCAGCACTCGGTTAATATAATGCGCGGTTGTTTTGGGGGCTGTACATTTTGTTCTATTACAGAACATGAGGGACGTATTATTCAGAGTCGATCCGAAGATTCTATTATTCGTGAAGTGGAGGCTATTAGAGATACGTCGCCACATTTTACCGGGCATATTTCTGATTTAGGAGGCCCCACAGCCAATATGTATCGTTTGGCCTGTAAGAGTAAGGCGATTGAGTCGGCTTGTCGATTACCTTCTTGTGTTTACCCAGGTATTTGTAAAAATTTAAATACTAATCATGAATTATTAATTCGTTTATATCGGCGGGCACGATCACTGCCGGGTATAAAAAAGATATTTATTGCTTCTGGGCTACGCTATGACTTAGCGGTTGAATCCCCTGAGTATGTGAAAGAATTAGTCACGCATCATGTTGGCGGCTACCTGAAGATAGCGCCTGAGCATACTGAAACAGGGCCATTATCAAAAATGATGAAGCCGAGTATGGGCACGTATGATCGTTTTAAAGAAATGTTTGATAAATATTCAAAGGCGGCCGGAAAAGAGCAGTATTTAATTCCTTATTTTATTGCGGCGCACCCCGGTACGACCGATGAAGATATGATGAATTTAGCGCTTTGGTTGAAGAAGAATGCTTTTCGAGCCGATCAAGTTCAGGCATTTCTACCCTCACCGATGGCGATTGCATCAGCGATGTATCATTCAGGTAAAGACACTTTGCGTAAGGTCGACTATCAAACATCGAACATGTCAGTTCCTAAAGGCATTAAACAACGTCGACTGCATAAAGCTTTTTTACGTTACCACGACCCTGAAAATTGGCCCTTACTTCGTGAAGCCTTAAAAACAATGGGGCGCGGTGAATTAATTGGTAATGGCAAGCAGCATCTTATTCCACTTTGGCAGCCGAAAGGTATAGGTATGGATAAAAAGAGGGCGTCGGGACGTTATCAAAAATTTAAAACGCAAAGGACATTAAATCCAAAAGCAAAGGGTCGTCGTCAACAGTCGCGAAGTTAAAAATCATTGTTGAAAAAACGCTGGTAAAGAATTTTTTTTTTTGTATAATAGTGAATCTTTGCTGGTGTAGCTCAGTTGGTAGAGCAGTTGATTTGTAATCAACCGGTCGCGGGTTCGAGTCCCATCACCAGCTCCAAATTTTAAAATCTGTAATGCCTTTAGGCATTACAGATTTTTTTTGTCATTTTTTTGGTGATTTCTTATGTTACTATTTTGTTCAGATATCAATTAACAGAATGAATTTAAGTTAATAGTAGAGGATATATTGGACATGGAAAAGCCAACTATTATTGTCAGTCGAGTAGATCAGTTAACTGTGCAGTGGGCACAGACCGTTGTAGATCAGTATGCTTACGGTGCGAGAGTACAATCAGTCGCCTTGCTATCGTGTGATATAGGGACAACGACCCGTGTGCAGTTGCAAGTCGAGTACGAGGGGGATCAATCACTGGTGCGCTTTTGGTTTGTCAAATTACCTTCTGAGAGGGTTGTGGTACGTTGGATAACGGCCTTACCGCGCCTCCTGCAGACCGAGATTCGTTTTTATCAACAATTACAAGTTCACGTACCTGTTCCCCAGCTGGCAGTCATTGTGGGTCAGCATACCGCGGGTTGGGCATCAACCTTAGTGTTACATCATTTAAAAGAGCAAAATGCACAACCGGGTAAACCGGGCGATGAATTGTCGATTGAACAGGCTTTGAAAGTAGTCGAGCAATTGGCCATTTTGCATGCTAAGTTTTGGGATAGTGAGCAGTTGAATACGGATTTTCGTTGGTTATCCGGGCGGGTTCGTCGTTTAGAGGATTTTCTGGGCTCTATAATGGCCGTACCGTTAATGAAATTAGGCTTGTATCGGGCGGATAAATTGGTTTCTGAAACGGTAAAAGCGCAAGCTGTTCAGTATGCTAAAAATAGACGAAAAATAATGCGTTTTTTAGCGGCTGGGCCAAAAACGATTGTGCATCATGATTGTCACCCGGGTAATTTATTTTGGAATACTCAGGGGGCTCCAGGGTTGCTGGATTGGCAAATGGTTCGTGTCGGTGAAGGCATTGGTGATGTTGCTTATTTTTTGGCAACGGCTCTGGAGCCGGCTATACGAAGAGAATATGAAAACCAGATTGTTCAACATTACCAGCATTGTTTAGTGGAAAATGGCGTGCAAGGATTGGATGCGGGTGATTTATTTCAGCGTTATCAGGCGCATTTAAGTTACCCCTTTGAGGCGATGATTATTTCACAAGCTATTGGTGGGATGATGGCGCCAGAAAGTAGCCGCATCTTAATTCAGCGCGTAACAGCAGCAGTTGAAGATCATAATGCTTTTGCCGTAGTCGGGGCGTAGTTAGGTCAAGTACTGGGGTGAGTCCGTGCCGAGAGATTAATAATGCAGTAAAGAATGGATTTCATAGCCAGACAGTTTATCGCAGCCATTAAGAAAGTCGAGTTCTACCACAAAAGCACAGGCTTCGACTGTGGCACCTAGAGACTCAACCAGTTCACAACTGGCTTTTGCGGTACCGCCTGTGGCCAGTAAATCATCAACCAGTAAGACGCGGTCATTAGGTTCAAACGAGTCGATATGCGCTTCAAGGGTAGCTGCCCCGTATTCAAGGTCGTAAGAAACACTTTGTATATCGTAAGGTAGCTTGCCAGGCTTGCGTAAAGGGATAAAACTAACGCCCAAATCCCATGCGGCTAGGGCACCAAAAATAAAGCCACGAGCCTCCATGCCTGCAACCGCAGAAATGTTTCGGCCATGAAAAGGGTGTGTTAACTGATGAATGGCTAATCGGAGTGCGGCGGGATCTTTGACTAAAGGGGTGATGTCTTTAAATATGATACCGGGCTTAGGGAAGTCCGGAATATCTCGTATTTTTGATTTAAGTCGTTCCATAATCTGCACCGTTCTGGAGGTTGATTGAGTTAGCAGTTGTTTATTTGTTTAAATAAATTTCTCGATAGCGGTCTGAA
>JASMBU010000015.1 GCA_030753675.1 Methylococcales bacterium
AAGTTACCCTCGGGCTGACAACGCGGCTTGCGAATACGGATACCGGACTTGATTTGGCTAAATTGACTGTGGGGCAGATTTATTATTTTAGGGACCGGACAGTAGTGCTTCCATCTTCTTGTTCTGATGGTGTTTCGATTGATGAAAACACATGTGAAATTGCAGGTAAAAAATGGACTCCTGCGGGTTCAATAGGGTCGAGTAATTATTCACCGGTTATTGCAGAGTTGAGTGGTGCCATGAACGCGCAGTTAACCTATAAAGCCAATCTCTTTTGGGATGTGGACAGCCAAGATATTAATCGTGGTAGCGCTTCGTTAGCGTATCGCGGCGAAGACCGGGAGATTGTGAATGTAGGTTATAATTACCGAAAAAATAGTATTATTCAAAGTGATCTGTCTTTTCTGTGGCCGGTCTATGATGATTGGAGCGTCTTTGGAGGCTGGGTTTATTCGCTGAAAGATAATATGTCGACTGAAATGTTTGCAGGACTCGAGAAAGAAAACTGTTGTTGGCGGTTTAGGGTGTTAGGAAAGCGTTATGCGAATGCGAATGTTAATACGGTTACGACGATCGATAATGAACGATACGATACGGGGTTATTTGTGCAATTAGAACTGAAAGGCTTAACGGGGTTAGGGGATAAACTGGATGCCTTCTTGGAACAAGAATTACCGGGCTATCAATCGCCTGCGCAATAATAAATGAGAGATGGATATTTAATGGATAATGCAGTGCGATTTTTGATCGCGGTTACTTTTATGGTGGCAGTTTCCAGTGTTCGTGCCGAGGCTGAATACCTTGATGGCATTATGGCAGTGGTTGAAGATGCTATTATTCTTGAAAGTGATTTGGCCCGTGAAACGCATGCGGTGATGCAGAATATGCAAGCAGACAGCGCCAATATGCCGCCTGTGTTTATTGTGCGTAAGCAAATCTTAGATCGTATGGTGATCGAGAAATTGCAATTATTGATAGCTGAACGAATGGGGATCCGTATAACCGATACCGTTTTGCAACAGGCTGTTAGTGATATTGCCGCACGAAACCAGTTAAGCCTTGATGATTTTCGTGCCCAATTAGAACGTCAACACATCAGTTATCAGAGTTTTGTAGAAAATGTTAAAAAAGAAATTACGATTAGCCAATTACGAGGTCGCGAGGTCGCAAGCCATGTCAAAGTGAGTGAACGTGAAATTGATTATTTTATGGAAACACAAAGCCATGAGGGCAGTGAGAATGTTCAATATCATTTACGTCATATTCTCGTCGCTCTGCCTGAACAAGCGAATGCGGCGGATATAAAAAATGCCAAAGATAAAGCTAATCGGTTACTTGAAAAGTTACAGCACGGGGGTGATTTCAAGCAAATTGCGATGACAGAATCTGATGGTGGGCAAGCCTTATCGGGCGGTGATTTGGGTTGGCGTTCTTTAGCGCAGGTTCCCAGTGTTTTTGTTGAACAAACGAGAGCTTTGTCGGCAGGGCAGGTCGGCCCATTAATTCGCAGTCCCAGTGGTTTTCATATTATTAAGATGGCGGAATTAAAGGGCCGGTCAAAACATATGATTACCCAGACACAGGCGCGTCATATTTTAATTAAGTTGAATGAACTCATTAACGACCAAGAAGCGCAAAAGCGGTTGTTAGCCTTAAAAGACCGTGTTGAAAATGGAGATGATTTTGCTGTTTTGGCGCGCTCTCACTCTGATGATAAGGCCTCGGCATTGAAAGGCGGGAGTCTTGGGTGGGTGAGCCCGGGTTATTTGGTTCCGCCCTTTGAAGAGGCAATGAATAAATTGGCAGTTAATGCGCTCAGCGCGCCGGTGCAAACGCAATTTGGCTGGCATTTGATTCAGGTTTTAGAGCGGCAAGACCGTGATAATAGCGTGGAGTATAAGAGAAGTCGTGCCCGTGAACAAATTCGCCAGCGTAAAATAGAAGAAGAAACAGAACTTTGGTTGCGCCGATTACGTGATGAAGCTTTTGTAGATATTAGATTGGAGAAACTTTGAGCATTTATTGGGGTTATTGCATTTTAGACAATTGCTATGGACAGTAAAATACCACCACAATTAAGGGTTAAATTAAAAGCCCATTTAAAAAAGCCTTTGCAGCGCATTATTAAACGGAAAAGCATGGATGATTGGGTGCTGTTAGTTGAGGATATTTCCAAGGAGTTGGATATTAGTATCGTGCACTGTGCAGCAGCATTTGCACAACTTAATGAGAGTAATTTTCAAAGACGTAGTGTTATAAAAGAGGTGACTACACAACTTCCGGCGATGGGGGTTGTGACTGCTCAAACGGATAAAATGATCCCTTATCGTCTTGAAATAGGTTTCAATCAACAGGTTTCGATCGATGCGCTAAAGCAATTTTTAGTCGATGAGGCCGGCGTTGAAAGGGATAAAATTGAGATTGTTGAGTTTTTAGCTAACCATACCCGTGTTAATTTGCCGGAGGGTATGCCGAATGATATTTTTCAGCACTTGAAGTCTGCTTGTCTTAATCGCAGAGCATTGAAAATAACCTGTTTAGGGGATAGTCAAGGAACCGGAAAATCATTTAAGAGCCGACCTAACAGGCGCTCTAAGAAACACTGGAATAAGGGTAAAGGTAATCCTGTTAAGGAAGAACGGTAGAACCCCCTGAGTGCTTATTTACGAGCGAATTATAGATCATAAAATATAGGATATAAATGCAAATACAATATATTAATACCCCTGAGAAATTAGCGGTTCTTTGTCAAGACTTGGCTGGTGCCCCTTGGCTGGCTCTTGATACGGAGTTCTTGCGGGAGAAGACCTATTATTCTAAATTTTGTTTGTTACAGATAGCAACGCCTTCATTGGTCGCTTGTGTTGATCCGTTGGCATTAGAGACCATTGATAATCTCTTAGATATTATTTATAACCCTGAAGTAGTTAAGGTTTTTCATTCAGCGCGGCAGGATTTAGAAATTTTTTATCATTTGCGAGGTTCATTACCTACGCCGGTATTTGATACGCAAGTTGCGGCACCCTTGTTAGGGTTTCAGGATAATCCCGGATATGCGATGTTAGTGTCAAGTTGGCTAAATGTTAATTTAACGAAAGAACATACCCGTACAGATTGGAGTAGTCGGCCACTTTCCGAAGGTCAGATTGCCTATGCTGCGGATGATGTGATTTATTTGGCTGAAATTTATCAACGAATGCTTAAAAAGTTAACCGATTTAGGTCGTTTGACTTGGTTGAAAGATGATTTTGATCATTTGAGTGACGTGACTGTTTATCAGGCAAATCCTGAGCTAGCGTGGTTGAAAATAAGAGGCTTAAAGAAGTTAACTAAAAAACAATTATCGGTCGCTCAAAGTTTAGCGCAGTGGCGTGAACGTAGTGCTCAGCAAGAGAACAGGCCGCGAAATTGGTTATTAAGGGATGATTTGATTATTGATCTTGCCAGATTGCAGCCTAATAAGATTGGTGAGTTGATTAAGGTACGTAACCTTCACGAACGTACAGTCAAGCGTCACGGCCATGAGTTATGCGCATTGATACAGCAGGCTGTTCAGGAAGAGCCTGTTCCGAGGGTGGCGACGGTAACTAATGCAGATAAAAATCATCATCATGATGCCATTGTGGATGTTCTGAATGCGGTCGTTCGTATCAGAGCGAAAGAAAACTCTATAAGCGCCAGTGTATTAGCAAGTCGTAAACAATTAGATGAATTGCTGCAAAATGCTTCTGAAAGTTGTTTATTGCAGGGGTGGCGCGCTAGTATGGTGGGTAATGAATTATTGGCTATTATTTCAGGGGAGTTGTGGGTCGGTGTTGCTGCAGATACTATTCAAATTGCTTCACCTGAAGAAATTAGTAACAACCCTAGTCAGTAATGGTTAAAGCGGAACAGCCCTCAATAGAAAATGCATTTAATGTAGCGCAGGTTCGGTTAATTAATAACAGTTATACGCGGGTTTTAGGCGAGGCATTGTTATTCGGTTATCAAAATGAAAGAGCGTTGGCAGAGGCGCTCTTTGAGGCCCCCTTTGTAGTTATTTCCCATGATGTTGCCAGCGATCCGGTGTTTAATTACGGTAATCAAATGGCGCTTTCATTATTTGAAGTGACTTGGGCTGAACTGGTGAGTTTACCTTCACGCTTTTCGGCTGAGTCGGTAGTTCAAGAAGAGCGATCAGACTTATTAGAGCGCGTAAAAAAAGACGGGTTTATTGCTGATTACCACGGTATTAGAGTGTCTAAAACAGGTCGTCGTTTTCATATAGACAGGGCTGTTGTCTGGAATCTTTTTGATGACCTAGGTGCTTATCAAGGGCAAGCGGCTTGTTTTAAAGAATGGCGCTTTCTTGATTAAAATGATCTGTTAGGCAGTAAATGGTAGGGCCATAAAAAAGCCCGGTAAGAAACCGGGCTTTTCTGGGGATGAGTCGGCTGTCAAACGTGACTATCGCTCACCGCTGAATGCGGCTAATAATTGTAATAAACTCATGAACAAGTTAAAAATAGATACATATAAGGTAACCGTTGCGAGAATATAATTAGTTTCACCGCCATGAATGATGGCGCTGGTTTGAAATAAAATCATACCTGACATGAGTAAAATGAACATGCCGGATACTGCAAGAGAGAGCGCAGGTATAGAGAACACCATGGCTCCGATGCCCGCTAGAAAGGCAACCAGTACACCTACCATTAAAAATCCAGACATAAAGCTGAAGTCTTTTCGGGTGGTTAGAGCATAACCTGATAAGCCAATAAAGATAACACCTGTTCCGCCCAAAGCGGTCATAATCAATTCGTGGCCATTACTGAATGCATTTAAATACATGTTCAGGATTGGACCGAGTGTTAGGCCCATAAATCCCGTTAGGGCGAAAACAAAAATGATTCCAAGGCCGCTGTTACAAAATTTATTGGTTAAAAAAAGTAAACCAAAATAACCGACCAAGGTGATGATCATTCCAGGGTGTGGTAAATTAAGCGCCATCGCAGCACCTGCTGTGCCGGCACTAAAAAGCAATGTCAGGGACAATAACATATAGGTATTACGCAATATTTTATTGGTAGACAGAATGCTTTCTTCTGAACGGGTTAGGGTTGAATTTAATCTCATTGCTGTAATTCCTCTTAAATAATAGTATTGGGTACAAAAAAATTTGACCGTATTATCCTACAAGAGTTTCTTTGGATATGTAAGGAGCCTGTGTAAAAAATAACCGGATCAAGGATCTATAATGGATTATAGTCGTTTTTTAAGGGTTTATTAAATGATCAGTTAATAACATTTTCAGTTTTCAACCGATCAAAAGCGGTTTTTACGGTTTCTGTTGTTGCTGATATTTCAAGCTGGCTGTGTTGAACAGGTGCTTGGCTAGTACAGAGACAGATCAGTCCTGATTGGTTAATTAACTGTGCATAATATGCGTTTTGGGCGCTGTCACCTTCAAGTACTGTTGCGGCATGACCGGTATCAAAAAGTCTTCTTTCTAATTGGTAGGCCAGATTGGCATGATTGTTACCGGTTATGTTGATGGTCATCGCTTGTTGAGAAAAGCGGGCCGCTTTTTCTGCCATACTCACCGGTTGAAGTTGATCATTACTGTCAATACTCTCCGTAATCATACCCGCACCCACAGTCACATTGCTAAGTCGATCAATAATGACAAAAGCACCGGTGCTTTGATTCGTTTTATAGGTGTCAAAAACGATCGGTGCATTGATGGCTAAACTACAAGTGCCAATTTCATTTAAATTTAATTGCTCGGCTTCTATTTGTGCCAGTGTGTTGACATCGGTACGGTGGTGTATTGATGAAATGGAGCCAGAAACACTGCGCGATGCACATTTGAAGATGTATTGTTTTCCCGGGATCATGGCGGTTTCGGTCATCCAGACAATTTCAGCTTTGAAATGGTCGCTGATAGAGGGGCTTTGATCAGATAATACAATCATGTCGCCACGGCTGATGTCGATTTCATCCGTTAAGGTCATGGTGACAGCCATCGGTGGGAATGCTTTTTCTAGTTCGCCGTCATAGGTGACTATCGATTTAATTGTGCTGGTCTTTCCAGAAGGGAGTGCGGTTATTTTATCACCGGTGTTAAAAATACCAGACGCGACTGTCCCGCAAAAACCGCGGAAATCAAGGTTGGGTCTGTTGACGTACTGAACGGGAAAGCGGGCATCTGTGAAATTACGGTCATTAGCAATTTCGACACTTTCTAGGGTTGCCATTAAGGGCAGGCCTGAGAACCAGGGCATTTCGGTGCTCCGATGAACGACATTATCGCCCTTTAAGGCAGAAATAGGCATAAAGATAATGTTAGTTAATTGGAGTTGCTCAGAGAATGATAAATATTCTGATTTAATGGTATTAAAAACAGTTTCGTCGTAATGCATTAAGTCCATTTTGTTAATGGCAACGATAATGTGTTTTATACCCAATAATGAGGCGATGTAACTATGGCGTTTGGTTTGGGTTTTAACGCCGTAGCGCGCATCAATTAAGATGATGGCTAAATCACAGGTTGAAGCACCCGTTGCCATATTGCGGGTGTATTGTTCGTGTCCGGGTGTATCGGCAATAATGAACTTACGATTTGATGTGGAAAAGTAGCGATAGGCGACATCAATGGTAATGCCTTGTTCGCGTTCTGATTGTAAGCCGTCTACTAATAAGGCTAAGTCAGGCTGGTCTCCGGTGGTACCTGATTTTAGACTGTCCGCGGTGACTGCAGCCAATTGATCTTCGTAAATCATTTTGGAATCATAAAGCAGGCGGCCAATGAGTGTGCTCTTACCATCATCAACATTACCACAGGTCAGTAAACGTAATAATTCTTTACGCTCATGTTGAGCGAGGTAGGCGTTAATATCGGTACTAATTAATTCTGATTGATGTGACATGGCTTTCTTAAATAAGTTAGGCTTCCAGTAGAGTGTAATGGACGCAGTTGAACAGGGTTGGTTAATTTAGTTAACTATGGAATTTAAAAGTAACCTTCTCTTTTTTTCTGTTCCATAGAACCTGCCTGATCAGAATCAATGAGGCGTCCTTGTCTTTCTGATGAGGTGGTTAATAACATTTCCTGAATAATTTCAGGGAGTGTCGTCGCATTTGATTCAACAGCACCGGTTAAGGGGTAACAGCCGAGTGTTCGGAAACGGACCGTTTTCATTTCAATCTTATCTTCAGGGCCAATAGGCATGCGGTCATCGTCAACCATAATCAGTGTGCCATCGATGTTGACCACAGGGCGTTCTTGGGCAAAATAAAGCGGTACTATTGGGATGTTTTCTAAGTGAATATATTGCCAGATGTCTAATTCAGTCCAGTTTGATAATGGAAATACCCGAATACTTTCATTTTTGTCAATTTTGCCATTATAAATGTTCCATAATTCCGGGCGTTGGTTCTTTGGGTCCCAGCGGTGATTCTTATCACGGAAGGAATAAACGCGTTCTTTAGCTCTTGATTTTTCTTCATCGCGGCGAGCACCGCCAAAAGCGGCATCAAACCGATAATGATTTAAGGCTTGCTTTAAGGCATCCGTTTTCATTACATCAGTGTGTTTTTTGCTACCGTGGGTAAAGGGTCCAATGCCTTGGTCGATGCCTTCTTGATTGCTGTGAATAAGTAGTTCAAGACCGAGTTTTTTGACTAAGTGGTCGCGAAATTGAATCATTTCCTTAAATTTCCACTGGGTATCAACATGCATCAGTGGAAAAGGTGGTTTTGCGGGGTAAAAAGCCTTCATCGCTAGATGTAACATAACCGCTGAATCTTTGCCAATTGAATACAACATCACTGGATTGTCAAATTCAGCAGCAACCTCCCGGATGATATGAATGCTTTCAGCTTCAAGTTGCTTGAGATGTGTTAATTTATAATCAGTCATTAAATAGTCCGTGTAGCGATAGTGAAGAGCCAGTTGCTTTTTTACGTAACCGCTTATTTTATAAACTTACGTTGATAAATGCTAGTTAGAATATCTTTCGATTGTAGTCGTTAAAGCCGGATGTGCATAATTATCTGTTGTTCAGGGTGTTTTTCTTAAAAAAGAAGACTATTTGGGTGCTGTAGTCGTTGTCTTGGCAATCAGAACACGGTTTCTAGGGTCGTCTTATTTTATCACGTCGGTTATTTTTTTTTGTGTTGGTGTAAGGCTCGATCGTTAAAAAAGAAATAGCATCTCATGCCATTGAATCGAATCAATTAAATGAAAGTTGTTTTTAGGACTATATTGAATAAATGATTGTCTTGATGTCTCTGGCGTTTACTTATTAAGTCTGTGACTAATGAGGTGATCGACAACAGATGGGTCGGCAAGTGTAGAGGTATCGCCTAGGTTTGAAATTTCATTGGCAGCTATCTTTCTAAGAATGCGGCGCATAATTTTTCCCGAACGTGTTTTAGGCAGTCCCGGAGCCCATTGGATTAAATCAGGTTTGGCAATGGCGCCAATTTCCTGTGTAACGAGCGTTAAAAGTTGTTGTTGTAGTTCAAGAGAAGGGGTGATTTCAACATTAACGGTGACATACGCATAAATCCCTTGTCCTTTAATGTCATGTGGAAATCCAACGACAGCCGCTTCAGCAACTTGAGGATGAAGCACCAGGGCACTCTCAACTTCTGCTGTTCCCATGCGATGACCCGAGACATTAATAACATCATCAACGCGCCCTGTTATCCAGTAATAACCGTCTTCGTCACGGCGAGCGCCATCACCGGTAAAGTAATAACCAGGAAAACTCTTAAAATAAGTTTCTATAAAGCGGTTATGATCGCCATAGACGGTTCGTGCTTGTCCAGGCCAAGGGCGGGTTATTACAAGGATGCCTTGTGCTTCACCTTCTAACGTATTGCCATCCGTATCTAAAATAGCAGGTTCAACACCAAAAAAAGGGCGTGTTGCTGAGCCTGGTTTTAAAGGAGTGGTACCTGGAAGAGGGGTGATTAAATGTCCACCTGTTTCAGTTTGCCACCAAGTATCAACAATAGGGCATTGGCTGTTGCCGACGATGTGGTAATACCACTCCCAAGCTTCTGGGTTAATGGGTTCCCCTACGGTGCCTAAGATACGGAGACTATTACGTTTAGTTTGTGTAACATAATGATCACCTTGAGCCATGAGCGCTCGGAGTGCAGTCGGTGCGGTGTAAAAAATATTAACCTTATGCTTGTCAATAATTTGCCAAAATCTATCGGCTTTAGGGTAGGTAGGAATGCCTTCGAATATTAATGATGTTGCACCGTTACATAGTGGGCCGTAAATAATATAAGAATGCCCAGTAACCCAACCAATATCAGCAGTACACCAATAAATTTCGCCTTCTTGATAGTCAAAAACATATTTATGGGTCATTGCACAAAATAGCAAATAACCACCCGTTGAGTGTACTAAACCTTTAGGTTTTCCAGTGGAGCCTGAGGTATAGAGAATGAATAATGGATCCTCGGCATCCATAGGCTCAGGAGGGCAAATAGCTGAAGCAGTTGTCATGGCCTCGTGGTACCAGACATCCTGACCTGAAGACCAATCCACTAAGCCGCCGGTGTTTTTTATGACCAAAACGTGTTCTATGCTGGGGCAATTGAGTAGTGCTTTGTCGGCATTGGCTTTGATGGGGTGTGTTTTACCGCCACGGGTACTTTCGTCGGCACAAATCAGTAATTTACAGTCAGAGTCATTAATTCTGTCACGCAAGGCTTCTGCTGAAAAGCCACCAAAAACAATGGAATGAATAGCGCCAATTCGGGTACAAGCCAACATGACTGCAGCTGATTCAATAATCATCGGGAGGTAAATACAGATTCTATCTCCTTTTTTGATCCCTAAAGATTTTAAGACATTGGCTAACTTACAAACTTGATGGTGAAGTTCTTGATAGGTCAGGCGTTGGTCTATTTCGGGGTTATCACCTTCCCAGATAATAGCTGTTTGGTTGCCCCGAGTAGCTAAGTGACGATCTAAGCAGTTATAACTGACATTAAGTTGCCCGCCTTCAAACCAGCGAATATATCCTTGAGGATAGTCATAATCTAAAACGGTGTGCCAAGGTTGGCTCCAGTCGAGGAAGCGTTCAGCTTGGTCAGCCCAAAATTGTTCAGGGTGCGTAATGGATTGCTGATAAAGGGTATTGTAGTCTGATTTAGAAATATGCGCTTGAGCAGCAATATCTGGATTTATCGGATAAATTTTACCGTCGGACATAAGTTATTTGACTGGGCAGGCTAGTGGGTTAAGTAGTTTAAAGGCTTATAGTTGTTATTTTTTCTAGGAGCCTAATATCCCAAGAAGTGATTGCCCAGTCAAGCAATTCATTGATAGGTGCGGAAGATAATTCTTGGGGAGGATTTTGTTGTAGTTGGGTTAATAAATAATAAAGTGTTTGGCTGATATTGTGAGTATGTACGGGGGTGGAAAAGGCTTGTTTACTGAGTTTGGCGCCATGAGAATCCATAATAATAGGAATATGTTGATAGTGTGGTGTGACAAAGCCTAATAGTTGTTGCAAGAAAACTTGTCTAGGGGTTGAGTCTAATAAATCAATACCACGGACAATTTCAGTTATCTTTTGTAGGTGGTCTGAGACCACGACAGCTAACTGGTAGCTAAAAATATGATCGCGGCGTTTAATGATAAAGTCGCCAATATCATGATGAATGTTTTGTTGGTGTTGACCGTGTAACAAATCATCAATAGTAATGGGTTGTTCGGGTGTTTTGATGCGAAGCGAGTGTGGAGACAATGGTGATTGTCGATGATAACGGCAAGTTCCAGGGTAAGTTTTAATGCTTGGATTTTCCAAGCGATCTCTTTTCAGTTGTTTCCGGGAACAGGTGCAAGGATAGGTGAGATCCTGTTGAGTGAGCCGTTCAATTGCATTTTGGTAATGTTCTAGCCACTGCGATTCATAGGTGATTTTACCGTCCCAATGTAGACCGTAGGCGTCAAGGGTAGTAATAATGTTTTCAGTAGCCCCGGTTGCCAGTCGAGGAGTATCTAAATCATCGATACGTAATAGCCATTGACCTTGATGTTTGCGCGCCTGAAGAAAGCTTGCTAAGGCAGTAAAGAGAGAGCCTAGATGTAGGGGGCCTGTTGGAGAGGGGGCAAATCTCCCGATATAGCTACTTTGGGGGGGCAAAGTAATTGAGCGTTAGCCCATTTGTTTTTCGCGTATTTCTTCTAGGGTTTTGCAGTCAATGCAAAGTGTGGCTGTTGGTCGAGCTTCTAAACGTCGAATGCCGATGTCAATGCCGCACGATTCACAAAAGCCATAGTCACCATTTTCAAGGGTTCTTAGCGCTTCTTCAATTTTTTTAATTAGCTTACGCTCTCTATCACGAGTTCTTAGTTCGAGGCTGAATTCAGTTTCTTGAGTGGCGCGATCATTAGGATCTGGAAAGTTAGCGGCATCATCTTGCATATGATGAACTGTTCGATCAACTTCGGACATGAGTTCATTTTTCCAAGTTGTAAGTAGTTGATGGAAATGCTTTTGTTGTGGCTCACACATAAATTCTTCATCAGCAGATCCTTGGTAGGGTTCTACTTTGTTCAATAGTTGCTTATCAATATCCATCGTTAGTTAACTCCACACACTAAAAAATCAAATCGGGCCTTTTTACCAGAAAGATATCATCTTAGCAAGAAATACAGTATTTTTATAAGTGAATTAGTTGTTTTTTAGGGAGGGAAGCTTTGGCTGTTATCATTGCTGACAAAATGAAAAATATTACACAGTTTCATGTCATGACACTGTTAGAGCGTGCAAGAGAGCTTGAAAAACAAGGGCAGGACGTTATTCATATGGAAGTTGGGGAGCCTGATTTTCCAACACCAGAACCCATTATTAACGCGGGAATACAGGCGATTGCACAGGGCGAGGTTAAATATACGCCGGCAGCTGGATTGCCAGAGTTGCGAGAACGAATTACTCATTTTTATCAGCGCTGTTATGGGGTCACTATCTCGGCGGAACGAGTTTTAGTTACACCGGGAGCATCAGGCGCCTTATTATTGGCTTTAGGTGTGAGTTTGAATGCGAATCAGAGTGTGTTAATAGCCGATCCTAGTTATCCCTGTAATAGTAATTTTATGGCTTTCTTAGAGGCTAAAGCGCAGTTTATTCCTGTGAGTGCAGCGACTAATTGGCAATTAACCTCTGCATTGATTGAACAGAATTGGCAACAAAAACACTCACGAGGTGTTTTAGTTGCATCACCGAGTAATCCGACGGGAACGTTAATATCAGAACAGGATTTTAAGGAATGTATTGATCTTACCGAGAAAAAAGGGGGGTGCTTTTATTCTGATGAAATTTATCATGGGCTAGTTTATCAAGGTAAAGCGCAAACTGCATTGGCTTACAGTGATGATGTTTTTGTTATTAATAGTTTTTCAAAATATTTTGGTATGACGGGTTGGCGTATTGGTTGGGTCATTGTGCCCGAGGCCTTTTATGGCGCAACTGAGAAATTAGCCCAGAATTTATTTATAGCGGCACCAACACATTCACAATATGCAGCATTAGCTGCATTAGACTCCCGCACGATGACGATCTTAGAATCCAGACGGATGGCGTTTCAGCAACGTGGGGCGTTTTTGTATGAACAACTTTTACGACTAGGTTTTGTTATTTTATGTCGACCACAAGGTGCTTTTTATATTTATGCAGATTGCAGCGCTTTGACAGATGATAGTTTTCAATTTGTTCAAGATTTATTGGAAATGGAAGGGGTTGCGATAACGCCAGGCTGTGATTTTGGTACCAAAAATGCGAGCTCATTTGTGCGTTTTTCTTACACCAGCGATATGGAACGCTTGCGTGAGGCGATATTTCGAATTGAAAGGTTTTTAAAAAATAAGTGAGTTGGAGTTATGACAGTACATTCTTTTTCGGTACAATAGTTAAAAGAAAAAAGGCAGACTAATCAAGTTGAAGATTATCTGTTTTTTGTAGTGGTACAGTGAATTTAAAATAGCAAGAATTGAAGGGGGGCATATTCCCATGCATCAAATACTGGAGCGTATAACAGAACTTGATAAAGGACAAACTATAATTGTGATGTGTCACCATGGTATGCGGAGTCAACAAGTTGCTGAGTATTTAGTGTGCTGTGGTTTTTTAAGTGTTTTTAATTTATCTGGCGGGATTGATGCTTGGTCTTGTGAGTGTTATAAAACGGTTTCCCAGTATTAACCTATTCGAAAATAAAGCAGGTAAAGGGTTCAACTGTGACCCATTGTCCAGCGGGTAAAGAAGAGCATTGTTGGTCTAAAACAATATAACAATTGGCGTCACTAATACTACTTAATATATGAGAACCTTGTTTCCCAGCTGAAATAACAGTCAACTCGCCATGACTGTTTTGTTTAAGAATGCCGCGTTGAAAGTCTTTTCGTCCGGGTGTTTTTTTTAGGGGAGTTAAGCATTGTGCTTTGAGTTGCAGGCGTGTGGCCGGGGCACTTCCAGAGAGTTGTTTTAAGGCAGGTTCGACTATTTGTTGGAAAGTCGCAATAACGGAAACTGGATTTCCAGGTAGCCCAAAAAACAAGGATGCGTTGATATGACCAAAAGCAAGTGGCTTTCCAGGTTTCATGGCAATTTTCCAAAAATCTATTTGGCCAATTTCGTCCATGATGCCTTTAATGTAATCGGCTTCACCAACAGAGGCCCCGCCGGTTGTAATTACTACGTCGTATTGATGGCCAGCGTCTTGTAACGTTTTCTTTAATGTTTCGTAATGGTCAGCATGTTGGCCTAGATCGCTACAGTTGTAGCAAGGGTCATTAAGGAGCCCCATTAACGTGTAGCGATTGCTGTCGAATATTTTTCCACTGGAAAGTGGTTGGCCGATAGGTGTTAATTCATCACCTGTTGATAAAAAACCAATAGTGATTTGACGAAAAACTAAAACATCATAGATGCCTGCGGAAGCGATAAATCCAAGATCAACAGCAGTTAATTTTTTGTGCGCTGGTAAAAGTAAGTCGCCTTTTTTGTAATCTTCACCTGAATATCGGATATTGTCCTGTAATACTAGGTTTTCTGGAAAAGTTATAGTGTCATTTTGAACAGAAACAAGCTCTTGAATAATAACTGAGTCGGTGTTCTGGGGTAAAACAGCACCGGTAAAGATACGAACACATTGACCTGAAGACAGTTTTTTTGGATAAGGTTTGCCAGCCCATGAGGTGCCACAATTTTTTAATTGAAAGGGTTGGCTAGTATCAATATTTTGGGTGTTGAGGGCATACCCATCCATTGAGGAAATATTGTCAAAGGGATAGTTATAACGTGCAAAAATAGGTTCTTTGAGTGTTCGACCTAAGGCGATACTTAATGGTAATCGTTCACTACCAGAAGTGGGGTGGAGTTGCCTACGAATCAGATCAGTTGCATCTTCTATGGGTAGAAGTTTTTGTGTTTTACTCTCGCAGGGGTTGCTCATGGGATGGTATTCACAATGGAGTCTAAAATAAAATTAGCGATGATTGGTGGGTTATTTAAATCGAGGAGTCTTAGATGTCCAGGGAGTGTCAGGGAACTGTCGCTGGCGACGGCAATAATTGAGGGGTCATTAGGGTAGAGTAGTGGCTTTCCATGATCTGGGCGATGCACTTCTATTTTGGGAAAAACGTCTGCTTTAAAGCCTTCCACTAAAATTAAATCGATTTGGGTTGAATTTAAATGTTCAAGTTGTTCGGTTAAGCGAGGTTCGTTTTCTACAGTTAGCTCAGTCATGATGGCGCGACGTTTTTTTGATGCTAACAGGACCGTGTTAGCTCCTGCTGAACGAAATCTGTAACTATCTTTCCCCGGTTGATCAATATCAAAAAGGTGATGGCTATGTTTGATAACCGCAATACGGAGACCTTTTGTTTTTAGTAGTGGAATTAATTGTGTTAATAAGGTGGTTTTTCCCGAACCACTGTAGGCGGCAAACCCTACCAAAGGGGGGTAAGTATTTTGCATTGTCTCGTTTTTGAAATAAAAATAAAAGCTATTCCGATGCTGTTTTACTAGAGAATATACACCATCATAGTATAGCTAGATTAATCATTGAATGAATAAATAACGTAAAACATTAATAGGCAGCGAAAATAATGAGAAAATAAATTTTGGTTTTTATTTGGTGAGCCATTTTCATCGGTTATTTAATGGGGTAATGTTAGTTTGATACGGTTTTATTTTGTTTTAATATTAATTTTTCTGTTGTTTTGTTTTTTGCGTTGGATGCGGCATCAACCGCCAGAACAAGTAGCCAAACTACTTAGAAAGTTGGCGTGGGGAGCAATCATCTGTGTTTTTGTAGCGTTAGTGGCGTTCGGTAAATTGAATTGGGTTTTGGGGTTGTTGGGTGTTTTTCTGGCATTTTTAGGTCGATTGTTACCTGCTGTATTGCGTTATGCCCCGATATTGCAAAGGATCTGGTTTATGTTTGTGTCGTCAAGGCAGGGGCATGCCGGACCCGAAACACCGAAGAATAATTCGTCTAGCATGACAATACAGCAGGCTTATCAGGTTTTAGGGTTAAAGCCTGGGTGTACAGAGAAAGAGATTATACAGGCTCACAAGCGATTAATGATTAAGGTTCATCCTGATAAAGGAGGTTCTGATTTTTTGGCGGCGCAATTGAATACGGCAAAGTCAGTGCTTTTAGAGAAATGAGTATGTTTGTAAAGTTAAAAAATAATAGTGGGTTGTTTCTTGTTTTTTTGATACTAGTGCTTTCAGGGTGTTCCCAGAAGCATAATTTTGCCCCTGTTCGTTCATATGGTGTAAGTCTAGATGAGGGCGCTCGCTTTTATAGGGTTCAATCGGGCGATACGCTGTTTTCTGTGGGTTTTCGTTCGGGACATAGTTACCGCCAATTAGCCCAGTGGAACAAGCTTTCACCGCCATATAAGTTGGTAGTGGGTCAGAAAATAAAGCTTTTTAAGCCTGTTGCTCACGTAAAGAGGCATTTTTCCCAGAAAAAGAGGCTGCGTAAAGACAATAAGTCATCGAGCTTGAAGCGAAAAAGTAAAGTGGCTTTAAATTCTAAAGGGCGGATTAGTTGGCGTTGGCCTCTAGAAGGACGATTATTACGGTCGTTTAAGAAAACGGGATTAAAGGGTATTGATATTGCAGGGAAAGCTGGACAGGAAATTGTTGCAGTAGCCGATGGCAGTGTGGTGTATAGCGGTGATGGGTTAAAAGGCTATGGTAATCTGGTTATTATTAAACATAATGCGCAGTTCTTAAGTGCTTATGCGAATAATCAACGATTGTTTGTTCAGGAAGGGCAAATCATTAAGCAGGGGCAGAAGGTAGCAGAAGTGGGTCGCAATCATGATAATCGTTTTTGTCTTCATTTTGAGATTAGGAAAGATGGGAAGTCAGTAAATCCGAAGGCTTACTTGCCTAAGCGCTAAGTTTTGACAGGGTGTTTTAGTTTTGCTTCTGAAGGATTAACGTTTTTTCTTATCGGCGAGTGCATATCAAGGGGTTTTTATGTGTTAGCGTAGTGATGAGCCCTGATTGACAGCGCACTATTCTTTTGCGGTGGTTTTTCCAAGAGTTAGATAACTTTTTAAGAATGAGCGTTGCAAATTGCAAAGCATGTTTTGATTTGCAATGAGTTGTTTATTCAAAGGTCTGATAGCACCCCACGTAATTCGCTCATTTATCCTTACGTACAGTAAGGAGAAGATGATGAGTTCAGATATAAGTGTATCAAGTGAGGCAAGTTCTAACGCAGGCGTATTAAATTAACCTGTAAAAAATAAAAAACAAGCGGTTGTCGGTAAGGGTGCCGAAGGAAGTGATTCTACAACGTCATATTTTAATAATTTAAAGAAATATAAATTATTAACTATTGAAGAAGAGCAATATTATGCAAAGCGGGTTTTACTCGGCGACCAGGATGCACAAAAAATCATGATTGAAAGTAATTTGAGTTTAGTCGTTAAATTGGCTAAGCGTTATTTGAATCGAGAGTTGTCTTTTTTATATCTTATTGAAGAAGGTAATTTAGGTTTGATTCGCGCGGTAGATAAGTTTGATCCGTATTGTGGTTTTCGTTTTTCAACTTATGGTGTTTGGTGGATTCAGGATGGTTTAGAAAAAGCACTGATGAATCAAGTCAGGACAATTCGGTTGCCTATGCATGTGGAAAAAGAGCTTTATGCGTGCTTGAAAGCAGAAAGACAATTACAAGTTAGATCTGAGCACAAGCCTAAAGCAGAAGATATTGCTTTAGTGGCAAAAAAACCGGTAGAAAAAGCGCTTAAAACGATGGCGTTAAACGAACGGGTGATATCGGCGAATACATCAATCAGTAAAGATTATGAGGGCTCCATCTTAGACATGATTTCAGATGTTTCAAATGAAACAGCATCGGTTTTATTGGATCGCTCTTCTGTTGAAGGTAAATTATCAAGCTAGTTAGGTCAGTTAAGTGATTGTCAGCAAGATATTGTTTGTGAACGTTATGGCGTTTGTGGTCATATCCCAAAAACTTTAGAGGAATTGTCGCGCAAATATGGTGTAACTCGTGAGCGTATACGACAAATTCAGAAAGATGCATTACATAAACTTAACGCTATTTTAAATAATGGCGGTTTTACCCGTGAAGCAGTTTTATAGTTGTTTGCTATTGTTAATGTCTTGAGAGGTTATTTGGTGTTTTTTTGGAGCCTTAAATAGAGCGCAGCGTTAGTCGCTCCAAATATATCGGCAGCCCAGTCATAGGGGTCAGCCAGTCGACCAACGATAAAAGACTGGTGCCATTCATCGGTAGCGCCAAAGAGTATGCAAAAAAACAGAGTCTGATAGAAGGGCTTTGTTGAATAATGAGAGAAGCAAGCCCAGGCTAGGTAGCTCATGACGCAATAGGTGCCGACATGAATTAGTTTATCGAAATGGGGTAGCAAGTGTGGTACAGGAACGCTGGGTTGATGAGATACCCAGAAAACTAAGGCGCAATACAAAAATAAAAAAAGCTGGTGTAGTTGTCGTGTGGATGACAGAATTAACCGGTTTAAAGTGTTAAATTGTTTTTTCATGATGAAAGTAGATTCAGAAAATATTTTTGCTGTGGCTGAATATTGTTTGCACAGCGGTGATGTTGAGTCTATTTTAGCGTCGACTAAACATGCAAGGGTTCTTTTTGAGAAAGGTAGGCTTGATTTTGTAGATGAGGTCCCGCCTAGATCTGTTGATGAGACTCTATTTCCGGAACGACCACTGTTGGTATCACCTCGGCAAATGCCTCAACGATCTTTGAATACGGAAATGGGTGTACAGGCCTTTTTCCATGCCATTGCTCATATAGAGTTTGTGGCTATTTATCTTGCTTGGGATTTGTTGTATCGGTTTCGAGGCTTGCCTTTTCAATTTTACCAAGATTGGGTCAGTGTAGCCATTGAAGAAGCCGAGCATTTTACGATGATCCGAGAGCATTTAATGGTGATGGGTGTCGATTATGGTGATTATCCAGCGCACAAAAGTTTGTGGACTGTTGCCGTAGATACAGCGGATGATTTATTAATGCGTTTAGCATTTGTACCACGATATTTGGAGGCCAGAGGGTTAGATGTAACGCCGCCGATGATTAAAAAGTTTAACCATCTAGGTGATTCTAAAAGTGCGGCTATTTTGCAGCGTATTCTAGATGATGAAGTAAGGCATGTAGAATTAGGCAGCTATTGGTTTAAATATGTTTGTAGTGAGCGTGGGCTTAATTGTGAAGAAAGTTATCTGCAGTTTATTAAGGAGCGATTTGCAGGGCCAGCAAAGGGCGGAGTATTAAATAAAGAACTCCGCTGTAAGGCTGGGTTTTCAGCGTTTGAATTAGAGGGGTTAGAGCATTGGGCGGATGATTAATTCCTATAAATGATTTATAGCTGTTATTTAAGTGGTGTAATGACTCTTAATGTAGTTTTCTACAATAGTTTGAAATTCTTCAGCAATTTTGTCACCTTTCAATGTTACTGTTTTTATACCATCTTCATAAACAGGTGCAACGGGCGTTTCACCGGTGCCGGGTAGGCTAATGCCGATATTGGCACTTTTACTTTCACCGGGTCCATTGACAACGCAGCCCATGACGGCAACGGTCATATCCTCAACGCCTTGGAATTCTTTGCGCCAAATGGGCATGCTGTTGCGGAGATGGCTTTGTATGTCTTGTGCTAGTTTTTGGAAGTAGTCGCTCGTTGTACGGCCACACCCTGGGCAGGAAATAACCATTGGCGTAAATGAACGGAATCCCATGGTTTGCAATATTTCTTGTCCAACATAAACTTCTTGTGTTCGTGCGCCGCCGGGTTCTGGTGTCAAGGAAATGCGAATAGTGTCGCCTATGCCTTGTTGCATTAAAACAGATAATGCAGATGCAGATGAGACGACGCCTTTGGTACCCATACCTGCTTCAGTTAATCCGAGATGTAAAGCATAGCAGCACTCTTCAGATAGTGTTTGGTAGACGCTAATTAGGTCTTGTACATTACTCATTTTACAAGACAAGATGATTTTGTCCGCACTTAATCCAAGCGACTCAGCTTGACGAGCACTTTCTAGTGCAGAAGTTATGATTGCTTTTCGGGTAATGACCGCTAATTCATCGGGTGTTTCTTTTAAACGATTTTCATCGAGTAAGCGCGTTAATACGGATTGGTCAAGACTGCCACCATTGACACCGATGCGAATAGGTTTGTCGTATTTGCAGGCAAACTCAATCATTTGTGCGAATTGAGGGTCTCTTTTTTTTCCTTTTCCTACATTACCAGGGTTAATACGGTATTTGTCTAATGCAACTGCGCAATCGGGGTATTTTTCCAGTAGTTTATGGCCATTGAAATGGAAGTCGCCAACAATAGGTACTGAATAGCCTTTCCGGTTTAATTCATTTCGAATAGCAGGAACGGCTTGAGCGGCTTCTTCATTGTTAACGGTGATTCTGACTAGTTCTGATCCAGCATCGGATAATTCCATGATTTGCTTCACTGTTGATGCAATATCGGTGGTATCAGTATTGGTCATAGATTGAATAACAATAGGCGCGCCACCACCTACTTTCACATTACCAACGATTACTGAGTGTGTATTTTTCCGAGCGCTTTTAGTCATAATTGAAAATTAGTTTGTAAGGGGAAGTCAAAAAAAAACGGGGGTTTATTCTTTAAAAAAGAATTGCACGGGAATTTTTATTTTTGGATTATATCAGGTAGTTGTGTGAAGGTGCTAGTACTCAAGGTGTTGATTCTATTAATTTCTATTTAAGTGTAAGGTTGTTTTACGGGGTAAAAAGATTGAAGAATGGTTTTAGTGATAGCGCCGTTATTAAACTAATCATTACCAGAGTGAGTAAAAATAACAGTGGGTGTTGTTTTAATCGATCGAAAATAGACTCTAATTGGTTTTGTGTTTTTAGATCCTCATGCTCGTGTCGTATTTGCTCACCTCTTTCAATTTGATAGGCGTGAATCAATGCTCTGGCGGCATTAATATCATGATTGTTGACGAGCCAAATGGCTGCAACCCCAATCCCCCACCGACCCGCTGATGTTTCGTAATAGTCAAGCTGTTGATCGTTAAGTAGTTCTCGAATGTCTTCGGCTTCGTCAAGGGTTACATTGTTGAGTTTGAAAAGTAGAATAGTCATGCTTTTTTAACCGTGATGTTTAGTATTAATCTTCAGCAAGTTGTGTCAGTTGTGTCGCTTGATGTTCGTTAATAAGTGGTTGGATAACTTGCCCTAATGCGCCTTGAATGATTTCTTCAAGTTTGTACAGGGTTAAATTGATTCGGTGATCAGTTACTCGGCCTTGTGGGAAATTATAGGTTCGAATGCGTTCTGAGCGGTCGCCACTGCCGACTTGATCTTTTCGAGAGGCCGCTTGTTCAGCATCTAGTTTTTCTTGTTTGGCGGAAAGTAGGCGCGTTTGTAATAACGACATGGCACGTGCGCGATTTTTATGTTGTGAGCGTTCGTCCTGACATTCCACGACAACGCCTGATGGTAGATGTGTTATGCGAATAGCAGAATCAGTTTTATTGATGTGTTGTCCGCCGGAACCGGATGCGCGAAAGGTATCAATGCGTAAATCAGAGCTATTAATATCAATCGCATCTACTTCCTCTGCCTCGGGCATAATTGCCACAGTGCAAGCGGAGGTATGTACGCGACCTTGGGACTCAGTCTCGGGTACGCGTTGTACGCGGTGTGTTCCTGATTCAAATTTTAAATGAGCGTAAACATCTTGGCCTAAAATACGCATAACGATTTCTTTGTAGCCGCCGTGGTCACCTAATGTTTGGCTGATGGTTTCAATTCTCCAGCCTTGAAGTTCAGCGTAGCGCTGGTACATGCGGGCAAGATTTCCGGAAAAAATAGCTGCTTCGGCTCCGCCAGTGCCGGCACGAACTTCAATATAAATATTACGATTATCATTTGGATCTTTCGGTAAAAGTAATATTTGTAGTTGGTGGGTCAGTTGGTCGGCTAATTCCTTAGCATCATGAAATTCTTCCTTCGCTAACTCTCTGAGTTCTAGGTCTGGGTCATTAATGAGCTCTTTGGCAGCCTCAATGGCTTCTTGGGAGGCTGAAAATTGTTGATAACACTCGACAATGGGGGAGATTTGAGAAAATTCCTGACTGAGCGAGCGAAACTTATTTTGGTTGTTTTGTGTTTCAGGCTCAGAGAGTAATGCTGCAACTTCGTCAAAGCGGTCTACGAGGCGGTCTAGTCGATGTTGGATGGATTTATTCACTGATTTTCTTTTGTTTTTTAAGTTTATAAAGTTCGCGTGCAGCCGCAATGAGGTCGTGTCTTTCATTAATGCCGGCTTGTCTGATTTGTACGCTAGGAGTGTGTAGTAATTTATTGGTAAGTGAGTGGGCTAATTGTTCGATAACTTGTTCAGGGTCAGCGCCATTTTTAAGCGCTATTCGTGCGCTAGTGAGGGTTGTTTCGCGAGTTTGTTCAGCTTGTTGTCTGAAATCAGTAATGGTGGATTGTGCGCCTTGTGAGCGCATCCAGCTGAGGAAATACTCCACTTGGGTGTCGATTATTTCTTCGGCTTTTTCTGCCGCTTGGCGGCGTGCGTCTAAGTTTTCGTCGATTGCGTATTGTAAGTCGTCTACGGTGGATAGATAAATGTCTTCAAGTTGAGAAACTTCGGGTTCAATATCACGTGGAACAGCTAGGTCTGCAATAAAAATAGGTTTGTGTTTCCGTTCTTTTATAGCGCTCTCAAACCTCCCTTTTCCAAGAATAGGAAGCTGGCTTGCTGTTGATGAAACCACAATATCTGCTTTAGCAAGGTGAATCGGTAATTCGGCAAGGGTAATCGCATACCCATTAAATTGGGCGGCTAAGGTATGGGCTTTATCATAGGTGCGGTTTGCAATAATGATTTGTCCTATTTTTTGTTGGTGTAGATGTCTGGCAGTGAGCTCAATGGTTTCGCCTGCACCAATGAGTATCGCTGTTTGTTGGTTTAGATTGTCAAAGATTTTCTGTGCGAGACGAACGGCAGCAAAGGCAACAGAGACAGGGCTAGAGCCAATTGCAGTATCTGTCCGAACTTTTTTTGCAGCGGAGAAAGTGTGTTGGAATAATTTTCCTAGATGTTTGCCGAGGGTGCCAGCTTCATAGGCGGCATGATAGGCTGTTTTCATTTGGCCTAGAATTTGGGGTTCACCGATAATCATGGAGTCGAGGCCGCAGGCGACTCTGAACATATGACGAATGAGTTCGGGGCCGCTATGACAGTATAAATAAGGCGCTAGTTCATCTTGGGGGAGTTTGCTGCGCTGGGTGATCCAATCAATAATGATTTGTTGGTTGTTATTAGTGAGTCGACAGTAAAACTCAGTTCGATTGCAGGTGGATAAGATAGCAATTTCATTAATCCCTGCTGTTTTCCTTAGGTCAAGCAGTGCTTCGGAGAGGAGTTCTGTGGGCAAGGCTAAGCGCTCTCTAATTACAAGAGGAGAAGTGTTATAATTAATACCGATGGTAAGTAAAGTCATAGCTCAGTGGTGTCAGCGTGCTAGAAAAGAGCAATGAGCGGAGTGTGTTCTGAGCTTAAAGTTAAATGGAGGCATTGGGATTTGAGATAATTACCGGTGAAGTTGTCTTAACAATATAGTATTTTAAGTAATATTTAAGAATATAGCCAATTGCCAGCTGTATATAAAAATGGATTTTTTTAGTTTTTTTAGTTTTTATGGTTTTAGAGTGATGTTTCGAGCAAATAAGTTAATGATTTTAAAAGTATTTGTAATGGTGGTGTTGACCTTTTTAGTCGGGTGTTCAACGATGCCTGAGCAGTTTGCAGTGCGTGATGGTTTGGCAGAGGAATCGTTAGTGCCAGTAAAAGCCCATGCAAATCGAGCTCTAGATAAGTTGACGCCTGATTTTTTGTATTTGTTTTTGACGGCGGAGTTAGCGGCTCAAAGAGGGATGTATGATGTGGCCCTGGATAGTTATTTGCAAGCAGCAGGTCAAGTCTTTGACCCTAGAGTTGCTGAAAGAGCCACAAAGATTGCCTTGTTTCGTAAACGTTATCAAGATGCTCTAAAAGCTGTTTCGTTATGGTTGGAAAGGGATTCTGATAATTTGATCGCCCGGCGTGTTGGGGCAGTGTTAGCCATCAAAGAAGGTAATGACGAGGCGCTTCTTGAGCATATGGGATTTGTTTTGAAGGCGGATCCAGCTGGTTTTGAGGAAACCCTGTTTGAACTAGTCAGTTCGCTTGATTCAGTACAAGAACAGAATAATCTTTACAAAGTTCTGGAGCGCTTGCTGCCGGCATACCCAAAGAAAGGGTCAATTTATCTTGCACAATCTCTTTTGTCATTGCAACAAGGCAAGTTTCAGCAGGCGAAGCAAAAAGTAACCCGGGCGTTATTGTTGCAACCGAATTGGGTTAGGGCGCATGTGATTAAAGCGCAGATTTTTGTTCACTTAGGGGATTTTCAGGAGGCAGAGTTGGTTCTGCAGCGCATTATTGAGAAACGCCCTGCAATGGTTAAGTTAAAGTTATTGTTGGCGCAAACGCAGATTAACAGTAAAGATTTTGTGGCAGCGGCTAAGACCTATCAAGAGGTTTTGGATCTTCATCCACATGATATGAATAGTCAGTACGCATTAGCGATGATTTATATGCAGTTAAATGAATATAAACAGGCAAAATCTGTATTGCTAGGGCTGGTGGATAAGCCGCTTTGGGGAGACAGGAGTAATTTTAATTTAGGGCGTGTTGCGGCACTTGAAGGGGATTTAGAGCAAGCAATTGGCTGGTTTGATCGTGTCTTAAAAGGGGATTATCTTTTCAGGGCGCGTATTAGTGCAATAGAGTTATTGATGGATGGGGGCTTTTTGGAGCGCTCAGGATTGCGCTTTGATGAGGTTGAGGCGGTGAATAGTTCGCAAGAGTTGAGGCTTATTCTGCTGCGTTCACAATGGTTGAGCATACAATCGCGGTATAGTGAAGCGTTTAATTTCCTGACACAGTCCTTGAAGAAGATGCCAGACAAGAAAGAGGTTTTATATACGCGTGCATTGGTGGCTGAGAAGTTGGATAAGCTGGCAATTTTGGAATCTGATTTGTTAAATATTATTGATAGGTATCCCGATGATGCTGATGCATTGAATGCTTTGGGGTACACTTTAGTCGATCGAACTGAGCGATTAGAGGAGGCAGAGGTCTATTTGACGCGAGCCATTGCGCTTAAAGGGCAGGATGCAGTTATTATCGACAGTTATGGCTGGTTGAAATATCGACAAGGACTTTATGAGCAAGCGGTTAGCTATTTGCAAAAGGCCTATCAGTTGGAGAGAGAGCCTGAAATAGCAGGGCATTTAGTGGAGGCGCTTTTGACGATGGGGCGAACGCAAGAGGCTCGAGGTGTTTTTGAAGAGGCGATGAGCAAATACCCCTCTGATGCGTATTTATTGCAAATAGCGCATGATAAAGAAGGGTTGCTTGACGGGTTATCAAAAGATTGATGCGGAAAGGTTGGGTTTTGCTTTGGAGTGGTTTAGCTATTGTCGCCAGTGGTTGTGCGGTGGCTCCGAAAAGTACTGAACATGAGCAGTTGGAACTGGCTCAGGCTCTGGTTCTAAAGGAGCATACTTGGTCTTTGTCTGGGCGTTTGGCGCTCAAAAGAAACAATGTTGCTGAATCGGTTCGGATAAAGTGGCAGCATAATGGTTCCCTGAGTAGTGAGCGGTTATCCGTGTACGGTCCGTTAGGGCAGCAGTGGGTTGTTATCACGCTGGCAGGTGATGGCGTTGTTGTTGATTATGGGGCGGGGCGTAAAAAAACCGTGTCAAGTCTTACCGAAGGGCTTGATTTTGGGCTGGGGTTTGATGTGCCAGTTGTAGCATTTCGGTATTGGATGTTGGGTTTGCCGGCACCCGGTAGTCAGTTTGTTTATGAGCGGGATGGTTTTATTCAGCACGGGTGGCGTATTGTGTTTTCCAAGATAACCAAAGTGGGTCAGTATGGCTTACCTAAGAAGATCCAGATATCTTATGATGATATTAAGTTGAAGTTATTGGTAGATCAGTGGCGGTTATTTTAGTGGGCTTAGAAAATTAATTTTAAGTATGGGTTGTGGGGTTTATGAGTAATAAGTTATGGCAGCAACAATGGCCTGCACCAGCAAAGTTAAATTTAATGTTAAGAATTATGAGTCGTCGGGAGGATGGTTATCACCAGTTGCAAACTGTTTTTCAACTCATTGATTTCTGTGATTGGTTGACTTTTGAGCCGTTAGCAGAGGATTGCGTTCGGTTGACAGCGCCCATTGACGGTGTTGATGAGGCGGATGATTTAACGGTAAGGGCGGCTTTATTGTTAAAAAAAGAGACTGGATTTTCTGGCGGAGTTTCGATTAAGGTTGATAAGAATATCCCAATGGGCGGGGGCTTAGGCGGAGGTAGTTCTGATGCGGCAACGACATTGGTTGCTTTGAATGCCTTATGGGATTTAGGCTTATCTGGGCGCAAATTATCAGAATTAGGATTAACCTTGGGAGCGGATGTGCCAGTTTTTATTGGGGGTTGTAATGCGTGGGCCGAGGGTGTGGGTGAGCGGTTGCAGCCTATTTCACTAGTGGATCACTGGTTTGTTATTGTAAAGCCGTCGTGTCATGTTGCAACTGAAGCAGTTTTTTGCGCTAAAGATTTGACACGAGATAGCAAACCCATCACAATAAGCGACTTTCATTCGGGTCAGTGTCAGAATGATTGTTTAGAAACGGTTCGTAAGGCTTACCCTGAGGTCGCTGCAATGTTGGCATTATTGTCAACTTACGGTGAGGCGAGACTGACGGGCACGGGGGCATGTGTGTTTTTGCAGTTTTCTTCTGAGCAATCGGCAAGAGCAGTTTATGACGAGCTGGATAAGAGCGGGATTGAAGAAGTCTATTTTGCAGCGGGAGTTGCACGTTCACCGGTATATCAAAATTTGGATTATCCCTCTTTTTGATTAAGTTTAAAATTAAATATTGGGCCGTCGCCAAGCGGTAAGGCACGGGGTTTTGATCTCCGCATACCCAGGTTCGAATCCTGGCGGCCCAGCCATTAACTTTAGTTGTATTTAATCATTCAATCGGAGTAATTCAGTGGATGACACCTCGTTTATGGTTTTCTCTGGAAATGCTAACAAAAAATTAGCAGAAGGGGTTGTTAAAAGGCTTAGCATGCGATTAGGCATGGCTAGAGTAGGTCGGTTTAGTGATGGTGAAGTCACTGTAGAGATTGAAGAAAATGTTCGAGGCAGGGAGGTTTTTGTCGTTCAGTCGACAAATGCGCCTACGGATGAGAATTTAATGGAGTTGTTGGTTCTGATTGATGCATTGCATCGGTCATCAGCGTCTAAGATAACAGCGGTAATCCCTTATTTTGGGTATGCGCGCCAAGACCGTAGATCCCGATCTGCGAGGGTGCCGATTACAGCTAAATTAGTGGCAAAGATGATTGAAGCGGCTGGAGCCAGTAATTTGCTAACGGTTGATTTGCATGCAGATCAAATACAGGGTTTTTTTGATATTCCTGTTGATAATGTTTATGCGTCGCCGTTGTTGTTGGGTGATTTATGGCGGCAAAACTATCAGGATTTGATGGTGGTCTCGCCTGATGTCGGCGGCGTGGTTCGGGCTCGGGCGTTGGCAAAACGTTTAGATGATGCGGATTTGGCTATTATAGACAAGCGTCGTCCGCAAGCTAATTTTGCTGAAGTGATGCACATTATTGGTGATGTGGAAGGCCGTACTTGTGTGTTGGTTGATGATTTGGTGGATACAGCAGGAACATTGTGTCAGGCTGCTAAAGCATTAAAAGGTAATGGGGCTAAGAAGGTCGTCGCTTATTGTACGCATCCTGTGTTGTCGGGTAAGGCGCGTGATAATTTAGAGAATTCACTTATCGATGAGTTGGTTGTAACGGACACTATACCGTTGGCTGACGGGATGTTGGAAATCGGTAAGTTAAGGCAGTTGAGTGTGGCAGAGATGATGGGCGAAACTATCCGGCGTATGGCGGAAAGTGAATCGGTCAGCTCGATGTACGTTGATTAAATGGTTTTATGCAGTGTAGGCGCTGCTTATATATAGGTTAGGAGAGTTAAAGATGTCGGATGTATTTCAGTTTGATGCAGTAGCAAGATCAGGGGCGGGCACAGGTGCCTCAAGAGCAGTGCGTCGTGAAGGTGGGGTCCCTGCGATTATTTATGGCGCGGGAAAAGAGCCTAAGCAGTTGACGTTGTCACATAATGAAGTGATTAAGCACTTGGAGCATGAGGCTGTTTATTCGCACGTGCTGATTGTGGTTGTTGATGGCAAGAAAGAAAAGGCGGTTCTAAAAGGCCTGCAGCGTCATCCAAGTAAGCCTAGAATTTTGCACATGGATTTTCAGCGAGTAAGCGCAAAGGAAAAACTTCGTATGCATGTACCATTGCATTTTGTTAATGCAGAGAATGCAGTGGGTGTTAAGAAGGGTGGTGTGGTGACGCATAGTCAGGTTGATGTCGAAGTGTCTTGTTTGCCAAAGAGTTTACCGGAATTTATCGAAATAGATTTATTGGCGTTGGACGTGGGTGACTCTGTTCACTTATCTGAGATTAAGTTGCCTAAAGGTGTAGAAATTGTGGCATTAGCACAGGGTGCTGATCATGATTTACCTGTGGTTTCGGTTACGACAGTTCGTGGTGGGGTTGATGAAGAGGCCGAAGAGGAGTCTGAACCTGTTGAAGGTGATTCGGCTGAATCGGAATAGAGTAGTCGTTGGCTAAACTTCGATTATTAGTTGGCTTAGGGAATCCTGGTCAGCGTTATACCAAAACCCGACATAATGTCGGGTTTTGGTTTTTAGACGATTGGCTTGCGCAGTTAGGGAGCGTCAGTTGGCGTAGTGAGTCACGTTTTCAGGCGGATTTTGCGGAAGTGAAAATAGCGGGTCAGTCCATCATATTTTTGAAGCCGCAGACATTTATGAATTTAAGTGGCCAGGCAGTGGGTAAGGTGCTTCGGTATTTTAAAATATCGCCGCAGGAAATGTTGGTTGTGCATGACGAGTTAGATTTTGATGTTGGCGTTATGCGTTTCAAGAGTGCTGGGGGTCATGGTGGGCACAATGGCTTGCGAGATATTGTAGCAACCGTGGGCAGTGGCGAATTTAATCGTCTGCGTGTCGGTATTGGTCATCCGGGTGATAAGCGGAGAGTTGCAGATTATGTGTTATCTGCGGCTTCTGTGAGTGATGCGGAGCATATTGAGTCAGGTTTTGAACGTATTCGTTTGAATTCAGAATTATTGGTGCAGATGCGCTTTGATCAGTTAAAAAATAAAATTCATTAGTCGTTTCAAGTTAATTTTGTACGTCCTCGGTGGATTGGGGATAAATTTGTTGCGGTTAATTAAGTGAAATTGATTGACACTTTGTTTGTATTAGAGCAAAATGTCGTACTTTTGTACTGGAGGGGTTCCCGAGTGGCCAAAGGGATCAGACTGTAAATCTGACGGCTCCGCCTTCGGAGGTTCGAATCCTCCCCCCTCCACCACATCGTATCGCTAAGTTAAAGATTTAAGTGCGGGTGTAGTTCAATGGTAGAACTCCAGCCTTCCAAGCTGATCACGTGGGTTCGATTCCCATCACCCGCTCCATAATTAGCTTGTTTTGTGGATAGAGTAGTTACGTTGGGTCAGTTTCTGCCCATATAGCTCAGCGGTAGAGCACTTCCTTGGTAAGGAAGAGGTCACCGGTTCAAGTCCGGTTATGGGCTCCAAGAATTTAGTAAATAATTATATTTGGTTTTGTAGAGGTTTAGATAAGATGGCTAAAGAAAAATTTGAACGTACCAAACCCCATGTCAACGTAGGCACGATTGGCCACGTAGATCATGGTAAGAC
>JASMBU010000016.1 GCA_030753675.1 Methylococcales bacterium
GGTTATCGCTGCCCAAAGCACCCAGAGCGCCTCGATTAAAATGCCGTGTAACACCCTGTTTTTTATCATTTTAACTTGAAATAAAGCCGTTGAAAGCCCTAAACGCTGACACTCAAAATTCCAGGATGCGACAAAATGCTCACGGTAGACGCGTTTGCAATATGGCTCATATCCTTCCCCGCGCCGCGCCGTCGTCCCGTCGAGCGGTTGCGCCACATGCACATGGTGACCACGCTTATGAACAATAATAAAATGCTCATAACACACTGAACACATCAACAATCGCCCCAACCATTGATAGCTCAACTGGGGGCGGTGAATCAGCTCATGGGCAACAATAATCCCAGAACTGCCTGAACTGGTGCCCACCAAAATACGCAAGACCACTAAATTAACAAGACTGATCAGGATTTCAGAGCTCGAACCCCAACGCAATTGACTGGCGTAAACCAGCAAAAAGCCAACATTGGCAAACTGAATTAAGGCTAACAAGCCTAAAATAATGTCATGAACTGGCGCTGGAAATTGCTCTGATAAGACCGGCGGCGGCTTTTTCGTCAACCGTGAACTTAGCCAGTCAGCAAAAACCATCGCCCAGAGTGCAAAAGTCCAAGCCACTGCCTGCAAAATAGCATGCGGCCCTTGCAACAAAAAAATCAACACCGCCCCGGGGTAAACAAAGCACACTAAAATGCTTAAAAAACGAATCACAATCTTGCCCCCTTTTTAATCGCTATCACTGGCTACCCCTATTTATTTACTATATATGACTACCCTTACGGCTCATTAATCACAACCTTATCCACTAAAATTGTTTCTTTATATACTGAACAAACAATGCGGCCTTAAATCGAGCACTGGCTATATTTAACGCACAATAACCCTGATAAATACGATGCCAATGCTGATTCATGACCTCAGAGCCCTGCATCACCTGAACCTGATCTAAATAAAGCGCAATCGCTTCGCGCGCTTGAGCGGTGTGACCGGTCGCCACATTATCAATTGAAATATGAATATCAACAATCGTTGAATCAATCTGCCAATACTTTAATTCATCGCGTAGCGTCATATACTGCTTACCTAGCCCGCTCAACTCTATTGCCAGATTAACACCTAACAATTCCGGTAAAAAACGATTCCCACACAATGAAAGCGCCGTTAAAAAAACCGGTATATCAAAAGCACTGTTCAGAAAATCACGGTGTTCACAAAATTCACGGCTATGCACGAGCGGTAGCTCGATAGTTAAACTAGCCAATAAGCGCCGGTAAATACAGGGATGATTCTTAAACACATCACCATTGCCCATTTCGTCGCTATAAATCTTTTGCAACACATCACCAACGGCCTGATAAGGTGACAACTGTAACTGGCTGACACCTTGAAGCCAGCAACCATCGACTAAAATAGTCGGTGCTAATTGCTCAATACCCCACACATAAGTTGCCTTTGATAACCGCGCCGGCGCCTTAAATTCCTGATACCCCTTTATTCCATGCTGATAGATCGTCTCAATAAACTGCTCCAATTTACCATGCTGATAACCTTTAAAAGGCACTTTATTCAAGCAACGCGCCAGCCGAAGCACCCGATTAACACGACCACTAGCGCTATCGACCACTTCCGGATACTGTTCGCTATTCACTAAATAATAAAAGAAATGCCGATTCGATAAGCGATTAAAATCAATCGCAGGACGACACAACGTCTGAGGATAGCGGGACATCGAATCTATGCCCGATGCCTTGCTTAAAAAAGAAACAGGTTTTTGCTCCACGCCCTGTGCAAGCCAACATTTTAACCGTGTTAGTTCCTGATTATTTAAAATGCCAAACATAGGCCCTTTAAACGCAAATAGCGCCAATAACGGACTGCGCTCAACAGCCTTTAAGTTCACATAAGAAGAACCCCTGATAGCGGCCATAAACTCTCGACTTTTGAAAGGGCGTTCGCTAAACCACTGATCGATCTTTTTACCGGCCAACATGGCCTGACCGTGATGACCCTGTGCCGATGCCGCTATTTTCTGAAATAAATCCTCGACTAATTGTTCATTTGTTTTCGGTTTCTGGCAACACTCACTAATCGCTTTAACAACATCTTCTGTGAGATGTTGATACAAACCATAGCCTTGTTGAATACGGGGCCAAATTGCTGCACCGTTCTGCAATTGAACGCCTGCCTCATAACGCTTAATTATTCCCTGAAGCACGCTAACTTGCCCGGCTCTTATCGCCGCCTCCTCCCTGCGTAAAGAATCACGTGGACCTTGATTAGCCTTATCCGCAAAGCCAGAAGTCAAAAGCTCCAGTACTGACGGTTGCTGGCAATACGCTAAGGTAAACCCTAAAAGCTCAGGTAACATAATCCTAGGAAATTGCCCCAGCCCTAATTGCACTGCTGCCAGATCAAAAACTGGAGAAACTCTATCCAGGTTTTGGCTATACGCCTTTGAAACCATAACCGGTTGCTGACTATTCGCAATAGCATCGCGCTTGTTTAAATGCTCACTAATTTCAAATAAACCCATCGCTATCTCATTTTCACCGGTTGCCGCCGTGGAAACATGATCCAGCCACCGGGGCGCTGTTTGTAACAACGGCTCCACCTGTTCAATACAGGCCTTTAAATCAATTTTTTCTGAAAAAGATGCCCTTGAAAATTTGCCCCATAAGACAGCCTGCTCACCGTTGTCAAGATAACGTCTTGACGGATAATATTGCGCTGGCGTTAAGGCCAAATGATCTTTTATAAATTGATATGCCACCGGCAAAACCGCACGATGATCTGAAAGATGGATCAAGTCATAAAATAAATCACGACCATTCGCTTGATAGCCACAAGAGCGTTGATAAAAAAAATCACTCACCGACAAGGGCTCGGCACTAAAATCAAAGACCTTACGCGCTTTCATTTTTATTTTTAGTAATTAGATAATCATTAACAACTAAAGCATCAAGACCCGTTGACATCAATACGGTTAAGCAATCTTCTAAAGAATGGACTAACGGCTTACCCATCACATTAAAACTGGTATTCAATAATACCGGCACATCCGTTAAATCATAAAATGCTGTGAGCAAAGCATAAAAACGAGCATTACGCGGCTCTGTAACCGATTGCAATCGGCCGGTTCCATCAACATGACAAACCGCACCCAGTTGTGAGCGCTTATCAGGCTTTATCGTTAAGGTTTTATCCATATAAGGAGAATCTTGATACTGTTCAAAATACGCCGACCCATGTTCCGCCAAAATAGCCGGTGCAAAAGGACGGTACTTTTCTCGGAACTTAATGCGCTGATTAATCGCATCCTGTGTCTTAGCACATCGTGGATCTGCCAGGATACTGCGATTACCTAAAGCTCTAGGTCCAAACTCAGCACGCCCTTGAACCCAAGCAATTAACGCACCATGGGACAACCGTCGAGCGGTTTCAACCACAATCCGCCCTGGAAGGTGTTCAATGATAAAGGTCTGATTAATTTCTCTAAAACGCTCTACCGCATGGTCGCTAATGACTGACCCCAAATAAGGATTTAACGCTTCTTTTAGAATAGGCGCCGATTTTTTACCATAGCACCCCAATAAAGCCGCGCCTAACGCGGTACCATCATCCGCCGGTGCCGATGGGATATGAACCGATTTAAAACCCGTCCTCTGGATAATATGACCATTAAATGCTGAATTCAATCCACACCCCCCTCCCAAGACTAGGTTTTCTAAACCGGTCTCTTGATGCAAATGTTCTAATAACTGGGTCATCAACTCCGCAAAAAAGAACTGCCCGGTAAAGGCCAGATCAGCGGATGTTTCTATCGGCTCATCGACACCACGCTTAAACGCTTGCAACTGATCAACGACTTTGAACAAATCAGCCCCACGATGACTACACTGAAAACCTTCCACAGTCACGGTTGCTTTTAACAAGTCATACAACACCGGATTTAATCGCCCATAAGGCGCTAACCCCATGACTTTCCACTCTTCACCTTTCAGCCAATCAAAACCACACAATTCCGTGATCTTCATATAATAAAAACCAATACTGCCCGTTCCTCGCGTTTCATGAATACGCTGAAGTTGACCGCGCTCGTAACGGTAAAAGGCCATCGAGCCATTTTCACCAAATGAGTCAATCACCGCACAAGCGGCTTGCTGATACGGACTGGTAAAACATGCCGTTGCCGCATGGGTTAAGTGGTGATCAAAATCGACAAAAGACAATCGACACGCCGGGTAGCATTGCCGTACAGTACGGACCACATTAATACCCGCTAGATGAATAGATTGCCGCTGACAGGCAATCATGTGGTGTAACTTATAATTCTCTAATAAAGAACGGAGCCGTTTAATTCCTTGCCTTAATAACCCCTGAGCAGATAAACAACCGAGTTGATTGACCACGGTTTCATAAAGAGGACGATTTTTCTGCCAATTAATAGCGATAGTAATTTCATCAGGATCGGGACAATACTGTTCCAGTAAACTCGGTATTAGTGCCAGTTGATCAGGTTCACAATTTAGAGCCCGCTTGTTCTGCAGAAATCGTTCTGTGGCTTCTGCAAACAAGACTCGCCCTTGCTCATCAACAATCGCAAGCGCCGGATCATGGTAGGTCACCGATAATCCGATGATATATTTTTTCATCCCTCGCCTCTAGCACACCCAAAAAACAATTAACGGCCACAGCCGCTTAATTAAAAACAACTTACCTTCTTAGTCACGCTCCTTTGACAATAATTGGGCTTGATTATCTAAAATTAATTCCCAAGCTACGCCATCGCCCAGAACATCTATTTCATACTCAACACGACCGTCTGGATGATGAATCGATTCCGCATCTTTAACGGTGGACTGATTAAATAATTTCTTAACGGCTAATCGCAATGGCGCTGGTAATTGCTGAATATTAATGGCCTCCTCATGCGCAAAAGAATGCCCTTGTTGATCAAATAACGCTTGGTGCTGATTACCGTGGATAACAAACTTAACCTCATATAAGGTCAGGCCAAAATGGGTTTCTTTATCCACCGTAATCGCACCCGCATCATGATGATGTTTTTTTAATCCGGCCAATACCGCCGCAGGGACCTCTTCTTGCGCAATTGTTTTAGCCTGCGCAGGTAAAACGAAAACAACCGCTAACATTAAAAAACAACCTGCCGTTTTTTGGATACCACAGACTTTTTCCATAACCCCTCCTGACAAAACAATAGCACTCATAGTATCATTTCTACTAACCTCGCCTACAGATCTTCCCAACAAGTCTACCAACAGGTGTAAAAATTTCAGCTTACCTTAAAATTATCTTAACCTAAAAGATTTCACCACTCATGCCACTCACTGTCCAACTACGCGCCGCCAAAATACCCGGTATTATCGGCCATATAGCAGTACATTACTGGTTTGTAATCCAACAAGATTCCGGTACTGACCGTTGGGAAATTTGGCAACACCCTACTAAAAGCGAACACAGTTGGGGTCATCTCCACAAAAACCTTATGGCCATAAATACCGGAGTTGGTCATGGTGACAGTTGGGTTGAGGCCGTATGGCAAGATCAACGCGCACAAACGCTAGCTGCTATTATTGAGCGCGCACCTGCGAACTACTCCAATCAAAATTGTTATCGGTACTGGCCCGGCCCCAATAGCAATACTTACGCGCAATGGGTTTTAAATCAAGCCCATAGTTCTGTCCGACTTAGCCCGCAAGGAATTGGCAAAGATTATCACGGCCTACTCTATTTTAGACACACGGGGCCGCTTACATATCTCTCCAGCCCTCTTTTTGGCTTTAAGCTTATTTGGGCTCAGTCCTTTGAATTGCACCTACTGACGTGCTCATGTATCATTGAATTTAAGCCTCTCAAAGTTTATCTACCTTTAACACCGACGGACAAAAAACGCCTTATTGATCCGTAAACTCGCCGGCTTTTTCTTGAATACCTTTAATAACCCGACGTAGTTTCTGCAAATAGGCAGGTTCTTTTGCCCAGACCGATCGAACCTGAATCGCTACTGCGCTTAAATCCGAATCCCCCACTATTTCCGACCTATTTTCAGCCGCCTGTAGTACTGCCTTAATTTCTAGATCTATAGCCTCAGACAAGGTTAACGATGGTTCAATATTATTATCGATTACCATCAATTCCAGATAAAACATTGAAAAAACACGCAAAACATCGACGCGAGTGCCGCTCACTTTATACCCGCTTGCTAACTCTACGGTAATTTGGGTCGATAATTCAGATTGACTGTCTTGTTTTTCAAGCACTACAGCGATAATCGGCAAACAGCGCATCTCTTGCCATGAAAACTGTTGCCACGGCTCATAACTCCGTTGCTTCAACTGTTTTGCCAAATTTTCAGTCTGAATAATAAAATGACTGTACTGAGCACATAAAGAAAAAAATTCTGCCATTAACCGCGCATAACTTGCACAATGGGTACCGTGGCGTTTCCTCGCAATTTGATGGGCTACAGGTAAATATCGCCAGAAAACCCTTCGATGTTGACCCGTCAATATTTTTAGAACCGTCACTGCATTCTCCAGACGACTACGCCCTTTATGCACATAATCACTGGTAAACAACTGCAAATGTGCCATGACACGTTGGAAATAAGCCTCCGGCACATAAATACCGCGTAAAATTCTAAGATAATTTATTTCTGCCTGCTGAATAGAAAAAGTCATCGGTATAAAATTAATGACCCCATCAGAATTATTACAACTACTACTCTGTATTAAACGCCCGTCTTTCAACAAGCGCGCCATTAATTTGGTTTCAGGCAAAGCATTTAATAAGCCCACCATGACAATCGGCACATGAGTTTCATTAATGAAGGCTATAAATTCATCGACCGTCTCATCGCTATCACTATCAAAACCAAAAATCATTCCCATCAACACGCCAGATCCCGTTTGCTCTGAAATAAGTCGAAGTTTCTGAACAATTGTTAAATCTCCGCGCAAATTTTGTTGCTTATCGGTTTCCTCTAGCGCGATCTTATTCGGCGTTTCCACACCATAAAAACTCGTGGTGAAATTTGTTTTACGAAACCAACTACGCAATTCTGTCATAAGCGGAGTTTGATCAGCGATTCTGAGTGTCAACTCGGTATATTTTGGCAGATGAACGCCAATCAATTCACCAATAGTATAAAGATTCTTCAGGGTTTCAAGCGCCCGTCGAGGATTACCAATAAAATTGTCGTCAACAATAAAAACGGGCCCCGTCCACCCTAATCCAGCTAATTGCTTAAAAGAAGCCTCGGTATCTTGCACCGGTGTTACTCGAAAACTTTTACCAAAACGCGCAGGAATATCACAGAACTCACATTTTTCCGAACACCCTCGACTAATTTGCATAGCCATGTGCACATAATTATCAAGATTTAACGCCGAATAATCTGGCTTAAAGAAATTCTCTGGCTCAACAGGACTTCCTTGATAATACGCTTTCGCACTCCCATCCCTCAGCCCTGCTAATAATTCACCAATCACCGCTTCCGCTTCGTTCTCAATTAAATGATCCGCGATACTATTCAAGGGTGACTGCTTAGAAATAGCCGTTCCACCAACAATAACAACACAGCCCTGTTTCTTAGCTAACATGGCATCGGCTAACAAACCCTTTCCTTGTGCCGCCATGCCGCCCAAGTAAACGTGATCACCACTATGCAATTGTTCTACTAACGCTCTAGGATCAACATTTCTGTCAATTAAAACAACATCGTCATAAAAAGGCTTTAAGTAACGATACAATCCCAACAGACCTAACGGGGGTAATAAACGCTTAGGTAACCCAAATTCGTTGCTCGGCGAATACATCTTTAAACTGGATTCATAACTCCAAAAGGTATCGGCAGTATCAAACTTTGGATAAACCAATACCGCTTTTCGCCAATGCCCTTTCACCCACACCTCTTTCTCATCAAAATCCTGTTTGACCTGTTAATCGATACACTAAGTGCCACGCGGCTAATGACCAAAGCACAACAAGTCATTTATAATGACACTTTTCCGCTAGCTTATTTTATACACTATGGTGAAGTCATTAACGACTGTTAACATCTCACCCACAGCAGCAACGCATCAATTTTCGGTCATCTGGTTACACGGTCTTGGCGCTGATGGGCATGATTTTGAAGCGATTGTACCGGAACTTAATTGTAACCAGGTTGCGCACACCCATTTCGTTTTTCCTAATGCACCCAGTCAAGCGGTCACTATTAATAACGGCATGGTTATGCCCTCCTGGTACGACATACTTGAAATGTCTTTTGAAAGGAAAGTAGACCTCAAAGGGATTGAATCGTCTTCAACATTAATTAACCAAATCATTCATCAAGAAATGACCCGAGGCATTGCACCTCAAAATATTCTTCTGGCCGGATTTTCCCAAGGCGGTGTCATTGCGTTACATGCAGGCTTAAATTTCCCAGAAAGACTAGGGGGAATTATCGCTTTATCAACCTACTTACCCGAGCCGGAATCATTATTAGCCCACCGCAGTGAGAACAATCAGCACACCCCTATATTTATGGCCCATGGCACTGTTGACCCGGTCGTCAACATAACGGCGGCCCAATCAGCATTTAAAACACTTAAAAACCTTAACTACCCGGTAGAGTGGCACGACTATCCGATGAAACATTCTGTTTGCGCTGATGAAATTCAGGCACTCTCCAACTTCATCAACCAACAATTTGACACTGAATAGTACGCCAAAGCCAAGAACAACTTCTCACTTTAAAACCAATTACATGGCGCTCTCTCTAACGGGAAAAACAACCATGTTGTAATAATTTGCCCTTTTAGGCGTGCTTAAATAACTATGCCGCGCTCAATTTATTACAAAAGACAACATCCTTAGTAACATTATCATATCTAAATTCAATCTCTGAACCGGTACCTAATCGAGATCCAGCTGGCATACTAAAAGCATAAGAATTATCATCATTTGCAATCTTAAATTCAAGATTTTTAAAACCATCCGATGTAACGCTTTTTAATGATGTCTGTGTCACTGTTGCTTTTGTGAACTTAAAGCCACCTTGGTGGCGAACAACCGACATAAAAATATCAAAATTTCGGCTTTTAATGGTTTTTTGATTCACCAAGTGATTAGGTAAAGACGTCATGTTAACTCCACTGTTTATTTGTTATTACGGGCTATCAGTGAAAGAATAAGCATATACCGTGCCATAATGACAAAACGTTGTTTTACGGCATTCCTTTTAACAGATTGAATACTATTTCCCCTAACCTGTCACTTTTCACGCATTTGTGGTGCAACAAGTGACAATAATGGTGCACCTTAATGCTTCAGAGCGCTCCTGCACAGGGCTAATAAAAAACCCTCTAACTAAGGCGCTAAGTCGTTGAGTTAAAACAAAGAAACCATTTGAAAGGAAAACAAAGGTATAATAAGAGGTTTTTTCAACTAAAGAGCTCCTCAATGTTTCAACTTACCGGCCTTGGTAAACAAGGCATCAAAAACGATATCCTCTCAGGTCTTACTGTTTCTCTTGCCCTTGTTCCTGAAGCTATTGCCTTTGCTTTTGTTGCAGGGCTTGAACCTATTGTCGGCCTGTACGGCGCCTTTATGATGGGCCTGATCACCGCGTTAATTGGCGGACGCCCCGGCATGATATCTGGTGCAACTGGTGCTACAGCCGTTGTGATGGTTGCATTAGTCAGCTCTCACGGTATTGAATATCTTTTTGGCGCCTTAATTTTGGCGGGTATTATCCAAATATTGGCCGGTGTTTTCCGCCTTGGAAAATTAATTCGCTTGGTTCCTCACCCCGTTATGCTGGGCTTTGTTAACGGTTTAGCTATTGTTATTTTTATCGCTCAATTTCAACAATTTCAAACCGTCGATGGCGTCGGTGGCTATAGTTGGATTACGGGTGAACCTTTATCGATTATGTTGGGACTGGTTTTTGCAACCATGTTAGTCATTCATTTTTTACCCAAGCTAACCCAAGTGATACCTAGCTCACTGGCAGCCATTGGCCTGACTACCTTTGTTGTTATTTATTTTGACCTAGATGCACGAACCGTCCAAGACGTACTCCGAGATATGTCAAACAACCCTGAAGCCACCATTGCCGGCACATTACCGACTTTTCACATTCCAACCTTGCCGTTAACCCTTGAAGTCCTACAAATCATTTTACCTTACGCTGTTATTCTGGCTGCCGTCGGATTGATTGAATCTTTATTAACACTGACGTTGATTGATGAACTTACCGATACTCGCGGCCACGGCAACCAGGAGTGTATTGGTCAGGGTATTGCTAATTCCGTAAATGGATTTTTTGGCGGTATGGGTGGCTGCGCCATGATTGGCCAAAGCCTTATTAATATTAACTCGGGTGGTCGTGGACGACTCTCTGGTATTTCCGCCGCACTATTCTTATTAGCCTTTATTTTATTTGGCGCAACATTCATTGAAATCATTCCTGTAGCCGCTTTAGTGGGTGTCATGTTTATCGTGGTATTAGGCACCTTTGAGTGGACTAGCTTAAAACTCATAGGCCGCGTTCCTATGAGTGATGTCTTAGTGACCTTATTGGTAACCTGTGTGACTGTTTGGTTTGATCTTGCCATTGCCGTTCTGGTGGGTGTTATTGTTTCGGCTCTGGTTTTTGCTTGGGAACACGCTAAACACATGTATGCTGAAACCCACATTGACGAAAACAATTCTAAAATATACACCTTAAGTGGCCCATTATTTTTCGCTTCCGTACAAACTTTCTCAGATTTATTTACCCCAGCAAACGACCCTGATGACATCATCATCGATTTTGCTAATGCTCGCGTTTATGATCATTCAGGACTTGAAGCTATTGATAATATTGCTGAACGCTACCTTCGCGCAGGAAAAACCTTACATTTAAAACATCTCAGTGATGAATGTCATTATTTACTAAAAAAAGCAGGTGATCTTGTCGAGGTTAATGTTATTGAAGATCCTAGCTACCATGTTGCCATGGATGGTGCCGGTCAAATTCTGAAAGAAACGTCGCCTAAAAGATAACGAAACCACGATCATACTTTAAAGTTAATGTGTCAAAATGGGCAGTCTTACTGATAACCCGTTTTGATATTACTCATATCACCTAGAAATCCAAAAGTACAAGCAATCTAACGCTCTAGTGACTTCTGAATATCTAGATAACATTCTTCTACTCGCGCTTACCTACTTGCTCTTGAATATAACGCTCGACTCCGGTTACCGATGGCGACCCGACGGCCTCCCTTGCCCCTGAAGACCGCGCCACACCCACCAAAACAACACCTAAAATAAACATAAACGCCAGCTCTATATTCTCAAAAGGAGCCTTAGCCACTTCAACGTCAACAACCACCGCTACCGGCTTTTTTATAACCGGCCTAATCACCTTAACGGGCTTAGGTTTTCTATATTCTGCCAACCAATCTTGCACCCATTGTTTTGCCTGCGAAATTTCGGCCCCCTTCATTTTCTTAGCGATCTGATCTCGAGACATATAACCAAATAAGTAACCATTAACGCCTGCAATATGACGCCACCCATACACTTGACGATAATCCTTCTTAACACCCTTTGCAAACAAATAGAAATTACTTAAAAAATAAGGTGCTTCAGGACTTCCTTTTTCTACAGCTGTCTGAAAATTTTCTAACGCACGGCTATAATCCTATGCAACGACTCGACCCTGACTAAAAAATTTACCCAACTAAAAATAGGCATCAGCGGTAAGCGCCTGCTATTTACAATTTTCAAAATTAGCCTCATTATCCAGAGCATTATCTACGCAAGCCCAAATGCTATTATTTTTCCAACCCTTACATTTTTCATTTATTTTTTCCTTTATAAAACAAACTTATTAACGACCTAGATAACATTAACAAGACCATTCGATCACACCTTACATGAGCGTAGTCTTGACCGCTAATTGATCAACTTCTTGCTCTAACCAACGCAACAAAAAAGAACCTGTCTCAAAGTTCTCCGGCAAAGACTGATCACTCAAAACCTGAAAACGCCACAATAACTTTTTCAACTGACTCTTCTGGCTCACGGTAAACTTCCATCGTTCAGTGACTCGCTGATAATCTACCGGCTCTCCCGCTGGCAACTGGCCTCTGAGCGCAGATAATTCATCTATCATGGCTCGTATAGACCCCAATGCTGGAATCATTAACGCCGTAACCCACTGCGGCGTTATTCTCTCAACCGGTAACGCACTATTATCCGAAATAACTTTAACGACCTGAACCAACTCAGCACTTGAAAAACTTAATGCGACCTCATAAAAAGCAGCGGCTTCCATCTCATACACATAAGGTTGTTGATAAGCCGTCTCCGGCGTCGAAACACTCGCAATACTTTCAGTTTCTATCGGAATCAAACCAACCAACTGCGGGTAAAAACACCGCCGACTATCCATATCAATAATTTTTTGGGCCGCTAATACCGTGCCCAAAGCAAAGTAATCATGCCCCGCTATACCCACATTGACAATGACGGGGTTAACAACCTTAGAAAAGGTCCCAAAGGTATAACCCATACCGGCAGCCATAGCCGCCTTACCCATTCCCGTTACCGTCAAGCAATAAGTCGCATTAACAAATAACCCATAAACCTGGCTGCCTTGCCAACGCTTTAAGTTCAAATCTGCAATAAGACCCTTGGCTTCACTCGGTAGTGCCGTAAAAATAAAAATATGCGGAGACACGGATAACAACCTACGATGAGTACTGATTAATTAATAACTGATAATGCACCACCTCATCTGTTTTTCCGCGTTTTTGCGCACCCTGCAAATAAACCCTCGCTTTTTCTTGTAACGTGTTAATCGCAGCCACTCTGTTTTCCTCAGACAACCGGGGTTCTGCAATTATTTTTTCTAACGCCTTAATTCTGAATCGATCCATACCCCAAAAATGCCTCGATAACTGGTCACTATGGCCACCGTATTTAAGTATCAGCGGATCGGTAATAAATAAAACCGGATAGCGGGCGGTAATCCTTAACCATAAATCATAATCTTCACAGGCCGGCAAGTCTTCATCGAAAACACCCAGCTCTGAAAAAATATGGCGATGTATCATAATCGATGACGGCGACATCGCACAAATCGGCAAACAATGCTGAAAAATCCACCCTCCTGTCTTAGCATGTTTTTTCATTGGGTTTACCCTGCGGCCATCTCGAATCCATATCTCTTCGGTATGACAGACCCAGTAACCGTCATGCCTATTGATAAAATCTCGCTGCAAAGCTAATTTATTCGGCAACCATTTGTCATCAGAATCTAAAAAAGTTATCCAATCAGAGTCACTAGCGGCAATACCTTTATTACGAGCAGAACTCACCCCTGCATTTTCCTGATAAATATAAACAACCTTTGGAAAACAACGCCTAATCATACACTCGGTATCGTCCGTTGACCCATCATCAACAACAATCACCTCATCGGCAGGACAGTCCTGATTAAAAACCGACGTGAGTGCACGTTTAAGCACTACACTCCGGTTGAAACTTGGAATAATAACGGCTACAGACATAACACCTTGCCAAAAATAAAGGGGTAAAAATCACTTAATCCAAACACCACAATCCTCTCATAATCGGTTGGCAAAGGATTACTTAAGTATGCGAATCCCTTGTTTTTTATAATCTTTAGAGCGTAGTGCTACGGTTGCTTTTATTCCTGTACACAACGAGCCGTCCTCCTGATAAAAGCCATATTCAAAACTGGGCGTACTACGCCCTTTCGCATCCAGCTCTTGTTGAATACGTAACTCATCCTCTGGGGTTATTGAAAACCTCAGTTCAGTCGCCGTTAATGTCTCCCGCCTAAAATCCAACTGTAATGAACGCGTCCAGACTGAATATTCGGGGAAAAGCTTCAAACAAACCATCGCTGCAATAGGGTCAGCCAAACAAGCCTGAAAACCACCAAATAATCCACCACCGGGATTCGTCGACAACCACGTATGGGGTAATTTAATTCTAACCGTACGCCAATCGGGTGCTAATTCAACAACCTTAACGCGCATTAACCAAAAGTTGGGATACCATTCAATTCGTTTTTTATCATCTAAAAAACGACAGTTCCAAATTAATCTACGAAGATTACCCACTCCACGCTTATCAGTCATCATCCGCTCCTTTTAAACTTTTACTGACGATTTCATACACATCCTTACAAATCCCGGGTGTCACCACAATTCTTTCCAATTGTCCTTTCATCTGTTGCTGCCGTGCCACGTCAAAACGTTGCCAGTGCGTTAACGGTACAACCATTCGCGCCGCCACTTGTGGATTTATTTTATTTAATTTAACAACCTGATCAGCCAAAAACACATAACCAGCCCCATCGGCGCGATGAAAATGTAATGGATTAGCTTGACTAAAAGCACCTACCAACGCCCGCACTCGATTAGGGTTCTTAATATCAAAAGCGGTGTGCTCGGCTAAAGTGCTGACCACATCAAACGCCTCAGGTAGATAGCTGGTCGCCTGCAAACTAAACCACTTATCAATGACTAAAGCATCACCGTGCCACTGTGCATAAAACTGAGCTAATAGTTGAGCACGTGCATAATGCTGACTGTTAACAATAGCCTGCAAAGCAGCCAATTGGTCAGTCATATTTTTGGCCTCTTTAAATTGTGCCTCAGATCGCTGATAACTGCCATCACCATCAACAATTGACAAATATGCCAATGCGATATTTTTTACTCGTCTACGCCCAATAGCACTGGAATTAAATTGCCCGGACTCATCAATATGATGGTCTATATACAACTGCTCAAATTTTTCATGTAACTGTTCAGCCAATGTTCTTTTTACAAACTGTCGTGCCGCATGAATCGCCTCAACATTAATAACCTCGACCTGCTCGTGTAAATAAATCTCACTCGGCAAAGTTAACAACAAGGTTAAATAAGATAAGTCGTCCCTAGGTTGACTTAAAATATTATCATAGACCTCAATAAGAATTTTATTTAACACCAAAGGTCTGCCGGCACAGTAATCTTGAACCAAATCAAGAATAATACTGCACGCTAATTTTTGCCCCGCCTCCCATCGATTAAACGTATCAACATCATTGCTACTTAAAAAAGCTAACTGCTCAAGGTCCTGGTCAATAATTAATTTAACCGGGGCCGAAAACCCACGCAATAAAGAAAGCGTTGGCAAGCTCTTAACACCTATAAATTCAAAAGTCTGGGTGACTTCGGTTAACGCCAAAACAACTTCATTATGCACTTTGGTCGCCCCGGCTTGTTGCAGTTCTAAGACTTGACCATCCGAGCCTAACATCCCGAAACGAATCGGAATATGTAACGGCAACTTATTCTCATAACTGGGTATTTCTCGGCAAGATTGATGGCAGGTTATTAACAACTTCTGCGCATCCTGTTGATAATCAACCGTGACACTGACTTCTGGCGTCCCAGCTTGCTGATACCACAAGTTAAACTGCGATAAATCAACCCGATTTGCATCTTCCATGGCCTTAACAAAATCATAACAGGTCACCGCCTGTCCATCATGACGCTGAAAGTATAAATCCGTGCCTAAACGAAAACCCTCTGCCCCAACCAAGGTATGCAGCATGCGCACAACCTCAGCCCCTTTTTCATAAATTGTCAGGGTATAAAAATTATTAATCTCGATGTAAGAATCGGGACGAATCGGATGTGCCAAAGGCCCGGCATCTTCTGCAAATTGACGCGTCCTAAGCATATTGACATCTTCAATACGCTTCACTGCTTTTGACGTGTGATCTGCTGTAAATTCCTGATCCCGAAATACCGTCAACCCTTCTTTAAGGCTTAATTGAAACCAATCCCTACATGTGACTCGATTGCCGGTCCAATTGTGAAAATATTCGTGGCCAATAACACCTTCAATATGTTCATAATCAGTATCTGTCGCAGTATCCGGACGTGCCAAAACAAACTTAGTATTAAAAACATTAAGCCCCTTATTTTCCATGGCCCCCATATTAAAATGACTGACCGCAACAATCATATAAAGGTCTAAATCATATTCTCTACCATAGACCCTTTCATCCCATGCCATGGCATTTTTTAACGAACGCATGGCGTGACCACACTTATCCAGATCATTTGGTTCAACAAAAACCTGTAACGTTATCTCACGTCCACCCATAGTCATAAAACGATCTTCAATACTGACTAAGGGCCCTGCAACCAACGCAAAAAGATAACAGGGTTTTGGAAAAGGATCCTCCCATGTCACCCAATGACGACTATCACCTAACTCACCGTGAGCCACCTGATTACCATTAGATAATAAAACCGGATAAAGCGTTTTATCCCCGATGATTGTTGTTGTATAACAAGACATCACATCTGGCCGGTCTAGAAAATAAGTAATTTTCCTGAAGCCTTCCGCCTCACACTGTGTGCAAAATAAGCCATTACTCATATACAACCCTTCAAGAGCCGTATTGACACTGGGGTTTAATATGGTTTCAATAATTAACTCAAAAACATCGTCACGAGGTAAGGCTGATAATGTCAGTGTCTCGTCATCAAGCACATAATCAGCCGCTGTCAAAACCTGACCGTTTAATGCCACTGACTTTAAGCACAGCTGCTCACCCGACAAGACTAACGGCTCACCCGCCTTATGCGCAGGGTTAGCCTCGACTTTAAGAGTTGAAATAACACGTGTTTCAGTTGCATCTAAAATAAAATTCAAATCAACCGTCTGTATGAGATAAGCCGGTGGCAGATAGTCCTTTAAAAAAATAGTTTTCGGAGAATTATCTTGCATCGTTATTCAGACTCAGCTTTTTCATTACAACCATTTACTATTCCCTTATGTTTTAATGCAAACAATGCCAACATAGCCCATCCGCCTATCAAAGACACGCCTCCTAACGGCGTGATCATGCCTAACCATGTCATATTTAAACACGCGAGCAAATACAGGCTCCCCGAGAAAAAAACAATCCCCGATAAAAAGAACCACGCCGCGCACCTTAATAACTTCACATCCGAATGATGCCTCATTAATACCGCAACACCCATTAAAGCCAACGCATGCCACATATGATAATCCACACCCGTTTTATAAACCGATAACATCGCCGGCGATAAAATATCACGCAAACCGTGCGCACCAAAAGCACCCAGTAGCACCCCTGTTAAACCGGCCAGTGCCGCCGCTAACAAAAAATTAATCTTCACCTAACTCTCCTTTAACCGAGGCATCAATTGCACCAGATTACAAGGCCGAGTACGGTAATCTAACTGCTCTTTGATTAAGTCATCCCAAGCGGTCCTACACGCCCCTGATGACCCCGGCAAACAAAAGATATACGTTCCATTGGCGACACCAGCAATGGCTCGTGACTGAATGGTTGAGGTCTTAATGGTTTGATATGAAATGGTCCTGAACATCTCACCAAACCCATCTAACTTTTTATCTAATAATGGTTGTATAGCTTCTGGCGTCCCATCGCGCCCAGTGACACCTGTTCCGCCTGTTGTCAAAACAACATCGACACCTAAGCTTGCTATCCATTGCGATACCACCGAACGAATTTGATAAATATCATCCGGCACAATTTGCTTTTCATGCAACGTGTGCCCCGCTGCTTCTAAACGCTCAACAAGTACCTTTCCTGAAACATCATCTGTTTCCATGCGCGTATCGGAAATCACCAAAACCGCCACCCCTAGCGGCTTAAATTCTCTTTCATGAATCATCTTATTCAATCACTTCAACTAATAAACAATTATTTTAAACTGCAAAAACACATCGCTCAATTACTGCAAAACAATAAAAAAAGCATCTCGATTGCGCTGAATATTCAATAATAGTCGTTGGCTGGCTCCTGCGACCTTCTTAAAATCCTGTACGGTCTGAACCCGATAACGATTAACCGATAAAATGGTATCGCCCGGACGTAACCCAGCCTGCCAAGCATAAGAACTAGAATCAACCTGACTAATTAAAACCCCCGGCGCACGATCTTTAGAGGTCGCACTCAACACAACACCGGTCAACGTTTTATGAATATCACGTCCCTTAATAACTAAGGAGGCAGGCTTTCCGACGGTTGCCTGAATTTTTTTTAACCGACCATTCCTCAAGATAGTGACATCAACCTGATCACCCACTTGTAATAAACCTACAATATTACGTATTTGATGACTGTTCTCAATTTTAAGGTTATTAACGACACGAATGATATCACCCGCCTCTAAGCCCGCTCTTTCGGCAGATGATCCGGCTTGTACGCGACTAATAACCGCTCCGTAATTTTCCGATATCCCAAAAGCCTTCACTAAATCTGGCGTTAAATCCTGTGTTGAAATACCTAAAAGACCTCTGCGAACTTCACCATACTGCACTAATGCATTTTTCAGCGTCATCGCCATATTAGAAGGAATGGCAAATCCAATACCGACATTACCACCATTCGGTGCCAAAATAGCCGTATTAATGCCGATTAATTCACCTCTAAGATTAATTAATGCACCACCTGAATTCCCGGGGTTAATAGAGGCATCGGTCTGAATAAAGTCCTCATAACCCTCAATACCCAACCCCGTGCGCCCTAAAGCACTCACAATTCCAGAGGTAACCGTCTGCCCTAAGCCATACGGATTGCCTATGGCAATAACAAAGTCACCCACACGTAGTTGCGAGGAATCAGCAATAGGGAGTTCAACAAGATTATCTGCTGGGATTTGAATGACGGCAACATCAGCTTCTGGGTCCGACCCAATTAATTTTGCCTTGAATTGTCGCTTATCACTCAAGGTCACCAAAATTTCGTCAGCCTGATCAATCACATGATTATTGGTTAACACTAAGCCTATACGCTTATCAATAATAACACCCGAGCCTAGACTGCTATTTTGCTGACGTTGCTGTTTCCGTTGCTGATAAAAGTGTCTAAAAAAGGGGTCTTTCATCAAGGGGTTATCATTAACCCGAATATTTTTTAACGTCGATATATTAACAACCGCCGGCATACTTTTATCTAATATAGGCGCCAACGAGGGTAATGACTCACCCGCAATCGCCAAAGGCAATGCCGCTGATACCGGTTGAAGAACCCCCAAACACCCTAAAAAAACTAAAATAAAACAGCTAACAACGTATTTTTGATGAACGGCTAAAGCGACCATAATAAACCCTATTCCTCTGTAAAGTTCCTAGTAAACAGTAGATAGCACTTTCAACACAGTGGTTCAAAGCCATTATTATTAATTTATCACATAAAACAAAAAACACGCGTATTAAAGAAATACACTCACTTATCCCAGGCCCAACAAAAAATTAACGGCCTGTTATCAGAAAGCTATCTGGACAATACAAGGTAGGTAAAAACAAGATAACGGGTACTGCTAAGAAAAACTGAATACCCACCAAAAAAACACACTCAAGAATGCTTTTCAATCATCAACGATCAAAAAGCAATCTCAACATGTCATCAAGAATGAAAAAAAAAACGCCTCAACACAACCTGAGGAAAGAATTTACTTTATTTTAGCTTCTTTATAATTAACGTATTTACGAACAACCGGATCAAACTTCTTTATTTCCATTTTCTCAGGCATAGTCCGCTTGTTTTTAGTCGTTGTATAAAAATGACCTGTTCCTGCACTGGAAACTAATTTAATTATATCTCTCATCGCTACTATCCTTAAACCTTATCGCCACGTTTACGTATATCTGCAAGAACTGAATCAATGCCACTCTTATCTATAATACGCATACCTTTGCTTGAAACTTTCAATCGCACCCAACGGCGTTCTGTTTCAACCCAAAACTTATGCATATGCAAATTTGGATTAAAACGTCTTTTTGTTTTATTGTTTGCGTGCGAAACATTATTTCCTGTAACAGGACGTTTACCTGTTACTTGACATTCTCTCGACATGACATCCCTCAATCACTTAAATTTTCTAAATTAGCCAACCTTTATACCAAATTATCAATTAATCGTAAAGACCTAATGAGTTTTAGTCTGATAAAATACACTCAATTAATCACTTACTACCCAAAGGTTCTATCCACGTGAAAATCAAACTTGGCATCGTAATGGACGACATTAGTCTGCTCAATATAAAAAAAGACACCAGCTTTGCGATGTTACTGGAGGCTCAGTCTCGATCATGGTCGCTATTCTACATGGAAATAAAGGACCTGTTTTTAAGAAATGGACAAGCCTTTGCCCGCACTCGGTCTCTAGAGGTTATCCCTGACCCTCAGTGTTGGTACCGCCTCAGTGATGATCAAGAAATATCCTTAGCAGACCTCCATGTCATCTTAATGCGCAAAGACCCCCCTTTTAATCAAGACTACATCTATAGCACTTATTTATTAGAATTAGCTGAAAAAAGTGGCACCTATATTGTCAATAAACCCCAATCACTTCGTGATGCCAATGAGAAACTCTATACCGCATGGTTTCCTCATTGCTGCACTGAAATGCTAGTTACCAAAGAAGCACCTCGAATTCGTGCGTTTCTTCAAGAACATCGCGATATTATTCTAAAACCCCTTGATGGTATGGGTGGAACCTCTATTTTCCGCGTTCAACAAGACGACCCGAACCTAAGCGTCATCCTTGAAACGATCACACGCGAGAACAGCGAATTCATTATGGCGCAAAAGTACCTTCCCCAAATCAAAGACGGCGATAAACGCTTACTTATGATCAATGGCGAACCGGTCCCTTACACCTTGGCCAGAATTCCCGCTCCAGGCGAAACGCGCGGTAATTTAGCCGCCGGTGGCTTGCCCGAAGGACGTAAACTAACAAAGAGAGACCGGTGGATTGCAGCGCAAGTTGGTCCGACATTAAAAGCTAAAGGCTTGGTCTTTGTCGGCTTGGATATTATTGGCGACTACCTGACTGAAATTAATGTCACTAGCCCAACCTGTGTCCAAGAATTAGACCGTCAATTTAATATTAATATTAGCGCCATGCTTATGGACCATATCGAAACACAACTCAACTAAGGGATTGTTAACTGCCACTATGCCACTAACAAAACCCCAAGGAATATCAAACCATAAGCTTTTACTGGCACTAGCCTTATCATTATTGATACACCTAGCAATCCTAACACCGCTCAGAAACCCTATTACAACACCGAGCAAATTATTGCCACCGCCCATCCGCATTACCTTAAACAAAACCACATCACAGCCTTATAAACCCATTACCCCTTCGCAACCCATTAAAAACCTCATTACGACAGCGAGTAAAACCACTCAAAATAACGGCTCATTAAACACACCCCTTAAACAAAACCCACCGCCAAAACCTCGAACTAAAACCGCGTTAAAACCCACCCTTCAAAAGAGCCCCAAGAATCTTTCAGTCAACACTTTAGTCCAACAAATCAGCGAGATGGGTCGCAACATAAGCAACCAATCGATCAATGCCAAAAACAATCGCATTAAATTCCCTAATTCAATTTCCTCCTCACACCAACATAAAGCCCTTTACTATATTAAACAATGGCAAGCTAAGGTAGAACGCATTGGCAACCTTAACTACCCAGCGATTGCGCAAACACCAGGCTTCCGAGGAACGTTATTAATAGACGCTGGCATCAACCCCGACGGCAGCCTCTACAGCATTAGAGTTAGACAGTCGTCAGGCAACAAAGCCTTGGATGAAGCCGCCTTGAAAATTGTTCGCATGGGCGCCCCCTACTCACCACTCCCTGAAGAGCTTCTAGATGAAATTGATGTATTAGTTATTAGCCGAGTCTGGCAATTTTCAGACGAAACTGGTATATCTACCAGTCAGTAATTGTGTCCTCACAAAAAACAGGAGATAGGTGCTGCCATGAAACAGTCACAATCATTTAGTAATCAACTCCTAGTCGCCATGCCCCACATGGTTGACCCTAATTTTCATCAAACTGTCACACTGCTTTGCCAACACGATCAAGAAGGTGCTTTGGGCATCATTATTAATCGTCCTGCCGACATTAAGACCGAAGACATTTTTCAACAAATGGAGATCAGCATACCCCGTGATTTTTCAGCCCATATTCCGGTTTACTCTGGCGGTCCTGTTCAACCCGATCGTGGCTTTGTTCTGCATACCCCTTGTATAGACTGGGATTCTTCGCTGATTATTTCTGACCATATCGCACTAACAACCTCCCGAGATATTCTAGAAGCTATTGCTATTAATGAAGGACCTGAAAAAGCCCTCATTGCTTTAGGGTATTCCGGCTGGGGTGAAAACCAACTCGAACAAGAAATTAGTGCAAATGCTTGGCTGAATACACCGTCCACTCAAGCACTGCTCTTTGACACACCCATTAATCAACGCTGGCAAAGTGCTGCCGCTCAAATTGGTATTGACATTAACCTACTGACAGCACCTGCGGGACACGGCTAAATAACCAAAATGCCCGCCACAAACCAATACGTGATCAATCCACACGACACTTTTTTAGGTTTTGATTTTGGCCATAAAAAAATAGGCGTTGCCATCGCCCATATGGAAACGGCTATCGCTAGCCCACTGACAACCCTTCCTGCTGTTAACCAACAACCCAACTGGCCACAATTAAAATTACTGATTGAGACCTGGCAACCTCAAGGCTTAGTCGTCGGACAATCCATCAAACAAGACGGCTCTGATAATCTGGTGACGCCTAGAATTATAAAATTCTGTCGCCAACTTCACGGTCGATTCAACTTACCGGTCTATCAAGTCAATGAAACATTAACCACATTTGAAGCCAAACAAATGTTATATAATGACCTTAATGTTTCTGCCAAAAAACTCTGGAAAGTACAAGACCAACTCGCTGCACAACGCATACTACTCACCTGGATAAATGAGCAACATCAACCCCATGACCACTAATACGCTTTCCGTCCCAAAACTACTTGACGCATTAGAAAAGCAATTACGCGAAACCCTCCTTAATCGAAAGCTCAATGACCCCCTAATGATCGGCATTCATAGTGGTGGCGTCTGGGTAGCAGAACAAATGCACCAACGCTTAGGCTTGTCCAATCCGTTAGGTCTACTGGATATTTCTTTTTATCGTGATGACTTTTCGCAAATAGGCATTAACCCCTTTGTCAAACCCAGCCAACTCCCCAAAAATATTGAATCCCGCGATATTATTCTTATCGATGATGTCTTTTATACCGGTCGAACCATTAGAGCAGCCCTGAATGAAATTTTCGATTATGGCCGCCCTAACCAAGTCATCTTAGGGGTTTTAATAGAACGCAATGGCCAACAAATACCCGTTAAACCCGATTGCATTGGCAGTAACATTACTCTTCCTGCTGGCGAGCGCATTAAACTAACCGGCCCCAGTCCACTGGCTATCACCATACAGCATACTGATGACTCCGCAGCCGCTTAACCATTATGACTAAACCCGACTCCCTGCAATTTAACTCAAACCATCAATTACAACACCTGTTGTCCATAGAAGGCCTTAACCAAGCGCTATTAACCGAAATTATGGATAATGCCGAATCATTTGCGAGCCTTGCCAATCAACCGGTTAAAAAATACCCCATCCTACGCGGTAAAACCATTGTTAATCTTTTTTTCGAAAACAGTACCCGTACGCGAACAACATTCGAATTAGCTGCTAAACGCTTATCTGCCGATGTCATTAATATGAATATCGCCACTTCAGCCACCTCTAAAGGAGAAAGCCTTTTAGATACTATCCGAAACCTAGAAGCCATGCATGTTGATATGTTTGTGATCCGCCATGCATTAAGTGGTGCGGCCCACTTTATCGCTCAGAATGTTGCCCCGGGAATCAGTGTTATTAATGCCGGTGATGGCAACCATGCCCACCCCACACAAGCACTGTTAGATATGTTTACTATTCGGCGACACAAAAAAGATTTCTCCTCATTACGTGTCGCCATCATTGGCGATATCCTTCACTCTCGCGTTGCCCGCTCACAAATTCAAGCCCTATCCATTTTAGGCGCTAAAGAAATTCGCGTTATTGCCCCCAAAACATTGCTTCCCGTTGAAGTTACATCCTTAGGTGTCACGGTCTCTCACAACCTAGAAGAGGGCCTACAAGACATAGATGTCGTGATCATGTTACGTCTACAAAAAGAACGCATGTCCGGCGCCCTCCTGCCCAGTGAAAGTGAATATTTTAGTAACTTTGGACTGACTCCAGAAAAACTCGCTATCGCCAAACCCGATGCGATTGTTATGCATCCCGGCCCCATTAATCGTGGGGTTGAAATTGCTTCTGAAGTTGCTGATGGACCGCAATCTGTTATCTTGCAACAAGTTAGCTACGGCATTGCCATTCGCATGGCAATCATGTCCCTCATTATGCAAGCTTCTGACCGACAACCTTCATGAGTACCTTATTAATTACTGCCGGGCGCCTTATTGATCCGGCTAACAATATTGATCAAATAGGCGATCTCTATATCAAAGATCACCGCATCATTTCACGTTTTAATCGCCCCAGCGACTTCTCAGCAGAACACACTATTGATGCAAAAGACCACATTGTCTGCCCGGGCCTTATTGATCTGAGCGCTCATTTACGTGAGCCCGGTCAAACACAAAAAGCAACCATTCTCTCTGAAACGACAGCCGCACTTAAAAGTGGTATAACCACACTGTGTTGCCCGCCTGATAGTCTGCCGATCAATGACACCCCAGCGGTTACTGAATTTATATTGGATAAAGTTGAACATGCCAAAGCTGCAACCGTGCTACCGGTTGGCGCTTTAACTCAAGGTCTTGAAGGCACAAAACTCAGTGCAATGGTCGCTTTACAAAAAGCCGGTTGTATTGCCTTTAGCAACAGCCAAAATCCAATAAAAAATACATTAGTTTTACGTCGCTCTTTAGAATATGCCGCGAGCCACGATCTTTGCGTCATTATTCGCCCTGAAGACCCTTGGCTGCAAAATCAAGGCTGTATCCACGAAGGTTTTCAGGCCTCACGCTTTGGCCTTCAGGGTATTCCAAAAGCTTCTGAGATCATTGCCATACAACAAAGCCTCACTTTATGTGAACTCACTGGTTGTCGAATACACTTTACCCAACTCAGTTGTCACGAGTCTGTTGCCTTAATCAAGGCGGCCAAACAAAAAAAATTACCCGTTACAGCCGATGTCGCTATGCACCACTTGTTTTTCACCGAGAGTGCACTCAATACCTTTGACAGCACGCTGCATGTACGCCCTCCTTTTCGAACTGAATACGATAAACAAGGCTTAATAGAAGGGTTAAAGACCGGTGTTATTGATGCGATCTGTTCGGCACACCAACCGCATGACGCTGATGCTAAATTAGGTGCTTTCCCATCGACAGAACCCGGTATTTCTGCCTTAGAAACGCTTTTACCGTTAGTGCTCAAGTTGGTTACTGAACACGATTTATCCTTAAGTCAAAGCATCGCTTTTATCACACAAAATGCAGCAGCGATTCTCAACCTTAAAGAAGGCAACTTATCTATCGGCAGTATCGCTGACATTTGTATTTTTAACCCAGAACAACGCTGGGCTGTTAATGAACAAAACTGGCTAAGCCAAGGTCGAAACACGCCCTTTTGGGGTCAGACCCTGCAAGGGAAAACCACTCAGGTTATTAAATCAGGTACTGTCATTACCTCATAACCGCTTCTCAACGCAGAAAAAACATCAACTCTCTTCATCCTCAAGTGTCGCTTGCTCGGAGATTTTTTTGGGAATAGTCTTTTTAACTTGAACCCCTAATTCTACAAAACTGCTGGCTTGTCGTATTAAGTTCCCTTGACCCAAAGTGAGTTTATTCATGACCCCATCATAGGTCTTATTAACGGTACTCAATTGCGTACCGAGCTTATCAAGATCCTCAACAAAACCACGAATTTTGTCATACAAAGCACCTGCTTTTTCAGCAATAATCCGAGCATTTTCATTACGCCGTTCATAACGCCAAATATTTTCAATGGTTCTCAACGTGGCCAGTAATGTGGTCGGCGTTACCACAACAATCTTATGCTCAAAAGCATCGGCAAATACTTTTTCATCGGCCTGAAAGGCGGCTATAAAAGCCGATTCAATCGGGATAAACAATAAGACAAAATCCAGCGACCGTAATCCTTTCAGACTGCTGTAATCCTTTTCACTCAACCCTTTGATATGTTGTCGAACCGCTAAGGAATGTTCTTTTAAAGCCTTAACACGTTCAGCATCATCTTCGGTGGAACAATAACGTTCATAAGCGATCAATGATACTTTGGAATCAACCACGACATCTTTATCACCAGGCAAACGTATAATGACATCGGGTTTAAATAAACTATTATCATCATCTCGAAATGATCCTTGCGGGTCATATTCGACTCCTTTTCGAAGCCCCGACTCTTCCAGCACTTTTTCTAAAATCATCTCACCCCAATTACCTTGGGTTTTATTATCCCCTTTTAAAGCACGCGTTAAATTTAACGCCTCTTGATTCATCTTTTGGGTATCTTGTCGAAGTTGGCTTATCTCTTCTCGTAAAGTGACACGATCGCGTGTTTCATGTTCGTAAACATGTTCGATTCTTTTTTTAAAATCTCCTAACTGATCCTTAAGTGGCGAAACAATTTCATTCAAGCTCTGGTTATTTTGTTCTTTAAACTGTTTCGACTTAGTGTCAAAAATCTGATTAGCCAAACTCTCAAATTGAAGCTTTAATTGTGCTTCTGCATCTTGAAGTAATTTTAACTTTTCTGAACCATGCTTTTGCTGTTCTTCAAGCCGTGCTTGTAATTGCGCCGTTAATATATGGGCACGGGTAAGCTCTTCTTGTTGCGCCTCACACAGCTGACTACGCTCATCGAGAATAACTAGTTTCTCTTTGGCTATTAACAGACTCTGTTCAAGTTCCCGTCGGGTACGCTGCGACCACAATCCCATAATGAGTAGTCCGAGTACAGCACCCAAACCTAGCGCTGTTAATACATTTGTGTTATCTATAAGATAAGAGAAAATATCCAAGAATTCACCTGATTTCAATCATTAGGTCCATGATTCAAATACCCGCTGTGCTGCACGAATAGTTTCATCTAAATCTTCTTGACGATGCGCTGATGAAACAAAACCCGCCTCAAATGCCGAAGGTGCTAAATAGACACCTTGTTTAAGCATACCATGAAAAAAATGTTTAAATTGATCCTGCTCACAAGCCATGACTTGAGAAAATAGCGTCACAGTGTCCTGTTCGGTAAAAAACAACCCAAACATGGCGCCCACTGAATTGGTCGTCATGGCTATTTTGTTCGCTTGCGCAACTGCAGTTATGCCTTCTACTAAATAAACCGTCGCTGCGGTCAGGTGATTATAAAAATCTGGCTCAGAAATCAATTCAAGCGTAGCCAAACCTGCCGCCATCGCAACGGGATTCCCTGATAAGGTACCGGCCTGATACACTGGCCCTAAAGGTGCAACCACTTCCATTATTTCACGCCGGCCCCCAAAAGCACCTACGGGCATTCCACCCCCTAAAATTTTACCTAAGGTGGTCAAGTCAGGTCGCACACCATAATGCCCTTGCGCACCGGATAAACTGACACGAAATCCGGTCATCACTTCGTCAAAAATAAGCACCGCACCGGTATCATCACAAACACGGCGCAGACCTTCTAAAAAACCTGCAACTGGGGGAATACAATTCATATTGCCCGCAACCGGTTCAACGATTATGGCTGCAATCTCAGCACCCATGGCATTAAAAACAGCCTCAACACCCTCAAGATCATTGTACGTCAAGGTGATAGTTTCAGCGGCCAATGCATCTGGCACACCTGGAGAACTAGGGATACCTAAGGTGAGTGCGCCGGAACCTACTTTAACCAATAATGAATCTGAATGACCATGATAACAACCTTCAAATTTTACAATTTTATCTCTACTAGTATAGCCTCTCGCTAACCGGATTGCACTCATAGTCGCCTCTGTACCTGAACTGACCATACGAACCAAATCCATAGAAGGAATCAACTCACAGACTTTAGTGGCTAAGGTTGTTTCAATTTCAGTCGGCGTCCCAAAACTCAAACCCTTAGAGGCTGCATCAGTCACGGCCGAAATGACGTCTGGATGGGCGTGCCCTGCGATCATCGGCCCCCATGAACCAACATAATCTATATAGCGTTTGTCGTTGGTATCAAAAATATAAGGACCCGCCGCATGATCAATAAAGACAGGATCTCCACCAACACCTTTAAAGGCTCTAACCGGTGAATTAACACCGCCGGGGATGACTTGTTGGGCACGAAGAAAAGGAGAATTATCGGTCATAAGAATCAATAGAAAAAAGGTAAAAAGGAGATAACTTGATGAAAATCATCATACAACAAGTTTAGTCGTTATGCGTATTAAAAGTTTCAGGCAAAAAAAAACCCAGATACAAAATATCTGGG
>JASMBU010000017.1 GCA_030753675.1 Methylococcales bacterium
CGAGTATGTTGAAGTCACGATGCTACAGTTGCTAATGGGCTTTTGACTATTCAGTTGGTTAGGGACATTTCAGCGGCATTACAACCACGCAAAATAACGGTTAATGCAACTCAAGAAGTTATTGAAGGCTCTTCTCTATGGTGTTGCTGTCACCTTTATAGTTATTGCCGCTGCTTCTTGGTTTTAATGCAATTAAAAATGATTATCTATTGGCACAATTGCATTCAATTTTTTTCTTTATGACGGTTCGCCTATCTTATTTCTATGGCGTATAAACGGCACCTCTGTAAAATGAGAAGGGCTTTGTAATATCCCGTGGTATTTAGGCCAGTTACAGATAAAAGACAGCCAACCAAACGGTGACACTACCTGGGTCAGTCCATGAAACCTTGTGTCTTCGGTGAGCTAGAATGTTGATGTAGTCACCGGGTTGAAGCCGAATCTTGTCACCATCCTCAAAGGTGATCTCCCCAGCCCCTTGTAGAACCACAACCCACTCATTCTCCTCTTGGTCATACCAGCCAGTTTCGGGTGAAGTATGTCCTTTTGAGAGTATGCGTTCGATTTTTACATTAGGTTGACAGAGAAGCTCTTTGATTTGCTCATGGTTGATATGGTCAGGTAAGGGTGTGAATAGGTTGTTCATGGGTAGCCGTAGCGGTTCTGTATATCTGATTGAGAGGGATAAGGATAGCCTTATTTGTGACAATATGTCACATGAGTGAAACTGAAGTTTCAATGTATAATCTACTACCAGTTGTGGTGGCTACATGCGGCTACTGTTTAGCTTCAGAGAAGAGAACCCCTTTTTCCAATTACATTAGGGTATTATCAACGACCAAATAAATAACCATTTTCTTATATTATATGACGCAGTTACAACATTGTATTTACATCTTGAAGATTTAAATGAAATTCATAAAATTAATTATTATTACCAGTCTTATTATTCCTTTTACGGCTAATGCTGAAGCAACGCTTAACCCAAGCGATATTTTAGGTGGTTGGAAGGTGAATTGTGAAGCGAATAATCCAACAGGCGAGGGTGCAAGTATTATTTCAACTGACGAGTAGTTCTGTTGATTCTGACCCCTATACAAGAGTTTCAAATTTCTCCGCTACATTAAAGTATCGCGTTGAAAAGGGTAAATTAATTAAGCAAGTCGCTCCTGGAAGAAGTACAGAAGACTCGTGTGCTGTAATTGAAATGAACGGCTCAGACTTGTTACTTAAATGTCGTTTTCGTTACTACTCATTAGCCAAAAAATAGATTATTTTATTTTCAGTTGAAATTGAGGCGTCATTATTGATTTCCGTTAGTTATCTTTAGGCTAGTGTGTCAGATTGCATGAATAATGCATCTAACACACGGAGATTTTACGGGCAGGATAATGATCTGTGAAATAATCCTCATTAGATTGAAATACGAACACGATTCACAATAAATGGAATAGTGTATTATCAGTACTAGCCATGATAGTACACTATTTTTTAGTACCCACTATAACTACCCGCGATGCAAAATCACACCGCTTAACATTCCAACATCGATAGACAATTTCACGCAACCTTTTCAAGTTGTAGTTGTTCCAGTTTTGTGACATATTGAAAAATATTTTTGCATATCAGAATCCGTTATTCAGGCATAGAAAAACACACTGCTTTTTTAATGGTCTGAATTATTAAAGCCAAAACACACTATGCCTGAGCAAGACCTTCTTTTTCACTCGTTTAAAGAATCCATTGATTCGTATGGCCTGCCTGACCGATTTACCTTCCCGTTTTATTATCAACCACACCCGTTGTGTTTGTTAGCTGCGAAACAACTGCAAGAATATCTTGAGACTCAATCCGATTGGCAGCGTAGCTTTGGGTTATCCGGCAATACAAAAGCAGCAACCGGAAAAATGTTTGGCGTTTTATTAGTGCACAATCTACAAGGTGAATTGGGGTTTTTATCTGCATTTTCTGGCAAAATTTCTGATAGTCTTCATCATCCGCACTTTGTTCCGCCTGTATTTGATATGTTAGAACCCGATGGTTTTTTTAGAAAAGGTCAGGTTGAACTGACACAATTCAGTAAACTGATTAAACAATTAGAAAGTAACGATTTAATTGCAACGTATACAGCAGAACTAACTGCTAAAGAAAATTCAGCGTTATTAGCACTACAAAACCATCGTGCTCGGATAATAACTGGGCGAAAGATTAGAAAAGAGCAACGGATAAGCGCCAAAAAGAACTTGAACTCAGAAGCTTTAATACGGCTCAATAAGGCGTTAGCAAAAGAAAGCATTCAACAAAAAAACCAATTAAGAGATTTGAAAATTTATTGGGAAGAACAAATAAAAATTACAGCGGATCCTCTTACACAGATTACCAATGAAATCGCTGCTTTAAAAATGCGACGCCGTAATTTTTCGAATTCATTACACAAATGGTTATTTAATAATTACCGGTTCTTGAACAAAAATCGCAGTTATAAAAACCTGCGTGATATTTTTAATACCACATCTCAAAATATTCCGCCGGCAGGAGCGGGGGAATGTGCGGCCCCGAAACTCTTACAGTATGCCTTTCAACATGATTTAAAACCTCTGGCTATGGCTGAATTTTGGTGGGGAAAATCGCCTAAATCTGAAATTAGAAAGCACAAACACTTTTACCCAGCTTGCCTGGGTAAGTGTCGACCTATCTTATTGCATATGCTTGATGGTATTGAAATCGATGAGAATCCGTTGTTAACTAACCCCGCCGAGGGAAAAAATATTCAGTTCATTTATCAAGATGACGTTATGGTAGTCATTAATAAACCTGCTGGTTTTTTATCGGTACCGGGAAAAAACATAGAAGACTCAGTTTTTCTTCGAATGAAGCAACAATTCCCCTTGGCAACCGGTCCTTTGATTGTACATCGATTAGATATGTTAACTTCAGGACTCATGGTGATAGCCTTAACTAAAGAGGCACATAAAAAGCTTCAAAAACAGTTTATTCATCGTGTGGTTAAAAAACGTTACGTTGCTTTACTAGACGGTTTATTGGAGATCGATAAAGGCAGCGTCGATTTACCGCTCCGTGTTGATTTAGATGATAGGCCACGGCAACTGGTCTGCTATGAATACGGCAAATTAGCTACAACAAAATGGCAAGTCATTGCTCGAAATAACCAGCAGACCAAGGTCTACTTTCACCCCATAACCGGACGAACGCACCAACTTCGAATTCATTCTGCACATTTCAACGGTTTAAATATGGCCATTGTCGGTGATGATCTTTATGGTACCCAAGGTGAGCGTTTATTCCTCCATGCTGAAACTTTAGAATTAAATCACCCCACAACTCAAGTGGCAATGAAATTTCAAGTTGATGCTGAGTTTTAAATAAGTCAGGCTATCACCAAACCTGTTACCAAAAGCTTTTGATTACTACCTAACCCATCCTATAAAGAAAGGGGGCTTTATACGCTGTTTATTATTCAATTTGGCTTTAACGATTTAATCTTTGCCTCTATTCCATGATAGAATCCTCGCCTAAATTATTACTAGGACATATTAAAAATTATGGCATCAACGAGCACAGAGACAATTTCAGAAAAAGAATCAGGATATTTGGAAACCTACGGATGGATTATTTCGCAGCAATCCGGCATTACTCAATTTGGCCTATCAGATACTGAATTAGAATTCCTTATTAAAGGTATTAAAACAGGCCATCAAGGCAAACCTGCCGCTCAAGACCCACAACTCATTAGTCAAGAGATGCAAGATTATCTCAAAAATAGGGCTGAAAATAATATCCCGCCAGAACAAAAAGAAGCGATGGCTGAAACTGCTGAAACTGCGCAAAAAAATATAACTGATGGTAAAGTTTTTATTGAGAAAAACATCAATGAAAATAAAAATATAAAAAGCACAGAAAGTGGCCTGCATTATGAAATTCACACCGCAGGAAACGATGTGAAACCAACGGCTACCGATCAAGTCAAAGTTCATTATGAAGGTAAACTTATTAACGATAAAGTTTTTGATAGCTCTATCGCACGAGGAGAACCCATAACATTCGGTCTCAATCAAGTCATTAAGGGCTGGACTGAAGGGCTACAGTTAATTGGTGAAGGTGGGAAAGTAACCCTCTATATTCCTTCTGATCTTGCCTATGGAAATACTGACCAATCCAGCATACCTGGCGGCTCAACATTAGTCTTTGAAGTTGAATTAATTACCATCAACCCTTAGCTCATAACTCTCCAAGTTTTGGAATCGTTAATTATGATTTTCTAAGTTTTGGTAACCAGTAGACATTCTCACGAATGTCTTACTTACCCCCCTCAAGGCTGGTTACCACCTTTTTTGTCACCTTCGAAAGCATCTTGTTCTAATCAGCAAAGTATTCTCACAATCATTACTCATTTTTTATCTTTACACAATCCATTATGCTGGTTCGACCTAAAGGCCTAACCAAAAAACCAAGCGGTAGTCTAAAGTTGATTGACGTTTAATAATTGCTAATTTTAATGATAAAAACTGATAATTTCTGGTCATACAAGAATAGATGTTGATTTAATGACCCACTAGAAATCATATTAAAGTATTTAACCATCGGCAAAGGCGTCCCAAAAGTAAATGCCACTGACAAAACAATACGATATTATCTTTGAAAAGCGAGTTCGTGACACAAACCGATTGGCTTTAGAAAGACATAAATGAAAATAAAACACCCTAGAGAAAGCGACTACTTGGTGATCCATTGGCGCTGTATTAGTAACCAGACAATCAGACCTTACATTTTGTTATTACAAGGTCAGGGTCTGTTGTTATTTTTTCTAGTGTACTACCAGCGGGTGAATAGGGCGCCAAAGTTACCCACATTAAATACATACCAAAATGGTACCATTTCAAAAGCCACTATTTAGCGCTATCTTAGTGTTGGTAGATATTTATTTACTACCTTAAGAAAAATACAAACAGAGGTTTTAATTTAAAATGTTTATCACTATTGGAAAGCTGGCAAAAAAGGCTAATGTAACCGTTGAAACCATCCGCTACTATCAGCGTAAAGGGTTGTTGTGCGAACCGGAAAAACCTGCCAATGGCTATCGACAATACCCGATAGATGATATTACCAGAATCAGATTTATCAAACATGTCCAACAATGTGGATTTACCTTAAAAGAAATTTCAGAACTGCTATTTCTGGATAACGGTCATTGCCAAGATGTACAAAAAATAGCTAAACAGAAAAGCCAGCAAATTAATCAGCAAATAAAAGACTTAATCGTACTTCAAAATGTGCTCGACAGCTTGATTGAAGGTTGTCAAGGATCCCAATCCACAGAAGGCTGCTCTTTCATCGACACCATTTTCAGTCAATCACAAAATCCTGAATCATCGAATTAATAATGTAATTCTTGTGTCGCAATACAGCGTTAAGACAGATACGGAATGTAAAACACTTAATTCTATATTGAATATTTACCCCTCTGTTCATCACAAAATCCTGGCAACTGCGCATCTCTTTTACAAATAGCACTTGACTCTGTTCTATGGAACAGAGTGTAGAATATATAAATAATCAGTTAGCGCTTGCATTTTTCACCTATTTGGAGATGAGAAGCAACAAATATTTTGGAGAACCACCATGGAACTTGAACAAGAAAAAGCCCCTAAAAAAATCTCTTGGCTAAGTATTGGTGCCATATTAGCGGCCATCGGTGCATCACTCTGCTGCGTTGCCCCTTTACTGCTTTTATCCTTAGGCATTGGCGGTGCATGGATGAGTACCTTAACGTCAATGCAAGCAGTTCGGCCATTTTTTTTCATCCTATCCCTGATTTTTATTGCTTTAGGATATCGCAAACTTTATTGGATTCCTCAAAACTGCGCTGAAGGCAAAGCGTGTGCACTACCCTATAACATGAAGAGACAACGAACCATCTTCTGGCTGGGTTCAGCGTTTATTCTTCTGCTCTTAGCATTCCCTTGGTATGCACCGTATTTTATGTAAAGGAGATAAATCATGACCCCTAAAATTTTATTGTTAGCATTGAGTTTATTGTCAGGATTTTTTCTGATCAATACGAGTCAAGCTGAACCCATAGTTCAAGTCCAAAATAGCAATCAATCTGTGACGCTTGATATGCAGAACATGACCTGTGCGATGTGTAAAATCACCATAAAAAAAGCATTACAAGATGTCGACGGTGTTCAGGACGTTAAAGTTGACCCTGAGTCCAAAACATCTACGGTGACTTTCTCTCCACAAAAAACGAATATTGAAGCCTTAATTAAGGCTACCACTAATGCCGGTTATCCTGCGACCACTCGTCAACCCAAATAAAACAGAAGGCACTATGTGGACTCAAAAACTGCAAATAAAGGGTATGACTTGTCCAAGCTGTGCCACCAGCATTGAAAAAAAACTCAATGTATTGGAGGGTGTCAATATTAAAGTCTCGTACCCTGATCGTTTAGGCGTATTGAAGGTCAGCGACGCAATAAGTCTCAATTCGCTAGTACAACACATTGAAGAACAAGGCTATCAGGTAACCGTTCTGGATAATGCTCTAGCTACTACCCATAAAAAAAGATCGACTTCCGACGGAAAAAATGAACAACTCCATGTCGCCATTATCGGGACCGGCTCGGGTGCTTTTGCTTGTGCGTTAAAAGCCGTAGAAAGTGGCGCTAAAGTCACTCTGATTGAACGTAAACCGATCATTGGTGGCACTTGTGTCAATATTGGCTGTGTGCCTTCAAAAATCATGATCCGCGCGGCACATATCGTCTATTTACAACAAAAACATGGCTTTGACGGTATTAAAAAACAAAAACCGGTAATAGATCGCAAACGATTGCTGGCTCAGCAGCAAGCCAGAGTCGATGAACTTAGAGTGGCAAAGTATGAAAATATATTAGAATCCAACCCGAACATCAATTTCGTTAAAGGGGATGCTCGGTTTAAAAGCGTAAACACCCTCATTGTTGATCAGGACCACGGTGGCATTACCGAAATACACGCCGACCGATTCCTTATTGCGGCGGGTGCATCGTCGAGTATTCCCTCTATTTCCGGATTATCGGGTACGCCTTATTGGACATCAACAGAAGCCCTAGAAGCAAAAAAGCTACCGGAACATTTACTGGTAATCGGTTCGTCCATTGTTGCCCTAGAATTGGCACAAGCCTATTTGAGACTGGGTAGCAAAGTCACGCTGTTAGCACGCAACTCAATCTTGTTTCGAGAAGACCCGGATATTGGCTCAGAACTGCATAAAATTCTGGAACAAGAAGGTATGACCATCCTGACGCATACCCAGGCAAAATCGGTAAGTTACAAGAAAGGCCGGTTTTCATCGGCAAAATTTACCGTTAAAACCATTAAAGAACAGACGCTTGAATCCGACCAGTTATTGATTGCTACAGGTCGACCGCCCAATACTCAAGGGCTGGCATTGGAAAAAGCTGGGGTAGCTGTTGATACCGCTGGAACCATTACCATTGACGATCATATGCGTACTAATGTCGAACATATTTATGCCGCAGGTGACTGCACTAATCAACCCCAGTTTGTCTATGTTGCCGCTGCTGCCGGCACCCGTGCTGCTATCAATATGACCGGCGGTGATGCTGCCATGGATTTATCAACGATGCCAACTGTTATGTTTACCGACCCGCAAATGGCTACCGTAGGGCTAACCGAAGGGGAAGCACAACTGAATAATATTGAAACCGATAGCCGTCTACTACCTTTGGAAAACGTACCGCGTTCCCTTGCTAACTTTGAAACCAGCGGTTTTATCAAACTGGTCATGGAAAAGGGTAGCCATCGTTTGATCGGTGCCCAGATACTGGCTCCAGAGGCAGGTGAAATGATCCAGACAGCCGCATTGGCAATTCATAACCAAATGACCGTTGAAGACCTAGCCGGTCAATTATTTCCTTATTTGACTATGGTAGAGGGCATCAAGCTTTGTGCACAAACCTTTAACAAAGACGTTACAGAGCTTTCCTGTTGTGCCGGGTAATATCATGGCCTGAGTTGACGAAAATGGGTTTGGAGTGAACCCAGGGGTTACCGTTGATTAATTCTATGAAACCGCCTCTAGGTCGATGTGAGGGTTCATGATTAAAATAACTTAACTTATGTCCCACAAAAAGTATGATAATGCCTATCATCATCACTGGGTGTATCTTGATAATTTTTTGTCGTTGTGAGTTCATCATAGGGTGACCGTAAAACAGTCAGAAAGTCATCTACGGCTTTCGTATCGCTGGTTTCCTGACAACTCTTTAAGACGCTTTCCACATGGTGGTTCCTGGGGATAACGATCGGATTACTTTTTTTCATTAAGGTTTTAGAAATTTTAATATCGATTTGGGCCTGAGCTAAATGCGACCGCCAGATATCATACCAATCCCCTAATTTATCTTTTAAGTCAATGGCAATGTTTGCATTGTCTAGTGATTGCGTTAATTCAGTAAACAACTGGGTATAGTCTAATTTTTTATTTTTCATTTTTTCTAATAACCCAGTAATCAATATATGATCACAGGTTGTAATTTCCGGTAAGCCTAATTTATGGGCTAACATTGAGAAATAAGCCTGTTCAAATTGTTGGCTAAATGTCATGAGTAACGGCTCAAGGAGTGCGATGGCTTCTTTTTCATCTTGATTAATTAAAGGAAGCAAACATTCTGCCAGCCGAGTCATATTCCAGAAAGTAATATTTGGTTGATTACCAAAAGCATATCGACCTTGGGTATCGATAGCGCTATAAACTGTATTGGGATCGTAAATACCCATCATGGAACAAGGGCCAAAGTCGATGGTTTCCCCCGAGATAGTCACATTATCAGTATTCATCACACCATGAATGAAACCCACACGCATCCATTGGACCACTAATTCGATTTGTTTGGTCATGACCCTTTCAAGGAATTGAAGCGGCTTATTTGTAAGGGTATTGTTGATGTCAGGAAAATGACGATTTATCGAATATTCTAGGAGTGTTGTCAGTGATGCTATGTCATTTCTAATTGCAAAGTATTGAAATGTGCCTACCCGAATATGGCTTGAAGCGACTCGGGTCACGACCGCACCCGGTTTTAAGATTTCTCGGTAGACCGATTCACCGGTTGTTACAACAGACAAACAGCGTGACGTAGGAATGGCCAAAAAATGCATGGCTTCACTCATAATGTATTCACGTATAGCCGGACCTAATGCACAACGACCATCACCTTGTCTTGAAAATAGCGTAGGACCAGAGCCTTTAAGTTGTATATCAACACGATGATTATTTTTATCCAACATTTCCCCAATCAAATGTGCACGGCCATCACCCAACTGTGGACTAAGATGTCCAAATTGATGCCCACAATAGGCTAGGGCAATAGGCTCAGAATTTTCATGCAATTGATTGCCTGAAAAATATTGTGCTTTAAGCTTATCATTGCTAGCTAGGCACTCATTTATTTGGAGACTTTCAGCCAACTGAGTATTCCAAAATAAAAGTTCAGGCTTAGCAACCGGTGTCGGTATAACGCGCTGATAAAAAGCATCACCTAGATAAAAGTAACTGTTAGAAAATTTCAAAATTATTGACTTTAAATAGGCTGAAACGGAGAAACATCAAAATAAAGCCATTCAATTTTACGTTTCAATAATGTTGTCATGGTGGTCTTATTGATTATACGTATCCTACACACGATAACCAAAAAGTATGTAACGATCTATTGAACAATACTAAATTCAACTTCAGTCATGATAAAACAATTCATTTAAAAGCTAATCATGGCTGTTCAATTATCTGATTCTCTTAACCAAGAAAAATTGAACTAAAAAAATTATCCTGAGTCTTTAAAACGTAAACGTTTTTTAAGGTAACCTAAAAATTTTTCACTGTAATTTTCAATCCTTAGTTAATGTCCAGATATTCAATATTATTTTATGGAAAAGAAATAAATTGCCTAAACTTCAGTAGATGCCTATGATGGTGCAGGAATATAAAAGATATGGTTTATCAATACTACCGAAACCATAGCGTTCCGAGTAAAAATAATTTATGCCATAAGATTCAAAATAGGCCATGATTTCTAATTATAATTTTTAATGAGCAAGTCTTATGAATGATAAAATTAACGCACAAATATCAGCTTTTATTGATGATGAGTTGACTCATGAGGAGTCTCTGGGTTTTTTAGAGATGATTTCTCGCGAAAAACATCACGAAGACACCTTTCACCGCTATGTGTCCATTCGAGAAGTTATTAATCCAAAAACTTTAATAAAAGCTGATACTGATTTTGTTGAGCGTGTTAGAAATGAGGTTCAAGACGAACCAGAAACCATTTTTCCAGATTTTTCGGAAACTGATGCGACGGTTATTTAATACCCTTTAAACCTCCATTCTTATGGCTATAAACTAACCATTAAAAAACAAATCTAAATGGTGAAGATCCAAAAAAAACTTAATTACCCTCCCAGTAGGTCAGGTAATTAAGTGGGTGTTGTAAAACAAATTTTATAAACAAAACTATGCCATTTGTTGGCGAATATCTTTACGAAGAAAACCCTTTAAACCACGGCCCAATTCCAGTTTTAATTTGGCAATAGCCTCTTCTTTTTGTAAAAATATTTTTGACTCATATTTAGTTTGAAAGAAAATAACATTCTTGCGATATGTGGCCAGAGCCTTCTGTACCGTGTCACATAAATAACATTCGGCTCCTACCGGTAAGGTTGCGTCTAAATCACGTAACATTCGTGGTGTAATTTTATTCATAAAACCTCCATCGTTAACTAGTCAGACCTTTCCAAGACTTATATAAGGCATTGATAATAATGATTTTATACAAGAACAAACCATCATTAGCATTACTTTCTATTATTGTCAATACAATTTATCTGACTTTTAACCTAATATAAGACGTTTAAAAAAGCCTGCAAAACACATTCTCGAGCGTCTTCTGTATAAGCAGGCCCGCTTTGGGACATTTGGATCACTATTATGATGATCGAAAGGGCGTATTCAGTATTGAAAAATAAAAATGCCAGAATACACCCTTTCTTGTGCATAACCGCAATAGCCAAAATAAAACCCGTCTAAAGAAGGGGGAGCAAACGGGTTATCTGTCAGATGCACATACTAGTTTAGAAAAGAAAAATTTATAACAGTTCATTATCAATTGAAATAAGTTTATTTGCGGTCCGGGTAAAAAAAGAGCGTAAAGATCAAAACAACGGCAATTAAATAAGTTAACTCTTTTACACTCGCGAAAGGAATAAAATAATAGTCTGAGGCAAGTGCAGCCTATACACTAGCAACGGTTGAAAAAGCATAAAGATTCCCTCCCTCAATTGCCACGTTAGCAAGGGACTGGACACGCAATTTCAGTACATATGGCATGACACAGCCTAAACAACTTAGAGGAAGGGTAAATAAACATAGTGATACAAACACAACCCCAAACCTATAGCCAAAATCACGCACAACTATAGAAAGTAGTTCTGCGATATAAGGCAGCATAAATAACCACACGGCAGTCAAAAAAATGAGTGTAGAAAGCGCACGGCAAGAAGGTTTTTTATCCGCCAATCTACCGCCTAAAAAATAGCCTAAGACCAACGCAATCAATGTCACCGTTAATAATGCTGTCCACAAAAATAAGTTAACGCCAAAATATGGTCCAATCATATGGGCGCCAAGAATTTCAAGAGCCAAGATACAGGCACCACTGATAAAAACAGTACCATAATGGATGAATGAATCTTTCATGGGCATTCAACGAAATATATAGTTATGCTTTTTTTACAAACATTGTGCACGTAAAACACCTTCCGATATTTTTTTTATAAAAAATCACCATAATAGTGATGGTTCTATAGTCTTATTCTTATAACTTTTGGTCTTAAAATTAATTTCATCGGCCTATAAATCAGATGGATTATGATTATCAGTCAGTACCATTCCATGGGGGTTTGTGGTTTCGAATCATATTTATTTCTAGAACGTGATAAAAAAAGATAGCAGGGAAAATTTATAGTCAGGCATACATTTAAAGAGAGACACATAGGCATTCTAAGAATGGCCCTTATCGAGGCACTTAAGGTATTACGCAAAAGGTCAAACCAGAATTCAGAACAAAGAATGTGCAGCATTCTACCGTAAGTTGTGCTAGTGCAGCAAAATTACCATTCAAAGACACCATATGAACCCTGCAATTGGCATCTTTATTCCACCTTGTTTAACCCTCATGAAACGGGTTTACATCGATGATAAAGAAAACAGTCAAGCACCTAGACGATGCTCCTTGATTATCACTCATAATCTTCATGGTTTACTCATAATTGTTTGACCTAAAAAATGTTCTAATTTTTGCTACGTTTCTTTTAATCTATTGAGTAGCACAGTAAGGAAAAATATATGATGCGTTTAATTGTTGTTTTAGGGTTACTGGGTAGTGGTGTGTTTTTTGTTTTGAGTCAAGAAAATAAACCAAAAGCGGATCAGCAAAAAATTATTACTTATGCCCCTGTGCCCGCTACATCGCTGGCTCACGGTGACTCGATTAAACCCAGTACCTCACCAGAACCTGAAACAATAATATCAGCAACAAACAACAGCCTCATTCAACTTATTGTTGAAGATCTTAAGAACACTCATGAGTCCGATGATGCTGTGTTAAAACCCATCACTATAAAATCCCCACTAACCGCCTTGACAAATAGTGATAACACCGTTCGAGCAACACTGATACGGTTACTCCCTAATTTAAAAGATTCTAATTTTTTAAAAAAAGAGCAGGTGTTGATGCGTATTATCACGCTGATTAATGATATTGCTCAAGGTGATATTCTCTTTAAGCACCGACAATTTTTAAATCCAGTACGTTCATTCCCAGTGGTTAGCGTAGGTGAGTCATTAGTTCTCGACCCACTGGGGTATCATCGTTTTGATAGAATCGTAAGTGCTTTTATAGCTGTTGATGGTGATGCGGCTATGGCTTTCCTTAAAGCAAATAGCGCCCTGGTAAATATAGCCTTTAGTCAATTTAGTCATTCCCAAGAATTCACTCCACATCAAATGTTATTGCAAGCCATTGAGACGGTACTGGCTGCTCCCATAATCAGAGAAGATATCAAACTGATAACAAAAAACAATCGTTACCAATTTGCCAATCTTGATTATGAATCTTTGTCCGGTGTTAAAAAACAAATGATTCGTTTAGGTCCTGATAATACCCTTGCCATCCAAGAAAAATTAACCCTAATGAAGGCGGAATTGATTAAGGTCACACTTTAATCCGACTCGATACTATTTCTGAATCAACCCGTTGTGATCACAAACTCCCATTTCGAACAAAAAAACACAACAAGTTTTAGTTACCTATCGAAGAGATAGAATTAGTACACGATTAAATAAACGTACCGTATCAATCCAGTGTTATTTGTTTGGAATGATTACCATTACAAGTAGAACCCATTGATTTAGCCCACTAACCATCATGTACTATGTAATGCCTGTATTGAAAATACTTTGGGTAAAGTCGAAACAAAACGGTAATTATCACACCTTAAAGTTACTGCATTGTTTACAATTAACACTTATTACGAAAGACTTCCTCTACCTGCAATTTTATTTATGAAGGAAATAGAGACCATGGTGTTTTAGAAACACTGCTCAGAAGTCTGTAATGGGGCGTATTGGATAACAATGAAAAACATAATCAAAATGACCTGCCTGGTATTGTTATTCCTCACAGGACCGACTGTTTATGGTGCCAGTTGTTATAAAAAACCCCATGATGTGGCAAATTGTAAGCGTAAGGCTTCACAAGGACTTAGCCGTGCACAAAACATCTTAGGCTTTGCCTATACCAAAGGCCGAGGTGTTCCTCAAGATTTCCAAAAAGCAGCGCACTGGTACCGCAAATCGGCCCTACAAGGCTTCGCCCTTGGCCAAGTTAATTTAGGCTGGCTGTATATGACTGGAAAGGGCGTTGAGCAGAATTATACCGACGCTGCAAAATGGTATGAAAAAGCCGCTTTACAAGGTGACTCCAATGCAGCACTGCAATTAGGATTACTGAATCAAGACGGTTATGGTGTCCCCTTAGACCTCACTTTAGCGACTATGTGGTTTAGCATCGCCTCTGAACAAGGCTCAACTACAGCCCCAAAATACCAAGCGATTATTGCCAACAAGATGAGTTCAAAAGCTCTTGAAGACGCTCGTGTTTTCACCAGGCAATGGCTGAGAGATTTTGTTATCACCGCTTTTTCAAGTGCAACCCAGAACAATTGTAACGCTCAGAACTGTACCCATGATGCACATTTATGGTTTGTCATGGGTCAACAATATAGTCATGCACAATCGTCTTGGAAACAGAATTATAAGCGTGCATTACAATCTTTTCAGCGTGCGGCTAGAAAAGGAAACATTAAGGCACTAGTTTCCATTGGATCTATTTATGATCAAGGCCTTGGCGTTGCTCAAAATTATCAAGAAGCAGCCCTTTGGTATAAACACGCTGCAGAGCAAGGCAGTGCCAATGGGCAATTTAATTTAGGTCATATGTATGCACGCGGTGAAGGTGTTATACAAAATTATAATGAAGCAGCTCACTGGTATAGACAAGCTGCAGAACAGGGGGAAACTTCTGCACAATATCAATTAAGCAAACTTTATAACGAAGGTCAAGGCGTAGAAAAAAATGCGTTGTTAGCCCAACAATGGTTGAGTCGTGCTGAAAATTCACAGACTGCTATAGAAAATAGCCGTGGTGATTTTTCTCGCGTTCAAATCTCAAAACAAGGGCGTTGGAATCTTTATAATAAAACCTGTTCGAGTGGCTTTACCGCGTGTCAGTTAACAGCGGAACAGGGTGATGCCTGGGCACAAAATAAATTAGGGTTGTTTTATAAAGAAGGTAAAGACGTCGTACAAAACTATAAAGAAGCTGTTAAGTGGTTTAAAAAATCTGCAGACCAAGGTTCAGGCCGTGGCTTTTATAATTTAAGTACTATGTATTTAAACGGTTATGGCGTTCCTAAAGATATTAATCAATCAGAAAAATTATTAGCTGCGGCTAAAAAAAACTGGGGCCGCTATAAATTAGAAAAATCAAAAAATACGCAAACCTCAATCATGGTGCCTGTTTCAATAAAAAGTCAGCCACGGCTTAAATAGAAGTGTCGTCCAACCAACAATCGCTATGACAGGACCAAAAGGTATAGTGATTTGTAAGTTAGAGCCCTTAATAAGTAAGGGTAATGCAAAGATTGACCCAATAATACTGGCTAAGGTAATCGTCGTGAAAAGGGTTTCCCAGCCGCTTATCGCCCCGAATACCGCTAGTAATTTAAGATCTCCATGTCCTATCGCATCGATTTTACGCCAAATCTTATAGCCTTGAGTCCCCCCCACAGACTTAAATAACCCATCGCTGCGCCCGTTATAGACTCACTCGGTGACAGAGGAAAGCCTACCACCGAACAAAGGAGAATTAACCATAATAAAGGTAGGACTAGCGCATCAAGAATAATTTTATGGTCATAATCAATAAACCCAATGGCAATTAAATGAAAGGTGATAATCAAGACAAGCATACTCTCAACTGTCACGCCTAATTGCATAACAACCACTGCTGATGCTAAGGCTGTTAATGCCTCAACTAGAGGGTGCCGTGCTGTAATCGCACCCTTACAGTGACTACGCTTACGCCCTAAAAATAGCCATGAAATAATTGGTATGTTTTCATACGCTCTGATTCTATGTTGACAGTCTGGGCATTGCGATTGAGGTTTCATCAGTGACTCTGGTGTTTGAACACCCCTTGGCAGATCAAGAAAGTCACGCGCTTGTTCGTCCCATTGGTCATGTATCATCAAAGGTAATCGATGGAAAACAACATTTAGAAAACTCCCTATCAGGAGGCCTATTATAACAAAAAAACTAACCGCCACGATTGGTGTTAAGGTCACTAAAGGTTCTTGGTAAAAAGGCAATAGGGTGTTGTTCATGGGATTCATTTTAGTCAGTAACCTTATTTATTCAAGTCACAGTAATGTGCTCTTCATGGCTTTATGATTAAAGCAACACGGCCAATCCGATCACAATATTTTTTGCTCTGTTCGTTCCACTACGGATATCACAAACAAATAATGTTTTATCAAAAAATAGACGCTATTGAATAAACCTAAAACACCCTCGTCTATAACCCACTCTTAAAGATACTTAATTTTTAACATAAACTAAATAGGGCATATCACACACTTTTGAGATAAGCCTGTGTCAACATACTCTTTATTGCTATAGTTTGAAGACTTGAGCTGTTAAATTAATACCGTACCAATTCACTAATTAACCCTTTATTCAAGAGTTGTAGTTGTAAAAATGCTTAAATATTTTCAAAAGCCGATGCCATCGCAATTCACCTGGCTTTTTATCCTCGCGCCGCTTTTGCTTACGGCGTGTCAATCAACTGGAAAAAATGCATCGCTTAACCCTTATCATGAGCATGGAAAAACCGCACTTAAAAGTATTATTGCTACAGACTTTGCCCCCGATGGAACCTTATGGCGCTTATTCCCCACGGAAAAAAATATATTTGTTGATTACTCAACTGATTTAGGCCATTCGTTTAGTCAGCCTTTTAAAGTTAACCCTAAAAAACAAAAGATTAATATTTGGGCTGAAAATCCACCTATTATTAAAGTCAGCCGCAATGGTCGCATCCATGTGCTTTATTACGCCGATGAAGATCAGCAAGCAACTACTTATTTCAGTTATTCCGATGATCAGGGGCGATCATTTAGCACACCCATATTAGTGAGTGATGAAGCGACAACGGCGATGCACTACATGGATCAAATGCTAGTTGATTCAACCGGAAAAGTTTACTTTTTCTGGCACGATACCCGCCACGGCCGTCATGATCCGAAATTAGGATCCGGTGTTGTTTCTTTGTATTACACAACCTTTGACAGCCTTAACGGCCGCTTAGAAAACCAAAAAATAACCGGTGGAATCTGCTCGTGTTGTCGCACAGCAACGGCGCTTGCACCCAATGACAAACCAGTCATTCTTGCTCGAATGGTCTTAGAAAAAGGTATTCGTGATCATGCGTTAATACGATTACTGGATAACAACCAATGGTCAAAGCCGATTCAAGCGATTACCGATGATTGGCGTGTAGATGCGTGTCCTGAACATGGACCGGCAATATCGATTGATGATCAAGGCCGATCACATTTAGTTTGGTTTACCTTAGGGGAACAACGCCAAGGTATTTTCTATGCCCACACGGATGATTACGGTCATCATGTTAGCCATCCGCCATTGCCTTTAGGTGATCCCAGTCAACTCCCTGGCCACCCTGATGTATTGGCTATCGGTGACCGTGTTTATCTGACCTGGCAGCAATTTGATGGGCAACAAACCGATATCATGATCCAGCACTCCACTGATCGTGGTCACACCTGGTCACAACGCAAAAACGTCTTGAGTGTCTCTGGGCGTTCAGCGCATCCCAAATTACTTCGAAAAAACAAAAAGGCCTTTCTTATGTGGTCAACTGAAGCAAAAGGGTTACAACTCATCAACATTACCCATAACTAACACTATGACTATGTCTCGATTTAAAGTTTTAATCTCAGCACTACTGATATTTTTTTCCGTCATAGTCACTGCCAATGAGGCTAATACGCCGAAAGCTTTAAAATTTGGGAGCTATCAAACCATAATTGACCAACAAGCAGGACATCCGCTGGTCGTCGTTTTTTGGTCTATTACCTGCGCCTCTTGTTTAAAAGAAATGGCAACCATTAAAGAAATACACCAAGAACGACCCAATTTACCTATCGTTATGATTTCTACTGACGATATTTCCGAAGCGCCTTTAGTTCTGGCCACACTCAAAGATAATGGTCTAAGCGATCTTGACTCATGGGTTTTTGCAGAATCTAATTCACAACGCTTACGCTATGAAATTGATTCAAAATGGTACGGCGAAATACCACGGCTGTATTTTTTGGATGCAGATCATAATCGACGAGGTATTAGCGGTAAAATCAGTAAGGCCGATTGGCTGGAATTATTAGCCGGTTAACGTTTATAATGCCATTAATCTTTAAAGATTAACGACGAGGAGTTTGACTGAAATATTTTTAGGAATTTTAAAAAAATATGACAAAATAACGATTCCTGTTTTCACACCTAAGCACCCTTAAAATCCCTTTGTTTGCCATGTCTCGTTTTTTTTTAGTCATTTGTTTCCTTTTTCCGCATCAACACCTTTTAGCATCAGAGCAACATCAACATCTAACCGGTCACAACGAACATCTAGAAGCCCTAGATAAACTGATTGTTAGTGCTCCACTTAATCAATCTGTAGCCCATACCGCATTACCGGTAACGGTTCTAGCAGGGGACAATCTCAGACAAAAAATGGCGGGGACGATTGGCGAAACACTGGCCAATGAACCCGGAATCACCAGTCAATCATTTGGCCCTGGTGTCGGTCAACCGGTCATTCGTGGACAAAGTGGCTCACGCATTAGTGTGATGCAAAACGGCCTAGGTAGTCTTGATGTTTCCGCATTAAGTCCAGATCACGCCAACAGTACTGATGCTTTTTTTGCAGATCGCATTGAGATTTTAAGAGGTCCCTCTTCATTACTCTACGGCAGTAGTGCCATTGGAGGGGTTGTCAATATTATTGATAATAGGATTCCGATCTTAACGCCTGACAGCATCATTACTGGGGCCGTAGAGCAACGCTATAACACCGTTAATGAAGGTAAAACCACTGCCCTTAAAGTCGATGCAAATCATTCCTTTCTAGCCTTTCATCTTGACGGTGTTTTTAGTGAAAGTGTCGCTCTGCAAATTCCAGATTATGCTGTTGACCTGAGTCAAGCAGGAGGAACCTATAATTCCCAGAACCGTCTTGCTAATACTCAAATGCGAAAGCACGTCGGCTCTGCTGGCTTTTCGATTAACGGTGAATCAGGATACATTGGTTTTTCAATTAATCATCAAACGAATAATTACGGTGTGCCACCTGAAGAGACCGATGAAACTGTTCGTATTGATTCAAAACAAACCCGTTATGATTTGAAAGCTGAATGGTCTGAACCGATAAAAAGTATCGACAATATTCTCATGCGTTTGGCTTACAACGACTACCAACATGTTGAACTTGAAAACAACCAACCCGGAACCACTTATAACCATGAAGGTTTTGAAGGGCGGTTGGAAATAGCCCAATCGGCTTGGTGGTTATTTGATCATGGCGTTTTAGGGCTGCAAACGCGAAACAGCGAATTTTCAGCGCTGGGTGATGAAGCTATTGTGCCAAAATCATCCATTGATTCAATAGGCATTTTTACCGTTCAAGATTTACACAGTTCCTACGGTATCTATGAATTGGGCTTGCGCGTTGAGCATCAATCAATTAATCCAGACAATCATGCCACTACTGATCATACACCGATTAGCGGCTCCGTCTCGGGTCTTTGGGAACTGACCGAACCATTATCACTGAGCCTCTCTTTTTCGCATTCTCAACGGGCCCCAGATATCCAAGAACTATTCATAAACGGCTCACACCCTGCTACGCAAAGTTATGATGTTGGCAGCCAGCGTCTCACGGAAGAAACCGCACGCAATATAGAACTGGGGTTCCACTATGAAACCGATGGATTAAAAGCCGATATTAATCTATACCATAACTGGATACTCGATTATGTGGCGCGTATTCATTCCAATCAATATTATGATCTGGTATCCGAATCGATCAGTCAAAGCTGTGACAGTGGCTCTTGCCATAAGGTTTATAACGTTGAACAACATGATGCGCAATTCCAAGGTTATGAACTACAAATCATGGTGCCACTCGTCTCAATAGGGGCGCACCATCTAGATGCTGAATTTTTTAGTGATTATGTCCACGGGGCATTTGATAACCAGGGCGACATCCCTCGCTTACCCCCGTTACGTTATGGTTTTCAATTAACATGGCATCACCCTGATCTAATGACGCATGTGCGGCTTACACGCGCTCAAAGCCAACAACGATCTGGAAATAATGAGAGCCCGACGGAGGGCTATTGGCAACTTAATGCCGGCACCCATATGACTGTAGTTGAAGATAGCCATTCTCGACTCGTTTTTTATGCAAATGCTAGAAACATCTTGGATCAGACCATACGTCAGTCAACGTCTTACCTTCGAAATATTGCACCACAACCAGGGCGCGGTTTCGACATGGGTATACGGGTTGAGTTCTAAAAAAAGCCCCACTAACAACAGTCAGCGAAGCTTTTTCTTAATAACATCCTTGTTATTTAAATTAAATCCTGGGGGAGTCTTAATCTAAAACTTGAGTCCTTTAAATTCGCTTGAATTATAACAGTTAAAGTAGACAACATAAGATCTTCGCACCCTGTGTTCTTAATTTGTGTCAAATGTCCCATATTTGGGCGACCTATTGTCATTAAAAAAGCTATTGATTTTAACCACAAGGCTTTCTACCCCTTTGTAGGTTAACTTTTTCTGCGGCCCTTTCACTTCAACAACCCAATGCGCGCTAATTTTTCCAGTTTTAGCATCGACAAGTTTGACTATCAAATAAGCAAATAGAAAACTGGGTTTATGTAATCGGCCCACTAAAACATAATCTGCCTGCGTTACTCGCGCTAATTGAGCGGCAACATCTGGATGATCAAAAAGGTAGCCTACACCGCCGTCCAGTTCTGCTTGCAAATTCGATGTGACTGGTTGAATCTGATAACCAGCCGTTGCTAACTGAGTTTCCAGCATTGGCTTAATCGCTGCCGTACGTTCTAATTCAGAAGGAATACCGGGTGCTAACGTCATATCTCTAAGTTCAAAATCTAAAACTGCAACACCAGTTTGTGCTTGGGCAGTACTAAACAACCCCATTAAAATAAAAAATAAACCACCCAGAACCCTACAAAAATACTGTTTACCGTAAATCATGATTAACAGTTTACTAAAATCAGACCCGTACCGTTAAGAAGACTTTGTTTTATCTTAGCAATCCATCAATAGGGCATGTCTCGGGGAGAAAAGTATAATTTTATTTTATTGGCTCTAAAATCATGCCAAAATATACAATTTAAAGTGACAACGTGAATAGCTCAATGGATGAATTTCAGCGCATTAACCGCTTACCCCCTTATGTTTTTAATATTGTTAATGATTTAAAAGCAAAAGCCCGTGCTGCTGGGGAAGATATTATTGACTTTGGAATGGGAAATCCAGATCAACCGACACCGCGACATATCGTTGATAAAATGGTTGATGCAACACACCGTAATGATACCCACCGTTATTCCATTTCTAAAGGCATTCCGCGCTTAAGAAAGGCCATTTGCAACTGGTATAAAAAACGTTTTGATGTCGACCTTAATCCTGAAACCGAAGCGATTGTCACTATTGGTTCAAAAGAGGGCTTAGCCCATTTAGCCTTAGCCACCTTAGGCCCCGGCGATGTGGTCATGGTTCCTAATCCTGCCTACCCCATCCATCCTTACGGTGTCGTTATTGCGGGGGCTGATTTACGTCATATCCGTATGGAAGAGGGTGTGGATTTTTTTCAAGAGCTTGAAAATGCCATCATTGACTCTTGGCCGCGCCCTAAAATGCTTATTTTAAATTTTCCGGGCAACCCAACTACACAATGTGTGGACTTAGATTTTTTTGAAAAAGTGGTTGCGATTGCTAAAGAATATAAAATATGGGTTGTGCATGACATTGCCTATGCCGATATTGTTTTTGATGGTTATAAAGCACCGTCTATTCTTCAAGTCCCAGGGGCTAAAGAAATTGCAGTTGAATTTTTCTCACTCTCTAAAAGCTATAATATGCCCGGTTGGCGTGTCGGTTTTATGTGTGGTAACCCTGAGTTAATTGCCGCGTTAACGCGGATTAAATCTTATCTTGATTACGGGATGTTCACCCCGATACAAGTCGCCGCCATTACCGCCTTAGAAGGACCGCAAGATTGTGTGGCTGAGATCTGCGAAATGTACCGAAAAAGACGTAATGTATTATGCGATGGGTTAAACGCCATTGGATGGCCTGTTGAAAAACCCAAAGCTACGATGTTTGTCTGGGCACCCATCCCAGACCAATTTAAAGCCATGGGCTCACTCGAATTTTCTAAAAAGTTACTGATCGAAAGTAAAGTCGCGGTATCACCTGGAATAGGTTTTGGACAATATGGCGATCAATTTGTTCGTTTTAGCCTTATTGAGAATGAACACAGAACCCGCCAAGCCATCCGTAGCATTCGTGATATGCTCAAAGGTTACAACGCGGTATAATACACGTTTGACCATCTATCATAATTTAAAGTGGAGCTTGATTTGGATCTTGTAAGAATAGGCGTGTTAGGACTCGGAACGGTTGGCGGTGGCACGGTTAATGTACTAAACCGTAATGCGGAAGAAATAACGCGCCGCATTGGTTGTACGCTTAAAGTCACTCATGCCTCGGTTAAAGACCTTTCTCGTAACAGGATCTGTGATACCGCTGGTATTGAATTAACAACAGACTCATTTACGATTGTTAATCATAAAGATGTCGATGTGGTCGTTGAATTAATTGGTGGCGATACGCTTGCCAAAAAATTAGTCATCACCGCAATCAATAACGGCAAACATGTTGTAACTGCCAATAAAGCATTGATTGCATTGCACGGCACTGAGATTTTTGCCCTCGCTCAAGAAAAAGGCGTTATGGTCTTATTTGAGGCCGCTGTAGCCGGTGGAATACCCATTATTAAAGCGATCCGAGAAGGCCTTAGTGCCAATAAAATTGAATGGTTAGCGGGTATTATCAATGGTACCGGTAACTTTATCCTAACGGAAATGCGTGATAAGGGCCGTGATTTCGCCGATGTTTTAACAGAAGCACAAGCATTAGGCTATGCGGAAGCGGATCCAACATTCGATGTAGAAGGCATTGATGCAGGCCATAAGTTAACTATTCTGGCCGCAATGGCCTTTGGTATTCCTCTGCAATTTGAACAACTGTACCATGAGGGCATTACTCAAATTTCTCAACAAGACGTTCAATACGCCGAAGAATTAGGGTACCGAATTAAACATTTAGGGATCGCCCGTAGAACCGATCAAGGCATTGAATTACGTGTCCACCCCGCCTTAATACCCGATAAAAGATTATTGGCCAATGTTGATGGGGTTTTAAATGCCGTTGTCGTTCAAGGCGATGCAGTAGGACCCACGCTTTACTATGGCCCGGGGGCAGGGGCTGAACCCACGGCCTCAGCAGTTATTGCTGATATCATTGATGTAGTTAGAAATATTAATGCTGATCCACAACATTTGATACCGCACCTATCCTTTCAAGCACCTGCCTTATCAGCAGACCCTATATTGCCGATTAATCAGATTGTTGTTCCTTATTACTTACGAATAACCGTTGCTGATAATTTAGGCGTCCTGGCTGATCTAACCAATATTTTATCTTCACAAGGCATTAATATTGAAGCCTTAATTCAAAAAGAACCCTCCACGGAAGGGACTGAAGTAGATGTCATTATTATCACGTCAAAAGCACTGGAAGAAAAACTTAACCATTCTATTGCCCAAATAGAAAATCTTGATACGGTTATTGGCAACGTCAAACGTATTCGCGTCGAAACATTAGGATAAATTCATGGCATTCAGAACACATTACACAGGTATCATTGAACGATACCAAGAACGACTACCGTTTAGTTCTGATACCCGTATCATCAGCATTGGTGAAGGGAATACCCCTCTGATCCCATTGCACAATATCCCTCGGGCGATCGGTAAAGAGGTTGAAATTTATGCCAAATTTGAAGGGCTAAATCCAACCGGATCTTTTAAAGACCGCGGCATGACCTCAGCAGTAACCCAAGCGGTGTTTGAAGGGAGTGAAGCGATTATTTGTGCCTCGACAGGTAACACTTCAGCCTCAGCGGCGGCCTATGCTGTCCGTGCCGGTATTAAGGCATTTGTACTCATTCCTGACGGTAAGATAGCGCAAGGAAAACTGGCCCAAACCTTAATGTATGGCGCTAAAATCATTCAAATTAATGGCAATTTTGATGACGGTATGCGCTTAGTTAAAGAGATCGTCGACCATGCTCCGGTAACCATCGTCAACTCTATTAACCCGTATCGAATTGAAGGTCAAAAAACTGCTGCTTTTGAAATTATTGATGAATTAGGTGATGCACCTGATTATCATTGCTTACCGGTCGGTAATGCAGGCAATATCACAGCTTATTGGAAAGGGTACCAAGAATATTCAACTGACCAAGGTGCACTTAAAGCCGTCGTCAAAAAACGACCTATTATGTGTGGCTACCAAGCTGCCGGCGCGACGCCTTTTACTTTAGGCTATATGGTCGATGATCCTGAAACAGTCGCCACGGCTATTCGTATTGGTCACCCACAATCGTGGGACTCAGCTTGGATGGCTCAAAAAGAATCAGGTGGCTGGTTTGACTGCTTTGCAGATGAAAAAATACTTGAAGCACAAAAAATGCTTTCTGCTTATGAAGGTATTTTCTGCGAGCCTGCCTCAGCAACCTCTCTAGCTGGAGCATTTAAAGATATTGCTTCAGGTAAAATACCCGAAGGCAGTAAAATAGTCTGTACCTTAACCGGTAATGGTTTAAAAGATCCTGATACCGCTATTGCACAATCAACCATTAAACCGACCACTGTTGACGCAGAACTGGGTGCTGTCAAAAAAGCTATTCTTGATAGCTTATAACCGCATCCTATTTCTTGTGACTCATAGAACCGTTACAAATGACTATTTGTAACGGCTTCAATTTATGTTAAAGAAAATAGTTCAACGCACCGTTGATTATCAACGCGATCAACTCGGAGATCTTGATTCTGTTTTAAAACGCATTTATCTCTCTCGGGATATTTACACCCCCCAGTCACTGGATTATTCTTTAACCCAATTGCCTTCACCGTCGCTTTTATCCGGTATGACCACAATGGTTTCCGCATTAACTACGGCGCTAAGCGAACAAAGAAAAATCCTCATCGTTGCTGATTTTGATGCCGATGGCGCAACCAGCTGCAGTGTTGCCATGCGAGGATTGCGCTTACTAGGCGCACAACACGTCAGTTATTTAGTGCCTAATCGCTTTAAATACGGTTATGGGCTAACCCCTGAAATTGTTGCGTTGGCAGCACAATCCAAGCCGGATATTATCATTACCGTTGATAATGGTATTTCTAGCCTTGAAGGAGTTGAGAGCGCCCAAAAAGCGGGTATCGATGTTTTGATTACCGACCATCATTTACCCGGCGAGATCCTCCCAGCCGCGCAAGCTATTGTGAATCCTAATTTAATAGATGATCAATTTCCAAGTAAGGCTTTAGCCGGTGTCGGTGTCATTTTCTATGTCTTATTAGCACTTCGTGCCGAATTACGTTCAAACAAATGGTTTACTAAAAACAAGATTAGCCAACCTAATCTTGCTCAGCTCCTTGACTTAGTGGCTTTAGGGACAGTTGCTGATGTGGTACCGCTTGATCATGTTAATAGAATTCTAGTACATCAAGGTTTATTGCGTATTAAAGCTGGAAGAGGTTGTTCTGGGATCAATAGTCTTATTAAAATTTCAGGACGTCAGCAAAAAAACTTGTCGGCAACCGATTTAGGTTTTGCGATAGCACCGCGGCTTAATGCAGCAGGGCGCCTAGATGATATGGCGCTAGGCATCGAATGTTTATTAACCTCCGATGCCGCGCATAGCGAAGCAATGGCGCAACAATTAGATCAACTCAATAAGGAGCGCAAAGAAATAGAATCTGATATGAAACAAAGTGCAATGACCATACTGGCATCTTTACCCGAAGATAACCTTAACGCTACAGCACCAGCATTGTGTTTATACGATCAACACTGGCATCAGGGGGTGATCGGTATTCTAGCCTCTCGAATCAAGGACAAGATTAACAGACCCGTTATTGCTTTTGCCCAAGCTGACAACGGTCAACTTAAAGGCTCGGCCAGATCCATTACGCCAATCCATATTCGTGATGTTTTAAATGATATTGCTACACAACAGCCACAACTATTATCAAAATTTGGCGGTCATGCCATGGCTGCAGGGTTAACGATTGATTCAAAAGACTACACCCAGTTTGCCCAAGCGTTTGCTAAGCGCACTCAACAATTACTCTTGAACTTTGATTTAACGCCACAAATTTATACCGACGGCGCATTAACTGAAGATTATTTGACATTAGCATTTACTGCGCAACTTACCGCGGCAGGTCCTTGGGGGCAAAAATTTCCCGAGCCACAGTTTGAAGGGGTTTTTGATGTTTTACAGGTTCGAATTGTGGGCGAACACCATTTGAAATTTGTTTTACGGTTACCGGAAGGTGAAAAAATAATTGATGCGATTTATTTCTTTATAGAGCAACCAGAAACCTGGCTAGGTGTTCGTCAAATAAAGGCCGTCTATAAACTAAACAGCAATGAATTTAGAGGACAAAAAACATTACAGTTTATCTTGCAACACATCAGTAAAATAACCTGAATGGGCTTTTTTTAACTTCTCGCCTGAATAGGCATTTTCAAGAACACTGTACGGTTAAACCCAATGACCCATACAGGTTTTGGCCATTAATCAAGACGCCCACAAAAGGGCACTGATCCCTTTTAAGAAAGATCAAACAGTACGCTATACGGTAAAAAACCAAAGCGTACTGTTTGTCCAAACTTTAAAAAAAGCACGCTGTCTCTTATTCGGTGAGTTCTTTTTCAGTGCTTTCAGCTGGAGCGGCTGATTCTGTTTCAGGTTTCGCCTTCGCAGGAGTTTCATCAATGGCGCGTACCTTTAACGGTTCATCACTTGTAGCCCCATCTTCTACGGGTTCACTGACTAAAAGGTCAACTTCCGCGCTATCACGTAAGCCTGCAAGATACTCTTGAACTTTTTGACGTTGTAAAGTCGGTAAAAGTTGTTTCTTAATGGCTTCAAAAGCCGGGGGTTGCTTCGCTCTAGAATCTTCACGTAAGACAATATGCCAGCCAAAATCTGTTTTAACTGCCGTTTTACTGTGTTGACCATTTTCTAATGCAACCACGGCAGCTGTAAAAGGAGGAACCATTTGCTGCGGCGAGAACCATCCTAAATCACCTCCGTTAACGGCAGAAGGTCCGGTTGATTTTTCTTTAGCCAAGGTTACAAAATCACTACCTTGGTCAAGGCTGCTTATGATTTCTTTTGCCTCATCCTCTGTTTTAACCAGAATATGACGCGCTTTATATTCTTCACCGCCACCGCCAACAACTTGCTTATCGTATTCGGCTTTTAATTCCTCATCAGAAATCTCATGGGTCTTTAAAAAATGATGTAGCGCTGACTGAGCTAAAATTGTATTTGTGAGTGCACGAATTTTCTTGGCAACCTCAGGGTCATCGGTTAAATTATATTTTTTTGATTCACCCACTAATAGTTTTCTTTGAATTAGTTCTTCGATTAAATCTTTTTGCACAAAAGTAGCACCTGGAGAACGTTGGTGAATCTCTTGCGTTAAGTTTTCAAGTGACTCTTTACTGATATAAGCACCATTGACAATAGCCACGGCATCGCTGATATCTATAGTAGGTTCCGTTTCAGTGGTTTTTTTAAGGTCTCCACAAGCTGTTAAAAAAAGGGTAGTAACGATAATAAGTAAAAAAGATTTCATTGTTTTAAGGTCCTTATTGTTTTTCTTGAGGTGTTGAAGCATCTATACCCAGAGCATGAATTTCTTGCTTCATCATGTCGCCTAAGGCTTGATAAACTAATTGATGGCGCTGAACCAATGATTTGCCGGCAAATACTTCA
>JASMBU010000018.1 GCA_030753675.1 Methylococcales bacterium
CGCCTCAATAAAACGTGAATAAGACAATGTTGAATCATTACGGTCTTTGGGGGCAAAACCATTAAATACCGACATTAGTGCAATACCGATAACAACCCACAGTAAAATATTTTTTAACATAATTTTTAACCTAACCGTCTTTAACCGTATTATTATTCATGAAAACAGGAACATTGTAACAAGTCACTGCCTCTTTAGTATTAATTCGTTACTCAATCAGCTTTGAAATACACTTTCACAGCGGCAACAATTCAATACTAACTTTTTATTAACTAACCTTACCAACATATGGGCTAATTATTGTTTTTAAACCCTTTACCTACAATATAAACCTCTTTACTTCTAGGTCTTGAAGCCTTAGGCTTACGAATCAATACCTTAGAGAATACCGCACTGACCGATTTTTTATACGCATCAAAACCCTCTCCTTGAAAAACTTTAACCACAAAACAGCCATCAGCACTTAAAACGGTATCTGCCATCTCCAAGGCTAATTCTGCTAAATAAATTGATTGCGGCTGATCTATCGCTTTATTACCGGTCAAATTAGGCGCCATATCTGACAAAACCACATGGACAGGAATGTTTTCAAGAACCCGAGATAGCTCAGCCATTACCACCTCTTCTCGAAAATCACCCCGAACACAATGCACCCCTTCAATCGCTTCAATAGGCAAAATATCCAGCCCAACAATTCGCCCCTGCCCTTTCAATAATCGTTTGACATATTGCAACCATGCGCCAGGCGCTGCACCAAGGTCAACGACATTCATACCCGGACGGATAAAATTATCTTTTTTCTGAATTTCCTGTAACTTAAACACTGCACGCGAACGAAAGCCTTGCACTTGAGCTTGCTTTACAAATTCATCGTTAAAGTGCTCTTGTAACCATTGATTACTGCTCTTACTTCGCCCCATACCCTTCCGCTTTTAGTGTAAAATTACCTTTGGAAATTTAAAGGATAACCTCGTGAATACTATCGAAAAAAAGAAATTACGTGCTGACGCACATCGATTAAAACCAGTTGTCACCGTAGGTCAAGCAGGATTAACTGAAGCTGTCATTGCAGAAACGGAAATCACCTTAAACGATCATGAATTGGTGAAAATCAAAATACGAACCAATGATCGTGAATTACGCAAACAACTCACCCAAACACTTTGCCAAAGAACGCGCTCAGAACTGATCCAGCAAATCGGTCAAATCTCAGTCATTTACCGAAAGAATCCAAATAATTAAATATATTTAATACTCAATATTTCGTACTCCTTATCCCCGACAGGAGCTTTAACCGTCACCACATCCTCTACTTCTTTACCAATTAATGCGCGAGCAATTGGCGACCCCACTGAAATACGCCCCGCTTTAATGTCTGCTTCATCTTCACCCACAATTTGATAGGTGACCGTTGCACCACTATCAATATCTTCAATCTCTACTGTTGCCCCAAAAATAACCTTCCCGCCGGCATTCATTTGCGTCACGTCAATGACTTGCGCATTAGATAACTTACCTTCTATCTCAGCAATACGTCCTTCCGCAAAACTCTGCTGTTCTCGTGCCGCATGATATTCAGCATTTTCCTTTAAATCACCGTGCTCCCTCGCTTCAGCAATAGCGTTAATTATTCTGGGACGCACAACTGTTTTTAACTCAAACACTTCTGCGCGTAATTTTTCAGCACCAGAAACGGTTAACGGAACTTTATTCATAATTTAACTCTCATAATCTAAAAAAACGGCCACGACAAGACTTACCCTAACTGCTCATGTAACTCTTGCAAACTGTTCACCGTAATACTCTCTAACTCACCCAACCCTAAACACATCGCACTCGCGCCTGCCATGGTTGTAAAATAAGCCACGCCATGTTGTAAAGCAGCCCTTCGCATCGTAAATGAATCAGTGATTGCTTTAGCCCCTTCCGTGGTATTAATAATGAGTTGAATCTGATCATTCTTTATCATATCTACGGTGTTCGGGCGCCCCTGATTAACCTTATGTACAACGGCACACTCGTAACCACCTTCGGTAATGACAACAGCACTCCCTGCTGTTGCAATCAACTTATAGCCTTTAGATGTTAACATCCTAGCAATCTCAACGACCTTTGCCTTATCCTGGTCCTTAACACTAATTAAAACCGTTCCAGATTGATTCAAATGAACACCAGCGGCGCGTTGCGATTTTGCAAAAGCCTCCCCAAAGCTTTTTCCGACACCCATGACTTCACCGGTGGACTTCATTTCTGGACCCAACAACGGATCGACACCGGGAAACTTAATAAAAGGAAAAACCGCCTCTTTAACTGAGAAATATTCAGGAACCACTTCTTGCGTAATTCCTTGATCTTTTAAAGAGCGTCCTGCCATACAGCGTGCTGCAATCTTAGCCAATGGATACGCTGTCGCTTTTGAAACAAAAGGAACCGTCCGAGACGCTCTCGGATTCACCTCAATAATAAAAACCTCTTCGCCCTGAACAGCAAACTGAATGTTCATCAAGCCGACTACATCTAATGCACGAGCTAACTTTGCTGCTTGCTCACGCAATTCCGCCTGAATAGGTAAACTAATGCTATAAGGTGGCAACGAACAGGCAGAATCACCTGAATGCACTCCGGCTTGCTCAATATGCTCCATTAAGCCACCAATAAGTACCGTCTCGCCATCAAAAATAGCATCGACATCCATTTCCACCGCATTACTCAAGAACCGATCCAATAATACCGGCGATTCATTAGAAACACTCACAGCCTCCTTCATATACCGCTGCAAACCGTCTTCGTTAAAAACAATTTCCATAGCTCGACCGCCTAAAACATAAGAAGGTCTAACGACTAAGGGGTATCCTAAATCACGCGCAGCGCCAATTGCTTCTTCGACTGATCGCGCCGTTTCATTAGGAGGTTGCTTAAGCCCTAACTGCTCTAATAAACTCTTAAATCGCTCTCTATCTTCCGCCAAATCAATTGACTCAGGTGAAGTTCCAATAATAGGCACACCAGCGGCTTCTAATGCTCTCGCTAATTTTAACGGTGTTTGTCCACCATACTGAACAATAACGCCTTTAGGCTTCTCAACAGCAACGATTTCCAGCACATCCTCAAGGACTAAAGACTCAAAATATAACCGATCAGAGGTATCAAAATCAGTAGAAACAGTTTCCGGATTACAATTGATCATAATGGTTTCAAAACCATCTTCTTTTAACGCAAGGGCTGCATGCACACAGCAATAATCAAACTCAATCCCTTGCCCGATCCGATTAGGGCCCCCACCCAAGATAATAATTTTTTCTTTCTCGGTGGGTCGCGCCTCACACTCTTCTTCATAGGTTGAATACAAGTAGGCCGTATCAGAAGAAAACTCAGCCGCACAAGAATCAATTCTTTTAAATACCGGTCGAACCCCTAATTGATGACGCAGATAAAACAACTCTGATTCTGAACAAGCTAACAATTCAGCCAATCGTAAATCAGAAAAACCCTTTCGTTTCAAGCGCCAAAGGTCATCATAATTCAAGGCAGATACGTCTTGACCATGCACCTGATTTTCAGTGGCAATGAGGTCACTAATTTGCATTAAAAACCACGGGTCTATCCGACTCACTGCATGGATCTTGTCTAATGACCAGCCAGCACGGAATGCATCGGCCACATACCAAAGCCGTTCAGGCCCAGGTTGGCTAATTTCATGTTGTAAAACCTCTTCTGTCTCAGGCAAACTCAAGTCAACAATTTCATTCAACCCGGTCATTCCGGTTTCTAATCCGCGTAAAGCTTTTTGCAACGACTCCTGAAATGTTCGGCCAATGGCCATCACTTCGCCTACTGACTTCATTTGTGTCGTCAGCCGATCATTTGCCTGCGGAAATTTTTCAAATGTAAATCGGGGAACCTTAGTGACCACATAATCTATTGTCGGCTCAAATGAAGCTGGCGTTGCGCCACCGGTGATTTCATTTTTTAATTCATCTAGGGTATAGCCTATCGCTAATTTAGCCGCAACTTTTGCAATCGGAAAACCGGTTGCTTTAGAAGCTAATGCTGATGAACGCGAGACCCGCGGATTCATCTCAATAACAACCATACGTCCATCATCAGGGTTTATAGCCACCTGCACATTCGAACCGCCGGTATCAACACCAATTTCACGCAAAACCGCTAACGAAACATTACGAAGAATCTGATATTCTTTATCCGTAAGCGTCTGAGCAGGCGCCACTGTGATAGAGTCACCCGTATGCACGCCCATGGGATCAAAGTTTTCTATCGAACAAACAATGATGCAGTTATCTAGACAATCTCGCACCACCTCCATTTCATATTCTTTCCAGCCTAAAACGGATTCCTCGATAAGCAACTCGTTTGTTGGAGATAAATCCAAACCACGCGCACAAATATCAACGAACTCTTCTTTATTATAAGCAATCCCGCCACCACTTCCACCTAGGGTAAAAGAAGGCCTTACAACAGCGGGATAACCCACTTCTGATAGAATTTCTTGCGCCTGCTCTAACGTGGATGCGACTGCTGATTTAGGCACATCAAAGCCTATTTTGATCATCGCCTGCTTAAATAATTCTCGATCTTCCGCCTTATCGATAGCCTCTTTACTGGCACCAATCATCTCAACATTAAATTTAGCCAAAATGCCATTGCGCTCAAGATCTAACGCACAATTTAATGCTGTTTGCCCACCCATCGTTGGCAAAACAACATCGGGACGTTCTTTTTCAATAATTTTAGCAACCATTTGCCAATCAATAGGCTCAATATAAATCACATCCGCTGTCTGCGGATCGGTCATAATTGTTGCCGGATTTGAATTAACCAAAATAACTCGATAACCTTCTTCACGCAAAGCCTTACAGGCTTGCGTACCGGAATAATCAAACTCACACGCTTGTCCAATAACAATTGGGCCTGCGCCTAACAACAAAATAGATTTTATGTCGGTTCTTTTTGGCATGTTAAATATTTTTAAATTACAAGCTGAAAAAAATTAATATCAATAAATACTATGCATGCTAATTCATATTAGCCATAAAACGATCGAAGAAACCTACAATATCATGAGGACCTGGGCTCGCCTCAGGGTGGCCCTGAAAACCAAAAGCAGGACAATCGGTACGCTCAACACCTTGCAAACTACCATCAAACAATGAGTGATGAGTTGCCACTAAACAATCTGGCAATGTTGCTTCATCCACGGCAAAACCATGATTCTGACTACTAATCATAACGCGTCCCGTCGCCTTTTCCTTAACAGGATGATTAGCACCGTGGTGGCCAAACTTCATCTTTTCAGTTTTTGCACCACTGGCCAACGCCAACAACTGATAGCCAAGACAGATCCCAAAGACAGGTAGCTTCCAATCAAGAATCTCACGAATAGCGCTAATAGCATAATCACACGGCTCTGGATCGCCGGGGCCATTTGAAAGGAACACTCCATCAGGCCTCAAGGCCAATACCTCAGCGGCTGGTGTTGTTGCAGGAACGACTGTTAATCGACACCCTCGATCGACTAACAACCTGAGAATATTGCGTTTAACACCAAAATCATAAGCAACCACATGCTTTTGACCCAAATTATTCTGTTTACGCCCTTGACCTAACTGCCAAACACCTTCTGTCCATGCATACTTAGCATGAACCGACACTTCTTTCGCTAAATCCATGCCTTTTAACCCCGGGAATTGAGTAATGTGCTGTTCCGCGATTGAAGCATCCACCGCCTCGCCGGCGATAATACACCCTCGCTGCGCCCCTTTATCGCGCAAAATACGCGTTAACTTACGGGTATCAATATCGGCGATAGCAACGACTTTATGTTGCTCTAAATACTGCTCAAGACTCATTTCCGATCGCCAATTACTGGCTAATAGCGGCAAATCTCTTATCACCAGACCACTAGCAAAAACTTGCCCCGACTCATTATCTTCATCATTGACACCCACGTTACCTATATGAGGGTAGGTTAAGGTAACCAATTGACGGGCATAAGAAGGGTCACTCAAAATCTCTTGATAGCCTGTTAATGAAGTATTAAACACTACCTCCCCAACAGTCGTGCCCTCAATCCCTACAGAAACCCCTTCAAAACAGGTTGCATCCTCAAGAACTAATATTGCGTTTTTCTTCAAACCGAACCACCTCAAATGCACAAAACGGGAGGGGGTTACTTAAACCGACTCCCGTCATACACAACAATATTACTGAAAACCACTTATTAGTGACAATTTTACGAGATATTCATCGCTGGGTCTATCAGTTTAAAAGAACACCTATAAACACTGTTAACAAACAACAGTCCCAACCCAGTCCTCATCGCGTTTCAACCCTCAGCTTTTTAATCCCAAAACATCCTGCATATCATATAATGCAGCAGGCTTATCCTGTAACCAAACTGCCGCACGCACAGCCCCCTTCGCAAATGTCATTCGACTGGTTGCCTTATGGGTAATTTCAATTCGCTCACCCTCATCGGCAAACATAACCGTATGTTCGCCGACAATATCACCTGCTCTAATCGTTGAGAAGCCAATCGTCTTCCGATCTCGCTCCTCAGTACGCCCTTTTCGTCCATAAATCGCATGCTGATGCAAATCTTTATCAAGCACCTCCGCTATCACCTCACCCATTCTGAGTGCCGTACCCGATGGGGCATCGAGCTTATGCCTGTGATGTGCCTCAATAATTTCAACGTCAACATTATCGCCCAGAACTTGTGCTGCCATCGCTAATAACTTCAATGACAAATTAATGCCAATGCTCATATTAGGGGCAAAAACAACTGGAATGTGCTCAGCAGCTTGAGCAATGATCGCCTTTTGAGCCTCATTAAAACCCGTCGTTCCAATGACAATAGCTTTACCGGCTTGCTGGCACATCGCCAAATATTCCATAGTCACTTCAGGCAACGTGAAATCAATCACCACATCAACATCCGCTAAAACCGCTGATAAATTGTCGGTCACTGTGACATCATTTTTTACCAATCCAGCCATAACCCCAGAATCTTGCCCTTGACTGGTACTTGACGGTCTAGAGATAGCACCCGTTAGCGCAGTACCTTCATGCAATTGCGTTGCAGCAATCAAGCATTGCCCCATTCGCCCCGATGCACCGACAATCGCTATTCGCCTCATAAACTTATCCTGTCAATTTATCAAAAAACTGCTTTACGCCATCAGTCCAACCATGTTCTTGCGGGCTGTGTTTTTGGCCTCCAGCAGATAATGCTTCATCTAACCCCTTAACGATAGATTTTTGCTCCCGCGTCAATCGAACGGGTGTTTCAATAACTATCTGACATAACAAGTCCCCTGTAGAACCCCCTCGAACAGGCTTTACGCCTTTACCTCGCAATCGAAATGATTTGCCAGTCTGAGATTCCGCAGGAATTTTTAATTTAACTTTACCTTTCAATGTCGGCACAGCAATTTGCCCACCTAAACACACGGTGGCAAAACTAACTGGCACCTCACAAAACAAATCAGCCCCATCACGTTTAAAAATAGTATGCGGTTTCACATTCATTTCCACATACAAATCGCCCACTGGGGCACCTTGCGCTCCCGCCTCACCTTCACCGGACAACCGGATACGGTCCCCCGTGTCAACACCAGCAGGCACTTTAACAGAAAGCACTTTAGTTTCTTGAACTCGCCCTTGACCATGACACTTACCACAAGCATCCTTAATCTGTTGCCCTGAACCACGACAACTTGGACATGTTTGCTGCACGGAAAAGAACCCTTGCTGCATACGAACCTGACCCTGTCCATGACACGTTCCACAAGAAACCGGTCTTGTTCCTTTACGCGCGCCAGAACCCTTACATTCATCACACGCTGCTTTAACTGGAATTTTAATCTTCACTTCAGTTCCAGCTACGGCCTCTTCCAAAGTCAATGACATATTATAAGACAAGTCCGACCCACGACTAGAGCCTCCTCGACGCCCGCCACCACCGCCAAAAATATCACCAAAAACATCGCCAAAAACATCACTGAATCCTGCGTCACCACCAAAACCACCCGGGCCTCCACCCATCGAACCATCAACACCCGCATGACCAAACTGGTCATAAGCGGAGCGTTTACTAGGGTCTGACAACACCTCATAAGCCTCTTTAACTTCTTTGAACTTTACCTCAGCGCTTGGATCACTCGTATTTCTGTCTGGATGATACTTCATTGCCTGCCGGCGATAATTTTTTTTAAGCTCACTATCACTAGCATTCTTAGCAACATTTAGTAATTTGTAATAATCTTCTTTTGCCATAACGTAAAGAACCGCTGGCAAAACCAGCGGTTTTTCTATAAATAGTTAATAAATATGAACAACCTTAATGCACTACCGATAAGTGATACCTAACTACAATACACTTATTCTCAACACAGTAAAATTAGCCGTCTTTTTTCTCATCTTTAACTTCTTCAAACTCAGCATCAACAACATCTTCGACTGATTCAGCACCGGCTTCTGCATCTGACGGCCCTTGACCATCATCAGCGCCTTCTGCCTTCTGCGCATAAGCTCGTTCTGCTAATTTACCAGAAAGCTCTGTCAATGCTGCTGTTTTAGTTTCAATGGCCTCTTTATCATCGCTTTTAAGTGCTTCTTGCAAATCACTCACTGCCGCTTCTATCGCTGTTTTCTCATCGTCTTGAACTTGATCGGCTAATTCTTTAATCGATTTCTCAACCGCATTAATCATTGACTCGGCCTGATTTCTGGCTCCAACCAATTCCGTTAATTTACGATCCTCATCGGCATGAAGCTCAGCATCTTTAAGCATACGTTCAACATCTTCATCCGACAAACCACTTGATGCTTTAATAACAACTGACTGCTCTTTACCCGTTGCTTTATCTTTTGCCGAAACATGTAAAATACCATTCGCATCAATATCAAAAACAACGTCAATTTGCGGTGTTCCTCGAGGTGCTGGCGGAATATCAGCCAAGTCAAATCGCCCTAATGATTTATTGCCTGATGCAACTTCTCGTTCACCTTGCAGAACATGGACTGTCACCGCTGTTTGATTGTTTTCCGCTGTTGAAAAGACTTGCGACGCATTCGTTGGAATGGTTGTATTCTTATCAATCAACTTAGTCATAACACCGCCCATGGTTTCAATACCCAACGACAATGGCGTTACATCTAACAACAAGACATCCTTAACGTCCCCGCCTAAAACACCGGCTTGAACTGCAGCACCTAATGCAACAGCTTCGTCAGGATTAATATCCTTACGCGGCTCTTTACCAAAAAAGTTCTCAACCAAGTCCTGAACTTTAGGCATTCTGGTTTGACCACCGACCAAAATAACATCACTTATATCTTTAGCAGACAAACCTGCATCTTTTAGTGCAACCTCACACGGCTTTCTAGTCCGCTCAATCAAGTCTTCAACTAAAGATTCTAATTTTGCACGTGTTAACTTAACATTCAAATGTTTAGGACCCGTCGAATCTGCCGTAATATACGGTAAATTAATATCTGTTTGCTGACTTGATGATAATTCTATTTTCGCTTTCTCCGCAGCTTCTTTAAGTCGCTGCAAAGCCATGGGGTCATTGTGTAAATCCATTCCATTTTCTTTTTGGAATTCGTCTGACAAATAATCAATTATACGTAAATCAAAATCTTCACCACCTAAGAAAGTATCACCGTTAGTCGACAACACTTCAAACTGGTATTCACCTTCTACCTCTGCAATTTCAATTAACGAAACATCAAATGTTCCTCCACCCAAGTCATAAACAGCAACGGTCATATCACCTTTAGGCTGGTCCAAACCGAATGCCAAGGCCGCCGCTGTCGGCTCATTGATAATACGCTTAACATCCAATCCAGCAATTCGACCCGCATCTTTTGTTGCCTGACGCTGAGAATCATTAAAATACGCTGGAACCGTAACTACTGCTTCAGTCACTTCTTCACCTAAAAAAGCCTCAGCATCTTTCTTTAACTTCATTAAAACGCGTGCTGAAACCTCAGGAGCAGCAATTTTTTTACCGTTCCCTTCGACCCAAGCATCACCATTTTCTGCCTCAACAATCTTATAGGGCACCATGCTAATATCTTTTTGAACGACATCATCTTTAAATCGACGACCAATTAACCGCTTAATTGCAAATAAAGTATTGGTCGGATTAGTCACCGCCTGACGTTTTGCAGACTGTCCGACCAACACTTCATCATCACTAGAAAACGCCACCACAGACGGCGTCGTACGAGCCCCTTCACTATTTTCTATAACACGAGGCTTTCCATTTTCCAAAATCGCCACACAAGAATTTGTGGTCCCAAGGTCAATACCTATAATCTTTGCCATTTATTTCTCCAAACTTAAATTAACTATTTCTGAACTACTTACCCTTGATATGAGGTCAACTCCCTCATTTTCAATCAAGAATTGTCATTCTCTTCATTTTTTTCTACGTCAGCACTCGGGGCTTTGGCTACAATCACCATAGCGGGTCGTAAAATACGACCATTCAACAAATACCCTTTCTGAAATACCGTTACTACGGTATTCGGCTCAACGTCAGTACTTTCTTGCATTGAAATCGCCTGATGCTGCTCTGGGTTAAACTTCTCCCCCACAGGATCAATGGTTTCAATATTAAACTTGCTGAAAACTGACAAAAACTGCTTTAAAGTCAACTCATTACCCTCGCTGATTTTAGCCATTCCCGGACTATCAGTCACCGCTTGCAACCCTAGCTCCAAACTGTCCACAACTGTCAACAATTCCTTAGCAAAACCAACTAATGCGAACTTATGCGCACTTTCTATATCTTTTTGACTGCGACGCTTAATATTTTCCATCTCAGCCTGAATCCGCAAGGCTTTATCCCAGTTGCCCGCGGCTTCTTCTTTGGCTACAACCAACTGCTGCGTTAATTCTGCAATTGAAATCTGAGGCTCTTGCTCTACCTCACTCGCTTCTTTTTCTGAATCAGCATCTTCAACATCAACTTCTAATTCAATATTTTCATCCTGCGAAACAATAGGCTCTTCACCTTCAGAAACACCCTGATCTCTATTCATTCTCTTACTAACTCCACTTTCTACGACCTATTCATTAAAAAAACCTATTCCGACCACTCGGGGAATAGGGTAATACCCACTATCAATGGTTTAAACTATTGGACTACGCTACTTGTCCTGACTTTAAGATGGGGACGAAGATTTCTGATTCAAGACCGAACCTAATAATTTTGCAGTAACATCTACAAAGGGGATCACTTTTTCATACGCCATGCGCGTTGGCCCAATAACACCCAACACACCAACAACCTCATCATTCACAGAATAAGACGACGTAACCAGACTACATCTGTCAAAAACTTTATAACCAGACTCCTCGCCAATAAAAATCTGAACACCATCACTACTAAGACATTGGTCTAACAAATGGATGACACTCCTTTTATGACTAAAAGCATCAAACAATCCCTTCAAATTATTCATATCTGATAATTCAGAAAACCCCATTAAATTCGTTTCTCCAGAAATAATGCAATCTTCTTCAGCGCGTTCTTTATGAATAGCCTCTTTTGCCATCGCAACGACGTCTTGGAGTGCCACATTAATTTTCTCATGATCATCATCAAGCCCTTTAATCAAGGCTTCACGCACAACCGATAATGGCCTGCCTTCAAAAACCGAATTTAAATAATTAGCTACTTGCTGCAATTCTGCACTTTCAAAATCACGCGAGGTATGAATAATCTGATTATGAACTTCTTGTTGATTAGTCACATAAACAACCAACACCCGGCGATCAGACAACGCCAAAAACTCTATATGTGAAAAAATGACACTATCCTGACGAGGCAGCATTACAACACCCGCCATTTGCGTAAAGTTAGATAACAATTTAGACGCATCACCTACAATGCCAGTAACATTATCAGGATTTAATCCAAAACCACCCCTAAACTCATTAATATCTTGATTTTTAATCGGTTTGACCGTCAACAACGAATCAACAAACAGCCTGTAACCCGTCACTGTTGGCACACGTCCAGCTGAAGTATGAGGCGAATGAATAAGACCCAAGTCTTCTAAATCGGCCATAACATTGCGTATAGTCGCAGGACTCAAGTCCAATGCCGTATCTTTCGACAGCACCCTCGACCCGACAGGCTGCCCATCACTAATGTACTTTTCCACTAGTGACTTCAATAATTGCAATGATCGATCATTTAAATCCGACAACCCGACGCTACCTCACCCAAAAAAAATAGCACTCTACAGAAGAGAGTGCTAACTACTTTAAGGAGAATAAGCAGTAAGCCCTCCGATGTCAATATTGTTTACAGAAAAATAACGAATAAATACTCCTTCAAACTCACAAGGGTCCATTGACAAATAAGCAGTTAATCTTAAATTTTCATTGGGTTGCTCAAATAATTTGTATAAACTAGGTACAAATTTTCTTTCGCTTACCACTCACATGCTTTCTCAGTTTAAAAAAATAGGTATTCTTGGCAAACCCAGCGACCCAAGCATCGCGATCACATTAAACATTCTGTGCCAATTCCTTTGCGACAATGGCCACCAAATATTTATTGATAGTAATAGCGCCAAATTTGTTGATGGCTCTTTGGCAAACTCTTGTGAACTCAAAAATTTAGCCAAGAATATTGACTTATTAATTGCTGTTGGAGGAGACGGCACCTTTCTAACTGGCGCCAGAGCTATAGCGTTACATAACATCCCACTCATCGGCGTGAATTTAGGTCGTCTCGGTTTCTTAGTGGACATATCGCCCGAAGAGTTAACGTCTAACCTTATCCCAATACTGAATGGTAACTTTATTAAGGAAGAACGCTACCTTTTACGCACTAAAATTATTCGCAATGGTGAAACCATTCATGAAGATACCGCTGTCAACGAAGTTGTCGTCCACCGCTGGGTAACCCCCAGCATGATTGAAATAATCACCAAAATTAATGGTGTTTATCTAAACTCCCAACGCTCAGACGGACTGGTAATCTCTACACCGACAGGTTCAACAGCTTATGCGCTGTCTGCAGGCGGACCTATTCTCCATCCGGCACTAAACGCACTGGTCTTAGTCCCGCTCAATCCCCATACATTGAGTAACCGCCCAATCGTTATCAACGATGACGCCGAAATTGAACTCAGCTTTTGCCAAACCAAGCAAATCAATGCGTTAGTCACCTGTGATAGCGTTGAAATTCCCGAAGTGCTTATCAGCGACAAGATTCTTATCAAAAAAGAACCTAACCCTATAACCATTTTGCACCCTGAACAACATGAGTTTTTTCACATTCTCCGTGAAAAACTTGACTGGAGTGCAGGCTATCACAACTAGCAAAACAATATGCTTCAAAACATCAAGATAATGGATCTAGCTGTTGTTGAGTCTCTGGATTTAAACCTTGACCACGGCATGTCGGTTCTTACCGGGGAAACCGGTGCCGGAAAATCAATCCTCCTCACCGCACTCGGCTTGGCGCTCGGTGACCGAGCCGACTCTGATTACATTCGACCAGGTTGCAAACGCGCTGAAATTAATCTTGAATTTGATCTTACCGACGCGCTTATCGCCCAAAAGTGGCTTAAAGAAAATGATCTTGATGACGACCAGCACTGTTTGATAAGACGCATCATTAGCCATGAAGGCCCCTCAAAATCCTACATTAATAATCGCCCCGTAACTTTACAGTTATTGCAACAACTCAGTAAAAATCTCGTTGAAATTCACGGCCAACACGCCCACCTAAAACTACTACAACCTGAAGAACAACGTAGTTTATTAGACGCTTTCGCTAATACAAGCACGCTAGTCAATAACATTGCCTCACTCCACCAACAATGGCAGACCACAAACGATAAAATAAACAACCAACTTAAAGATCAACAGCACTTCTCTGAACGCACCGAGCTTTTGCAATTTCAACTCCATGAATTACAACAACTTGATCTAGAACACTTTGATTACGAAAAAATCAATACTGAACATGGTCGACTCGCTAATATTGAGCAAATTTTGTCGACTGGCCAAGAACAACTGCATCACTTATTTGAAAACGAGCAGCAATCTGCCATCGCCATTATCAACCAATCACTGACCAAACTCTCTCCGCTTCTAGATATAACCCCTGAACTGGAAGGCATAACAACACTATTAACCGATGCTCAATTACAAGTTTCAGAAGCCTCGCAAAGCCTCAACCGTTTTCTTGAAGCCCAAGAAATTGACCCACAAAAACTACTCGACCTAGAAGAACAATTAGGCATCATTCATACTCTCTGTCGAAAACATGCCATTAGCCCTGAAGAAATACCACTCAAAGCTGAACAACTCAACACAGAACTCAATCTTTTAATTGAAAATGATAACCAAATTGAGCACCTAAAAACCGCCCTGAACGATCTTGAGTCACACTACCACCTACTGGCCGACAACCTGACCGAACAACGGCAAAAAGGCGCTATTGAACTACAGACCGTCATTACCTCACTCATAAAAAACCTAGGCATGGATCACGGTGAATTCATGATTGAATGTACCCCTTTACCCACTCACAGCATCTCCGCGCATGGTAAAGAAAACATCACCTTTCTCGTTAGTGCAAACCCTGGGCTCCCAGCCAAATCGATCACAAAAATAGCATCGGGCGGTGAGCTATCACGCATCAGCCTAGCTATTCAAGTCGCCACCAGTCACGACAAAACAATTCCTACCATGATTTTTGATGAAGTCGACTCAGGAATTGGCGGCGGTGTTGCTGAAATTGTGGGTCAACGACTACGCCAACTGGGAGAAAAACGTCAAGTTATTTGCGTCACCCATCTACCTCAAGTTGCCTCACAATCACACCACCATTTGTTTGTGTCCAAAGAACATAGCATTGATGTAACTGCCTCCAACATCACCGCACTCACAACAGCACAACGGATCGAGGAAATTGCTCGAATGTTAGGTGGCGTCACCATCACCGAACAAACCCTAGCGCATGCTGAAGAAATGCTCCAAGGCAATTCCTAGTAAGTTTTTATCAGCCCCCTCCTATGATTTATCAATCTTCGATATTGCAAGATGCATACCGTACAAGGTTATTGATTGGCGTTCTTTGTTTAGTAGAGGAGCATTGACTGCGACAGGTAACTATTGCAGTTCTTTTTTCGGGCATCATTATCTCCTCTGCAACGTCAACAATAAACTAAAATTACCTCTTAAATAAAGCAATCAATAGTCCAAAAAGCTTTGACAACGTACACTATAGGAACAAGAAGTATATAAAATAGATGAGACAAATAAATGTATAAAATAATATTGTTGTTGCATACTCTATTCATGCTCTCTGGCTGCTCTTCCTCGGAAGAGCACGCAAAAGAAGCAGTTCTAAATAATCTTAAAGACCCAAGTAGCGTTGTTTTCGGAGAAATATGGGATAAAACAACTAAAGGAAGCAGGTGTGTCATAGGAGAGATTAACGCGAAGAACTCTCATGATGAATTTACAGGAACTAAATTATTCTTCTACAATACCCTTTCAGAATTGGTAATATTTCCAGAAGATGACAGCACATTCATGGACAGCATGATCAGCGAGGGAATATATAAGAACTGCGAAGAATATGGGATCGAATTAGAAACCTGTATATGCCAATATATGACGGAGCAAAGATGGTGTAGTCAATGTTCAGAGCAAAGCAGAACTGCGTTAAGAAGCTCACAGAACAAAAAAAAGAAAATATCGCCGTCCGACCTAGGTGCTTATGTAAATGGTAGCGATAATTAGCACAACACGAATAGGAGTAGGGTCCTTTTCTCGGTTTTAGCAAACTGGACAATATGAGCGGACTGGATTTATAGCAACAAACCTCAAGATAATAGAAATATGACTATCGATAATCCTGAACTAGAACATGGCAAAAATTTATATTTATGCTCAACGCCAAAAACATCCGTCAATATAGGTCTAACCCGTATTTATAACTACGCGCAAAGCCTATCCAATCACACAACTAATTTATTTAATTGAATAATTATTTATTCTGTGGAATAAAGAAGAAATTCTACAGAACAATTTCGAGTAAGTTTTTTAAAGGAAACAGTTAAGACATGACAATCATAACGATGAAGATAAACAACGTTTTGAATCCGGACATGGCGGTGAACTAACACCCATTATGTGTGTCGACAAAGACTTAGAGGAATTGACTAATTTTACTGATTTAATTACCGAGTCAGAATAAATAAATCAAGATTGGAGCATTGTTTTAGTTGCATCCTTATCTGGACAAAATGGCCTACCCACATCGTCCGAATCGGTGGAGAAAGCGCTCAAAATGATGGTTCAAGCGACTCATGATGGCAGCGCCTTTTCAAAGCTCTTAGCTTTTGACAGACAAAGTGTTTTATTAAGCTTTTCCTGATCTCAACGTGAAAAATTTAGGGGTGCTACGACTAAACCCTCCGAATAAAAACACCGACTATTTTATACCAACTTTCTGACCATTAAACGCATGAATAAGGATCATTATATAGTATTCATAAGTTAGCGCACCGTCCTATTTAAAACCTTTTCTATTTAGAAATAGCTATGACAAGACCCTCTAAAGTAATAACCTCATTTGTTTCTGAAACTAGGTAGTAAAAAAGCTAATCATCTACAACACATTTAGCATGCTTTTTATAAAAACAATCAAAAATAGATTATCCACGATTACAACAAAGCTCTTTTAAAATACCGTCACTGAGACTATAAACCCACCCATGGATAGTAAGGCTCTTCCTTTTCTTCCAGGCATTCTTCACCACCGTGGTATTACATACATTCCTTACTTGCTCTTGTACATTCAACTCACACAATTTATCAAAACGCTCATCACCCTCTAACTGACTCAAGTGTTCTGAATTCAACCGCTGTACATCTTTAATATGACCCAACCAATTATCAATCATGCCATGATCACCCCCATCTAGGACAGCCTTAACACCCCCACAGCCATAATGACCGCAAACAATGATATGTTCTACTTGAAGAACCTCAACCGCATACTGTATGACCGAAAGACAGCTCATATCAGAATGCACCACAAGATTTGCGATATTACGATGTACAAACACCTCACCCGGGGGTAAGTCGAGAACCTGAGTCGCTGGCACCCGACTATCAGAACAACCAATCCAAAGATACTTAGGTGTTTGCTGCTGCGCTAATTGACTAAAAAACGATGCGTTTTCTTCTACTTTATGCTTCGCCCATAATGCATTCCTATCTAAAAGACTTTCTAAACCCGACATGCCTTAACTCCTTAATCAAAAACCCAACTAACCGATAATATTACTGAAGCACCGCATCAAATTCAACACGATGCAGCAAAACCCCTGTTTCATTGACCAACTCAACGGACCAAGGTCCCACCGAATAAGCTGTCAGCAGTTTACTGGTATAAGTTCGCCACCGATTGCCTCGAATAATTTTCTTCTTTTCAAAAATAACCTTACCTTTATGCTTCCAGACATGCGAGACGCTTTGTCCTTTCATTCCGCTTAACTCCGTAAAAAAGAACACACCCACTGCGAATTCTTTATTGACCTGTACTGGCGTTTCAACCTGACCAAAAGGTTCTCTATCTGCCACACCTTGAGCTAATCGCGCCCGAATGACCCCCTGCGCCATAGCTTTATTGACCACCGTTTTCTTTTTTGGTTTAACCCCGTGAGCTGTTACATTGTAGCTAGGCGATTTAACTTTATTAGTTAATACCGGTTGCTCTACTTTTCGTGCAATCTCCTTAGAGCCAATCGATTGATGCGTTATAACTGGCTCTGCCTTTGGACCCTCAGTAGTCACCTCCAAAGCCGTATCAGAAGCCGAGAAAAATCCATAAAAAACAACAACCACAACAACTAGCAAACACGCGGCGAAAACAATACGCCGATAATTCCACTCGATTACCATTCGAGGCGAAGAACCTGCCTCAGTAATGGTATTATTTTTGGCTACATTAACTCTAATCACTACCGGTTTTTTAGTATCTGCCATACTTGCCTCAATTTTTTGCAAATTTTATATTTGTACTACGCCAAAAAACGTGTACTCTTAATTAAAATGATTATTTATTAATGTATCATTTTAAAGTAAGAAATGGGTGGCTATATTAACTTTCATACCTAAAGGTTAGCATGACCAATTGGCTAAAAAAATTTCACTCCACTTCAGCGCTAAATGGGGGCAACGCCACCTATATTGAAACCCTTTACGAACAATATCTGGATAATCCAGAATCTATCCCACAACCCTGGCAACAAGTCTTGAAAACCATCAAAGGTTTTCATCATACCGACACTGCCCACCGTCCCATTTTAGACTATTTCAACACCCTCAGCACACTGCCACCTAACAAAAGAACCCCTACACAGAAAACCAAACATAGCACCAATAGCCACAAGCAAGCTAGCGTTGATAAATTAACACATTATTATAGAAAACACGGTCATAGAATTGCTGCTACGAACCCACTCCAGCCCCCCCCTGATGCTGATGCTGGCTTTCATATCGACACTTATAATCTTGATGAACAGGATCTGTCCTATTATTTCTCATCCGACCTTATTGCCCATAAAAACCGACTAACTTTAGCCACTATTCTGACTCAATTAAAGACGGTGTACTGTCAAAGTATTAGTGCAGAATATTTGCATATTGTTGACCCTAAAGTCTCATCTTGGGTCAAAACACACCTTGAACACAACACCCACCAGATTAACCCCGAAAGAAAGATAGCCCTGCTAAAAACCTTAACGGCTGCTGAAGGTATTGAAAAATATCTACACCAAACCTACATCGGTCAAAAAAGATTTTCTCTCGAAGGCGGTGAAAGCTTAATTGCGCTACTGGATGAACTCATTCATCAATCAAGCAGCCAAAAAGTTAACCAAATTGTACTCGGTATGGCTCATCGTGGGCGCCTCAATGTACTCATCAATATTTTAGGAAAAAACCCAAGCCTCTTATTTGAAGAATTTGAGAATCTCCCTAATCATTTAACGAGCAACAACGCCGGAGATGTTAAATATCATCAAGGTTTTTCTTCAAATATTGCCACGCCTACTGGACCCGTACATTTAGCCTTAGCATTTAATCCATCCCATTTAGAAATAATCAGCCCGGTTATCATGGGTTCTACCCGTGCCCGTCAAGACCGTTATAAAAAAGACGAACGAACCCAGGTCTTACCAGTTGTCATTCACGGTGATGCGGCCTTTGCCGGACAAGGGGTTGTCATGGAAACGTTGAATATGTCGGCCACACGGGCTTACAGGACTTGGGGCACCATTCATATTGTGATCAACAATCAAATCGGCTTTACCACCAGTCATCCGCTGGATACACGATCCACACTCTATTGCACCGATATTGCCAAAATCATCCAAGCACCTATTTTTCATGTGAACGCAGATGATCCCATTGCCGTCATTAAAGTCACTCAGCTGGCACTTAATTTTCGCATGCATTTTCATAAAGATGTCATTATTGACCTCATCTGTTACCGTCGCCACGGCCACAATGAGGCCGATGAACCCGCCGTGACCCAACCTTTAATGTATCAAACTATTCGACAACACCCCACAACACTTGAAATATTTACCGAACAATTAATACAACAAAATATCATTAGCGCTGACCAAGCTATCAAGATAGCACACGACTATGAAACAGCACTCAAAAACAACAAAGCCATTTCAACACCACGATTAAGTGATAGCACCTATAAATTCGCTAACCAATGGGATAAATATTTCAACAATCCTTGGGATACTGACTGTGAAACACAGGTTCCGCTAACCACGCTTAAAAACTGTCACCAGCAATTATTAAAACTACCCCCCGCGTTTAAAATTCATCCTGTTGTGAGCAGAATCATGACCCGCCATAGTCAAATGATGACCGGAACCATTCCCATTGACTGGGGGTTTGCCGAAAATATAGCTTACGCGACCTTAGTACTGGAAAATGAAAATATTCGATTGACCGGACAAGATGTCGGACGCGGCACCTTTGCACACCGTCACGCGATCCTACACGATCAAAACAATGGCAATACCCATATCCCACTACAGCATATCAATAAGAATCAGGGTCGCTTTGAAATTTATGACTCTTTGCTCTCAGAAGCCGGCGTCCTGGCGTTTGAATATGGCTACAGCACAACCGCACCCAAGACACTGGTTATCTGGGAAGCACAATTTGGTGATTTTGCGAATGGAGCACAAGTGGTTATTGATCAATTCATTACTTCTGGCGAAAGCAAATGGGGTCGTCTCAGCGGTCTTGTCATGTTAATGCCTCATGGCTTTGAAGGTCAAGGTGCTGAACATTCTTCAGCTCGATTGGAACGTTTTTTACAACTTTGCGCTGAAAAGAATATTCAAGTTTGCGTTCCCTCCACACCGGCGCAAATCTTTCACTTATTACGCCGCCAACAACGACGCCTCGTTAGAAAGCCCTTGATCATTATGAGTCCTAAAAGCCTGCTCCGTCACAAACAAGCTACATCAACACTTAAAGAACTCACCGATGGCGCCTTCCTGCCGCTGATCGCTGACCCTTGCTCTAACCACTGCAATCAAATTAAGACACTTATCTTATGTTCTGGGAAAGTCTATTATGATCTTGCCCTGGCTAAACAAGACGCTGAATTACCTTCTCTACTTCTTATTCGTATTGAACAACTATACCCATTCCCAGCCGACGCTCTATCAGCACAACTCGAACAATACCCTAATTTAACCGAACTTATTTGGTGTCAAGAAGAACCCCGTAACCAAGGCTCATGGAATCAAGTTAAACATCGCCTGAGAAAAATTGTTTCCAAAAGATTCCCCGTAAATTATGTGGGCCGCCCTCCCTCAGCAGCACCTGCCTCAGGGAATTACGCCAACCATAGCCAACAACAAGCTACCGTCATTAACAAAGCGCTTAACCGTGCTAAAACCCATTAACACCACTTATGACTATTGAAATAAAAGTTCCCAACTTACCCGAATCAATTGCTGATGCAACACTGATTAATTGGCATAAAAAAATTGGCGAGCCTATTGCTAAAGGCGAGAATTTAATTGACCTAGAAACAGACAAAGTAGTTATGGAGGTTCCCGCACCCGAATCGGGTCACTTAACGCATCTACTCAAAGACAACGGAGCCACCGTCACCAGTGGCGAGGTACTAGCCACTTTCGAGATCATATCGCCCTCAGCAGCTGTCACCCCAACAACAACCGAACACCCAAAAGATTCTGACTTAAGTCCTGCAACCAGACGTATCATTCATGAAAAACAACTGGATGTTAGTCACATAAAAGGCTCGGGAAAACACGGTCATATTACTAAGCAAGATATTCAAAACCACCTTTCACGAGACGAGCATAATCCTAGCAGAAACACACCCGAGACAGAAGCATTACAAAACTGTATCCCCGTGAGCAGCGACGAAGAAACACGCCCTCAAAAACGCGTGGCTATGAGCCGGCTTCGCGCTAGAATCTCAGAACGTTTATTACAAACACAGCAACAGTCAGCCTCTTTAACAACCTTTAACGAAATTAACATGACTAGCGTCATCGCCATTCGCAACGAAAACAAAACACCTTTTCATGCGCAATATGGGGTAAAACTAGGTTTTATGTCTTTTTTTATTAAAGCCGCTACAGAGGCATTAAAAGAACACCCCATCATTAATGCCAGCGTGGATAAAAACGATATTATTTACCATGGATTTTATGATGTCGGCGTGGCCATTGCTTCGCCTAGAGGATTAATCGTTCCGGTATTACGTGATACCGATCAACTCAATTTCGCACAAATTGAAAAAGCAATCGCTACCTTCGCACAACAAGCTACCGACGGCTCTCTGGCTTATGACGATCTGGTCGGTGGTACCTTTACCATTACCAATGGCGGAACATTTGGCTCCCAATTATCCACACCGCTACTTAACCCACCTCAAAGTGCCATTTTAGGCATGCACGTGATCAAAGACAAAGCCGTTGTAGAACGAGGCGAAATTGTTATTCGTCCGATGATGAACCTCGCACTAACTTACAACCATTGTCTTGTTGATGGTCGTGATGCGGTATTGTTTTTAAAAGCGATCATTAACAACTTAGAATCACCGGAAAAACTACTCCTTAATCTCTAGCCAACTAGGCGTCTATACTTAACCCATCTACCCGTTTAAAACCTTGCGGTAAAAATAGCCCTCGCCGCGCCCGAGCACCACTATAGTGTTCAATATCACTGCGCTTAAGACTCAAATGCCGCTTACCTGATAATACTTTCACACTCTGCCCCTGTTCAACAGAGACAATACCAACACACAACAAGGCATCAGTCTTAGCAGTTAGATCCTGAGTTGGGATCTGTATTAACTTATTGCCTTTACCACGAACCAAGACAGGCACTTCAACCACAGAAAAAATCAATAATCGCCCTTGCTGAGTCACTGCCACAAGTTGATCAGTCTCATGATAGATACGAGCTGGTTTTAAGACACTAGCGGCCTCAGGCAATGCCAAGACCACTTTCCCTGCTTTATTCTTTGTTGCCAAGTCTTTTAATTGCACTCTAAATCCATAGCCTGCACTGCTCGCTAATAAGTACCAGTCGTCAGGGTTGCCCGCTAACACCGTCGAAAACAATGAGCCAACCGGTGGCTTTAACCGTCCTGTTAACGGTTCTCCCTGACTGCGCGCAGAGGGTAAATCATGTGTCGTAGTCATATAACAACGACCGACTGAATCTAAAATATAAACTGGCTGTGTGGTTCGCCCTAAAGCGGTATGTAAACAACCATCTCCTGCTCGATAATTTAAGGTCTGTGGATCAATTTCATGCCCTTTAGCCGCTCGGATCCAACCTTTCTGAGATAACACAATGGTCAACGGATCATTCGCTATCAACAAGGTTGTATCCAAAACTTGTGATGCTCCTCGCTCTATTACCGGAGAACGCCTATTGTCACCAAATTCTTCAGCATCCGACTCAATTTCCTGTTTAATTAATTTCTTTAATAATCGGCTCGAGGCTAAGGTGTTTTCTAGCTTTTCCCGCTCGGCTTGTAACGCTTCTTGCTCACCCTTAATCTTAATTTCTTCTAATTTGGCTAAATAACGCAATTTTAAATCTAAAATAGCATCTGCCTGAATTTCAGATAAATTAAACTGGGCCATCAAAACCAGTTTAGGCTCATCTTCATAACGAATAATATTAATCACCTCATCAATATTAAGAAAGGCCATCAACAAACCATCGAGAACATGTAATCGAGCTAAAACCTTATCTAGACGTACTTGCAATCGTCGCCGTACTGTTGCCGTTCTAAAGATGAGCCATTCTGTTAAAATTTCTTTAATATTTTTAACTTGGGGACGGCCATTAAGCCCGATCATATTCAGGTTAACCCGATAAGTCTTTTCCAAATCAGTGGTTGCAAATAAATGCGACATCACCTCATCAACATTGACGCGTCTAGAACGAGGGACAATCAATAACCGCGTTGGCGTTTCATGATCAGATTCATCCCGTAGATCTTCAATCATGGGTAATTTCTTCGCTAACATCTGCGCTGCTATCTGCTCTAATAGCTTTGCGCCTGACACCTGATGCGGCAAAGACGTGACAATAATATGACCGTCTTCAAGCTCATATTTAGCTCGCATTCTTATCGAACCATTACCGTGCACATAAAGCTTTCGAATATCTTCTTGCAGGGTAATAATTTCTGCTTCGGTCGGATAATCAGGACCTTTAATATAATCAAAAAGCGCTTCTAATGGTGCCTCAGGATTATTTAACAAATAAATGCAAGCACTCGCCACTTCGCGCAGATTATGCGGTGGAATATCCGTTGTCATACCTACCGCAATCCCTGTTGTACCATTTAACAAAATATTTGGGAGTCGATTAGGTAACAACAATGGTTCCTGTAATGTGCCATCAAAATTAGGAGTCCACTCAACAGTCCCTTGACCCAATTCACTTAAGAGTGTTTTTGCATATGCTGTTAGGCGCGACTCCGTATAACGCATAGCCGCAAATGATTTAGGATCATCCGGTGACCCCCAATTACCCTGCCCATCAACCAATGGATAACGATATGAAAAAGACTGTGCCATCAAAACCATTGCTTCATAACAAGCCGTATCACCATGCGGATGATATTTCCCTAAAACATCACCCACTGTTCGCGCTGATTTTTTGTGTTTGGCTAAGGCTGATAAGCCCAACTCACTCATGGCATAAATGATCCGGCGCTGAACCGGTTTTAAGCCATCTGCAATGTTGGGTAAGGCCCTGTCAAGAATGACATACATGGTGTAATCTAGATAAGCCTTCTCAGTAAATTCCTGAACCGGTAAGCGCTCAAAGTTTTCTTGAATTTCCATTATTTCAAAACATCCAAATTTAAAACAAAACCGCTATAAATCGGCCATATTACCTTTTTCCTCTAACCATTGCCGCCGGTCCTGAGAACGTTTTTTTGCTAATAATAAGTCCAGCATTTCTGTTGCCACACCCTCCCCCTCAACCGTTAACTGAACCAACCTGCGCGTATCAGGATTCATGGTTGTTTCTCGCAACTGCAATGGATTCATTTCGCCCAGCCCTTTAAACCGCTGAACATTTATTTTACCTTTTAATTTATCCATTTTTATCCGGTCCAAGACGCCCTGGCGCTCTGCATTATCTAATGCGTAAAAAACCACTTTACCCACATCAATTCGATATAGAGGCGGCATCGCCACAAAGATATGACCGGCATTTATGACCGCTCTGAAATGTTGGTAAAACAATGCACAGATCAAAGTAGCAATATGATTACCGTCAGAATCTGCATCGGCTAAAATACACACTTTACCATACCGTAAATTAGTCAAATCATCAGAACCTGGGTCCACACCCAATGCGACAGCGATATCATGAACCTCCTGCGAAGCCATGACTTGCATTGAATCAACTTCCCAGGTATTTAATATCTTCCCGCGCAACGGCATAATGGCCTGAAATTCACGGTTCCGTGCCTGCTTAGCTGATCCCCCCGCAGAATCTCCTTCCACCAAAAATAACTCCGTCCGCGTCAAATCCTGTGCAGAACAATCTGCTAACTTACCCGGCAACGCAGGACCTGAGGTGATTTTCTTTCGTACAACTTTTTTACTGGATTTAAGTCTTTTTTGTGCACTGGCAATAATTATATCTGCAATCTCTTCACCAATACTGGGGTGTTGATTCAACCAAAGACTAAAGGTATCCTTTGCAACACCGGAAATAAAAACCACACACTCTCTCGAGCTCAATCGTTCCTTTGTTTGACCTGAAAATTGAGGATCTTCTAACTTCACCGACAAGATAAAATGACATCGATCCCAAACATCCTCCGGTGCGATTTTTACGCCCCGAGGCAATAACGAACGAAACACACAAAACTCCCGAATCGCTTCGGTTAGACCCGCACGAAGGCCATTGACATGTGTTCCGCCTAAAGGTGTCGGCACAAGGTTAACATAACTCTCCGCCGTTCCTTCTGAACGACTCTCATTTAACCACGTAGCAGCCCATTCAACCGCTTCATGCTCACCTGCTTGTGCTTGCATAAAGGGTGGCTCAGGAATACATTCTGCATCGCCTATTTGCTCTAACAAATATTCTTTTAACCCATCCTGATAACACCATTGACATTGTTCCTGAGATCCTTCAACTGTCAGTGTAATTTGTAAACCAGGACAAAGAACCGCTTTAGCTTGTAAGACATGCTTCAATTTAATAATTGAAATATTACAACTATCAAAATAACGTCCATCGGGCCAAAATCGAACCACACTGCCGGTATTATTACGCCCTACGGTACCTATCTGAACTAATTCCGTTTGTTTCTCTCCATGAGCAAAACTCATTTTATAAACGCCACCGCCGCGCTTAGTTTCAACTTCTAACCGCAAAGACAAAGCATTAACCACCGATACACCGACACCGTGTAGACCGCCTGAAAACTGATAATTTTTATTAGAGAACTTTCCACCGGCATGTAACCGTGTCAGAATTAATTCAACCCCTGAAATACCGTGCTCAGGGTGCATATCAACAGGCATGCCACGACCATTATCCGTAACTTCTACGCCGCCATCAGTACCTATATGAACAGTAATAACGCTAGCAAAACCAGCGAGCACCTCATCAACACTGTTATCCACAACTTCTTGAACCAGATGATTAGGTCTAGTCGTATCGGTATACATTCCTGGGCGTTTACGAACCGGATCAAGGCCACTGAGCACCTCAATTGCAGCTGAATTATATGTATCACTCATCTGTATATTGTCTTTCTTCCCTAATTTTTAAGATATAATGACCGTTTTAGCTACGTTTTGGCTATCGAAACATTAAAATAATTTAATAAATTAAATATGGCCCGAAAAAACATCACCCAATTTGAGGAAACATTGGGCGCATTGGAAGTACTGGTTGAGCAACTTGAAAAAGGTGATTTATCGCTTGAAGAATCACTAAAATCTTTTGAACAAGGCGTTAAACTTACCCGCGCGTGCCAAACTGCATTACAAGACGCCGAACAAAAAGTACAAATACTGCTAGAAAAAAACGGCACTGAGCAATTAGAAAAATTTGACGATGAATAACAATCCTTTTAAAGACTATATCAAACTATGTCAGTCTCGTACCGAGAATGCCTTAGAACACCGATTACCTTCCGCAGACATTCTGCCTCAAAAACTGCATGAAGCGATGCGCTATACCGTTTTAAATGGCGGTAAACGTATGCGCCCGTTGTTGACTTATTGTGCAGGACAAGTGCTTAACATCCCTCCTGAGGCCCTAGACGGTCCTGCTTGTGCGGTTGAGTTCATTCACGTCTATTCCTTAATTCATGACGATTTACCAGCCATGGATGATGATGATCTACGTCGCGGCAAACCAACCTGCCATATTGCTTACGATGAGGCCACAGCCATTTTAACCGGTGATGCTCTTCAGGCGCTTGCTTTCCAAATTCTGGCTCATGACCCCAGTATCACAACGCCAGCAGACCATCGTCTAAAAATGATTACCGTCCTAGCCAAAGCTAGCGGTTCACAAGGCATGGTTGGCGGTCAGGCTATTGACCTTGAATCGGTGGGTAAGAAAATCTCACTCCCTGAATTAGAAAATATGCACATCCATAAAACAGGCGCCTTAATTCGGGCCAGTATACAATTGGCCACATTGGCTAAACCGAATATTGATCCTGATACCATCAAAAACCTTGACCACTATGCCAAATGCATCGGCCTATCCTTTCAAGTCAAAGATGATATTCTTGATGAAGAAAGTGACTCTGAGACGCTCGGTAAAACACAAGGAAAAGACCAATCCAATAATAAACCCACCTATCCAGCCTTATTAGGTCTCAAGGGCGCCAAACAAAAAGCCCAAGAATTACACCAGCAAGCACTAGACAGTTTAACTATTTTTGGGTCTGAAGCAGATTTACTGCGGGCGCTATCGCTCTATATCATTGAGCGCACCCACTAACTCTCATACTCAGAAAATTGCCCGTTATTCCACGAACCTATCACCTGTAAAATAACCATGAATCCTCAAGGCAGCTACCCCTTACTGAGTCAGATAGAGAAACCGGAAGACTTACGCACACTCTCCGAAGAGCAGCTTAAGCCTTTAGCTAA
>JASMBU010000019.1:0-233 GCA_030753675.1 Methylococcales bacterium
CAGCATCTAAACTACTAAAAAAATGTACACCACTGTCTAAATAATCATACTCCCACTTCCACTGCCATCCGGTAACCTTAATAGTCAACTCCGGCTCTGTAACATCATCCATCTCTAACATCGTCTTAGTGGCAGGAATTGCCATCACTACTAAAATAATGGTGGGGATCACTGTCCACAACAGTTCAATTTTAACATTGTCGTGAAACTGTTCAGCTTTATGCCCTACAGAC
>JASMBU010000019.1:243-24025 GCA_030753675.1 Methylococcales bacterium
GAATAAAACATCACCCCAAAGACCAGAACACCAATCACTACACAGATCCATAAGATCAACATATGCAGATCATATACATCGTTACTGATCCGAGTGACACCTTTTGGCATATTCAATGCATATTCCGCATTCGCCTCCCCTACGCCTAAAAGCATCAAGAACAGGTGCGCAAAAATTTGCTTCGTTTTTTTCACGGAGAAATCTCCCAACATAATCTTAATCATCAATTTTCAAAAATAATGGCTAGCCATTAAAACCAATGGCTACAACCTTCTGAGCCAAAATATATCGCAAAGCCCAAGCCCAACGCTAGAACCTTAACCACATCTATTGGCAAATAAACAACCGCTTACTCTACTACATCAAGGTTTTTTTATCAAAAAATTTCACCGCCTCAACCCCTTACAAAAACAAAAAATAAAGAAACAGCCCTACTGCCCTCCCTAAAACTGCTCATGAACCTCGCCTTATAACGACATTAGAATATAAATTACCACTCAATTGTCCCCGCAAGCGCCGAAAAATCCAGTTCTTCATCGTAAGGTATCACGCCTAATAGCGGAGCAGAAATAGACTGCCTAATGGTGGCAATATTCTCGACCACTGCCAGCATCTCAGGTTCCACACAATTGGCAATCCAGCCCACGCAAGGCAACCGGGAGGCAAAAATCGCATCAAAAGTCAGCCGCGCATAATTAATACCCCCTAATTGAATACCAACGACTAAAACAATCGGCAACCCCAGCACCTGGGCTAATGCCGCAACATCCATTGAATCGCTTAATGGCGCATGCCAACCGCCGACACCTTCAACAAACACAAGATCGGACCTAGCCGCCAGTTCCGCATAGTTAGCCATAACCACTGAGAGATCAATCACCTGACCGCTCTCTTTTGCAGCAATATGCGGTGAAATAGCCACTTCAAACGCATAAGGATTTATTAGTTCATACGGTAATAATTGACTGCTATTCGATTGCAAAAGTAAAGCATCCTGATTCTGTAATTGGCCTGACTCACGAGAACACCCTGAAGCCACTGGCTTGTATCCAGAAACAACCTTTCCTTGGTTTCTAAAATAATGCATCAACACAACCGTACTGATAGTTTTTCCCACGCCCGTCCCGGTTCCGGTCACAAAGAACCCATCTCCGCCAGTACTCACTTGGACGACCTCACTCGGGGTATCAATTTTCGACCCGTCACATTAATGACCTCAAAAGTTGCAAAAATATGCTCAGATTGTGAATCTAATGCTCCATATGCGGATGTAACCGATTGTAATCGCTGCTTACCGGTCAACCCCTTCTGCCTACCTTGATTGACATTATGCGCGCCGACCCCCTTCAACTCACGCATTAACGCAATAACATCAGGATATTTCGGCTGATAGACCGTGCTAATCACCTCAACATCAGCAAACCCCGCCACTAGCATTAATTCCCTGATCTTTTCTTTACTCAGAAACAAATTCACATGCATATAATCATCCACGCTCGCCCACGCTGCACGCAATTCTGACAACGAAGCCTCCCCAAACGTAGAAAAACAAAGCTGACCATCTGTTTTTAAAACACGGTAAGCCTGAGCTAAAACACTGTCTAAATTCTGACACCACTGCAGCGCTAAATTTGAAACAATTGCATCTAACGTATCGAATCGCAAGGGCAAAAGCTCAGCATCGCCCGCAAAATAAAAGACCCCACCTTTCATTCCTAGTGATTGCCTTGTTGTTGTCACCATCGGCATTGCCACATCCATCGCCCAAACTGTTGAGGCCAGTGGTAAAATCTTTTCGGTAAAATACCCGGTCCCACACCCTATATCCAGAATATTACCCGGACCGATAAAATTTGCTGAAAACTGATTAAATAACGCGTCACCCACCTGACGCTGTAAACGTGCAAACCGGTTGTACTGATGCGCTGCTTTACCAAAAGAGAACTGCATCGCACGCTTATCAAGTCTTAGACCATTTTTTACACCCATACTCAACTGACTTTTTTTAAGAATTTTCTAATTTGCACAACAACCTGATCTTTATGGGTCAAAAAAGGCAAGTGCCCCGACCCAGCCATGACCGAATAATTGATCTCCAGCGCCCCATCATCGATCGCTTGTGCCAGCGCAATGGGCACGATCGGGTCTTTATCACCTAGTAGCAGTAAATGCGGCATCGACAATTGCGCAAAAACGGCACGCTGATCAACGACTCTTAATATCTCTAACCCCGCCATCAACGTACGTTGATCTGAATGCGGTCGCACTTGGAGTTCTCTCTTTAAATCAGACAATACCGAACGAAAACCTGGAATGCCACGCACCTGAAGTGCCATAAAACGAGCTATCGTTCGTTTTATATCGAGTTCCGCATTATCGATAAAATGCTCTAAATCCAGTGCCGCCATCCCCGGCCACGCCAACGATTGCGTAAAACAAGGATTACCGGCAATCAAAACCAAAGAAGAAACTTGTGTTGGAAATTCTGCGGCCAAGGATAAAACCACATTCGCCCCCAACGACCAACCTACCCAACAAGCAGGCTCATCCGATATCTGCTGCGCTAATTGCTGCGCAACTGTTGATAACGTAAATAGCGTTATCGGCTCACTGTTGCCATGCCCAGGTAAATCAACACAAAAAACTTTATAATTAACACTTAACTGCTGTGCAAACTGACGCCACACACCCCCATGCATTCCCCAGCCATGAACCAAAATCACGGGAGGACCTGCACCATAACTTTCCACATACAACTGACTCAAGACAACTGACTCCACGCTTTATCCAAAACACACAGCAACCGATCAACATGATGAGCCTCATGTAGCGCAGAAAAAGTGACACGCAATCGTGCACTTCCCAAAGGAACTGTCGGGGGGCGAATAGCGCTGACCCAAATAGCTTCTGTTAACAAAGCATCACTTAAGCGCATTGCTTGATGACTGTCCCCTACTAAGATTGGCTGTATAGCGGTTTCAGAATCTGTCACGGGCAACCCTAATTGCCGAGCTCCACTGCGAAATTGCTGAACACGCTCCCGGAGCTTTTCGCGCCGCCAATCATCGTTGACTAATAACTGAAGACTCGCCAAAGACGCCGCCGCTAGAGCAGGCGGCAAAGCTGTTGTATAAATATAACTTCGTGCTTTTTGAATGATCGTTTCAACCAATGCCTCTGATCCTGCCACAAAGGCACCCGCAGTCCCAAAACTTTTCCCTAACGTTCCGATCAATACTGGCACGTCTTCCTGCGATAATTGATAATGCTCGACAACGCCCTGTCCTTGAGCGCCTAAAACACCAAGTCCATGCGCATCATCCACCATCAACCAAGCTTCAGACGCTTGAGTCGCCTGAATCAACTCTGGCAATGGCGCAAGATCGCCATCCATACTAAAAATACCATCGGTAACTACCAATTTCCTTGCCCCTGAACTCGCATCCAGAAAACACTGTAATTGCTCAATATCACCGTGCCGATAACGCTTAAATCGCGCCCCCGACAAACGCGCCCCATCCAACAAGGAAGCATGATTTAAACGATCCTCAAAAATCATATCACCTGCACCCACCAAAGCACTGATGCACCCTATATTTGCCATGTAACCCGTAGAAAACAAAACCGCGCGATCACGACCTGTAAAGACGGCTAAAGCATCCTCTAACTGGTGGTGAATACGACTATGACCACAGACCAAGTGCGCAGAACCACTACCCACACCGTACTGACTCGCTCCCGCATTAAAGGCTGCAACAACCGCACTATCATTTGCTAAACCCAAATAATCATTACTGCAAAAATTAATAACCCGTTGCCCATCAACGGTCAATACAATCCCTTGCGCAGAATCGATTACTCGTCGATGCCGATATAATCCTGCTTTACGACACGCATTGAGCTCACGGCCTAAGTCAAATGCTGTCATAGTCTATTAATGCTGAATCGCTCCTGTTCGAACCCCTAAGCGCTGAAATAACTGCTGATCACTTTCCGTAACCGGATTATCTGTCGTTAATAATTTTTCGCCATAAAAAATTGAATTAGCCCCTGACAAGAAACACAAAGCCTGCATTTCATCAGTCATTTCCGTACGCCCTGCCGACAGGCGAACACGAGACTTGGGCATAAGAATTCTTGCCACCGCAATGGTGCGAACAAAAATCAACGGGTCTAGCAATTCTGATCCCATCATCGGCGTCCCTTCCACTTGCACTAACATATTAATGGGCACACTTTCTGGGTGCTGCGGTAAATTAGCAAGCTCTATAAGTAGTTTCGCACGATCAGCATCTGACTCACCCATTCCCACGATACCGCCACAACAAACATTTAAACCCGCCTCACGAACACGCTGTAGTGTATCCAACCGATCTTGATAAGTTCGGGTGGTAATCACTTCGGAATAATATTCCTCAGAAGTATCTAAATTATGATTGTAATAGTCTAATCCACCCGCCTTAAGAGTTGCCGTCTGCTTATCGGTTAGCATCCCCAACGTCACACATGTTTCCATACCTAACGCTTTAACGCCCTGAACCATTTCAACAACTCGATCAACATCCTTATCCTTAGGACGACGCCAAGCAGCACCCATACAAAAACGACTAGCACCCTGATCCTTCGCTTTTTGCGCTGAAGCCAGAACTTGATCAATGGGCATTAACGACTCGGATTCCACTTCAGTTTGATGACGCACACTCTGAGGACAATAGCCGCAATCCTCAGAACACGAACCGGTTTTTATACTTAATAGACTACTGACTTGAATCTCATTAGGGTCAAAATGTTGCCGATGAATCATTTGAGCCTGAAACAACAAATCATTAAAAGGCTTATTAAAAAGCGCTTGAACCTCGGCTAACTGCCAATCGTAGCGTAATTCAATCTCGACAGACCCTGCTGTCGCGCTAACACAATCTACAGACATTTTTTTCTCCCAAAATAACAACAAACAACCATACTTAACTTATAGCTCCCCACATTAGTCAACCTAAATAAAAACAATAGTCAACAACTGGCTCAATATTATACAGAATTATTGCTTGCCGCCCACCTGCCTTTTCTGCAATGAAGCGAGCCTGAGCACAAGAGACCTCTGTTCCGCTTGTCAACAAGCATTACCGCGAAACAATTATTGCTGCATCGTGTGCGCTAAACCTATTCATCAGATACACAACGCTACAATCTGCGGACATTGCCTGAACGCCCCGCCTTATTTTAAGAACACATTCGCACCTTTCCTCTATCAAAGAACCATGCGTTACGCTATTCAAGAATTTAAATATCACAATCAATATCATTTTGCCCGCTTATTGGGAGAACTGCTTAGCGATGAAATTAAGACTGAAAATACCTTGCCGCAGTTACTTATCCCAGTTCCAGTCCATCGGTCGCGATAAAGCAAATTCATGCGATGATGCGTCAGTTGAAATTAACATTACACAAAGAACAAAAGTGTTTTATTGGCAAGACCGAAACCGGTTTTGATTTTTTAGGTTACCAGATGAATCCTAGACAGCGATTACACCCCTCAGCTGAGAGTATTAAGCGTCTAACGATTCGCTACCGCCGGCTTTACGAGCAAGGAGTCAATGTTGAGCGACTCCGGCAGTATGTGGTTCGTTGGTGCTGCTGGCTTTGGGACGGATTGCAGGGTCGGGTATCGCGTGAGGTAGGGATGGAGCGGTATTGGGTGTGGTTGTCGCTTTAATGAATGGCTAAAATTATTATATTGTATTTTACATACAAGGTATTATTTGCTTTTCTCAGGATGAATTTCAAATATGGCTAGGGTATCTCCCTTTCGACGATTAATACTTGTTACATTGCTATACGTATTCGTCGGAGGGTCGACGTATGCCGCCTGTATTGTAGATGGGACCAGCTATGACACCATTTCTACTCCACTGACTCCTAGTAGCAAAATAACAGCAGCAAATATTAAAGATTGGGATACGAGTGGCGACGATATTACTACGTGTGATGTAACGGGTATTACGGACATGGAGTCGCTGTTTAAAAGCCAGGGGGATTTCAATCAGGACATAGGCGCTTAGGATGTTAGTAGTGTTACTTCAATGTGAAGCATGTTTAGTGGCGCGTCCACTTTTAATCAAGACATAGGCTCATGGGATACTAGTAGTGTAACGACTATGACCACATGTTTTTTCGCGCGAGTTCATTTAATCACGACCTGAGATCTTGGGATACCAGGTCTGTTGAAAAATATCTCAACATGTTTAGTTATACAGCCGCAGTAGATACTGATACCTACTCGTCTTGCTGTCCGGTTTATTATGGCACACCGACTTCGACTTTTTTTAATGTAGGTATTGCCACCATTTCATCCGTCTCTTCAGACAAAGCGGCGGGAACCTATAAAGCGGGTGAAACCATCAACATTATCATCACGTTTTCCGATAGTGTTACTGTAACCGGCACACCTCACATTACCCTTGAAACCGGCACTACAGATCAAGTGGTTGATTATTCATCAGGTTCAACAAGTGATACCCTTACCTTTGTTTATACCGTACAAGCAGGCGATACGGCTGCTGATTTAGATTACACGGCAACCACAGCGCTTGCACTCAATAGCGGTTCTATTGTAGATAGTAACGGTAATAATGCCACGCTCACGCTGCCTAGCGTCGGTGGCTCAGATTCACTGGCAGGTAATGAAGCTTTGGTCATTGACACCACAGCACCCACGATGACTATTACTGCTGCTGAAGTCTCTGACGGCGGAACCTCTGATGATTCAACCCTCTCATTGACCTTTACGTCAAGTGAGGCGACCACCAACTTTGTTGTGGGCGATATTTCTGTGAGTGGGAGGTCGCTATCTAGTTTTAGTGCCTCTTCATCGACTGTCTATACGGCAACCTTTACGCCCTCGGCTGCCGACGCCACCACTATAAATGTAGCCGGTGCGACTTTCACCGATAGCCCGGGTAATGACAATAGTGCGGCGACTGAGTTCAACTGGACCTATTCTGCTCCAACTATCTCTAGTACTACGGTTGCGTCTGATAATTCAACGATTGCGGTGACTTTTTCCGAAGCAGTCTATAACGCGACTGGAGGCAGTGGTGCGCTTGAAGCCAGTGATTTTACGTTATCCATCAGCGGTGGCACAGCAACACTATCAAGCGCCACGCCATCCAGCATTTGTATTAATGGCAATGTTTACACCTTAGGTTTGTCACTATCAGGCACGCCAGATGGGGATGAAACCATAACAGTAGTTCCATCCTCTTCCACGGCTATTTATGATGATTCTAATAATGCGGCATCAACCTCACAGTCTAATAATACTGTGACGCTCAATTCTGAAGATAGTACAGCGCCGACCCTTTCAAGTAGCTCGCCTGCGAGTGGCGCGACCGGCATTGCCTTGAATGCCAATGTGGTCTTGACCTTTAGTGAGGCGATGAGCATTGGCACGGGTAATGTGACCATTACCGGAAATGGGTCGACTGAAACTATTGCCGTCGGTAGTGCGCAGGTCACGGGCGCAGGGACGACTACGATTACCATTAACCCTGTCAATGATTTTGTTGCCGGGATTAATTACAGTATTGTGATACCTGCTACCGCCTTTGATGATGCTGCCGGGAACAGTTATGCCGGTACGACCATCACGTTTCTCAGTTTTTTACCCGACCCTACGAACAACCAAGAGGTTATCAAGACCATTGAATCCCAAGCCAGCATAGCCAATAACTATCTTAAACGACGACTTACTCGGTTGCGAACCGTATTCGTTGGTTACGTCAACACAAGAGCAATAAGAACCTATCGCACCAAGGGATTAAGATTAGTTTTGGTAATGAGTGGGTTGACCGATTGGTCAATGCACGCTCATCGTCAACCGCTAACGATATCAACGGTATGCAGTTATTAGGCATGGCAGATAAGTATATAACTAATCCTAACTACATTAAGAATGACTTACAAACGGCTTTAGCCGACAGTGTACTAAATCAGTTTGCTGAACTCAAAGAAGAGGCGTTGCAGAATCTCTTCTGGCATACCGATGGGGCTGCTGGATTAATTAATAAGCAGGGTGAGTTAAACCTTAACCCTACCGGCAGTATTGACCAAGATTGGGCCTTAACCTAAATGCCGGAATGCGATTTTAACCCTAAGTTAATCATTCTGAATGACGAGTCAATAATCAACAAGTCATTCCTAGAGGCGCATCTTGACAGAAGTTAGGGTGCGTCTTTTTTAATGGGAAATTGACGCTACCGTGAACGAGGGTTTAATCAAGCTTATGAAATAGCCAAAATTATTGGTCATCACCGGAATCTAACTGTTGATAATCACAGTTTCCAGCGCCAACGACAGACCGACTATCAAAGCCATCTAAAGGCCAACTTATGCCACAACAATATAAAAAACGCCTCCATCTGTACGCAAACAATCACGGCATCACATGTTGCAATCATTGATGATGTCATGACAACAGGCCAGACTGTTAACAACCCTTGGGGTAGAACATATTGAAGTTTGGGTCTGTGCCAGAGCATAAAAAACGGGCCTTTATAAAGTTACCTCGTCGCACTAACCAACGGTAAAAAAATAACTCACTCCGGCGCATAGCCTTTCGAATTATTACCCACCCATCGTGATTTCTGAGACTTTAATTGCTCTTTCTTCCAAAACGGTGCTTTTGATTTCAGTGCCTCCATAATAAAACGACAAGCATCAAAAGCATCGCCACGATGAGACGCCTCTACCGCTACAACGACAATCGGATCTCCCGGGGAAATATCACCAACCCGATGGACAACTAACACATTAAGCACGGCCCACAGGCCTATAGCCTCTGCCACAATATCTTTTAATTGCTTTTCCGTCATACCCGGGTAATATTCCAAAAACATACTAACAACAGGGTCACCTTCGTTAAAGTCACGCATCGTGCCTATAAAAATCGAGGTTGCCCCAACAGCACAAGCCGAGCCCGCTGACTGCTCCTGAAACCGTTTAACCTCCTCAAAAGGGTCAAACGCTTCTGCTAACAACTTAATCATCACCTCAACCTCCAGTAACCGGGGGGAAAAAGGCAATCTCATCGCCATCTGTTATTTCGACCGTTTGATCAACATAAACCATATTCACCGCCACTAAAATATTATCCGGCAAGCCAACCTGACCGGTCGCCTGAGACCAAATCTGCTCTACCGTCAAAGGCTCTGTAACAAATAACTCAACCCCTTCACTACCCAGCGATTCCTTTAAACTGGCGAAATAACGCACCTTAATCGACATAGCTACCCATTTAAACTGAAAAATAATAGATAATGAATAGTATATCTGACACACGAGACCATCATGACCCATTTAACCCATTTCAATCAAACCGGTGACGCACATATGGTTGATGTCGGTCAAAAAGCAATCACCGAGCGCATAGCCATTTGTTGTGGCCACATTGAAATGCAACCTGACACTCTCGCACTGATCATTAACGGTACCCATAAAAAAGGAGATGTACTGAGTGTTGCTCGTATTGCCGGGATTATGGCTAGCAAAAAAACAGCCGATCTTATTCCCTTATGCCATCCATTACCAATTACGCATGTCGACATTCATTTTGAAATTGAAACCACGGGTAGTCGTGTCACCTGTACCAGCACAGTTAAAACACAAGGTAAAACAGGTGTTGAGATCGAAGCCTTCACGGCCACACAAATTGCACTGCTCACAATTTACGATATGTGTAAAGCAGTCGACCGAGGCATGGTCATACAGTCGGTCCGGTTAACGCAAAAATATGGCGGTAAATCAGGACACTGGACACCAACAACCGCCAACGAGTAAACCCTTTTTATGGAATTTTTCTTAAATGCTGTTCTTGCTGCCCTAGATCTAATTAGCCATTTTGACCCTGCAGTTTATCTCATTGCTTGGACATCCATTAAAATATCTGTCACGGCTTGTCTTCTAGCTGCCTCAACTGCTGTTATCTTAGGCTGTTTGGCCGGCATCAAAACATTCCCTGGAAAAAGACTCTTAACACAACTACTCAGCACCCTAATGGCTATGCCGACAGTGATGATAGGCCTTATATTATATGGCCTATTAAGTCGCCAAGGGCCACTGGGTAGCTTAGGCCTTCTTTATAGCGAAACAGCCGTCATACTCGGTGAAGCCGTCTTAATATTCCCTATTGTTATGAACCTCACGATGGTTGCCGTTCATACCGCTGACCCATTACTGCTCCCCACACTTAAATCTCTCGGCGCCAATACCCGCCAACAAATACAACTGATTCTATTGGAATTAAAATACCCTATATTGGCAGCTATTATAACGGGTTTTGGCCGCGCCATTGCCGAGGTGGGCGCCGCCATGATGTTGGGTGGTAATATTCAAGGAAGTACCCGAACAATGACAACGGCAATTGCATTAGAAACCAATAAAGGTAATTTTGAACTGGCCATGGCCATTGGCATGCTGTTACTCCTGATTGCCTTTACCGCTAACTACATCCTCAATTACATGCAACAAAAATAACGCCATAAAATGACAACTACGCCTGAACTACCGGCCACCCACTTAAAATACGGATCTATTAAATAACTCATGCTAACCGTTAAACAAATCCCCGTACTCAAAGACAACTACATCTATTTAATCCATGACCCCGTCTCTGGTGAAACAGCGGCTATAGACCCTGCCCTAGCAGAACCGGTACAAAACACACTTAAAGAAATGAACTGGCCGTTAACCTACATACTGAATACCCATCATCACAGCGACCATGTCGGCGCCAATCTAACCTTAAAAAAACAAACTCACTGCCAAATAATCGGCTCACACTATGAAAAAAACCGAATCCCCGGCATAGACCGCACCGTATCCGAAGGAGATACCGTACACCTCGGGCACCATAAGGTCTCTGTAATTGACACGCCCGGACACACCTTAGGGCATATTGTTTTTTATTTTTCAGAACAAAATCTATTATTTTGCGGCGACACACTATTCTCAATGGGCTGCGGTCGTTTGTTTGAAGGAACTGCTAAACAAATGTTCCACTCATTAAATAAATTGGCTGCGTTACCTTCGCGCACTCAGTTATTTTGCGCCCACGAATATACCCAGAGTAACGGCCAATTTGCACTAACACTTGAACCTAACAACCTACAACTACGCCAACGAATTTCTGAAGTTGAGCAGCTACGACAAAAGAACATGGCCACCATACCCAGTACGCTACTACAGGAAAAAGAAACCAACCCTTTCCTGCGGTCTCATTGCTCTGAATTAATTCAATCTTTAGGCATGGATAAAAAGAATAGCGTGGACATCTTTACCGAGACTCGATTGCGTAAAGATCATTTCTAATGCCTTTTCACAACAAATAAAAACCGTTCAGAATTAATGACTAATTTTTACGCCAAATATGTTTTTTAAGATCATAGTGAAAAATAAAACCCGGTAATGCAAAGACGACAAACAAACACAGGTTAGTAACATAAAATTCCCAGCCCTGATCGTACCAAACACCGGTCAACTTTTTCTCTAACCCGATTGATAATAAACCCACTAAGCCATAAAGCAACAACCACTCAAGCCACCGCACCCAGGCGTTCTTATTTCTGACACTAAAAACAACTAAAAACCGATCACTTAACCAAGGTATATTCGCCGTAATAAAAACCACTAAAATAAAAAATTGCGGTAATCCTTGCGCATTCATTTTAACTTTTAGTACGCATCAGCGGAAACAACAAAACATCGCGGATAGAAGGCGCATCAGCAAACAACATCACCAACCGATCAATACCAATCCCTTGCCCCGCTGTCGGCGGCAAACCATGTTCTAACGCTGTAATATAGTCCGCATCAAAATGCATCGCTTCGTCATCTCCCGCTTCTTTTTCTTCGACTTGCTTTTGGAAGCGCTCTGCTTGGTCTTCGGCATCATTCAGCTCAGTAAAACCATTTGCAATTTCACGCCCGCCCACAAAAAATTCAAACCGGTCCGTGACTTCTGGATTATCATCATTTCGACGCGCCAAAGGCGACACCTCAACAGGATAAGCGGTAATGAACGTTGGGTTCATGAGTTTATGCTCAACTGTTTTCTCAAAAATCTCAATTTGTATTTTTCCAAGACCGTAACTTTCTTTGACTGGAATACCTAATGTTTCTGCAATCTTACTTGCACCTAATCGATGATTTAATTCCTCGTTCGTTAACGCCGAATTAAAATGCAATATCGATTCAACCACTGTCATCCGATCAAAAGGTTTACCAAAGTCATAATCCTCCCCTTGATAAGTAATCACGGTCTGACCCGTCACCATTTCGGCCAAGCCACGAAGCATCTCTTCGGTTAAATCCATCAGGTCTTGATATTCAGCATAAGCCTGATAAAACTCGAGCATCGTAAACTCAGGATTGTGACGCGATGACAGCCCTTCATTTCGAAAGTTACGGTTAATTTCAAACACGCGTTCAAAACCTCCAACCACGAGGCGCTTAAGATACAACTCTGGTGCGACACGTAAAAACAACTCCATATCGAGCGCGTTATGGTGTGTGATAAAAGGCCGCGCTGTTGCACCACCAGGTATCGACTGCATCATCGGTGTCTCAACTTCCATAAATTGCCTTTCAATCAGGAATTGCCTGATATAACTGACAACCTGAGAACGAATACTAAACGTTTTACGAGAATCCTCACTCATAATCAAATCTAAGTAACGCTGGCGATACTTGATTTCTTGGTCAGCAATCCCGTGAAATTTCTCAGGCAATGGCCGTAATGCTTTAGTCAGTAATTGAATACTGTCTACTCGTACACTAAGTTCTCCAGTTTTCGTTCTGAACAACACACCTTCTGCGCCTATGATGTCACCAATATCCCAACTCTTGAATTGTTCGTTATAAAACCCTTCATCAAGATTATCACGGGCAACATAAAGCTGTAGCTTATCGGACATATCCTGAATATGACAAAAACTAGCTTTACCCATAATTCGCCGCGTCATGATTCTACCCGCCACTTTAACCCGGACAGGACTATCGTCTAACGCCTCTTTACTCGATCCTTCATAGGCGCTATATAATTCAGCAGCAATCACTGTGCGACGGAAACCGGTCGGAAAAGCATTACCTTTTTCACGCAATGCTTGTAATTTTGCACGCCTTTGCGCGACCTGTTCTTGCTCTTCTATCTGTATATCTGACATATTTTTTAACTAACTGTTGGTTTGCAATCGATCCAATAAAACTCACATCGATCCATTATAATTCCATTCATAGGCCTCAATTGTTTACAGCCTATACCCTTTATTTTTTTATTTAAACACCGGTCTTTAAACTAGCCACAATAAACTGATCCAAATCACCATCTAACACAGCCTGCGTATTACCGGTTTCTACATTGGTTCGTAAATCCTTAATACGCGACTGGTCTAAAACATAGGATCGTATTTGACTGCCCCAGCCAATATCTGACTTGGTTAACTCCAATGCTTGTTGCTCTTCACTGCGTTTTAACATTTCCATTTCATACAACTTAGCTTTCAATTGCTTCATTGCGGTATCCTTGTTGGTATGCTGTGACCGACCATTCTGACACTGAACAACAATACCGCTAGGGTGGTGCGTAATTCTAACCGCAGACTCAGTTTTGTTAACATGCTGACCCCCTGCGCCACTTGCTCTGTAGACATCAACACGGATATCGGCGGGATTCACCTCAATATCAATATCATCATCTATTTCCGGTGACACAAATACCGCCGCAAAGGAGGTATGCCGACGATTCCCAGAATCAAAAGGTGACTTTCTAACCAACCGATGAACCCCTATTTCAGTTCGCAACCAACCAAAAGCATAGTCCCCTTCAAATTTCACCGTCGCACTTTTAATTCCGGCAACGTCACCTGCTGAAACTTCCATGAGTTCAGTTTTAAACCCTTTGCGCTCACCCCAGCGCAAAAACATTCGCAGCAAAATTTCTGCCCAATCTTGCGCCTCGGTCCCGCCTGAACCAGACTGAATATCTAGAAATGCATTATTAGCATCCATTTTTCCGGAGAACATGCGCCGAAACTCCAACCCGACCACTTTTTCTTCAAACCCATCCACATCACCGGACACATCTGACAGGGTGTCAGCATCTTCTTCCTCAACAGCTAAGGTTAATAGCTCTTCGGCATCTTTAAGACCTGAATCCATACCGTCAAGGGTATCGACCACCGTTTCTAATGAAACTCGCTCTTTTCCCAGCGCTTGAGCCTGTTCCGGGTTATTCCAAATAGCAGGGTCTTCTAACTCTCTTAAAACCTCAACCAAACGCTCACTTTTTGTTTCATAGTCAAAGATACCCCCTAAGCGTTAGGCACCGGCTTTTTAAATCATTTATTTTATTAACAATCGGATTAACTTCCAACATAACCACCTACTTAACCGTCGTCTATAATATTTTGAAATCCTGTGAACGCTTTAATCCCAACGCGAATCACGAATCTGTACCATCCCACCTTCAATACGAAGCGGAAAGCATTCAATATCTTCATAAGCTGGCGCTGATTTAACCTTTCCGGTTTTAATACAAAAACGCGCGCCATGCCGCGGGCATATTATTTCATCACCCTCAATCTGGCCACAGGCAATATCACCCCCATCGTGGGTACAAACATTTTCTAATGCATACAAGCGATCTGCTAACTTAAAAATCACAACATCCGTACCATCAACGTCAACAACAATGTGTTCGTTATCGGATAGAGCGTTGTCCTCAATCACATTGATCCACTCACTCATTATGCTTTTACCCCGTTATTCCGTCGATATTGACGTTTGCCCTTCATTCTTTAATGCGGTATCTAAGGTATGCCAAGCTAAAGTAGCGCACTTTACGCGCGCGGGATAATCTTTTACCCCCGCCAAAACTGCCAACTTACCAACCGCCTCCAGATCAACTTCACCCTCGGTGGTTGTCATCCTATGAAACTGGGTAAACAACGCTTCAGCTTCACTTTCCGTCTTACCCTTAATAATCTCAGTCATTAATGAAACAGATGCTGTCGAGATAGCGCAACCTGAACCCTGAAAACTAACATCTTCAATGACACCCGCAACTATATTCAAATAAAGTGTTAACCGATCACCACATAAAGGGTTAAAGCCTTCAACGGCACGCGAAGCATTTTCGATAACCCTGAAATTTCTGGGATTCCGGTTATGGTCAAAAATGACCTCTTGATAAAGATCTCTTAAATCTTCAAACATAAAACAACCTACTAAAAGAACTAACACACTTAATAAAAAGAAACCGAAACAGCGATAAAATGACCGTTATCGAAATACTTTAATCAACTCTTTCAATGCGCTGACCAGTGTATCTATTTCTTGCTCAGTATTATACATTGCAAAAGAAGCCCGTGCTGTCGCAGGGACCTGATAAAAGTCCATAACCGGCATGGCACAATGATGTCCGGCCCGAATAGCGATCCCAACAGAATCCAACAAGGTACCAATATCGTGAGGGTGAATACCTTCTAGAACAAAGGACAAAATAGCTCCTTTTTGAGCGGCCTCACCAATTACCCTTAACTCAGGTATATGGTTGACCTGCTCCATGGCATAACGTAACAGGTCATCCTCATAAGCTGCAATATTATCTAGCCCAATACCGGTGACATAATCAATCGCCGCACCCAAGCCAATGACATCGGCAATGGCCGGCGTTCCTGCCTCAAATTTATAGGGCAAATCATTATACTCAGTTTCCTGAAAAGAAACTTTCCGTATCATATCGCCACCGCCCTGATAAGGGGGCATAGATTCCAATAGCGCCTGTTTCCCATACAACACGCCAATACCAGCTGGTCCGTACAGTTTATGCCCAGAGAAAACATAAAAATCGCAATCTAATGCACGAACATCAGTAATCATATGCGGTGCAGCTTGAGCACCGTCTAAAACAACCGGTACATTATGGCTATGGGCCGTTTTAATCATCTTAGCGATGGGATTAATAGTTCCTAATGCATTCGACATATGTGCCACCGAGACTAATCGCGTTTTGGAATTAAAAAGCGCAGCATAATCATCTAAAATTAATTCCCCTCGCTCCGTCATCGGTACCACCCTTAGACGCGCCCCAGTTTGCTCACACAACATCTGCCATGGCACAATATTAGCGTGATGCTCCATCGTAGTAATAATAATCTCGTCGTCTTGACCAAGAGTAGATCGGCCATAGCTTTGAGCTATAAGGTTTATACCTTCCGTTGCTCCACGCACAAAGATAATTTCTTTGACACTCTCCGCATTTAAAAAAGCTCTTACTTTCTCTCGCGCCCCCTCAAAACCATCTGTTGACCGCTGACTAAGAGTATGTACACCACGGTGTATATTGGCATAATCAAGGCGGTAGTTATTACTAATTGCATCAATAACCGAAACGGGCTTTTGACTACTGGCCGCATTATCTAAATATATTAAGGGCTTCTCTCTTATTTTCTGCGTAAGAATCGGAAAATCATTACGAATACGCGCCACATCCACTGCACTCATAACCACTCCTTTTCAATACTGCCTTGCGGGAATCTTTGTAACAACAACGCTAAAATATAGCTTTTAAAGCCACTGACTTTAATCTTCTCAACCATTTCATTCGCAAAAGCAAAAGTCAGCATATCTTTAGCATCTTCCTCAGAAACGGCACGCGACTGTAAGTAAAAAATAGAGGCGTCGTCTAACTGACCCACGGTTACACCGTGTGCACACTTCACATCATCTGCATATATTATTAACTGTGGCTTCGTATCAATCTCAGCATTATCCGATAACAACAAATTATGATTATGCATTTCTGAATCAATTTTTTGCGCATCCTCAAAGACTTTAACACAACCTTGAAAAACCCCTCGAGCACGGCCATCCAGAATACCTTTGAACAACTCACGACTCGAACCGCGCGGCTGTAAATGTTCTATCGACGTATGATTATCAATATGTTGACGTCCACGACCTACAAACAAACCATTCAAATCACACGCCGCAGCAAACCCTACATTAACGTGTAATTCATTGCGCGCCATAAGACCCCCAAAAGAAAAGTCTAAATAATTAAAACTTGAATGCTTTTCCTGCCGACTATAAATCCCGCTACAATGCAGAGCCTTACTGGCTTCATTTTGCAGCTTATATAGCGTTAAATGCGCATTTTCAGCAATAAAAACTTCACTAATTGAAGACGTTAAATATGCTTGAGCCTGACTACCAAAATAGCTTTCAATCACCATCCCTTCGGCGCCCGCTTCTGCAACAATAAGATTACGCGTGGCCGTCGCAACATTTTCCTGTGTAACGACATGAACAAGTTGCAAGGGCTGCTTCATTTTTACTTGCTGAGGAATCCAGACAAATAAACCCTCAGAAAACCATGCTGTATTGTAATGAATAAAACCATGATCTTCATTCTCAACCGCCTGGCCTAAATACCTTTTTACTTTATCTGGACACTTAATTAATGCATCCGATAAAGCCATAACAACCACTTCTTCAGGCAAGCCGTCTAACTTAGATAGTGTCTTTGAAAAATGACCATCAACAATAACCACCTGCCAACAGTCAGGTACATAATAATCATGCATCTGTTCAGGCATGACTGCTATGCTGGGTTTTACTACCACCGACTGAAAGGATTTTTTTATTAATGGCGTAACATTGGTATAGCGCCAATCTTCATTGCGTATCGTTGGGAAGCCTTGTGTCGAAAACTGATCTAAGCCTTGCCGGCGCAACTGTACGAGCCAATCCAATTCTTGTCCCGGTAAAGTCGATTTAATTTCATCATACTCTTCGACATATTTTTCTAATGAACTCACAGCACTCGCCATTATGCTTCCTGCCCAATCCAACCATATCCTTTTTGCTCTAATTCTAATGCCAACTCAGGACCTCCGGTCTTAACAATCTGTCCATCAGATAACACATGCACCACATCAGGCACAATATAATCTAGCAAACGTTGATAATGGGTAATCATTAAAAACGACCTGCTTTCTGAGCGTAATGAATTCACACCAGCTGCCACAATTTGTAAAGCATCAATATCAAGCCCCGAATCCGTTTCATCAAGAATACACATCTTCGGCTCCATTATTGCCATCTGAAGGATTTCATTACGCTTTTTCTCACCGCCAGAGAAACCTTGATTAACAGACCTGTACAAGAATTTTTCATCCATCCCTAGTAATTTAATCTTCTCTTTAACCAGCGTTAGGAAATCCAACGCATCAACTTCGGACAAGCCTTTATGCAGACGAACAGCATTCAATGCCGCCTTCAACAAATATATATTACTCACACCGGGTATTTCAACCGGGTACTGAAAGGCTAAAAACAGCCCTTCTCTTGCTCTTTTTTCAGGAGCCATTTCTGCTAAATCTTGTCCTTCTATTTCAATAGAACCACCGGTAATCGTATAGCCATCTTTACCGGCCAGTACATGCGAAAGCGTACTCTTACCAGAACCATTTGGCCCCATAATGGCATGAACCTCACCGGGGTTAATGTCAAGACTTATACCCTTAAGAATGGACTTATCTCCAATATTAACCTGTAGATCTTTTATACTAAGCATACACTTACCTTTACCGTATTTAACTAAATTTGTTTACTGACACTTAACGTGTCAGCCTTATTAAAAGCGCTCTCACCATGAATGTGTTTATCAATTTTATCCCACTGATGAGCCTTCAAGACTAATGCCTAGAAGCGCTTGTGCTTCTACTGCAAACTCCATAGGCAATTCCTTAAAAACTTCCTTACAAAAACCATTCACAATCAGTGATACCGCATCTTCTGCAGACAACCCACGCTGCTGACAAAAAAACAATTGGTCTTCACTGATTTTTGACGTCGTCGCCTCATGCTCCACATTCGCTGAAGGTTGCTTAACCTCTACATAGGGAAAAGTATGTGCACCACACTGATCACCAACCAACAGTGAGTCACACTGCGTATAATTTCGAGCATTCTCTGCACTTTTCAAAACCTTAACTAAACCTCGATATGAATTCTGTGCCTTACCGGCCGAAATACCTTTTGAAATAATCGTGCTTCGGGTGTTTTTACCCACATGTATCATTTTTGTACCGGTATCGGCTTGTTGATAATTATTTGTTAATGCCACCGAATAAAACTCACCAACAGCGTTATCGCCCGTTAAGACACAACTGGGGTACTTCCACGTAATCGCAGAACCCGTCTCAACTTGCGTCCACGATACTTTTGAATTAACGCCTCGACAATCAGCCCGCTTGGTTACAAAGTTATAAATACCGCCTTTTCCGTTCTTATCACCGGGATACCAATTCTGTACTGTAGAGTATTTTATTTGTGCATTATCCAAGGCAACCAATTCAACAACTGCGGCATGCAACTGGTTCTCATCACGCATCGGTGCAGTACAACCTTCAAGATAACTCACATGACTACTCTCGTCAGCAATAATTAAGGTGCGCTCAAACTGCCCAGTATTGGAGGCATTAATTCTAAAATACGTCGACAATTCCATCGGGCAGCGAACACCTTTAGGAATATAAACAAATGATCCATCGGTAAAAACGGCTGAATTCAGGGCCGCATAAAAATTATCTTCTTGTGGTACCACCGTGCCTAAATACTGTTTCACCAATTCAGGATATTCTTGAATGGCTTCAGAGATCGGGCAAAAAATCACCCCCACTTCTTTTAACTTTCCCTTAAAAGTTGTCGCGACAGAAACACTATCAAAGACAGCATCAACCGCTACGCCGGCAAGCCGTTCTTGTTCCTCTAGGGGTATGCCTAATTTCTTATAGGTATCTAATAACTCTGGATCAACTTCATCCAGACTTTTTAACTCTTTTTTCTGCTTAGGGGCCGAATAATAACTTATCTCCTGATAATCAATTGGATCAACACTAACAAAAGCCCACTCAGGAGGCGTCATAGTCAACCAATGCCGATAAGCCTTTAAACGCCATTCCAACATAAAAGGAGGCTCATTTTTCTTAACCGACAGAGCTGTTATTACCTCTTCATTTAACCCGGGTAAAAAAGTATCTGCCTCTAAGTTGGTTACAAAGCCTTTGTCATACTCTTTGCCAATTAATTGTTCAATTTCTGTTGTACTTGACGTCATTTTCTTCTCCACCGCTAACGGCTTAAACCTTGCCACGAAACTTGAATTTCTGCTGAACTATACTCCTGCTGTGTAACCATCATATCTGCCAATGTTATAGACTCTAAAACATTAACAATCGCTCGATTAACAACCCCCCAATTACCTTTAATCTCACAAGCGCTGGCTTGCTCACAATCATGCGTTTGCGAGCTACACTCCGTAATAGCAACAGGCCCTTCTAGTGCACCAATAATGCTAGCAACGGTTATCTGTTCAGGCCCCTGGGCTAATTGATACCCTCCTTTAGAGCCTCTCGTAGCGTAGACTACCCCCGCTTTTGACAGTACTTTCATGACCTTACTAACTGTGGGTAAATGAATAGCTGTCGCTTCTGATAACTCCACAGCCGTATGTAAATGACTGTTTGTTTTAGCCATATACGCCAACAATACCGTGGCATAATCAGTTAATTTACTCAATCGAAGCATACTCACCTCATTTATACAGTACTAATTTAGTCCTATATCGAATTAAAAAAATTCCGGATCCATCAAAAATCCGGAATTCTTATCTTTTATGGTGCCGATGGCCGGACTTGAACCGGCACAGCTTACGCCACTACCCCCTCAAGATAGCGTGTCTACCAATTCCACCACATCGGCCTAGTAAAACAACTTAACTAAACGTGCAACCAAGCTTTAGTTAGCATCAATAGGCAGATCATCTATAGCATCACTACTGTGATCCATCTCAACACTTGTTGCTTCCGAATCCAGAACGATAGGCATATCATCATCAGCGATAACCGGCATATCCTCAAGAACCACATCAGGTTCTGCAACAGCATCCAAACTTTCCGATTCTTCACTGAAAGTCGTAATATCATCCATAATATCGGCCACATCGCCGTCATAACCACTTAAAAAAGCTAATGCCAAACTGGTAGAAAAAAAGATAACAGCACAAATAGCTGTCGTTCTTGATAAAAAGGATGTTGCGCCGCTCGCACCGAACAACGACCCCGAAGCACCGCTGCCTCCGCCACCAAAAGCGGCACCTGCATCAGCGCCCTTACCTTGCTGCAACATCACTAGAACAATAATCATCAAACCGATGACTACATGCGCGATAATTAATATCTGATCCATAAGAATGTAATCTTTAAATTATTTTGTTGATTGATAAATCGATAGGAAGGCATCTCCATCAAGTGAGGCGCCGCCAATAAGGCCGCCATCAATATCAGGCATTGCAAACAATGCAGTTGCATTATTTGGCTTTACACTACCACCGTATAAAATTTGCATGTTTTCAGCAATACCGGCATCTAACTGAGCCAACTTATTGCGGATATACGCATGTACTTCTTGAGCTTGATCATCAGTAGCTACTTTTCCCGTTCCAATTGCCCAAACTGGCTCATAAGCAATAACGGCTTTTGCGAAAGATTCAATACCTGCCAAATCAATAACCGCATCCAACTGCTGATCGATAACACTAAATGTTTCGTTACTCTCTCTTTCCTCAAGTGTTTCACCCACACATAAAATAGGTGTAATACCTTGAGATAAAGATTGACTATATCGACGAGCAACAGACTCATTAGAGTCATTATAATAACTTCTTCTCTCCGAGTGCCCAACAATAGCGAAATGACAATCAAAATCATTCAGCATTTTAGCCGAAATCTCACCGGTATAAGCTCCAGAATCATGTTCGGCAACATTCTGAGCGCCTAACAAAATAGAAGTGCCCGCTAACAACGAGTCTATTTCACTAAAATAAACTGATGGCACACAAACGGCTATATCAGCGCCATTGTCTTCAAAACCCGTCTTTATCGCCGTTGCCAAATCCGTTGCATCTGAACGAACCCCATTCATTTTCCAATTTCCAACAACCAGTGCCTTACGCATTTTCACCATCCAAAAGCTAAACGCGTTAATTTAACAGTTATTATATATCAAATCAAGAAGATAACACCCCTTTAATGGTATTAGCCAAAGCATCTGCACTTTCAGAAACGATCGACGCATTTTTCCCTTCCACCATAACGCGCACTAACGACTCAGTTCCAGATTCTCGTAATAAAACTCGTCCTGTCTGCCCCAATTTAGCCTCCACTGCCTGCTTTTTTTCCTGAATGGCTTCATTCGCATTAAGATCAATTGAACCTGAAAACCTAACATTAATTAAAGTTTGTGGATATTTCTCCATTCCTTGCTTCAATTCATACAATGTTTTACCGGTTCTCTTTATTTCTTCTAAAACCTGCAATGCCGCAATCACACCGTCACCCGTCGTTGTTTTATCTAAACAAATGATGTGCCCAGAACCTTCGCCGCCCAACATACCCTCGTGCGAAGATAACATCTCCATAACGTAACGATCCCCCACATTAGACCTTAAAAAGTCGATACCGAGTCCAGTTAAAGCTCGCTCCATACCAAGATTTGTCATCAACGTTCCTACCACTGGACCTTTCAACTGCTTCTGTTCATGCCGTGACCGCGCAATAATAAACAACAACTCATCACCGTCTACAATCGAACCGGTATGATCAACCATAATTAATCGATCGCCATCGCCGTCTAGGGCAATACCAAAATCAGCTCGGTACTCTAAAACTTTTGCACTTAAATTTTGAGGCGCCGTTGCACCGCACTCATCATTAATATTAATTCCATCTGGGGTATCGGCTAAGGTCATCACTTCAGCGCCCACCTCACTTAGAACGTGTGGCGCCACATGATAAGTAGCCCCATGCGCACAATCCACAACAATACGCATACCTCTAAAATCAACCCCCGCGGATATCGTGCCTTTACAAAACTCAATATAACGTCCTGCAGCGTCAACGATACGCCGCGCCTTTCCTAACTGCGCCGAGTCAACAGTCGTCATCGGGTAATCTAGAAAAGCTTCTATCTTGTGCTCAATATCATCTTTTAATTTAATCCCTTCAGTAGAAAATAATTTTATACCGTTATCGTAATATGGGTTATGAGAGGCACTAATAACAATACCTGCCTGCGCTCTTAATGTCCGCGTCAAATAAGCAATCGCAGGTGTTGGCATCGGGCCAATTAAACGCGTATCAACACCTGCAGCGGTCAACCCTGCCTCAATTGCCGACTCAAACATATAACCCGATATTCGAGTATCCTTACCCACCAAAACCATATTTTTCCCTTCCCCAGAAAAAACTTTACCAATGGCCCAACCTAGTTTGAGCATAAATTCTGCCGTTATGGGTGCCTCACCAACCCGACCACGAATACCATCAGTACCAAAATATCTTTTCTTGCTTACCATAAAACACCCTTATTTCGTATTACCGCATAACCATACACGTCTACTACCGTAACAGTACTTAAACAATAGCTACAAAAAAAGGGGGAAGCACAAGACTCCCCCCCCATTTTTTGTTCACCACTTAAAATATCTTACAAATGCTGCTCAGTAGCCCCTCCACCAACAGGTGGCTCTACATCCTGACCGTCTTTACCCGTATCGGCTTTGACATCACCTTTAGGTGGTGTTGGATCATCTCCCCAGCCTTGCGGTTCCCGTACCGGTGTTTTGCGCTCTAATAAATCATCGAGTTGGTATTTATCAATGGTT
>JASMBU010000001.1 GCA_030753675.1 Methylococcales bacterium
GATAACAAAGAACACTACATGCACGAAATTAGCCGGTTCCAGAAAACCGCTAATAGCTGGTTTTATTTAGACGGCGCGGCTAAAGCGATTTCCCACACTGAAGTTAAAAAACAAAATCCCAACGTACCCAGTAAAAATTCACCGTGCCCGTGCGGCAGCGGTAAAAAATATAAACGCTGCTGCGGTGCTTAAAAAAAACGCTCAACAAACAGCCTTTAATCTGGCCGCTTTAATCGATATAACGCTGATATATCTTCATCGCCATAGCCCTCAGTCATCAAGCGCTGGTAATCTGCCAGCGTTTGATCTAAAAAATCAATCGATAAGCCTTGAGCCTTCGCCATGGCCTGACAAATCTCCAAATCCTTATGGTGTAACGCCAACTTAAACCCCGGTTCATAAACCCCCTGAAGCATCGTTTTACCGCGATGGGCTAAAAACCAATTGCCGGCCGCGCCTCCCGAAACCACATCAACCACTTGCGCCATTGGTAGATCTTGCGCCTGCCCAAAAGCCAGCGCAGCCGTTACGGCTTGATTAATGCCTGCCGCCATTATCTGGTTGACCGCTTTGGTTGCTTGCCCCGCACCGACCGGCCCCATATGAATAATCCTATGCCCCATAGCGGCTAACAACGGCTCAACGCGCTCTAAATGCTTTTCCTCACCGCCTACCATAATCGACAAGGTCCCGTTTTTAGCACCTTCAACGCCGCCTGAGACCGGGGCATCGAGAAAGCCGACACCTTGCTCTGCCAACAAAGCCGCAGTACGTTGTGCAGTTTCACATCCCACCGTTGACATGTCCACCACTATAGAGCCTGCCTTTAACACCGGGCAAATAACATCGACAAGAGCCAAAACATCGGCATCTTTAGACACACATAAAAAAACAACATCAACATTTTGCGCTAAGACTTCAGGTGACGGTGTACAACAGACCGCCAATTCTTGAGCCAGACGATGTGCTTTTGCCTCCGTACGATTATAGACGGCTGTTAAAAATCCTGCTTTTGCCAAATTCCTGGCCATCGGAGTCCCCATAACCCCTAAACCGATCATGCCTGCTTTCATATCTGAACTACCTTCTTTTGATTTAAAATTACTCAGTGCTATAAGGCGATTTAAAAAATCGTCACTAATATTTCAACTGTAATATTATTGTCATATTCACTTTACATAATTGAGCTATTTATAATATATAGTCCTTTATTTAGTACCCATAAAACAATGAACTCTATAAACCCAAAGCAATCTCAACTCCAAGATGCGAGCACTTTACCCGGTATTGTTCGGATTAGCTTAGCAATTTTATTCCTGTTTGCCATCATGATTTATGTGGGTGGCTATATTGACGAACGAAATACCTTATTGATCGTTGCTGCTGTCATTGGCGGCTATATGGCACTTAATATTGGCGCTAATGATGTTGCGAACAATGTGGGTCCCGCTGTAGGCTCTAAGGCAATCACGCTGACCGGGGCTATTCTCATCGCAGCTATTTTTGAATCCTCCGGCGCCTTACTCGCAGGTGGCGATGTCGTCAGCACCATTAAAAAAGGTATTATTGATCCTACGTTAATTAACAATACCGACACTTTTGTCTGGTTAATGACCGCTGCACTTCTTGCGGCTGCGCTCTGGCTAAACCTATCGACCTATTTTGGGGCCCCAGTTTCAACGACACACTCCATTGTAGGTGGCGTATTAGGTGCCGGTATTGCCGCTGGCGGCTTTGGTATTGCCAATTGGCCGGTCTTTGGGAAAATTGCCGCCAGTTGGTTTATCTCCCCAATCATGGGCGGCATTATTGCGGCTCTTTTTCTATACCTGATCAAACTAACCGTCACCTACAAAACAGATATGCTCGCCGCGGCCAGAACCGTTGTGCCGATTTTAATCGCATTAATGGCCTGGGCATTTTCAACCTACCTCATGATGAAAGGGTTCAAAAAAATCTGGAAAGTTGATCTGGTTACCGCAACTACAATCGGCTTTTTTCTTGCACTATCCATTTACTTACTGGTTCGCCCGATAATTAATAGAGCAACTCTATTAAGACAAAATACAAAATTCGACGTAGACACACTATTTACAATCCCACTTGTTTTTGCTGCGGCTTTATTAAGCTTTGCTCATGGTGCCAATGATGTCGCTAATTCAGTAGGCCCTCTTGCCGCTATCAATGATGCCTTCTCAAGCGGTGGCATTACTGCCAAAGCCGCTATTCCCCTATGGGTTATGGTTATTGGTGCTGTGGGTATTTGCATTGGCTTAGCCCTCTACGGCCCAAAATTAATACGCACTGTAGGCAGTGAAATTACCGAACTGGATAAAACCCGCGCCTTTTGTATTTCAATGGCTGCTGCAATTACCGTTATTATTGCCAGCCAGCTAGGACTGCCTATTAGCTCTACTCACACCGCTGTGGGTGCAGTCTTTGGCGTTGGTTTTTTAAGAGAATACTTAAAAAATAATTATGACCATATGATCGATAAAATCATCGCGCATCACGAAGATGATAACCCCAAAAAAGTTGAAGCCTTTTTGAAAAAATTTCAAAAGTCTTCGGTCACAACTAAAAGAAAAATGCTCAAACTCTTAAAGCGAAAATCATCAAAAAACAAACTCACGAAGAGTGACCGCAAAAAACTACAAAAAGGCTATCGCCGAGAACTCGTTAAACGAAGTCAGCTTTATAAAATTGCCGCTGCTTGGATTATTACTGTGCCGCTTTCTGCTTTATTGGCTGCACTACTTTTCTTTACCATTCGTGGTTTTTTAATCGTATAACTCAAACACCACAGACCCTGGCAACCTTGTGAGGGTCTGTGCCATTATTGTCCCCACGGCCCTTCCTTACAACATTAACGGTACTACCTTTATGAGTAGCTCTGTGTTAAATGTTAAACTATTAGAAGGGTAATCCTTTATTGGTAGCGTAATGAAGCCGAAACTGAACCTTAATTAATTTTAACCATGAGTAAATATTATGTTTGATCCTAAAAAAATTGACGAAATTGCCAGCCGCTTAGCTGACAATATGCCCCCAGGAATTGACACCTTACGTACCGACGTGGAAAAAAATATGCGCGCAATCCTACAAGGCGTTCTCAACAGTATGGACTTAGTGACCCGCGAAGAATTTGAAGTCCAAAAAGCCGTTTTAGCTAAAACTCGATTAAAACTTGAAGCACTCAAACAACAACTTCAAACGCTGGAAGCACAAATGACTAAGGAATAACACTTTATGATGACACCTGAAAGATGCCTCTAGCTATCCTTTACAGCCGTGGCCGCACAGGTGTAGAAGCCCCATTAGTAACGGTCGAAGTCCATGTGACTAATGGGCTTCCCAGCTTATCCATTGTCGGCTTACCCGAAGCGGCCGTTAAAGAAAATAAAGACCGCGTTCGCGGAGCCATTATTGGATCGAATTGATATTCACTTGGAAATCCCCCGCGTTAAACTTGAGCTGCTGGGCACAGGCAATCCAGAAGGTGAAAAAACAGCCCAACGATTAAACAACGCGTTAACGTTGCCCGCAATATCGCTTTATCGCGTGCGGGTAAGACCAATGCCTTTCTCACCGCCCCCGACATTAAAACCTTTTACCCCTTATCCGAATCAAACCATCAAATACTGGAACAAGCCATTGACCGTTTCGGCCTGTCTCACCGGGGCTATCACCGAATACTTAAATTATCCCGTACCATCGCCGATCTCGATCACTCTAAAACCATTGAACTCAATCATTTAACAGAGGCGATTAGTTATCGAAAACTAGACCGTGCGCCACAACCTCAATACAAGCCTTAAATTAAACACCCCAAAGAGCATTATCTAGCAAAAATAGATATTTTTTTTTGATAGAATACAACGCTTTTGAGACCCTCCTTGACAGCCCTTAATCCACAACAAAAATCAGCCATCACGATTACCGATCAACCGCTACTGGTTTTAGCCGGTGCCGGTAGCGGTAAAACCCGGGTTATTACCGAAAAAATAGCACACCTGATTGAAAAGGGCGTTCCCGCCAAACAAATTGCCGCGATTACCTTTACCAACAAGGCCGCGCGGGAAATGAAGAACAGAGTTAAAAAATTACTCGACAATAAACAAAGTAAAGGACTTCGCGTTTCAACCTTTCATTCCTTAGGCCTTGATATCCTACGTAAAGAACACAAAACCTTAGGTTACAAGGCTAACCTGACCTTATTTGATGAACACGACAAGCGGGTCTTATTGCGGAACTTAATCAGCCATGATATTAAAAATGGCGACCCTGAAGAAGTTGACCACTACGCCTGGCAAATCAGTCAATGGAAAAATAATTTTATAACACCCGTCCAAGCACTCAGCCTAACCGACATCCCCAAAACTATTGGTGAACTTTATAAAACCTTTAACCAACACTTGGCTGCTTGCAATGCTATAGATTTTGATGACTTAATTTTATTACCGGTAATACTATTCCAACAACACCCTGCTATCTTAGAAAAATGGCAAAATAAAACACGCTATATTTTAGTCGACGAATACCAAGATACTAACTCAACACAATACGAACTGATCAAACTGTTAGCCGGTAACCTAGGCCGTATCACTATCGTGGGTGATGACGACCAATCCATTTATTCTTGGCGCGGAGCGCAGCCAGAAAACTTGGTCGCATTACAAAAAGACTTTAATCGCCTTAAGGTCATTAAATTAGAGCAAAACTATCGCTCGTCTGGACGTATATTGAAGTCAGCCAATCAACTGATTGCGAATAACCCGCATATTTTTAATAAAAAATTATGGAGCAAGCTCAGTTTTGGCGACCCCATCCGCGTATTAAGCCAACAAAATGAATTAGAAGAAGCCCTGCAAGTTGTCTCTGAAATCATTCATCATAAGTTTAAAACCGGCAGTCAATACCAAGATTACGCTATCTTATACCGCAGCAACCACCAATCGAGAGTCTTTGAAAAAGCACTCCGTGAAAATAACATTCCTTACTTTATCAGTGGCAGCACCTCTTTCTTTAGCTACTCTGAAATTAAAGATATTTTGGCCTACCTCCGTTTATTTATTAACCATGACGACGATGCTGCTTTCCTAAGAATAATCAATACGCCTCGACGTGAAATTGGGCCCACAACTCTAGAAAAATTAGCAACATACGCCAACCAACGACAAATCAGCCTATTCTCAGCCTGCTTTGAAATGGGTCTGTCTCAACACTTAAAAGAACGCCCCATTCGCCGACTCACAAATTTTTGTGAATGGGTGGTTGATACCAGTGACCGCATGGAAAGAGGGAATAGCTTTGGCGTTATTAACGAATTTATTGAAACCATAGACTATAAAACTTGGTTACAGGATAACAGCAAGAATGAACAATCCGCTGAGCGTAAACTTAAAAATGTTTACGACTTAATTAATTGGCTAGAAAAATTAGCCGAAGACGATGAAGACGGCGAAAAATCCATTAGCGAAACCATCACTAAAATTATGTTACTGGATATTTTAGACCGCAATCAAGACGAGGAAACCGATGAAAATGTGAGCCTGATGACTTTACATGCCGCTAAAGGACTGGAGTTTCCTCATGTTTTCCTCATTGGCTTTGAAGAAGACATCATTCCTCATAAAAACAGCGTCGAAGATGAGGCGATTGAAGAAGAGCGCCGATTAGCTTATGTCGGCATTACCCGCGCTCAAAAAACACTCACTTTAAGCTATTGCTCTCACCGGTCACGGTATGGCGAACTAATCAGTTGTGAACCGAGCCGTTTTCTAGACGAACTTCCTGAAGAAGACCTTGAGTGGGCCAATGCACCACAAGAACCTGAAGTACAAAAAGAACGCGGAAAAGCGCATTTAGCACAACTCAAAAACATGCTCTCCTAATAGAATATAAGCAAATAACCACCACTGTGATAAAATAGCACTTAACTCATTTGCGCCCGTAGCTCAGCTGGATAGAGTGCGGCCCTCCGGAGGCCGAGGTCAGAGGTTCGAATCCTCTCGGGCGCGCCATGATTGCCCTTAAATCACTCTGTTTCATCAACAATGATCTGCTCGTTCACTGATAATTCCAATTATTCTCCTACGCCTACCAAGATCCGAAAGACCTTTAGTCACAACGCCGATGAAAGCAATTAAGTTCGAACCATACTGATTTAATTGTTAACCTGAGTTAACGCTATAATCTACTGAAAACTACAAGGAATCAGTCAAGTGCTATAGTGTGTCAATTAATCACGTTTTAATTTTTATTATTGAGGTTGGATATGTTTGGTTTTTTTGAAAAGAAAACAACGGGGTTTTCATTTAAGTGGTATCAAAAAATGGCCAAACAAGGCGATTCTAACGCTCAATACACCTTAGGGCATATGCTTGAAAATGGACAAGACACGCCCCAAGATTACCAAGAAGCCATCAAATGGTATAAAGAATCTGCTGAACAAGGGCTTGCTAAAGCACAAAACAATTTAGCGCGAATGTATTACCTTGAACAAGGTATTCAACAAGATTACAAAGAAGCCCTTAAGTGGTTTAAGAGAGCGGCAAAACAAGGTCACGCAACGGCACAAAACAATTTAGCGCGAATGTATTACCTTGAACAAGGTGTTCAACAAGATTACAAAGAAGCCCTTAAGTGGTTTAAGAAATCAGCAGAACAAGGCTATGCTGGCGCGCACTTCCATATAGGGCTAATGCATGAATCCGGTCAGGGTGTTCATAAGAACTGTGTGAAAGCCCATATGTTTTACGCTATTGCGGCAGCCGATGGCCACAAAGAAGCCGCGGTTGCTAAAAATCATGTTGCTAAAAGCATGACCGCTAAACAATTAGAAAAAGCACAACTATTAGCACAAAAATAGCTACCGGCTCATTAACGGCCTACCAGATTAACCCGGTAGATACGACACCATCCAATCAATCACGACTATCATTTAGCCGCAACAGTGATGGCTTAAGAACAGAGCCGCTGGCCAAATTGCTGCTTGTAGACTTGGTCATATAAATATTCCTATTTAGCCGTTCTTTCTCATTTTAAATTGACACCATAAAAAGCGAATAGTAAACGAGTGTCACCGCTACCCATAGCCGTCACAATGTGCTTTAAATCTGACGACAAATTCACCTCCAGAACCAATACTCGGAAAATTTAATCCCACGAAATAAATATAAACGCCGTATCGGTATAAAGTCCTTGTAAATGTTACATAAAATATATTTTTTTATCCTCCACCCTTATCCGTTTACTCTATTTTTGCTATCATTATAGGGATATAATTTTTATAGATAAAAAGGTACCATGGACGCTTTAAAACTCGGAATTAATGGCTTTTCTTATACTGATCTCTACGATGCTAATCGTTTAAATGATTTACTCGTAAAATTTGAACACCACCTTGAAGAAAACAACAGTACGTTATTTGGAGACTATAGCGCCTATCGACAATCTCAAGGCGACGGCATGTCTCCTGAGGCCATCTCTGAAGTTTTAGTTCAAACAGCACCGATTGTAGGTGAATTTATTGCTCAGATTTTTAATGTCGAAAAAGAAAGAGAAGCGCAAATCAACGCGATTCAAGATGAAATCAATACCATTTTTGCCCTCAAAAACCAGATCATTACCGCCGCCAATAAGAAATTCCGCCGTGAAAAAACCGATGACTGGGATATTGCCACAATCAAGCAACAAGTCAGCCTATTTACTGATTTACTTTTCCCCGTCAACGCCACTAAAGCAGACCCTGAATATAAACTGGCCTGGTCTGCCACAACATTAAACCGGCTAGATAAACATTTTGAACGCTTAGCCGCTAGCGAACAATCACCTGAACAACCCACTATTGACGGAATCCTAACGCAATGGCGACAAAAATTAACCCAAGACGCGACGGCTAAATCATTATTTGCACCGTCCCTCGCCGAGCAAGAATCTCAGGCCTTTGTACAATCATTACTCGCCATTTTTCAGCGCTGGATTTTTATTGCCCCTAAAGATCCTGAACTACAACAAACAATAACGCAATGGCTGGGTTTTAAAAACGCATCGCGCACAGATTTTAAGAATTTAGTTCCAACAGAAAGTCACACTGTTTCTGGTTACGACGTTTTAACCGGACCCCAAGACAGCCGTAGACGACGCGATGGCTTTAGCTTAACCGACCAACGCTACGATCAACGCCACATCCTGTATGAAATCAACCAATGTAAATACTGCCATGACCATAATACCGATTCATGCTCAAAGGGCATGCGCTTAAAAAAAGAAACCGGATTTCGTAGCAACCCACTTGATATCCCCTTAACCGGCTGCCCTTTGGAAGAAAAAATTTCTGAAATGCAATTGGTTAAACGCCAAGGCGATAACATCGGTGCTCTGGCGCTTATCATTATCGATAACCCCATGTGCCCAGGCACCGGCCACCGTATTTGTAACGACTGCATGAAAGGGTGTATCTACCAGAAAACCGAACCTGTTGATATCCCACAGGCTGAGACCAACGTACTTACTGATGTATTATTTATGCCTTACGGTTTTGAAATATACAGCTTCTTAACGCGCTGGAATCCTCTAAATGTAAAACGCCCCCATGCATTACCCTACAACGGTCTCAACGTCTTGGTTGCGGGAATGGGCCCTGCTGGCTATACCTTGGCACATTACCTACTCAATGAAGGCTTTGGGGTCGCAGGTATCGATGCGCTTAAAATTGAACCCTTGCCAGAACGCTATATTGGGTCTGCTGACACTCTTCCTGAACCAATTCGTGACTTCAACGACCTCTACGAAGCCTTGAACGAACGCATTATGCTGGGCTTTGGTGGTGTCGCTGAATACGGCATTACCGTTCGCTGGGATAAAAACTTTCTTAAAGTCATTTACCTGACGCTAGCTCGGCGTCAAGCTTTCAAATGTTACGGCGGTGTACGCTTCGGCGGCACCTTAACCATTGAAGATGCTTGGGACATGGGCTTTGATCACATCGCCATGGCCAATGGTGCAGGAAAACCCACTGTTATCGGCATCAAAAATAATTTAATCCGCGGTATTCGCAAGGCTTCTGACTTCCTAATGAGCCTGCAATTAACAGGGGCGGCCAAAGCCTCCTCGCTGGCTAATATGCAGGTTCGCCTGCCTGCGGGCGTTATTGGCGGCGGCTTAACCGGAACAGATACGGCAACGGAATTACTGGCCTATTACCCGGTTCAAGTTGAAAAAATCCTACACCGCTACGAAACCTTAGTTTCAATTTACGGTGAAGAAGATATTCGATCTCGTTACGACGACGAAGAGCACGTTATTTTAGAAGAATTCTTAGCACACGGCCGTGCTATTGATGGTGAACGAGAACGTGCTAAACAACACAATGAAGATCCTGACTTCCAGCCACTCCTTAATGCTTGGGGCGGAGTCACTATGTTCTATCGTAAAGGCTTACGAGACGCACCGGCCTACCGCCAAAATCACGAAGAAATTATTAAAGCTTTTGAAGAAGGCATCGCCTGGGTTGAAGGACTTAGCCCTATTGAAGCGATTCAAGATGAAAACGGCCATCTCAAGGCCATGCGTTTTGACAAACTTCAACAAACAGAAGGGCGCTGGTCTTCTACTAATGAAGAAATTGAAATTCCCTTAAAAAATCTTTATGTAGCTGCGGGTACATCGCCCAATACGATTTACCAGGATGAACACCCCGATAGTTTTGTGATGGATGGAAAATTCTTCCAACGCCACGAACCTGAATGGACTGAGGGCGCTCAACCTAAATTAACCGCCACCGATGACGACTGGAATCCGAAGATAGGGCAACCCGCACCATTTACCTCTTATCAGGAAAATGGCAAGCACATTTCATTCTTTGGTGACAACCATCCTGTCTACGCGGGCAATGTTGTTAAGGCGATGGCCAGTGCAAAAGATGGCCACCCTTACATTAGCAAACTTTTTGAAGCGCAATTAAGTCAACTGGACCCCTCAACACAAACACAACGTGACCAAAAGCTCCTCGAACTACAAAAGAACATGGACGACCAGTTAATCGCAAAAATTGTCCAAATCAACCGATTAACACCAACGATCATTGAGATTATTGTTCGCGCCCCGATGCAAGCAGAGAAGTTTTACCCGGGTCAGTTTTACCGAGTCCAAAGTTTTGAAGCCAACGCTGAAATTATTCAAGGGACCACGTTATCAACTGAAGGTATTGCACTGACCGGTGCATGGGTCGATAAAGACAAAGGCCTTATTTCTCTCATCGCACTTGAAATGGGAACCTCTTCAAGACAATGTGCCCTTTGGGAAATTGGCGATGAACTGGTTGTCATGGGTGTAACCGGTGCACCGACAGAAATTCCTAGCAACCAAACCATTGCCTTAATTGGCGGCGGCCTTGGTAATGCCGTGCTCTTTTCCATCGGCAAGGCAATGCGTGCAGCCGGCAACAAGGTCATCTACTTCGCTGGCTATAAAAGCAGCCAAGACCAATTCAAGACTGAAGACATTGAGGCCGCTTCTGATGTAATTGTCTGGTCAGTTGATGCTGGCAACGATGTCAGTGCTCTACCGACAACACGACCACAAGATTTTAGCTTTGTCGGCAACATCCTCAAAGCGATGGAAGCTTATGGCAAAGGCGACCTTGGAGAAACCACACTGCAATTACAAGATGTTAAACATTTGATCGTTATCGGCTCACACCGAATGATGGCTGCCGTGAAGGAAGCACGAAGTGGTATGCTCAAACCCTACTTAAAAGACCATGAAGCCGTTGCCTCTATCAACTCACCGATGCAATGTATGATGAAAGGCATTTGCGCACAATGCATGTGCCGACATACCGACCCTAAAACCGGTGAAGAATATTTTGTTTATTCGTGTAATAACCAAGATCAGGATCTAGACCGCGTTGATTTCGACCACCTTGACGCCCGATTACGGCAAAACTCGGTACAAGAAAAACTCTCTAATAAATGGCTCGACTATTTACTGGATACGCGAAATACTAACTAATCAACGCTAACCCTTCAAACTTAAAAAATACACACCTTCTTTAACTAAGAGGGTGTGTACTTACAATCTCGTTTCAATGTCCTTCAAGCCAACGTTCCGCTAAAGACCTGCCTGCTTGTCGCTCCGCCTCAATCCAAGACCCTTTAATTAAACGGTCCACCTTTCCTTCTGGGTAACCTGCTTGGTTAGCGGCAAGAAAAGCCCATTGATAGGCTTTTACATTATCTTTAGGAATATCGCCCCCATACTGGTAAAGCTCACTTAACCGCAAGTAAGCATCCGCATCACCTTGATTGGCTGCTTTTAAATACCATTGCAACGCTTCAGCAATATCTTTATTCCCACGGGTTGAAAACTGATACAACGCCCCTAGATTGTATTGCCCTTTAGCACTGCCTTGATTCGCCGCTCTTAAATACCAGCTCGCCGCTTCTTTCTCATCGCTGCCAACACCTTTCCCGTACTGATATAACCAGCCCACACTTATTTGGCCATTAATATCGCCTTGCTGCGCGGCTAATAAATACCACTCCTTAGCTTTTTTATAATTTAACAGCACCCCTTGACCGAATTCAAACAACACACCTAATTGATACTGTGCACTGGCATGGTTCTGACCGGCTGCTTTGACATACCATTCCCGCGCCTTTTGGTAATCTCTATAAACACCTTTCCGATAATGATACATATACCCTAAATAATACTGCGCATCACCATCGTCGCGCTGAGCTACCAACTGACAATTCTTAAAGTTCACCGCATCCGTTAATGCTGGCGTATAACAACCCATAGCTGTTTTACTTATGAGTATTAATAAAACTATTAAACCTAATTGCCTTGTCAAAGAAATACTCCGGTACGCTATTACTTTCATCTAAAAAAACCACCATCCCGATTTAAACCGATGCTCACAACCTTTAAGTTGACGTTGATATTTCTTCGAACGTGCTGAAACCTTGCGCGCCGCGTTTTTCAACCAGCTCTTTCCCTTAAAACTACGTCGATTAAAGCCACCGTGGCCCTCATGGTACGCCAAATATAAGTGATAACTATCATTGAGAGCAATATTAGAACGTTGATGACTTTGACGGTTATACCAGCCAATAAAATCAATGGCATCCTCAAAATCATTTCGGTCAGCAAGCCATCGGCCCGTTTGATCCAAATAACCATCCCAAGTCATATCAAGTGCTTGCGCGTAACCAAAAGCCGACGTTGGGCGAGGCCCTGGAAAGATCCATAAAAAAGTGGTTCTAGGGGGCTTTGCATCGGCATTAAAACTCGACTCTTGATACATCATAGACATCATCACTGGAATCGGCGAACCCCAATTCTGATAAGCATCATTGGCATAGTCATACCAATCTTCCTGCTCATCAAAAATAGCACAAATACTTTTAATATTAGAAGGTTGGGCCGCACTACAGCCATAGAATAAAACAACGCTAAAAAGTAACACTACAATTTGGCAAGCTTGACGCATAACAGAAGACCTCCTAAAACCAACGTCCAACTAGTTAATCTGTCTTAAAATGGTATCCAGCCAGCGTCCAGGCAAAAGCCTTTTTAAATAAGCAAAAACATAAGTCGGTACAGTAACGTAATAGCGTATCCGTGGCCGTGATGATTCCAAAGCAGTAATCACCTTGGCGCTCACAGCACTAGCCGGTAATGTAAATGGCACTGCTGCACCGACCGTTTCAAGACGCGCCTCTAAGGCTAAATAGGTCTCTAGATGTGCGCTTTCTTTCTTATTAATATTTTCTTTATATAACGCAAAAGCATTTGTCCTGAAAGCACTTAGAATAGGGCCCGGCTCAATTAAAATGACCTGAATATTAGTACCGTACAATTCTAAACGCAGTGTGTCTACTAAGCCTTCTAAGGCATACTTACTGGCATTATAAGCACCTCGGTACTTCATCGCTGCAAAGCCTAAAACTGAACTATTAAAGACGATACGACCTTGGTTATTTTTACGCATATAAGGCAAGATTAAACAGGTTAGCTCATGACAACCAAAAACATTCGTTTCAAATTGTTGTCGCAACACATCACGCGTTAAATCTTCTACAGCACCAGGCTGACCATAGCCGGCATTGTTAAACAACGCGTCAATCTTTCCATCCGTTAATTTAACAACTTCAGCAACCCCATTACGGATACTCTCACTATCATTCAGATCCAGTTGAATCGCCTCAAAACCCTGAGCCAGCAACTTTTGAACATCCTCATTTTTTCTAGCCGAAGCAATAACGCGGTATCCTCGCTGCTTTAATGCGCCAATAGCATCATAACCAATACCGGTAGAACAACCCGTTACCAAAATAGTCTTAGCGTTAACTTTCATCTTGTAAATAGCTCATTTCAACATAGTTACGTGACACCCCTATAAACAATAATGCCGTGACCAGCATTAACAAGGTGAAAAACCAAAAATAATCTGCCCCTGCCAGTTTACTACTCCCATCGTCATTCTGTATAAAGAAATTAACCGCGCCGGTAAACAAATTACCGGCCGCCACTGATAACATGTAAAAAGCCATAACAAATGACTTCATCGTTTTCGGTGCTTGCGTATACGAAAATTCAAGACAAGTAATTGACACCATAACTTCTGCGGCAGTCAACAATACATAAGCCAACAACTGCCAGCTAATATGTGGTGTTAACCCGGCATCAATTTGCATTTGGATCCAACTGGAAATGGCAAAAGCAAATGTCGTTACAAACAAACCAATGGCAATCTTTCTTAAGGCGGTTAAGTTAAACCATTTATTGAGCTGCGGGTACAGAAAATAAGAAAACAGCGGAACTAACATTATAATTAATAACGGGTTAGCCGCCTGAATTTGAGAAGGCAAAACCTCAACGCCCCAAAGATGTCGATCCATTTTCTGTGCTTGTAACACCCAAGATGAACCGGTCTGATCAAACAGAGCCCAAAACATCGCAATAAAAATATAAATAACGGACAATCTACCTAAGACTTTAATACCGGTCTCACTAAAAACATCGCGCAAAAAAACCTTACCCGCCGGTGCGATATGTACAAAACGATAACGCCCAGACCAAAAAACAATCGTCGCTAATAACATTAAAACGCCAGGAACTAAAAAGGCTAGCTTTGCACCATAGTGCTCTAATAGCCATGGGATGGCTAACATGGAAAAAAAAGCGCCCAAATTTATAGCCAGATAAAAACCACTAAAAACTTTACTCAACAGGAATTGATTCGCACGACCAAACTGATCACCCACATGAGCTGAAACACACGGCTTAATACCGCCAGCACCTAAGGCAATTAATGACTGACCCAGTAACAAGCCCATCCGTGTATCGTCCAACGCCAAAACAAAATGACCCAGACAATAAACCATCGACAAATAAATAATAGTCCGATACTTACCCCACACACCATCAGCTAACAACGCTCCTAATAGCGGCGTCATATAAACGGCAGAAACAAACAAATGGAAATAACCTTGGGCTTCATGTTCTGACATAACCTCCAATTGCCCAGAACTATTCATTAAATATTGCGTCATGAAAATTACCAGAATTGAACGCATACCATAGTAACTAAATCGCTCAGCGGCCTCATTGCCAATAATAAAAGCAATACCGGGGGGGACTTGTGTCGTCACTGTCGGAGAATTTTTATACTGACGCATAACCATTAAATAACTTAAAAATAAAAACAATTGTACCGAAAAAACCGCCCTTTACGCGGCCTTTATAACCCCTCATTTTCTAAATCACTCATCGTCTGCGGCTTTAACAAAAGGTTTTTTTTCACCCTGAACTGGGCTAAAATACAAGTCTTGGCAAACCCCATACGTCTTTTAGTCGTTACATTTTTCAATATATCAAGGTCTCATGAACCCAATAAATAGCTCTGCTATAGAAGCGATAAAACAATTAAAATCCTATCTTGGTCAACATATTATTGGGCAAGAAGATTTAATTAATCGCATGTTAATCGCGCTACTCTCTGACGGTCATATTTTAGTTGAAGGCGCTCCAGGGTTAGCAAAAACACGTGCCATTAATTGTTTAAGCCAAGGCATTGAAACAAACTTCCACCGCGTTCAATTTACCCCGGACTTATTACCTGCTGATCTTACAGGGACTGAAATTTATCGCCCACAAACAAGTTCCTTTGAATTCCAAAAAGGGCCCTTATTTCATAATCTTGTATTAGCCGATGAGATCAACCGATCGCCTGCTAAAGTACAAGCGGCCTTGCTTGAGGCTATGGCCGAACGACAAATTACCGTCGGGTCTACCAGTTATCCTTTACCGGAACTTTTCCTCGTTATGGCCACCCAAAACCCCATTGAACAAGAGGGCACTTACCCATTACCGGAAGCCCAACTTGACCGTTTCTTATTACACGTAAACGTTGACTTCCCAAAACCCGAACATGAAAAACAAATTCTAGCCCTTGCCAGACAAGAAGCTTTAGGACAAAACACTAATACCCCCATTGATAATAAACCTATCCAACAATCGGCTATTTTCACTGCTCGCAAAGAAGTACTTAATATCTATATGGCTGATAATCTCCAAGACTACTTACTGCAAATTATCCTCGCCACACGCCAACCCCAAGCCTACGGTGAAGACCTCGCACAATGGATACAATTTGGAGCAAGCCCGCGCGCGACAATTGCATTAGACCGTTGTGCCCGTGCCAATGCATGGCTAGCTGAACGTGACTTTGTCGGGCCCGAAGATATTCAAGAACTGGCTTTTGATGTCCTTCGTCATCGAATTATTCTTTCTTACGAAGCCGAGGCCGAAGGCATTAGCCCCGATTACTTTATCAAGGAACTTATACTCAGAATACCCGTCCCCTAATGAAGACAACGCCATCTTTAACGCCTGACGAACGCATTCAGATTCAATTTAACAACCTGATCCGTTTATCTGCTAACGCCCGTCAAATCAACTTGGACCATAGCACGATAAAATCTAAACAAAGCGGTGGTTATTTATCTAGCGCTAAGGGTAGGGGTATGGAATTTGATGAAGCTCGACTTTATCAGCCCGGCGATGACATCCGTAGTATCGATTGGCGCGTGACAGCCCGTACCGGTAAACCGCATACTAAACTCTTTCGTGAAGAACGCGAGCGCCCGGTTTTCTTATCCGTAGACTTAAGAGATTCCATGTTCTTCGCAACCCGTGGTGTTTTCAAATCTGTTCAAGCCGCTCATCTAACGGCTCTTCTGGCTTGGGCCGCTGTCCGCCAAGGCGATCGCATTGGCGGACAAGTTTTTACTAATACCACACAACGTGAAATTAAACCTCAAAATGGTCGCCAGGCTGTTTTACGATTGTTTCACGAATTAGTGCGTGCCGAACAAGAGCATTCAATACAAAAGCACTCCAATCCACAACCGTTAGCACTCACTATCATGCGCCTATGTCGACATGTTAAGCCCGGCAGCTTAGTCTATTTAATCAGCGATTTTCGCGGTCTTGATGACAGTTGTGAGCCTCATCTTGCTCAACTTTCAAAACATTGCGATGTGGTGCTCATTAGGGTCTCTGACCCTTTAGAAAGCACATTACCCCAAAACGGACATTATCGTTTTACCGACGGCATTACCGATATCACTTTTGATACCACTAATCCTCAGCAGCTGGAAAAATATCAACAGCGCTTTCAACAACAACAACTTAAATTACAACAATTAACAAAAAAAAGGTCCATCCACTCCTATTTTTGTAGCACAGATGATGACCCTACAGCTCTTTTGTGTCGAAAAAACCTATGAACTCTGAACCCTTAGCCATCAAGGATATTCATTTACCTGACCCGATTATCTGGTGGCCTCCAGCGATCGGCTGGTGGCTAGTGCTTTTATCCAGCATCCTGCTTATAGTATTGATAATCTGGATCTATAAAAGTATTACGCGTAAAACTGCGGTCAAAGCCGCTCGCAAGTTACTCCTTCAAATTCAAAATAAACATGACTGGAATGATCAGCGTAAACTCACCGCCTTATCTGCCTTATTGCGTCGTACAGCAATCAGCGTCTACCCCCTTGAACAAGTCGCCAGTTTAACTGGCCACGCATGGCTTGAATTTTTAGACCGCCCTTTTGAACAAAAACAATTCTCCTCGACACAAGGACAGCCACTCATCAGTTCCCTTTACCAACCTGCGACAAACCATAACCTTAAGACCTTATTTGAACTCTCAGAACAATGGCTTTCTGCCATTAAAGGAAATGAGAAATGATTCACTTTGAATGGCTCTGGGCTTTAGCTGCATGCCCACTACCTTGGCTAGCTCATAAACTTCCCGCCATAAGCCCGCATAATCAAGCTGCATTGCGTGTCCCTTTTATTGAAGACTTCCAAATAGACCAACCGTCAAAAAAAGTAATGAGCACTAAATCCTGGCCTTTTTATTGGGCCGTTATTGCCTGGTGCTGTTTAATCCTTGCTGGAATTCGGCCCCAATGGCTAGGGGAGCCTGTCGAAATGGCCGTAACGGGCCGCGACTTAATGCTCGCCGTTGACTTATCGGGCAGCATGGAGGAGCAGGACTTCTTAATCCAACAAAAACAAGTAGACCGACTTACTGCAACTCAATCCGTTGCTAACCAATTTATAAAAAGACGCGCCGGCGATCGTATTGGACTCATTCTTTTTGGCTCTCAGGCCTATCTTCAAACCCCTTTGACTTTCGATCGTCAAACCGTAATGACACTGCTCAGTGAAGCGGTTATTGGCCTCGCTGGCGAAAGCACGGCTATTGGTGACGCCATTGGACTCGCCGTCAAAAGACTCCGAACCCAACCTGGCAATAGTCGTGTACTCATCTTGATGACCGATGGAGCAAATACCGCCGGTGTTATTTCCCCGCTTAAAGCGGCCGACTTGGCCGCCGAACATCAACTTAAAATCTATACTATTGGTATTGGTGCTGATGAAATGATTGTGCGCAGTCTTTTTGGTAACCGCCGCGTTAATCCCTCACGTGATCTGGATGAAAAGACACTCAAAGCCATTGCTGAAAAAACCGGGGGAGCATACTTTAGAGCTCGCAATACCGATGAATTTAATACTATTTACACGCTACTGGATGAACTTGAACCTATCGAAAAAGACAAACAATTCTTCCGACCCAAAACAGAACTTTACATCTGGCCTCTTGGATTGTCTTTGTTTTTAATGTTGTTAATCGTCATTTTAAAAATTAAAAACCGCTAATGGATAGCTTTCACTTCATTCGTCCACTATGGCTCTTGGCCTTAATCCCTTTTTTAGCATTACTTATTATCTTGCTAAAAAAACAATTCCAACACGGGCATTGGAACCGCATCTGTGATTCCGAACTGCTTCCTTTTATCCTCCAGAGCAATTTCCAACAACACTCTAAAGCACCGGTTTTCTTAACGGCTATAGGATGTCTGATCGCCATCCTTGCCATTTCAGGGCCGACATGGGAAAAGCTCCCCGCTCCAGTTTTTCGTAATATTTCAGCACTGGTCATTGTTTTGGATCTATCACAATCAATGAATGCTCAAGATATAAAGCCCAGCCGCTTAATCCGTGCTCGCTATAAAATAGCCGATATTCTCAAGCAACGAAAAGATGGCCAGACCGCCTTAATTGTTTATGCCAATAATGCTTATACCGTCACACCACTCACAAACGATATTGAAACTATTGCCAGTCAATTAACCGCACTTAACAGCCAGATTATGCCCCGACAAGGGAGTAATGCATATAATGCCATTAAAAAGGCCACCGCCTTACTCAAACAAACTGGATTAAAGCAGGGCGATATACTCCTCGTTACTGATGGCATTAATGACTCGCTCATCACTAAAATAACCCCGGTTTTAGACACCTACCGATTGTCCATATTAGCCATAGGCACCCCATCCGGAGCCCCCATTAATATGCCCAACGGAGGTTTTCTAAAAGACCCTGTCGGCACCATTGTCATTCCTAAATTAAACTTAACCGCCTTGGCCGAACTCAGCCATGCAGGCCATGGGATACTGCAAACGATTACCGCTGATGATACCGATACTAATGCCCTCGCTGCACGCTTTAACCAACACCCGGAGAAAGCTAAAAATGAGTCACAAGATATTCAATTAGACCTGTGGCTAGAACGCGGCCCTTGGTTACTGTTTCTGGTTATACCGCTTGCCAGTCTATGTTTTCGACGTGGTATTTTATGTTGGTTGGCATTGTTTCTTTTACCGATTCCAAAAACCAGTCACGCTGAAGCCTTAGAAAATATTTGGCAAACGCCCGACCAACAGGGTTATCAAGAATTCAATCAGGGTCAATTCTCTCAAGCCGCCGAAAAATTTAATAACACTGACTGGAAATTCAGCGCCCTTTACCGTGACGGCCAATATTCAAAAGCCATTGAGGCCTTGAGTGATGAAAACAGCGCTAAGGCCCATTACAACCGTGGCAATAGCTATACTAAACTGGGACAACTTCCTGAAGCGCTTAAAGCTTATAACGCGGCGCTAGCTATTAACCCTAACCATACCGATGCGCACTATAATAAAAAACTCATCGAAGATGCCTTAAAAAAACAACAATCGTCTGACCAAGACTCCTCCAAGAATTCACCTCCCGATGAAGATTCACCGACCCATAACAATGATGAACCCAATGATACGAATGAGTCTCCAAAAGATCAACAAGATAACCCGTCGTCTCAATCAGAGCAAAATTCTAGCGCCAAAGAAACCCAAACGCCTGAAGATAACCTTAAAAAACCGAGCGATGAATCGACCCATGCGCCTGAACTGAATCCGTCTAAAGATCATCTAGACCAAGTACCTGAAACAGAAGATGCGTCAAATAAGGTTAATGAGCAATGGCTCAAAAGAATCCCCGACGACCCTTCTGGGTTATTGAAGAGAAAATTTAAATATCAATATAGCCAACAAAAAAATGATTTTGAAACTAATGAAAATTGGTAACCTAAAAGCTCAAATGACCTTATTATTTTTTGCACTTATGCTTTCGTTGTCTACTTTGCGCGCTATTACCGTTCCTTTATCGCGATTGATTTTTATCGTCTTAACCGTTACGATTCTGCCTTGCTCATATGCCTACGCGACAACTATTTCTGTGACATCAGAGCGAAACCTCGTCACCCTAAATGAATCATTTCAACTGACCTTTTCAGCAACTGATACGCCCGATGGCGACCCAGACTTTTCCATTCTAGAATCTTATGTTGAAATTTTAAATCAACATAAAAATAGCAATACGTCGATTATTAACGGCCAATTCCAGCATCAAGAATCTTGGCATCTTAACGTACTGGCCAAACAATCTGGGGTTATCACATTGCCACCCGTCCCCTTTGGAAAAGATCTAAGTAATACCTTAATCATTACTGTAGTCACACCCGATCAGCAGGCAAATCTTTCATCGCCACAGCCCGACAAAGACCTCTTCCTACTGGTTGAAGTCTCGCCTGAAAAAGGTATCGTACAATCACAATTTATATATACCTTGCGCTTATTTAGACGCGTCAAAATCTCCCAGGCCGCCCTAACTGAACCCACCTCAGACACCGCTATTATTGAACGATTAGGAGAGGACATATCCTATCAAGATCAACACAATAACCTTAACTATGAAGTGACTGAAAGAAAATATGCTATTTTCCCACAACAAAAGGGCCTCTTAACTATCGCTCCTGTTGCTTTAAATGCTGAAGTTTATAGCCCTCAACGCGGTCAATTTAACGGTTTATTTAATCGTTCTCGTACTCGTATCACAAGAGTTTTTTCTGACGCTGTTCAACTCGATGTACAATCCGTTCCTGCACAATTTACTGCCTCCCATTGGTTACCCGCCCAAGCCTTACATATTGAGCAGTCATGGTCCGGTGATATTACTGACATGAAAGTCGGTGAGCCACTAACCCGTACCCTTAAGATCATTGCCCAAGGCACCACTGTTGGGCAATTACCCGAACTTCATTCACTGCAACCCAATGCCGGAAGCGGACTCAAAACTTACCCTGATAAGCCCACGCTAAACGAAAAAAAAACCGATACCCTCATTGCGTATCGAGAAGAAAAAATCGCCTTCATTGCATCTAAAAAAGGGCTCTATCAATTACCGGCTATAAAAGTCCCCTGGTGGAATACCAAGACACAATCCGTTGAGCTCGCACTTATTCCTGAAACTACCCTAGTCGCTACATTAGCACCCCAATCACCGCCAGTAATCCCAGATTCAACCCTAACCACAACACCCCAAGAAGAACTGCCTCTTAACTCCGCGCCAACAACCACGACTCGAGTCACGACTTATTTCTGGCCAAGCTTATCTTTATTTTTAGCTCTTAGTTGGCTCCTAACCCTACTATTAGGGCACCGAAAATCAAAGTCTTTATCCACACCTGAACAACAAACTCCGCCTTATAATCATAAGGTACTTAAACAAGCCTGCGCTGCCCATAATGCTGAATCCGCTAAAAACGCCTTATTACTCTGGGGACAACAATACTTTCAAGAAAAAAGTTTGCGTTGCATTGCATCCCGCTGCGATGCCCCATTAAAAAAAGAAATCCTCTTGCTTAACGCGATCTTATATAGCCCCGGTTGTGATGACTGGAACGGTGAAAACTTATACACGGCGTTTAAGGCCTTTGAACCTAAAGCACATGCCACTGACGTGCCCCCGAATAAACTAAAACCCTTATATAAACTCTAATCGATTGAGACTATGGCGACAATTCCAAACATTCACGCCATTGTATTTGACCTCGGTGGCGTACTGATACAATTAGGTGAACAACTGATTAAAAACGAATGGCATACGACTGAAAGTAACCTCAATATGACGGGTGATGCATGGTTACTTTCTTCAACAGCTCAAAATTTTGAAAAGGGCCTCATTACCCCCCTTGAGTTTGCTGAAACTATTATTTCTGAAATGTCTTTAAATATTACCCCGACACTCTTTATTGAGCACTTTAAACAATGGCCCGTTGGCCCTTATCCTGGTATCTTTGACACCCTTTCCCAACTGCGTGAACATTTCACATTGGGCATTTTTTCAAACACCAATGCCATTCACTGGCCAAGACTCCTCAACGAAATGACACTGGCAGGCAAAGTCGACCACTATTTCGCATCACATCTCATTCACGTAGCCAAACCCAACCCCGAAGCCTTTACTTTTATTGCCAATGCTATGGGGCTCGAACCTAAGACCATTCTTTTCCTTGATGATAATCGGCACAATATTGACAGCGCACGTCAGGTTGGTTTTATCGCCCACCAAGTCATTGGATTTGAAGGCACCCTGCGCTGTTTACACCGCTTAGGTATCCTATAAAAACAATACCGCTTATAATAAGCATCATTTTGTTTCGGAGACCCTAGGATCATGAAGCCTCTATCTTTAACACAATTTATTTCAGAACAAGCAGGCGCCTCTGAATCCTTATCATTAGTCTTGGATGATATTATTTCCGCCTGCCAGCAAATCGCTGCCCTTGTCCATAAAGGCGACTTAACACAACTCTTAGGGGATGCTGACTCTGAGAATATTCAAGGTGAGATTCAAAAAAAACTTGATATTATTACCCATGATATTTTTGTCGAAGCCCTCATTAATAACCCTAATGTAGCGGGGTTAGCCTCAGAGGAGAACGATGAAATTATCCCCACAAAAAATCATCACGACCCCCAAGGGAAATACCTCATTTTATTTGACCCCCTTGATGGCTCCTCCAATATAGATATTAATATGTCTGTTGGCAGTATTTTTTCTATTTTACGTTGCCAGAACTCAAAAACACTTTCTGAAGCAGATTTCTTACAACCCGGTAACCAACAAATCGCCGCAGGGTTTGTACTTTACGGCCCCTCTACCATGATGATCATCACTACGGGACAGGGCGTTAATGCCTTTACACTCAATCCCCAAAACAATGAATTTATACTAACTCACCCCAATATAGTTATCGCTGAACATACGTGTGAATTTGCTATCAATATGTCTAACCAACGATTTTGGGAAAAGCCCGTACAACACTATATTAACGAATGTGTTCTTGGCTGCGATGGCCCTCGAGAGAAAAACTTCAATATGCGCTGGATTGCCTCATTGGTCGCTGAAGTCTATCGAATACTAACCCGTGGCGGTATTTTTCTTTATCCACGTGACAACCATAAATCAAAATCAGGGCGGTTACGGTTAATGTACGAAGCAAATCCTATCGCCTTTTTAGTACAACAAGCTGGCGGCGATAGTTCTACAGGCCAAGAACAAATCCTTGCTATTCAACCCCATGAATTACATCAACGTGTACCGCTTATTTTAGGGGCCAAACAAGAAGTCCAACGCTTAAAAGAATATCACCAGTCCTCTTTATAAGGCTTTTCTATGTTCAAACAACTCTTCTCAGAATTTCTCGGAACCGCTATTTTAGTCTTTTGTGGAACCTCGGCTATTGTTGTTAATGACATCAGCCAAGGGATGGTTAGTCATGTTGGAATCGCGCTAGTTTTTGGTTTAATTGTCCTCGCTGTGATCTATACCTTAGGCGATATTTCAGGCGCCCACATCAACCCCGCCGTCACCATTGCCTTTTGGCAAGCAGGTAAATTCCCAGGCCATAAAGTCATCCCCTATATTATTTGTCAAATCAGCGGTGCTATTTTAGCAAGCACGTTAGTTTACTGGCTTTTCTTCGGACATCCAACATACGGTGCAACACTCCCCGCCTATGGTATTTTGCAATCGTTTATTCTGGAAACTATCCTCACTTTTATACTCATGCTTACTATTATCAATGTTGCCACGGGTTCCAAAGAGAAGGGCATTACGGCAGGGATTGTGATTGGTAGTGTTGTTGCATTAGAGGCACTATTTGCTGGCCCCATTTCTGGTGCCTCTATGAATCCGGCGCGCTCTATAGGTCCGGCATTGCTCAGTGGTCAATGGGAAACCTTATGGGTCTACATCACAGCACCCATTTTTGGTGCTAGCTTTGCTGTTAATTGTTGCCGGTGTTTGAAAGATTCACCGTGTTGTCGTTAGCGTCTGACAAATAATCCCGTATTAAATACAAGGCTGCAATAGAGCGCGCCTCAGTACACTCACCTTGCGCAAATAACCGCCCCAAATCATCTAATTTCCAGGGAACAACCTCTAATTCCTCAGGCTCATCCCCTACTAATTTTTCAGGGTATAACCCTTCAGCTAAAATGATATGGGTCATATGTTCTAAATAAGCAGGGGCTATGGACAATGAGGTAATCATCGTCAATTCTCGAGCCCCGTAACCCACCTCTTCTTTCAATTCACGATTGGCCGCAACTATAGGTGACTCCCCATCATCAATTTTGCCCTTTGGTAAACCTAGTTCATAACGATCAACTCCAGCGGCATACTCACGAACCAACAGTACGGTTGTGCTATCTAACATCGGTACAATTAAAACAGCCCCAGTAGAATTACCGCGAGCTAAACGCTCAAAAGTTCGCTTTTCGCCATTACTAAACTCAAGATCTAATGCTTCAATACGAAAAAGTTGCGACTTGGCTACGACTGTTTTTTTATGAATGATCGGTTTTCTTATCATTTTTCTAGATGTCTTTTAACCCCAAAAACACTATACTCTCGAACATGATAAATTGGAATGAAATTGAAACTATCCTGCTCGATATGGATGGCACCTTATTAGATTTACATTTTGATAATTTTTTCTGGCAAGAACTTATTCCCATCAAATATGCTAAAAAACACCATTTATCATTAGCACAGGCACAACAACGCCTAAAACCTCTTTTCAAAAGTTATGAAGGAACACTAAATTGGTATTGTCTGGATTTCTGGAGCCAGGAACTGGATTTAGATATCTTGGGACTAAAAAATGAAATAGCCGATAAAATTGCTATTCGGCCGCATGCTCATTCATTTCTAGAGCAGTTAAATCAGCGTGAGCACCGTATTATTCTTGTCACCAATGCGCACCATCATAGCCTAAATCTAAAAATGGAGAAAACCCAACTGCTCCGATTTTTCCACCACGTGATTTCTTCACACAGCATTGGCTTACCTAAAGAAAACCCACTATTCTGGAATAAATTAAAACAAATTGAGCCATTCGATAACGAACATACTTTATTGATTGATGACAGTCTAAACGTCTTGGATTCAGCTAAAAATCATGAGATAAAATACCTTCTTTCGATTAACAAACCTGATTCTCATAAAGCAAAACGAACGATCACAACCTATGAGTCTGTTACCGATTTAGATGAACTCATAACGCTTCGTTGATCGTTATAAGAAGACCTCTTAGGCGACCGGCCTGCACCGGTCCTTTTAAAATGGCTTTTAGGCCGACGTTCCGGCTTTTTAATCTCAGGCAACCACTCTTTAGGAATTTTCAGAACCGGCACTTTTTGACCAATAAAGGTCTCAATATCAGGCATAGAATAGGCATATTCTTCACAAATAAAACTAATCGCTTCACCCTCAGCACCAAATCGAGCCGTACGGCCTATGCGGTGAACATAATCTTCTGGGTCTTGTGGTAAGTCATAATTAAAAACATGTGAAACATCAGAAATATGTAAACCACGCGCGGCAACATCGGTCGCAATTAACATGGTTAATTGATTCTCTTGGAATTTTTTTAATAATTTTTCGCGTTTATCCTGTGCCACATCACCACTTAAAACCGCTGAATTAAAATCATTTACTTTTAAGTAATCATATAACTTTTCTGCACAGCGCTTAGTATTAACAAAAATAATTGCTCGTTTAGGCTGACGGGATTCCAACGCACCGATGAGTAGGGGTATCTTCTGCTCATTTGAGGGACAATAAGCACTTTGCTTAATTGCCTTAGAGGTGACTTGCTCCTCTTTAATCCGAATTAATTCAGGATTATTCATATGCTCATAGGCTAACTCAGTAACCTTATAAGATAACGTTGCAGAAAATAATAAATTAAGTCTAGTTTCGGGTGCCGGCATACGTCTTAATAAGAACCTAATATCCTTAATAAAACCCAAATCAAACATTCGGTCGGCTTCGTCTAAAACTGAAACCTGAATATTATCTAACGTAAAAGCCTTTTGTTTATAAAAATCTATTATCCGTCCAGGAGTCCCAATAATAATATCCACATTCGATCTAATTTTCTGTAATTGTGCTTTATAACTGGTACCACCATAAATCAATGCCAAATTTAAATTGAGGTGTTTGGACAACAAAAGCGCATCTTTATGAATTTGTATTGCCAACTCGCGTGTAGGCGCCAAAATTAAGGCTCTAGGATTCTTTATTTGTTCACTCTCATCATTAATTAACTGCTGGAATGTCGCCAATAAGAAAGCCGCTGTTTTACCGGTGCCCGTTTGCGCCTGACCCGCAATATCTTTGCCTCGCAGCGAAAGCGGTAATGTTTTATCCTGAATAGGAGAGCAATGTGTGAACCCTGCATCACCTAGCCCTTTTAATAGTAAACTCGATAGCTCCAAGTTTTTAAATTCAGTTTCTGTTAAATGATTTTTTTTCATAACCCATAAGGATAACGCATTTTAGCCTTTAAATTCTGTACTTTATTAAAAATAAAGACAGATTAACACCTATTAAGCCCAACAATATTAACTCAAGAGACTTCAATCACGCCTCTCTAAGCCGATTAATCGTTAATTTTATTGACAAGGCTTCTCCAGACAACTAGCATCTACAAACATTTTAACTATGGAGAATACTATGAGCAACGCTGTCATTCATGTAACAGACAGTGATTTTAGCAAAATTGTTTTGCAGTCTGAGTCACCAATCTTAGTTGATTATTGGGCTGAATGGTGTGGACCATGCAAACAAATTGCTCCCATCCTTGATGAAATTGCCGAAGAATATACTGATCGCATCACCGTGGCAAAAATCAATATTGATGATAACCCACAAACTCCTCAAAATTACGGTGTGCGCGGTATACCAACATTAATGCTTTTTAAAAACGGTGAAATAGAAGCCACTAAAGTAGGGGCTCTAACGAAAGGTCAACTTGCAAGCTTTCTAGATACAAATCTGTAACCGATATTTTTTAACCCGATACAATTAAGTATTTTATTTGATTGTATCGGGTCCCTACGATATACTGACCTTGCTTACTGGATCTAGTAAGTATTAACCAACATATAAAATCTCCAAAGAAAATCCAATTAGCCCATTTGTGCGGCATAAATTCATCCCTCTTTAAAACCCCTATCTTTATTTATGAATCTTTCTGAATTAAAACTTAAACCTATTAATGAAATTATCACCATTGCCGGCGACCTTAAACTCGACAACGCTGCGCGATTAAAAAAACAAGAACTACTCTTCGCCATTTTAAAAAAACACGCCAAAAGCGGTGAAGATATTTATGGCGATGGTGTATTAGAGATTTTACAAGATGGTTTTGGATTTTTAAGGACACCCGAAAGTTCCTATTTAGCTGGACCCGATGATATTTATGTTTCCCCAAGTCAAATCAGACGCTTTTCATTAAGAACCGGTGACACCATTAAAGGCAAAATACGTCCACCGAAAGATAACGAACGCTATTTTGCAATGCTCAAAGTAGAAAGCATTAATTTTGAAAAACCCGAAAACACCAAACAAAAAACTAATTTCACTAATTTAACACCGCTTTTCCCGCAACAACGCTTTACCTTAGAACAAGGGAATGGCACTAGCGAAGACCTAACCGGTCGAATGATCGACTTAGTCTCACCGATTGGAAAAGGACAACGTGGCTTAATTGTCTCTCCGCCCAAAGCGGGGAAAACTATGATTTTACAAAGTGTCGCCCACTCCATTGCTGCAGAAAACCCTGAATGTTACTTGATTGTTCTTCTTATTGATGAGCGTCCAGAAGAGGTCACTGAAATGCAAAGAAGCGTCAAAGGCGAAGTTGTTTCTAGCACCTTTGATGAGCCCGCAACACGCCATGTTCAAGTTGCCGATATGGTTATAGAAAAAGCACGTCGTCTTGTCGAACACAAACGTGATGTGGTCATCTTATTAGACTCTCTAACTCGTCTTGCTCGCGCCTATAATACGGTAGCGCCCTCTTCAGGGAAAGTTCTCAGTGGTGGTGTCGATGCTAACGCGCTAGAAAAACCTAAACGATTCTTTGGCGCAGCAAGAAATGTTGAGGAAGGCGGCAGCCTAACTATTATTGCCACCGCTCTGGTTGATACAGGTTCACGCATGGATGAAGTCATCTATGAGGAGTTTAAAGGAACCGGCAATATGGAATTACACCTTGAACGTAAAATAGCGGAGAAGCGCGTCTATCCGGCTATTAATGTAAACCGCTCTGGTACCCGTCGTGAAGACTACCTTGTTGACCCAGAGGATTTACAAAAAACATTTATCCTTCGAAAAATTCTACAACCCATGGATGAAATGGCGGCCTCTGAGTTCTTACTTGACCGACTCAAAACAACCAAAACCAATGATGAATTTTTCGCCTCAATGAAACGGTAATGACTACTTTTGTTCTGCCGTCGGCGGAACAAAATCGTCCGGCATATCAACACCCGAACCGAATAAAAATTTTTCTCGCTCTGACTCAATAAACTTTTTAGCCTTAGGGTCAAAACTAGCTAATTTATGCTCATTAATCAGCATCGTTTGAACTCCAACCCATTCCAACCACGCTACTTTAGAAATGGTTTCAAATATTATCTGACCTTTTTCACCGGGAAAAGGGGCTCGTTCTAACCCTTCAGCCTCGCACCCTAATTTTTTACATAACACCATACGTACCACTGTCCTCTCCTTTCTTATAATTGATTTAATAAACGTTTAATGGGTGCAGGCAATCCTAATTTTGTATTTGTTTTTGGGAAATAACAAACACTATCTTCTAACACTATTTCTTTGATTTCTGTTTGCATAAACACAACCTGAAAGTCTAAATGATAATGGCTAAAAGTATGACGCCTGAGCGCCTGTAAATGATAGACCGGTACGAAACCTAAATATTCCTCACACCCATTCAGGGCACTCTCAAGATCACTAAATTCTGGCAAGCACCAAAGACCAGACCATATTCCTTTAAGTGGCCTCTTAATTAAAAAAACCTCTCGCTCATCACTCACCAACATCAAAAATATTTTCTCTTTAACCAGTAACTTTACTTTAGGTTTTGCTGCAGGTAATAAGTTAACTTGATTATTCTGAAAAGCAATACAAGATGCATTAACGGGACATTGCTCGCACAACGGTTGTCGGCGCTTACAAACCATTGCCCCTAAATCCATCATTGCTTGAGTATAAGCTGCGGCCTTCTTTTGGGGGGTATAAAATGTGCTCAATTGCCACAATTCTTTAAGAACAGCGCTATCCCCGGACCAGCCTGAAACACCGAAACATCGACTTAATACTCGCTTAACGTTACCGTCTAAAATGGGTGCTGATTGCCCAAAAACAATACTTAAAATTGCGCCTGCTGTTGAGCGCCCAACCCCGGGTAGTGCCATTAATGCCGGCAATGTGCTTGGAAATGTATCGCCCGCCGCAATCACCTTCGCACTCTCATGTAAATATCTTGCTCGTGCGTAATACCCTAAACCCGACCACAAGGTTAACACCGTATCTAATGGCGCTGACGCCAGACTTTGTACATCAGGAAATGTTCTAATAAACTGTTGAAAATAAGGAATTACTATTGCTACTTGTGTCTGCTGTAACATTACCTCTGAAACCCAGACCCGATAGGGGCTCACTGGTTTTTGCCAGGGTAAATCTTTACGCCCCTCTAAAACCGCCCACTCTAAAATATAATTTTGAAAATCTATTGGATCCATCAGCAGTAACTGGCCAAGAAACTTTAAATGCCAAAAAAAGGGTACTGTGAAATTCACAATACCCTATCTTCACACCTAAAATCAGAATAACGAATGGCTTGTACTAAATTGCCACCCAAACTAATTCATAATTTATTACAAATCTTCCGCGTTACTGCCTAAATATTCAGCAACACCTTCAGGACTTGCATTCATACCTGAATCACCTTTATTCCATCCTGCTGGACATACTTCACCGTGCTCTTCGTGAAACTGTAAGGCGTCAACCATACGAATGATCTCGTCCATATTGCGGCCTAAAGGCAAATCATTAACAACCTGATGACGAACCAATCCTGCTTGGTCAATCAAGAAAGTACCCCGATAAGCAACTGCTGGTGCTTGTGCTTCAACATCATAAGCCTTAACAATACTGTGTGCCATGTCTGCAGCCATAGTATATTGAACGGACCCAATGCCACCTTGTGCTATCGGTGTATTACGCCAAGCATTATGTGTAAAATGAGAATCAATTGAAACTGCGATAACTTCAACACCTCGACTAGTAAAGTCATCCATACGATGATCCAGTGCGATCAATTCTGATGGGCAAACAAAAGTAAAATCCAATGGGTAAAAAACAATTACCGCGTATTTACCTTGAATAGCATCAGATAAATTAAAACTGTCAACGATTTCACCATTACCTAAAACCGCCGGAACCGTAAAATCTGGAGCTTGCTTACCTACTAAAACACTCATTACATTTTCTCCTTAAAAAATTTTTCTAAAATATTATAACCCAATTTAAAAAACTACTGAAATAGCTTAAAATAATTTTACACTACTCTATGACAGCATCCTAAGATGATTGCAACCCTAGTGTCACTGTCCTTCTGAAGAACACCCGCTCTTGAACCTTTAAGGTACTGATTCCACGGCAACCAACTGATCCATCACTCCTAACAGATTCGATTGCCCTCCGGCTATACTTGCATTACTGCGGTATTTGCCATTAATAATAATAGTCGGCACACTGGTGACCCCATATCGTGGCCCCATTGACTGAGCCTGACGCATTTTCGCATCCACCAAAAAAGAATGGTAAGCATTACGAAAATTCTGCTCATTTACACCGTGTGCGACAAAAAAATCAGCCAACTGGTCTTCTGTTTCCAAACGCTGTTTTTTAACTTGAATGGCATTAAAAAAATCAGCATGTAATTGCTCAGAAACATCCAAAACCTGTGCCATAAAATAGGCCTTCGCATGACGCCCCCAGCGCTTACTAAACACCGCAGGGACTCGAATAAAATTAATCTGATCGCCTTGTTTTTTCACCCACTCATTTAATACCGGCTCAAAAGAAAAACAATGAGGACAGCCATACCAAAAGAACTCAATAACCTCAACTTTTCCTGCTAATTCAACAGGCTGTACTGGTGCAACATTTTCATAACCTTTTTCTACCCCTGTTTCAGCCCACAATAGTTGTACATACAACCCTAAAAACAACCAAAGTAAACCACGAAATAATTTAACCATTTTAAAGTCCCCCATATGAATGAAGCCCCGACAGAAACATATTAACCCCTAAAAAAGCAAATAAGGTCACAAAAAAACCCACGATTGACCACCATGCCATAGGATTCCCACGCCACCCTTTTGTAAGCCGCATATGTAACCAAGCCGCATAGTTTAACCAAACAATTAATGCCCAGGTTTCTTTTGGATCCCATGACCAATAGCCACCCCACGCCTCAGCGGCCCAGAGTGCTCCTAAAATGGTTGCTAGAGTAAAAAATGCAAACCCTAAAGCAATGGCACGGTACATGACATCATCTAAAAGCGTTAATTCAGGCAGTCGTTGGGTCAAAAAGGCCTTCGGAGCAACCGCCTCCATTTTTCCTTTCAATAAAAAAACTAACCCGATCATCGCTGCCAGTGAAAAAGAACCATAACCTATAAAATTAGCCGGCACATGGATTTTCATCCAATAACTATTTAACGCCGGAACCAACGGCTGAATAATGTCAGCCTGTCGTTCAACGGTATACCATAATAAAAAAGCAACGGCGGCACTAATAACGGTTAACACAAACCCACCCATAGAACGCGTCTTGTAACGTTGCTCATAACGTAAATAAATAAGGGCGGTTATAATCGAAAAAAGTATAAAAACCTCATATAAATTACTAACCGGTATATGGCCAATCTCAGGATCAATCAAATATGATTCACGCCAACGAACCAACAAACCAACAAAACCCATTCCTGTTGCTGCCCACGTTAAACTCGTTGCAACAACACCGCTAAACGATTTATTCGTTAACAAGTTAAAAAAATAAGTGGCTGTTGCCATCACATACAAGGCACTCATCCACATAATGGCTGATTGACTTGCCAGCATATATTTTAGAAAAAAATCTGTTTTACCTAAATCAATCATAACGCCATAACGTGATACGGCAAATAAACTCACCAAAGCAACACCGGTAACAAATAGCCTAATCGTTTGCCAAACCCAACCAAACCCAATCAAAGCTAACCCAGTACAAACAATAATTGCTTTTTCAAAACCATCCATGAGCATATGGTACTGACTGAGCGCATAAACAACGCTAACAACATTAGCCAACCCCCATATCCAATCAGCACTGTTTCGGCACTGATAAAAACGACGCTTCGTCTTATAATCTTTATCTATTGTATTTTCCATATTTTTAATCTGTTCTTTCTGTACCTAATTGTAAAAGCAAAGCATTCTCTAAAGCACTATATTCTTGTTCAAATTCATAAGGATTACGACCCGCCTGAGCAGCTAAAAATAACTCTGTATTATCCTGTGAGCCAGACACAACAACCCAGAAGCGACGCTGCGGTAGATAAAACATACAAAATACGCCAACCACTAACAACAAACAACCCGGAAACACCAACATTTTTCCAGGAGAACGCGTCACTTGTAACCCAGTGGCCTCCTTATGATTAAAACCAACCAAATCTAAATAAACGGGCACATCATATTGATGACTAATACTTACCGCAGCGACAGCATCTTCATAAAACCGCTCATCAAATTCACTTAGGCCCAATGTTGGATCTAACTCTTCTTCCTGCAAAACAACCCAATAAACATTCCGTAAAAAATGGTGTAACATCTTTGCATAAAGGTTTGAGATCTCCTGTTGTTTATCTGGTGCGACAGCCGCCTTCACTTGTGCAGAGATAAGACCCACACCACCATCGACAAATTGCTTAATTAAAGCAACCATAAATTGAGCAACAAGCTCTTGGTCTTCGGCCATCGACAAAAAACTATCTGCTTGTTTCGGTAACGAAGACAATGCTATTTCCTTAAGTCTTGTTTCATCATTCAGCAAGGCCAAGAAACACATAAAACGATCTACCCCATCTTCACTGTCTGCAGGTAAATACCAATACTTAAAGTCCTCTGCCGGGGTATGACGCAATCCTGTTAAATAATATTTTGCTCCGTCTTTTTCAACCGGCATCATATAGTTAATAAATTCAGTAGCTTCACCGGTAGCGGTTCTTAATTTATACTGAAAACGTGGGCCTATATTCTTAAACTTCTTCACGCCAGAAATATCAGGATTAACATTAATAGGCCTAAAGTCCAAAACCTCTAAGGTCATCTCAGCCTTTTCAAGTGATAGAGCAAACGGAGTATTAACAACCACACGAATCTCATCACTACGATTTGCCCCTTTTAAGGACCATAATTTAATCCTAAGTTCTGAACCGCCATCACCAAAACTTGACTGATAAATAGTATAGCCACGATGCTCCAACGGGTGATTAACTGAGATTGTTTTATATAAAGGCGCGTCCAACTCCTTATCGTAAATAATCAAATCACTTGCAAATGATTTAGGTTGACCCGTTTTATAATAATCAATACGAAAATCTTCAACCGCAATTAAAAAAGGCAAACGCTGCACTAAATAGCCATCTTTAAAATCGATAAAAGCCAAATTAGCTTTCTGACCTTCAGGAATGGTCACATTCCCCCTGAACGATAGATTATCAATCGGCAAAGTACTCACTAATGGAACCTGACTCGCTGGAATATTACGCGTTTCGACCTGAATTTTATCCGTCATCTCTGCTATCTTTAAAGGTACATTGCCGTCAATTAAACCGCCAATACAAATAACCACAATAGCAATATGGGTAAAAATGTAACCTAACCGACTACCACTGCCTTTTTTTGCAGCCACGATTAATTGCTTCGCTTCTGATTTAACGACTAAGCGATACCCTGTAGCTTTCGCTACAGCACTAATTCGCTCAACACAAATGTCACGACTAAAATTAGACTGCCATTCATGACCGTGACTCATTCTTCGTAAAGCCTTTAATTGGGCAGACTCTTTATAATCACGAATATCTTTTAAAACACGTGGCGTATTACGGAAGATACAAACCGTGGTAGAAATAACCAAGAAACCTAAAATAACTAAAAACCAAACCGAAGAATAAACATCAAATAAATCTAACGATTTAAAAACCTCAAACCAAAAGGGTCCAAACTTAATGACATAGTCAGGGTAAGGTTGATTTTGCTGCAACACCGTACCGATAATTGACGCAATAGCTACAGCAACTAAAAGCGTTATTGCTAGATTCATTGAACCCAAAAAACGAATCAATAAAGCGGTCAATGAAAGGGGGCGAAAAGAGGAGTTTACTGAAGCCGACATATGCAATACCTAAAAGAACGCAGAACTAAACGTCCTGCGTTCTCAAATAAACAATATAAAAACTATTTTTTCATCAGGGCAATATAATGTGCTACTGCCTCTATTTCTTCATCCGTCATTTTGTTAGCAATCATATGCATTATGCTGTCAGGATTATTATTACGCTCATTCGACTTAAAATCTTTCAACGACTTAATCAAATAATCAGCATGCTGTGAGGCTAGCCGTGGAAACACAGCGGGCTTATTTCCTTGGCCATAAGGTCCGTGACAAGCGATACATGCCGCAACCTTATTTTTAACATCACCATTACGATATAAATCTCGACCCATGGCAACCAATTCATCTATAGTTAAACTGCTTTCTGCCGTAGTTTCACTATCACCCCAATCATCATCGTCATCTTCTGCCACTTCTGGTTCCGGTGGCGTGTTTTCAGAAATACCTTGTTCTGAGTAAAAGGCCGCAATATCCCGCATATCTTCATCGCTTAAAGACGACGCAATGGATTGCATGCTTAGGTCTGTACGCTCGCCATTTTTAAACGCTATTAATTGCTTAACTAAGTAAGCAGGGTGCTGGCCGGCTAACTTCGGAAACAATCCCATCGCACTGTTACCATCTTGACCATGACAACCCGCGCAAGTTTCTGCTTTTTTCTGGCCCGGATACAAGTTATTTAACCAACAACTTCTGTCAAACGGCACGCCTTCACAAGAAACATCATCACTTTGTGCTTGTGATGCACCTGAAAAAATAACTAAAACCAATATAACGCCAACCGTGAACAATTTATTGCTCATTCTTTACTCCCAACAAATAATAAGACCCCTAAGACGCTAACGCTCTTAAACCTAAAAATGACACGTTAAAGACTTGGATCAATCTTCAAATGCTTTATCATGACCGTTTCTTGGCAAAATTTCAGATCACCGACATAATTGTCTAAATAAAACTCATTTTTATAAGTCTACTCTAATTTCCCCCCCATAGCGAGATCACTATGAACCCAATTTACCAACAAGCCACTTTCATAATGAGTGCTCCTTCTATTAATCATGCGCCCGAAGATACTGGTCACGAAATTGCTTTTGCCGGTCGCTCTAATGCAGGTAAATCCAGCACCATTAATAGCCTTACCCAACAAAAATCTCTGGCCCGAATCAGTAAAACACCTGGCCGAACCCAATTGCTTAATTTTTTCCAACTGACTGAAACAAATCGATTTGTTGATTTACCGGGATTTGGGTTTGCTAAAGTCCCTTTAGCTGTCAAAAAAGACTGGCACAAAATGATGGAAACTTATTTATTAGAGCGTAAATCACTTTCTGGCATCGTATTAGTAATGGATATTCGCCACCCACTAACTGAATTTGATTGGCAGATGATTACTTGGTGTCAACACAGTAAATTACCAATACACATACTACTCAATAAGTGCGATAAAATGAAATACGGAGCCTCAAAGAACGCACTTATGCACGTTGAAAAACAACTGAATGACTCTGCGACATCGGTCACAATTCAACTCTTTTCTTCACTAAAAAAGATAGGTATTCAAGAACTTCAAGACACACTAGATATTTGGCTTTCACTCAGCCAAAAGAACCCTTAATGATCTTTAAAAAGCCTTAATGTGCCTCGTCCCAATTCTGACCAAACCCGACATCAACAACCAAAGGAATGGCCAAGTCAGCCGCTGAGCTCATTAATAACTGGATAGATTTCATATGCTCTTTTCTCGCTATTTCCGGCACCTCAAAAACCAACTCATCATGAACTTGCATGATCATTTTAACGTCCGGTTGTTCCTGTGTTATCCATCGGTCAACATTAATCATTGCTTTTTTAATGATATCTGCTGCTGTTCCTTGCATCGGTGCATTAATCGCGGTTCGTTCTGCATATTGTCGGCGTGCGGCATTACGTGAATTGATTTCTGGCAAATACAAACGACGACCAAATAGCGTTTCAACATAGCCTTGCTGGCCTGCTAATTTTCGAATCGTATTCATATAATCTTTAACACCTGGATAACGTGAAAAATATAATTCAATATAAGATTGCGCCTCGCCGATAGAAACCCCCAATTGCCGAGCCAATCCAAAGCTGGACATTCCATAAATTAGCCCAAAATTAATAGCCTTAGCAGAACGTCTTAAATCTAAAGTCACTTGGCTTAGGTCCACACCAAAAACCTCTGCGGCAGTCATTTTATGGATATCTTCACCGGCACCAAAAGCGGCCAATAAACCTTTATCGGCAGACAAGTGCGCCATAATACGTAATTCAATTTGAGAATAATCCGCCGCCACCAAACAAAAACCATCCGGAGCAATGAAAGCCTCCCTGATTTTACGCCCTTGCTCACTCCGTACAGGAATATTTTGAAGATTAGGTTCTGTTGAAGATAACCGCCCAGTAGCCGTAACTGCTTGATGATACGATGTATGTACACGCCCTGTTTTTATTTGCACTAATTGCGGTAATTTATCGGTATAGGTCGACTTTAGTTTACTTAATTGCCGATAATCCAAAATTATTTTAGGTAATGAATAATCTAAGGCCAGCTCTTGTAAAACTGACTCTGCTGTCGACGGCTGTCCTTTTGGCGTTTTCTTAAGTATGGGCAAATGCAACTGATCATATAAAATTTCTTGAATTTGCTTCGGCGAACTTAAATTAAAAGCCTTTCCAGCCGCTTCATGCGCCTTTAACTCCAGCCCAATGATTTGATTAGCTAGCGCCATACTCTGTTGATTTAACATCGAATGATCTAATAAAACACCGTTGCGCTCAATACGCATTAAAACGTTAATTAAGGGTCGCTCAACAGCCTCGTACAACCAACGCATTGCATCCAGTGACTTCAACATGGGCCACAATTTTTGGTGTAACTGTAAGGTTACATCCGCATCTTCTGCCGCATAAGGCGCGGCCTGTTTAATGGCAACATCCTGAAATGAGATTTGCTTAGCCCCCTTGCCTGCAACATCTTCATAATGAATCGTCTCCCGCCCCAAATAATACTTCGCCAAAGAATCCATATCATGACGCGTTACGGTACTATTCAACACATAAGACTGCAGCATCGTATCATGCGCAATACCTTGTAACTGAATCCCATAATTAGCCAGCACATGGGCATCATATTTTAAATTCTGGCCAATCTTCTTTTTTTCTGAATCTTCCAATAATGGTTTTAAGCGCGCTAAAACAATATCCCGTGCTAATTGTTGTGGTGCATCGGGGTCATTATGCGCAACAGGAAGGTAAGCCGCTTGAATCGAATCAATGGCAAATGAAACCCCGACAATTTCAGCTTGTAGATAATTCAAGCTCGTTGTTTCCGTATCAAATGAAAATAAAGACGCTGTCGCCAACTGCTTCAACCAATAATCAAAACGCTGATTTGTATAAATGGTTTCGTAGTCAATGACGTTTTTTTCCTGCTCAGACAACAGGGCTTCTGACCCCGCTTGTTCCGTTAATTTCTTACTCCAAGAAACAAACCCCAAATCAGAAACCAATGATTGTAATGTCGTCTTATCTAGTGACTTTAACTTTAAATCTTCCATCGTATAAGGCAATGACAAATCACACTTTATTGTTGTCAGTGTTTTAGACAACGGCAATTGATCCAAACTTGCACGTAAATTTTCGCCCACCTTACCTTTAATTGATTCCGCTGATGCCATGACTTGCTCTAAAGTCTGAAACTCGTTCAGCCACTTTGCCGCTGTTTTAGGTCCTACCTTAGGAATGCCAGGTATATTATCAACCGTGTCACCCATCAAAGCGAGGTAATCAATAATTTGCTCGGGTAACACGCCAAATTTATCCACAACACCCTGAACATCCATAACCTTGTCCATCATAGTGTTAACTAAACTCACTTGTTCATTCACCAATTGCGCCATATCCTTATCACCCGTAGAAATAACGACCTGAAACCCTTGCGCTTGCGCTAAATGCGTTAACGTACCAATAACGTCATCGGCTTCCACATCCGATTCAATAATAAGAGGAAAACCCATGGCCCGAATAACTTCAAACAAAGGCTCAATCTGAACCTTAAGTTCTGTTGGCATTGGCGGTCTGTTGGCTTTATAGTCACTGTATAATTGATGCCTAAATGTTTTCCCTGGGGCATCGAAAACAACAACGAGGTAAGGGCTATCCTCACTGGCTAATAAACGTTTCAGCATATTAGTCACCCCATAAATTGCATTGGTCGGCTGACCCTGATCATTACTTAATGGCGGAACCGCATGAAAAGCTCTAAATAAAAAAGAAGACCCGTCAACCAGTACCAAGCGATTCCCTGCATTACTTTCCATCATTACTCATACCCATAAAAGTTTCTTCAACCTGAAAAAATGCCGTTCCTAATAAAGCAACGGCCTGATAAAAACAAGCCGACGGCGTATCATTAATATCCTTAAAAAACTTCGGCATCCAGACATTCAAATGTTTTTGAAAGAAATCGAACTGCTCCTTACGATGCTCTCTTACAAGCAAGGCCATGACCTCACACAAAGCTGCCACATGATCCTCAGGTTCATGGCTGTTTGCTTGTCGTGTAAAACCCATAACTTGTAAGTCTTGTCGAAGTACCACTAAAGGCTTATCCATTAAAAAACCACTCTGATAGTAACAGCCATAAGGCATTAACTCTCCCCGTGCCACCCCAATAAATAATTGTTGAAACTCTGCACTAATCACCGCTACGTCCATCGCTCTAGCCACATCAAATAATCGCACCCAAGCCATTGAAATAGATGTTTTCTTCACCGTAGACTGCTCGCTGATTGACCCCAATAATGCTAATGTTTGCATATTAGGTTCTGCAACAAACAAGTGCGCTAATAAACTATAAGTATTAGCCCGTAACTGATGCGCCATATGTTCTTCATCGACTACCATTATCTTTAACCAAATTGACTCTTTATTCGACAATCCTCACACATTTCCAATCGCTTCATTGCATTGCCTTGAAACATAGGATGTTCAGATAATTTCTCTTTCATAATTACAATCATTTTTTCTGTTGCAAATGGCTTTTGACAATCAATACAATGAAACGCGGACTCCTCATGTAGGCGCCGAGAGCTACGCGCTTCAATGTCCTTATAAATATACCGTGCATTTAATTCAATAGCCTGCTCAGGACACGTTGAAACACACTGGTTACATTGCAAGCACAACGATTCAATGAAATTTAATTGTGGACTGCTTTGTCCGGATTGCAGTGCGCCTGATGGGCAAGAGGAAACACAAGACAAACACAACGTACATAAGTCACGAGCTACCCGCACTTCACCCCAAGCCGCATTAGCCAATAATTCGACTTGATTAGGTTGTTGACTCCCATTTTGATATAAGTGATCTACAGCCAAGCGAAAAACAGTTCGCTTATCGTTATCGCCAGCAAAAGTCGCCGGCAAAAACGTTAATAATTCAGTTTTCGTCTCTTGAACGCCTATGCCTTCAGAGCGATACAACAATGTTTCAGAAAAACCCATACCCTTTAAAATCATATGCGTTACTTTCAATGCTTCATTCAAGGTCTGTTCACTTCTGGGTAACAACGGCACAGCATTATAAAGAACAACCTGCGAAGCCCCAAAAGCCAATGCTGACAACCAAACTTCAGAGCCCACTGAGGTCAATGATTCTAAAGGATAAACTAAATATTCATGTAAATCTGAATGTAAAACACCCTTATCTTCTATACTACAAAACAAAACAATTGGCCGAACACCTCCCGCTAAAAAAAATGCTTTTAACATTGCCCGTAAACGATTCAGTATTTCTTGCTGAGTGGGATACTGGTAATTCATGGCACCGGACGGACAAACAACGGAACAATCGCCACATCCTTGGCATAAATAGGGATTGACTACAATTTCATAATTAACTGACGTAATTGCATCTGTGCTGCAAATATCTATACATTGCCGGCACCCCTCTATCTTATTTCGACTATGTGCGCATTTTTCTTTTAAATAGGAAAAATACTTTGGCTTATCAAACACACCGACAAGATCATTTAATGACTCAACAACCGATGGCAGTTCTTTGAGTTCATTCACATGAAAATAACCAATCGGACTTAAGGTTGATTGAAAACTTCTTTCTTGGCGTAAATCCAAAATCAAATCAAATGGCGTTGTTACGCCGGCAACTGTAAACGCACCCAAATACCCAGACCATTGAATCTCAACAACCGCCTCTATCAAGCTTACTGCTCCACCCAACCGGGCCTGTTCTTGCGGAGAAAAACGCCCAACACATAAAACGGATACTGAGAACACCTTTAATAATGGCAATACCTCAAGAACGTGTGTGGCCGAACCGATAACCAATAACTTCCCTTCAGATTCAAACGATACATAAGATACCGCTTCTACAGAAAATTTCTCAAAGACCTGTTGCGCTAATTCAACCGGATTGTTGGTCATCTTCTTCTCTTGCTTGATTAAGACCTTGATCCTGCCATTTATTTTCATTTTCACACACCACGGCGTCAGAATTCTCTCGTGGCAGCAAAACTTCATTCAGCATTCTTTTTTTCATTTCATGGGTGATAATAGCCCCCCGCGACTCAAAAAAAGTATAATCCTCATCGTATTCATTTAATCCATCAAGAATAGAAAATTCTTTCTTTTGTAACACTTGTTTAAGAACAACTTCTATTAGCTCTTCTTTATTCGAGGGCTCATCTTCAGACCACAAATCTTGAGGCTGTCTTAATTTTGATTGATCTGATGACCTGAGTTTCCCTGACCAGAAATAACGTAAATATTGAATCATACTTTTACGATACTAAAATATAAAAGTATTATTAAACAACAAAACAAAGTCCTCAAGCAATGTCCGAGCCTCTCAATATTAAAACAAAATTACCTCCGATCAAGAACCAACTATAGTTTAAGCGTCACTACGATAAATTTTCTTCGTAGTATTTTAATACCTTAATATTTAAGGAGCTTAAACATGATTAAATATTTTTTTTGCTACTATTTTTTTCAATCACACTACATGCAGAACCGATAAACATAAATACATCCAATGCAACTGAAATCGCCAATGCTCTAAATAGTATCGGATTAAAAAAACTAACGCTATTATTGATTTACGAGAAAAAAAGGTCCTTTTTCATCCCTTAATGAATTAACTCAAGTTAAAGGTATTGGCCCAAAAATACTGGACAAAATCAACATAATATTAATTTTTCCAATCTCTAAAGCGCTGAATTATCTTTCTTGAACAAATACTTTCTATTGATCATAAAAAAACCCTATTACTGGAATCAGTAATAGGGTCAAAAGGGCATATTAATAATCTCTTTTTGGAGGGAGGGAATTACCAATACTTAAACAACTTGTAAAATCTTAAACCACTTTTCTTCGTGCTAACAAAGCCATTAAACTACTGCTTACAAACAAAACCATCGAGAAGGCATACTGCCCTGACATAAAACTACAAAGCCCAAAAACAAATACTGCTGCAATTACAAAATCTTTTCTTAAATCAGACACAACAAATCCTCTATAAAATCATTAAATTAAAAAATCACTACAAAACAATTATTTAGCGTCCTTGTAGTGTTGATGGTGATCATTATACAATGCTCCATATAAATAACAATTACCTAAATTATTAATTAATTATTTCTTATAAGGAAACTATTGGGTGGATAAATTAACCAGTATGAATGTTTTTGTCCGCGTGGCACACAACGGTAGTTTTGTCGGCGGCGCTCGTGACCTATCCATTTCTAGAGCCATGACAACCAAACACATCATGGATTTAGAAAAAAAACTCGGCGTACGTTTATTTAATAGAACAACCCGACAGTTAAGCCTCACTGAAATTGGCTCCGCTTACCTTGACCGCTGCCAACAAGTATTATCCGATATCAATGAAATGGAGGCCTCTGTTTCCCATATGCATACCGAACCGCAAGGCACACTCCGCCTCAGTGCACCAACCTTTTTCGGAACCTCATATATAACCCCTGCATTATCTGAATTTATTGAATTACACCCAAAGTTAGACATTGACCTTATTTTACAAAGTAACCCCAGCAACTTAATTGATAGCGGTATTGATATCGCTATTTTTCTCGGCGCACTGGAAAACAGCAATTTTATTGCCCGTAAACTGGCAAGCTATGATCTTGTTGTATGTGGCTCACCCCGCTATTTTAAAAAACGAGGGGTACCCCAAGAACCCCATGACCTTAAAGAACACAATTGCCTAATAAACTTAGCCATGCCTCCCTATGAACAATGGAAATTTCATCAAGGTCAGAGTAAAATATCTATAAAAGCATCCGGAAATTTCCAAGCCAATATTGCCGACCCTATTCGCATTGCCTCCATCCAAGGTGCCGGCATCGTTATGCTTCCCAATTATATGGTTAACGACGATATAAAAAAGGGACGACTGCAAGCCATTCTGACTCATTATTCACTGCCCCCACTAGAAGTTAATGCCGTTTATCCTCATCGTAAATATTTATCCGCCAAAGTCAGTGATTTCTTAATCTTTTTACAAGAATGGTTAACGTCACCCGGGGCCTAAATAATGACTACATCTAATAAAAACAAATGGGATCTACGCTATCTTCATGCAGATCATGTACAATATCCAGTTGCCGAAATATTAAGTGAAAATGCCTTTTTATTGCCTGAAACAGGTAAGGCATTAGATTTAGCGTGTGGCATGGGCGCGAATGCCCTTTTTTTAGCCCATCACGGATTGGTAACTGATGCTTGGGATAGCTCAGATGTTGCGATTAAAAAACTAAAAGCGTTTGCTAACGGTAAAAAATTACCGCTTACGCCTAAAGTGCTAGACATTAAACCCGTCCATTTAAAGACCGCTTCTTATGATGTCATTGTTATAAGCAAATTCTTAGACCGTGATCTCTGTGCGAAGATAACAAATAGCCTTAAACCAGGTGGCTTAATATTTTACCAAACATTCACCCAGGAAAAGACCACCTTACAAGGTCCCAGTAATCCTGATTTTTTGTTAGCTAAAAAAGAATTACTAGATTTATTTAGTCGCTTGAACGTTGTTTATTACCGTGAAAATGGAAAACTGGGTAATCTTGCCAAAGGCATTAGAAACCAAGCTCTTTTTATAGGTCAAAAACCATAATTATGATTATACATAAAAACCCATTAGAAGCATGGGACTTCATGCAAAGTAACCCTGAAGCTATTCTCATTGACGTGCGTACCAAAATGGAGTTTTCTTTTATTGGTCATCCGATTAATGCTATCCATATCCCATGGAAAGAGGCGCCCGAGTGGCAATTAAACCCCCATTTTATTGCTACCGCACAACAACATATTAATGATACAAAAACGCCCGTTTTATTACTTTGTCGCAGTGGCGCTCGCTCATTAGCCGCTGCCAATGCACTTCTAGACAACGGGTACCAAAACTTAATTAACATTAGCGAAGGTTTTGAGGGTGACTTAGATGCTCAAAAACACCGAGGAAATCTAAGCGGCTGGCGTCACCACAACCTCCCTTGGGAACAAACATAAACCCCTTACCATTCATTTACTCAAAAATTTAGGCCTATAAGACGTGATAGAAAAAATTAGAAATATTGCCATTATTGCTCATGTCGATCATGGCAAAACCACACTGGTTGACAAACTCCTTCAACAATCCGGTACTTTTGCCAGTCATGAGCATACCGATGAACGAATGATGGACTCCAATGAACTTGAAAAAGAACGCGGCATTACCATTCTGGCAAAGAACACCGCATTAACATGGAATGATTACCATATCAATATTGTAGATACCCCGGGCCATGCTGATTTTGGCGGTGAAGTCGAACGCGTACTGTCCATGGTTGATTCTGTTTTACTGTTAGTTGATGCCGTTGACGGTCCCATGCCTCAAACGCGTTTTGTAACTCAAAAAGCATTTGCGCTTGGACTTAACCCCATTGTTGTAATCAATAAGATTGACCGCCCTGGTGCACGCCCTGATTGGGTTCTTGATCAAACCTTTGATCTCTTTGACAACTTAGGCGGTACCGATAAGCAACTAGATTTCCCCGTTGTTTATGCTTCAGCATTAAATGGTTACGCCAGTTTAGAAGATGATGTTCGAGACGGTGATATGACGCCCTTATTTGAAACTATTGTCGACAAAGTCAATCCCCCTACTGTGGATATAAACGCACCCTTTCAGCTGCAAGTTATTAGTTTAGATTACAACTCTTATGTGGGTGTTATTGGTATTGGGCGCATTCAAAAAGGCACTGTTAAACGCAATATGCCTCTCACACTTGTCAACAGTGACGGCATAACGCGCAGTGGACGTATGTTAAAAATTTATGGCTTCCATGGGCTTGACCGTATTGAAGTCGAGTCTGCACAAGCCGGTGATATTATTGCTTTCTGTGGTATTGAAAAATTACAAATATCAGAAACGCTATGCGACCCTGAAAATGTAGAAGCTTTACCTGCATTATCCATTGATGAGCCAACGGTCAGCATGACTTTTCAAGTCAACAACTCTCCTTTTGCCGGCAAGGAGGGCAAATTCATAACCACGCGTCAAATTCGTGACCGGTTAGATAAAGAGTTACAACACAATGTTGCTTTACGTGTTGAAGCAACAGATGACCCAGACAAATTTAAAGTTTCCGGCCGTGGTGAACTACACTTATCGGTATTAATTGAAAACATGCGGCGTGAAGGGTTTGAAATGGGGGTATCCCGCCCAGAAGTAATTATCAAAGAAATTAATGGCATTAAATCTGAACCGTTTGAATATGTCACCATTGAGGTTGAAGAAGATCACCAAGGTACCATTATGGAAAAACTAGGTGATCGAAAAGGTGACCTTAAAGACATGGTTCCTGATGGCAAAGGCCGTATTCGTTTAGAATACATTGTCCCATCTCGTGGTTTACTCGGTTTTCAAACTGAGTTTTTAACCGCTACCTCGGGTTCAGGTTTGTTCTATCATGTATTTGACCACTACGGCCCTGTTAAAGAGGGTGCTGTTGGCTTACGTAACCGTGGCGTCTTAGTTTCAATGGCTAAAGGAAAAGCGGTTGATTATTCATTGTACCCGCTACAAGCTCGTGGTGAATTATTAGTTATTAATGGCGACGAAATCTACGAAGGGATGCTCGTTGGTATCCATTCTCGCAATAGTGATTTAACAGTAAACCCAACCAAACCAAAGCCACTAACCAATGTACGCGCATCGGGAACCGATGAGAGTCTAACCTGTGCACGCATTCAGAAAATGACCTTGGAGCAAGCATTAGAGTTCATTAGTGATGATGAATTGGTAGAGGTAACGCCTGACTCTATTCGTTTACGCAAAATCTTATTAAAAGAAATTGACCGTAAACGTGCAAAATAAACTTTTAAAAAGAGCATATAACTGTTAATTAGCTCAACGACTGAAATTACTCGCCCCGATAAACCAACCCCGACCCAAATCAACACGGGTTGGTTTTATTTAAAAACAAAACATAAAAAATTGAATCGTTTTTGTTTTACGTGATTTGGCTTAATTATAGTAAAATAATGTAATTAAAATTAAATCAGACCTACCATGAATCAACGTATTGCTGAAGTTGAGCGAAATACGCTCGAAACACAAATAAAAACGACCATTAACGTAGACGGTAGCGGTCAATTTAACGCGACTACTGGGGTGCCTTTTCTCGAACATATGTTAGAGCAAATTAGTCGACATGGTCTAATAGATATTGCTCTCATTGCAAAAGGAGACCTACATATCGACGCCCATCATACGGTAGAAGATATCGGCATTGCTTTAGGACAAGCATTCAGCAAAGCGCTGGGCGATAAAAAAGGAATTATCCGTTATGGGCATAGCTACGTTCCACTTGATGAAGCATTGTCTCGTGTAGTTATCGATTTTTCAGGCCGACCCAGCCTTATTTACCGCGCCGAATACCCTCGGCGCACTATCGGGAATTTTGATACCGACTTATTTAAAGAGTTTTTCCAAGGTTTTGTTAATCACGCTAATATTTCGTTACATATCGACAATTTGCGCGGTGACAACTCTCATCATATTGCCGAAACGATCTTTAAAGCCTTTGGCAAAGCAATTCGTATGGCAGTTACTAATGACCCAAGAATGCAAGGCGTCACACCTTCGACCAAAGGGCTACTTTAATTAACTAACAGACAAAATTATGCCATCCGTTGCTGTAATTGATTATGGAATGGGTAACCTCCATTCCATCTCAAAAGCATTACAATATGCTGAGCCCGATGTTAATATTTTTTTAACCTCCGATGCCGACACCATTTTGGCCGCCGACCGAATTGTCTTTCCTGGAGTAGGGGGCATTCGTGACTGTATTCAGGCTTTAGAAAAACATCACCTCAAAACTGTCATTAACGAAGTAGCTACAACCAAACCTTTTCTGGGTATTTGTTTAGGTATGCAGGCTTTACTCAGTAACAGTGAAGAAAATGAAGGCATTGATTGTTTAAATATTATTCCCGGTCGCGTCCGCCGTTTTTCAAAAAACATGACCGACTCACACGGTGACAAATTAAAAATCCCTCACATGGGTTGGAACAAAGTTAATCAAGAAAATAAAAACCACCCGTTATGGAAAAAAATTCCGCAACACAGCCGTTTCTATTTTGTTCATAGTTACTATGTCAACCCAGATGACCCTCACGTTAACGCCGCCACAACGGATTATCCTGAAGCTTTTAGTTGTGCTTTAAAATACAAAAATATTTTTGCCGTACAGTTTCACCCAGAAAAAAGTCAAACTGTAGGTATACAACTACTACAAAATTTTTTACATTGGGACGGAACCAATTAAATCCATTAGGACTTTTCATTCAATTAAATAATTAAGGCTTATTCTATGTTATTAATTCCAGCTATAGATCTAAAAGATGGAAAATGTGTTCGTTTGCGCCAAGGCCGAATGGAAGATGATACTGTATTTTCTGATGACCCTCTTGCAGTTGCTGAAAAATGGGTTAATGCCGGCGCTGAACGCATACACTTAGTCGATTTAGATGGTGCTTTTGCAGGTAAACCTAAAAATGCACCTATTATTCAAGCTATTAGTAACGCTTTCCCTGATGTTCCTATTCAAGTTGGTGGTGGTATTCGAGATGAAGATACCATCCAGTCGTATTTAAATGCCGGCGTAAGTTATGTCATCATTGGCACAAAAGCCGTTAGCGCACCCCACTTTGTCAATGATATTGCTATTGAATTTCCAGGTCATATCATTATTGGTTTAGATGCCAAAGACGGTAAAGTCGCTATTGATGGTTGGTCCAAACTTTCGAATCATGATGTTATTGATATGGCCCAACGATTTGAGTCTGATGGTGTTGAAGCTATTATTTTTACCGATATTTCATGTGATGGAATGATGAGCGGCGTTAATATAGAAGCCACAGCCAAATTGGCACAAGCCATTACCATCCCTGTTATCGCCTCGGGTGGTATTACTAATTTAGACGATATAACCGCCTTAGGGGCGATTGTGAATGATGGCGTCAGTGGCGCCATTACCGGCCGCGCTATTTATGAAGGAGGTCTTGATTTTGCTGAAGGTGCTAAATTAGCACGTTCTTTTAAAGCGGTGTTATGAGCCTCGCTAAACGAATCATTCCTTGTCTAGATGTTGATAATGGCCGTGTCGTTAAAGGTGTCAATTTCGTTAATATTAGAGATGCCGGTGATCCAGTAGAAATCGCTAAACGCTATGACCGTGAAGGCGCTGATGAAATAACCTTTCTTGATATCACCGCGAGCTCTGACAATAGAGCGACAATGGTTCATGTTGTTGAGCAAGTTGCCAACTCCGTTTTCATTCCCTTAACGGTCGGTGGCGGCATTAGATCCCTCGAAGATATTAGCCGTATGTTAAATGCTGGTGCCGATAAAGTTGGCATAAATACAGCTGCTGTTTTTACACCTGAATTTGTCCATGAAGCAGCCTTACGGTTCGGTTCCCAATGTATTGTTGTTGCCATAGATGCTAAAAAAGTGAGCTCGCCACAAGAGCCTGATCGTTGGGAAATATTTACTCACGGTGGTCGAAAAAAAACCGGTCTTGATGCTGTTTTATGGGCACAAAAAATGGTTGATCTGGGTGCCGGTGAAATTCTATTAACCAGCATGGATCGTGACGGTACCCGAGAAGGTTTTGACTTACCACTAACACGCGCTATCAGTGATTCCGTTTCTGTTCCTGTCATTGCCTCGGGTGGTGTTGGCAATCTTGAACATTTAGTTAAAGGCGTAACCGAAGGCAAAGCTGATGCTGTTCTAGCCGCCAGTATTTTTCATTTTGGTGACTACTCGATTAAACAAGCCAAACAATGCATGGCTGATAATGACATTGTTGTGCGCTTATGACAAACACAACTAATTGGCTCGAAGAAATACGCTGGTCCAGTGACAACTTAGTTCCTGTGATTGTTCAACAAGCAAAAACCGGTAAAGTATTAATGTTTGCTTGGATGAACCGTGATGCTTTAAATCTTAGCGCCACAACAGGTTATGCCGTGTATTGGTCTCGATCACGTCAAAAATTATGGCGTAAAGGAGAAGAATCTGGTCATCGTCAAAAGATTATTGATATCTTATTCGATTGCGATGAAGATGTTATTTTATTAAAAATAGAACAAGAAGGTGGAATTGCTTGTCATACTGGCAGAGAAAGCTGTTTTTACCGCCACCTAAAAAACTTACAATGGACTGCTTTTGAGCCTGTTTTAAAAAACCCCAACCTTATCTATAAAAAAAATGAGTGATACATTATTAAAATTAGCTGATATTCTTGAGCAACGTAAAAATGAATCGGCTGACAAGTCCTACGTTGCTAGTCTATACCATAAAGGGTTAGATACTATTTTAAAAAAAATAGGGGAAGAATCAGCTGAAACGATCATTGCCGCGAAAGGTGGTGACAAAGAACAAATCATTTATGAAACAGCCGACCTTTGGTTTCATTGTATGGTTCTTTTAGCAGACCAAGGACTTAACCCCCAACAAGTTATCGACGAATTAGACCGTCGATTTGGTGTTTCTGGTTTAACAGAAAAAGCACAACGACAAGACAATAAATAAATTTTCTAATCTACTTTACAGGATTTATCACAGGAAAAAATTATGGGCATAAGTATTTGGCAGTTATTAATTATTTTAGTCATCGTAATCTTACTCTTTGGCACCAAAAGACTACGTTCATTAGGAACTGATTTAGGCGGCGCTATTAAAAGTTTTCGTTCTGCTGTTAAAGAAGGTGAGGACGATGACCAGCCTCAGGCAGACAGTGACGATCAAAATATTGAAACTGAAGTCAAACCACCCAACAAAGACAAACATTAATTCCTTTTATTATGTTTGATATCGGTTTTTGGGAACTGTGCTTGGTTGGATTAATCAGTCTTTTAGTTATTGGTCCACAACAGTTACCAAAGATTGCGCGCATTATCGGTTTTTGGCTCGGTAAAATAAATCAACTGAGTACACAAGTTAAAGAAGAATTAAAAGAAGAATTACATCAAGAAGAGATTCAGCAATTCTTAAAAAAACAAAATGATTTAATCACAACCCAAACCACCAAACCACCAAACCAAAATACGACTAGATCACAAAACACTCGTACTAAAGATGAATAGCCAAAATCCTGAATCAGAGGGTTCTGAACAACCACTGATTGGTCATCTTATTGAATTACGTAATCGTCTCCTACGAATTGTAATCAGTATTTTAATTATCTTTATTGGTCTTTCATTTTATGCCAATCAAATATACTCTTTAATCGCTGAGCCTTTAATTCGTTTTTTACCTGAAACAACCTCAATGATTGCCATTGATGTCGCTTCTCCATTTCTTACACCTTTTAAATTAGCGTTGATTTGTGCCATTTTTATTTCAATGCCAATCATTCTTTATCAATTTTGGGCTTTTATCGCACCTGGGCTTTATCATCATGAGCGTCGGCTCACTTTACCTTTACTTATTTTTAGCTCAGTATTGTTTTATTCGGGTGTTGCTTTTGCTTACTTTGTTGTTTTTCCTCTGGTATTTGAATTTTTAACCATGGCTGCGCCAGCAGGCGTAGAAGTCATGACCGATATATCAAAATATCTAGACTTTGTACTGACCTTATTTTTTGCTTTCGGCGTCGCTTTTGAGGTACCCATTTTAACCATTATTTTAGTCTGGACCGGTATCAGTACCCCTCAAAGTCTGTCACAAAAAAGACCCTATGTGATTGTTGCTGCCTTTGTTATTGGTATGTTCTTAACCCCACCCGACGCCATATCCCAAACTTTATTGGCAATACCTATATGGTTATTATTTGAAATAGGCTTAATGCTATCACGCTTATTGACTAAAAAAACAAACAAAAAGGAATACTAAAATAAAGCTTGTTCTCTATTTGTTCTTACTATAAGCTATAAGAAAACAAATAGAGAACCTAAAATGTCCGACTATCACCCTCTTACCCGTAAACAACATGAAATTTATCAATTTCTAGTTAACCATTATCAACAATCTGAAACCGCACCCACATTAAGTGAAATTTGCATCGGGTTGGGTTTAAAATCTCGCGGCTCTCTCCATAAACATATTCAACACTTAGTAGAAGCAGGATTAGTTGAGCCTTCTAATCGCCAACAACGTGGAATTAGGCTAACGACTCCGAAGCTATCAACAACTATTAACCTTTCTACAGATGAGACTATTCCTTATTTAGGCAAAATAGCGGCAGGACAACCGCTTGAAGTGATGGCTGATTTTTCAAGAATCACCATCCCGAGCCAATTAAAAACTAAAAATGAATGTTATGTATTACAGGTCACTGGCGACTCAATGATAGATCTAGGTATTTACGATAATGATTGGGTAATTATAGAAAAAAGAAATTACGCCAACAATGGCGATATTATTGCTGCATTGATTAACAATGATGAAGTCACGCTTAAAATTATTGAACAAATGCCTAACAAAACAATACTTATACCCGCAAATCAATCCATGCAACCCATGCACTTTGACCCTAATAATGTACAAATTCAAGGTATTTTAGTCGGTCAAATGCGTAGTTATATTCACTAAATAGAAGGAAATTATGATGATTACAAAAATTCATATGCAAGATCAAATAAACAATCGTATCAATGATTTAATGGATGACGACAAACTATCGAGAACCGATGAGTTTTTACAAATTTTTATAGGTCTTACAATGGTGGTTATTTTCTTTGTGGCTGGTATTCATTGGTAACTTATTTACCAATACAAAAACTTGAGAAAATTTTTCCTAATAAATCGTCAGATGAAATTTTACCGGTAATTTCACCCAAATGATTTTGTGCTAAACGTAATTCCTCCGCAACTATTTCAGCGGCTTGATGTTCTTGCAATTGCATTAAGCCAGTACGTATTGCTGTCAATGCCTCAGAAAGAGCGTTTACATGACGCTGACGCGCAATAAAAACAGCCTCTTGGTTTTCATTATAGCCAACACTCTTTTTTAAATAATTTTTTAATAAATCTAAGCCCTCACCTGTTTTAATCGAAAGAAATATTTGATCACCACTGTCATGATTTAATACTTTAGCGGATTCATTATTTAGATCTATTTTATTAAAAATCACAACTAGATTATCAGGTCTTATGTCTAATTGTTCGATAAAATCATCAAGTCCTTTTTTATCTCGAACATCATGAATGATCAGAACTTTGTCCGCTTGTTTAATTTCATGGTGAGCACGACGTATGCCTTCTTTTTCAATTAAATTATCACTCTCATGAATACCAGCGGTATCAATAATATGTAAGGGTAAACCATCTAATTGAATATATTCTTTGAGAACATCTCGTGTTGTTCCAGCAATATCTGTAACAATTGCAGTATCTTGACCGGTTAAACAATTTAGTAAACTTGATTTTCCTGCATTAGGTTTACCCACCAAGACAATAGCTATTCCGTCACGTAATAATTGTCCGGTTTTTGCGTTACTTAACAGTGTTGTTATTTGTTCCATTAAGCTTTTAATACGCTGCTCAATTATCCCATCATTTAAAAAATCAATTTCTTCATCAACAAAATCTATCGCAGCCTCAATGAATATTCTAAGCTCCGTTAACTCATTTACAAGCTCATCTATTAATTTTGAAAAAACGCCTTGTAGTGAGCGCTGAGCTGAACGAACAGAGTGTTCTGTTGTGCTTTCAATAATATCAGCAATCGCTTCAGCTTGTGTTAAATCTAATTTATTATTTAAAAAAGCACGTTCAGTAAATTCACCGGGCTGGGCAATACGGGCACCTAAACTCGTGATGCGTTTTAAAAGCATGTTAATGACCACAACACCGCCATGGCCTTGTATTTCTATTACATCTTCGCCGGTATAAGAATGCGGGGCTTTAAAATAAAGACAAATACCCGAATCAATAATATCTTGATGGGCATCATAAAAAGGGGTAAATAACGCTTGTCGTGCTAATGGTTTTCTATCGATTAATTGCGTTGCTATATCAAAGCTCTGAGACCCAGAAATTCGAATAATTGCCACCCCTCCTTTTCCAAAAGGGGTGGCAATTGCAGTGATTGTATCTTCAAACAAATGAATGATTACGTTTTTTAGGCAACGTAATCTGGATCGTTTTTCTCAAGCTGTCTGGTAATGTACCATTGTTGTAAAAATGATAAGGTATTATTACAAACCCAATATAAAACCAAGCCTGATGGAAAAAACAGAAAAAACACAGTGAAAATATATGGAAACATTTTCATTATTTTGGCTTGTATTGGATCAATAGGAGGCGCATTTAACAATTGTTGCAACTTCATTGTTATACCCATCAATACCGGTAATAAATAATACGGGTCTTGTACCGATAAATCTATTAACCAGCCGGCAAACGGCGCCTGTCTAATTTCAACGGTCTCAATTAAAACCCAATACAACGAAATAAATACTGGAATTTGTATTAAAATCGGAAAACAACCCCCAAGCGGATTTACCTTTTCTCGCTTATACAACGCCATCATTTCAGTATTAAAACGTTGCTTATCATCCCCACAAGACTCTTTTAATAAGGTTAATTTTGGTTGTACTTTTCTCATTCGAGCCATAGACGTATAACTGGCTTTTGACAACCTATAAAAAATTGCCTTAATACATAGAGTGACACCTAAAATAGCTAAACCCCAGTTCACAACATATTCTTGAATATGAATGAGTAACCAAAAAATAGGTTTACCTAAGAACGTTAAGAAACCATAATCAACGGTTAATTCTAATCCTTCAGAAACTTTTTCCATTACCGGTTGTAGTTTTGGACCTACAAACAAGTTTGAAATTAATGTCGTTTGTTCTAAAGGTTCAACGGTTACTAGTTTTGAATACGAGCCAATGACATAACGTAAGCCTTCAAGTTTTTTTGTGTAAAAATGATTTTCTTCAGTGGCTGGTGGAACCCAGGCCGTGGCAAAATAATGCTGAATCATTGCCGACCAACCACCGGTATTTTTAAGACTAAGGTCAGCTGAATTTAATTCATCATAATCAATTTTTTCATATTTTTCTTCCGTTGAATAAAGTACCGGGCCTTCATATGTACGAATGAAATTTTTATTATTTCCATCTTCTTCTAGTGGTTTTCTAAGTAACTGACTATATTGACGTCCTTGCCATGTTTTATTTGAATTGTTAACGATTTCTTGTTCTAAACCGATAACATAACTGCCTCGTGTAAAAATAAATGTTTTAGTTACTTCAATACCATTATCATCAGTCCAGGTTAAAGGTACTGTCAATGTATCTTCAGTATCAGATAACACATAGGTTTTTTTAGCTGCCGAGAGAACGGCATGATGGTTCGGTGCAGTACTATTACTGCCCATCAAACCACTTTGAGCTAAAAATAATTTTGAATTTTTACTATTTAATAAACGAATAACTTCTTCAGAATCATGTTTCTCAGTTTCAGGAAGCCAACTGATATCAAAGTTTTCTTTTAGTAAACGTCCCCATCCATCTTCTTCTTGAGCGCTATGCTTCAAGTAATTTAATAAATCTAAATTCTGTAATGTCCCGCCTTGCGTATCAATTTCTAAACGGTAAACATCTGTTGTTACGGTAATAATTCGATCTGATACTGCGGTTAATACATTATCACTAATATCAGTAGAAACCGGAACACCACCATTTTCTTCTAATAATTTAGCCTGTTTAGCGGCTTTAACAGCTGGATTTAAAACATAATCTGTTTGCCAATTTTCATAAAGCATGACACTGATTAGCCCTAACAATAGTATTAATAAAAACCTAATATTTTGCATTCTTTCTACCGAATTTTTGAGGAACATGATCAATACCACCTGAATGAAAAGGCTGGCATTTCATTATTCTTTTTATTATTAAAAACAGGCCAATTATCACTCCATGTTGTTCAAGAGCAATTACTGCATAACTTGAACAAGTTGGATAAAAACGACAATTATTACCCAATAAAGGACTAAGAAAAAACTTATAAAACCTAATTAATTGAATCAGTATAAAACGCATTTTTTTGTAATTTTTGCCAATGCTTTTTAAGCGAAACTTTCAATCTTTCAACTGTTACATCACCAGTTTGATATCTTGTTAAAACAACAAAATCAATAGCACCTAATAAATGCTGTTCAGTTCTAAAACTTTCACGGATCATCCGTTTAATTTTATTTCTATTTGTAGCTTTTTTTATATTTTTTTTTGCAATTACCAAACCCAATCGCGGAAAATCTAACTCATTTTTCCTAGCTAATACCGTAAAATATTTGTCCGTAGATCGAGTCGGCAAATCAAATACAGATTTAAATTGGATTGGTTTGTTTAATCTTAACCGTGCAGGAAAATCAAACTTTTGTTTAATCAATTACACAGATAAACTTGCACGTCCTTTTGCTCTACGTGCATTAATCACACGTCGCCCTCCTGGTGTACTCATACGTGATCTAAAACCGTGTGTACGTGCTCTTTTAATTTTGCTGGGTTGGTAAGTTCTTTTCATTTAGATAACCTAATAAATAAAATCCTGAATGGATCAATAAACCCTTAATTTTAAATCATTAGCTTGATTTTTGTCAACTACACCTTGGTAATCCCTACATTCACCTTCATCAACAATTCCTTTTTATAAATTTTTTTTAATTTTTATTAAGTTGTTTCTTTCCTTTTGTTAGACTGTGGATAACTTCCAGTTGAAATCTTATCCACTTTTTATTTACATGTTTTAAGATCATTAAACACAGGGGTTTTTAGTTTTAACTTATTGATTAATAATAGTTTTTTTAACTTATAAACCATTTTACCTTTCACTAATAATAATAATAATCTTTTTAAATAAATATATTATTAATTTATAACATTTAACTTATGACTCATATTTGGTCTAAAATAACAGCGCAGTTAGAAAATGAACTTCCATTTCAAGACTTTAATACCTGGATCAGGCCACTACAAAGTGTTGAACAAACAACTTCTTTAACCTTACTTGCTCCTAATCATTTTGTTCTAGATTGGGTTAATGAGCATTATTTACCTAAAATTCAAGGGATTGTTGCTGAATTACTTAATGATGATCTAATTGTTCACCTAGAAATTGGCTCTACACAACCACCAATACAAATCAAGACTCAAAAACCGTTTAATATCCTAAAAAAGACACCTTTAACTAAACAAACCCCAAATAATTTAAATAAACAATTTAATTTTCAAAACTTTATTGTCGGTAAATCTAATCAATTAGCTAAAGCAGCTGCCACACAAGTCACAGAAAATATCGGTGACGCTTATAATCCTTTATTAATTTATGGCAGTTCCGGATTGGGAAAAACCCATCTTATGCATGCTATTGGAAATAATGTTTTAGTTAAAAATCCTAAAGCTAAAATAATTTATTTACATTCCGAACGTTTTGTACAAGATATGGTAAAAGCGTTACAGCACAACACCATGTCAAAATTCAAAAAATTTTATCGTAATATTGATGTTTTATTGATCGATGATATTCAGTTTTTTGCAGGAAAAGAACGATCCCAAGAAGAATTTTTTCATACCTTCAATACCCTTTTAGAAAATAAACATCAAATTGTTTTAACTTCTGATAAGTTTCCTAAGGAAATAAATGGGTTAGAGGAGCGACTGAAGTCAAGATTTGGATGGGGCTTACCGGTATCAATAGATCCACCAGATTTAGAAACACGAGCCGCTATTCTTATGTCTAAAGCCGCCACGGTTAAGGTTGATTTACCGCAAGAGGTTGCTTTTTTTATTGGTAAAAGAATACGTTCAAACGTTAGAGATTTAGAGGGTGCGTTAAGACGTGTTATTGCTAATGCTCATTTTACTGGAAAAGACATAACCATTGCTTTTACTAAAGAAGTGTTAAATGATTTAATTGCGATTCAAGATAAACTTGTACATATTGATAATATTCAGAAGACAGTGGCCGAATATTTTAAAATTAGAGTTTCAGATTTACACTCTAAAAAAAGAACACGTTCAATAACCCGGCCGCGACAGTTAGCGATGACATTAGCCCGTGAATTAACCAGTCACAGCTTGCCTGAAATTGGAGAGTCTTTTGGTGGAAGAGATCATACGACTGTTATTAATGCGTGTAAAAAAATTAATGAACTTAAAGAAACGGACTCAAGAATGTCTGATGATTATACGAGCTTAGTACGTATATTAACGCACTAAATTTACCCCATTATTTATGTTTAATAATTAAACAACCCTATGAAATTCACAATTAATCGAGAAACTTTTCTTTTACCCTTACAGCAAATTGTAAACGTTATTGAAAAAAGACAAACGATACCTATTTTGTCTAATATTTTACTAAAAATGAATGAGGGTGTTTTAACTTTAACGGGTTCTGATTTAGAAATTCAATTGGTAGCAGATATAAAAATTGAAGAAACTGAAAACGGTGAAATAACGGTTCCTGCACGAAAAATATTAGATATTATTCGTTTATTACCGCTCGAATCAAAAATCAATATTGAACTCAATAAAGATAAATTAAAAATTATTTCAGGACGAAGTCGATTTTTATTAACAACGTTAGAGGCTACTAATTACCCTGCGTTTGATGAAAACAATTTTCATACCATGTTGTCTATGCCGATTGCTCAGCTCAACAAAGCATTGACTAAGACATTATTCTGTATGGCTAATCAAGATGTAAGATATTACTTAAACGGCATATTGGTTACTATAACTAATCAACAATTAAAGATAGTTGCGTCAGACGGACATCGGTTGGCACTCTATAATGAATCATTAACGGAAGCCAATGAAATTGAAATTTCTTTTATTATTCCTAGAAAAGGGGTTATTGAATTAAGCCGATTAACGAGTGATTCAGAGCAATTATTATCATTACAACTTGCGGCAAGTAATGTTCGATTGGATTTTGAAAAGCTTTCTTTTTCAGTAAAATTAATTGATGCAAAATACCCTGATTTTAGTAAAGTTTTTCAACAAGAGTTTAAATCGATTATTCCTGTAAACAGACAAGATTTAAAAGATGCCTTAACACGCGTCTCAATTTTGTCTAATGAAAAATTTAAAGGTGTTTCACTTAATTTTAGTGAATCGACTTTAAAAGTAGCGGCGTATAATCCTGATCACGAAGAAGCAGAAGAAAATTTACCCATTGAATTTTCTGGTGAAGATTTTGTTATTGCCTTTAATGCGCAATATTTATTAGATGCCGTTTCAAATTTAGAATCCGATGTTATTCATATGTCTTTATCAACCAACATGAGTGCTTGTGTTATTGAAGACCCCATTGATTCTAGTTATCAATATATTGTGATGCCCATGCGTTTGTAATCACGATCAATGGGATTGTTAACACTGGATGTTTTTAATGTCAGGAATATAAATAAAGCCAGCATAGAACCGGCGCCGAAATTTAATTTTATTTATGGTTTAAATGGAAGCGGAAAAAGCGCGTTATTAGAAGCTGTTTTTTTAATGGGACGGGCTAAATCATTTCGTACTGCTGATTTATCTAAAATTATTAACTTCAATGCTAATCAATTTATTGTTTCTGGCAAAATTCAAACCCAAAAAAACACTACCACCCTAGGAATTCAATATCATTCGGGTCAATTAGTGGCACGAATGGATCAGCAAACGGTTAAATCAAAAGCTTCGATAGCCTATTGTTTCCCGTTGCAAATTATACATCCAAAAAGCTACCGAACGCTGGATGCAGGGCCGCAAATCAGGCGAGAGTTTATGGATTGGGGTGTTTTTAATTTAGATCCAGTGTTTTTAACCTCTTGGCGACGGTTTAAGACAGCATTAACACAAAGGAATGCGGCCTTGAAAAACAAACTACTAAATGAGGTTAGGGTTTGGGAGCCTGAACTTGCATATTACGGTACAATAGTTCAAGAATGTCGTTGTAATTATATCGAGCAATTAAAACCTTATTTTTTATTAGTCAGTGAGCAGTTGTTAGGGATAACAGAAATAGATATAAAAATTAACGCAGGATGGGATGCCTCTTTTACGTACGAACAAGTCTTACATAAATCCATAGAAAAAGATTTACGACATGGTTATACCCGACTCGGTCCTCATCGCGGTGATCTCAGTGTATTGGTTCAAAAAAGACAAGCAAAAGACCTCGCTTCTCGAGGCCAGTTGAAAATGCTCGTTTTGGCACTTAGTATGGCGCAGGTGCTCATGATGAAAGAAAGTAACCAACAATTGGGTTGTTTCATGATCGACGACTTAACAGCGGAATTAGATCAACGCAGCAAAGAAAAGGTTTTTCGTTGCTTGGACGACATGAGTGTTCAGGTCTTTTTAACAGCAACCGACCAAGAAAGTTTTAAAAATGATTTACCCAGAGGGAATCATAAAATGTTCCACGTGGAACAGGGTGTGATAACGGAAGCATAATTGTTTCACGTGGAACCTATAAATTAATCAAAAAGGCTAGATGATGAGCAGCAAAGAACAATACGATAGTTCTAGTATTCAGGTGCTAAAGGGACTAGACGCGGTAAGAAAGAGACCAGGTATGTATATTGGTGATACCGATGATGGAACTGGCTTGCACCATATGGTTTTTGAGGTGGTTGATAATTCCATTGACGAGGCGCTGGCAGGGTTTTGTACTGAAGTGCGCGTGGTTATTCATGCCGATAACTCCATTAGTGTTTCTGATGACGGTCGGGGTATACCGGTTGATTATCACGAAGAAGAAAAGTGTTCAGCGGCCCAAGTTATTATGACGGTGTTACACGCGGGGGGTAAGTTTGACGCCAGTTCTTATAAGGTTTCTGGCGGTTTGCATGGTGTTGGGGTATCTGTGGTTAATGCCTTGTCTGAAAAACTGGTTTTAGAGATTAACCGAGATGGATATCGCCATGTACAAACGTACAAAAAAGGTGAGCCCCAGGGTGATATAGAAAAACGCGAAAAAAGCAAGGTTACGGGAACACAAATAACGTTCACACCAAGCCTAGATACTTTTTCGGATATAAATTTTCACTATGATATTTTAGCAAAACGATTGCGCGAATTATCTTTTTTAAATTCAGGGGTCAGAATTTATTTAGTGGATGAGCGTTTTGCCAAAAAAGATCTTTTTGAATTTAAGGGCGGCATCCGTGCTTTTGTTGAACATTTAAATAAAAACAAACAAGAATTATTTGAAGGTGTTTTTTATTTTAATGTTGAAAAGGATGAGGTTGTTGTTGAGGTTGCAATGCAATGGAATGACTCGTATCAGGAAAATATATTTTGTTATACCAATAACATACCTCAGCGCGATGGCGGAAGTCATTTGGCGGGCTTTAGAGGAGCGTTAACAAGAACCTTAAATCAGTATATAGAGTCGCAAGGATTAGCTAAAAAACAAAAAATAGTAATGACCGGTGATGACGCCCGAGAAGGTTTAACCGCCGTGTTGTCCGTAAAAGTGCCAGACCCTAAGTTTTCTTCGCAAACAAAAGACAAATTGGTTTCCTCTGAAGTGAAGCCTATTGTTGAGTCGACGATGAATGAACGGCTACAAGAGTTTTTATTAGAAAACCCACAAAAAGCAAAAATAATAGTAAATAAAATAATTGATGCCGCGCGTGCAAGAGATGCTGCTAGAAAAGCACGAGAAATGACGCGTCGTAAGACAGCACTAGATATTGCTGGTTTGCCAGGGAAGTTAGCTGATTGTCAGGAAAAAAGCCCTGAAAACTCAGAAATATTTATTGTGGAAGGGGACTCTGCGGGCGGTTCTGCTAAACAAGGGCGTGACCGGCGAACACAAGCTATTTTACCGTTAAAAGGCAAGATCTTAAATGTTGAAAAAGCGCGTTTTGATAAAATGATTTCTTCCGAAGAAGTGGGGACGTTAATCACCGCGCTAGGGTGTGGAATAGGAAAAGAAGAGTTTAATGCCGATAATGTTCGGTATCATCGAATTATTATTATGACAGATGCGGATGTGGATGGGTCTCACATCAGAACGTTATTACTCACATTTTTTTATCGTCAAATGTCCGAGTTAATAGAACGAGGCTACATTTATATTGCACAACCGCCACTTTATAAAATTAAGAAAGGCAAACAAATCCATTATGTAAAAGATGATGCAGGATTAGATCAATATTTAATTCAACTGGCGCTAGATAAAGCCACGTTAATTCTTAATGATGAAACACCCGTTATACAAGGCCAAGGCTTAGAAATATTAGCGAATCAATTTAGTCAGGCCCAAGCGGTTGTTAATAAATCATCGCGTCGGTTTGATGAGCAGTTTTTAAAACAATTAATGTTGGAATCACCTTTTAACAAAGAACAACAAACTCAAGAGACCTTAGATGCTTGGGCACAAAACTTGCAGGAAAAATTAAATGCTTCACGATCAACCTCGCTATTTAAAATTAGCACTAAACAGAGTGAAAATGGCTTTGGTTTAATGGTTGAAAAAAAAATACACGGTGTAACCAAAACCTTTGTGGTCCCACCGGAATTTTTTCATAGTCAAGGTTATTATTGTATTGCCCAATATGCGGAAAGTACGATGAGTCTTTTTAGTCATGAGTCAATGATTCAAATAGGAGACAAGCAACATCAAGTTTCTCACTTTCAAGATGCTTTTGATTGGATGATGCGAGAAGTTAAAAAGGGGCAACAAATACAACGCTATAAAGGGTTGGGTGAAATGAACCCAGATCAACTTTGGGAAACAACCATGGATACGGCCTCTAGGCGGTTATTAAAAGTAACGATAGAAGATGCGGTTGCAGCCGATGAGGTTTTTACTACCTTGATGGGGGATATTGTCGAGCCAAGACGAGATTTTATTGTTAAAAATGCACTTGATGTTAATAATTTAGACGTTTAAAGGGTTGTTATGTTTAATGTAGGTGATATTGATCCTGTCGCATTTAGTTTAGGTCCACTTAAGGTTCATTGGTATGGCTTAAGTTATTTGCTTGGTTTTGCGGGCGTCTGGTTTTTAGGGCGCATTAGAGCTCAGAAACCGTATGCACCTATTCCGGTTGAAGCCATTGATGACTTGGTCTTTTACGGTGCCATGGGTGCTATGTTGGGGGGGCGTATTGGTTATCAGTTGTTTTATAACTTTGATGTTTTTATTGCTGATCCGATTTTGATAATAAAGATATGGCAAGGCGGGATGTCATTACATGGTGGCGTGATAGGAGTGTTTGTTGCCTATTGGTTTATGGCTAGACAATATAGCTGTAAGATGCTGCAACTCATTGATTTTCTTGCACCTTTATCTTGTGTGGGCTTGTTCTCAGGGCGTGTTGCTAATTTTATAAACGGTGAGCTGTGGGGTAAAACAACAGATTTGCCGTGGGGCGTTATTTTTCCACGCGTAGATTATTTGCCTCGGCACCCTTCTCAGCTTTATGAGGCGTTACTTGAGGGTTTGTTGATGTTTGTTGTGCTTTGGCTATTTACCGCTAAAGAGCGTCCTTATATGGCCCCAACGGGGTTGATTTTTATGGGTTATGGTTGTTCGCGATTTTTTGTTGAGTTTTTCCGTTTACCTGATGCCCATTTAGGGTATATCGCGTTTGGTTGGGTCACGATGGGACAACTCTTAACGTTGCCAATGATTTTGATCGGTGCCTTGTTGTTTTATTTTGCTTATAAGAAAAAAACATGCAGCAATATTTAGCCTTACTTCAGGACGTTCTTGATAACGGAAGCATTAAAACAGATCGTACGGGCACGGGGACGAAAAGTGTTTTTGGACGACAAATGCGTTTTGATTTAGCACAAGGGTTTCCGTTGGTCACCACAAAAAAGGTTCATATTCCTTCGATTATTCATGAGCTACTTTGGTTTCTTTCAGGACAAACAAACATAAGGTATTTGAAAGAAAAGGGTGTTCGAATTTGGGATGAGTGGGCTGATGATAACGGGGAATTAGGCGATGTATACGGCAAACAGTGGCGAGCTTGGCCTGGAAATGAGGGTGAAACCATTGACCAATTATCACTATTGGTTGAACAAATAAAAAATAACCCGGATTCAAGGCGCCATATTGTAAGCGCTTGGAATGTTGCCCACATCAATCAAATGGCTTTGCCTCCCTGTCATTATTTTTTTCAGTTTTATGTTCTTGAAGGTCGATTAAGCTGTATGTTTAATATGCGTTCTTGTGATGTTTTTTTAGGGCTTCCATTTAATGTTGCGAGCTATGCTTTGCTAACACACATGCTGGCTCAGCAGTGTGACTTATTGCCCGGAGAATTGATTTGGACCGGCGGGGACGCTCATTTATATTTAAATCATTTAGAGCAGGCGCAATTGCAATTAACACGAGAACCCAGGGCGTTATCGACACTGACGGTGTTACGAAAGCCACGGAGCCTTTTTGATTATGTCTTTGAAGATTTTGTTATTACGGGTTATGACGCTCATCCCCACATTAAAGCCCCAGTAGCTGTTTAGCGATGAAACTTTCCATTATTGTTGCGATGGCTAACAATCGGGTTATTGGTTGTGACAATCAAATGCCTTGGCATTTGTCAGCGGACTTGAAAAAATTTAAAGAAATAACCATGGGTAAACCTATTTTGATGGGGCGAAAAACATTTGAATCCATTGGTCGCCCTTTACCGGGGCGAACAAATATTGTTATTAGTCGAAATGAAGCTTACTCACCATCCGGGTGTCAGGTTTTTTCGAGTATAGATCAAGCATTAAAAGCACATAAAAATGCTACAGAAATAATGGTTATTGGCGGCTCAGGAATCTATAAAGCATTGTTACCGTTAACCGATAGAATTTATTTGACACAAATTAATAGCACTTTTGAGGGTGATGTTTTTTTTCCAGAAATGAAAGACTCACAATGGCGGGAGGTCGTTAATTCAAAGGTTATTAATGATAAAACGGTGTCTTTTGAATACAGTTTTAAAATACTTAATAGAATCGGCCACGTGTAAATCGTTAAAAAAGTTGTTTTTTTATAAAATGTCTATAGAATGACTGACTACCAAAATTTTTAACATCAATTTTTGGGCATAAAGGTTGTAATAAAATATTAAAATTTTCTTTAAACTAAATTGTGAGAACTATGAAAAAATTTCTATCAGCTATAATTATTGCCGGTTCTGTTTTGGGTATGAGTGTGTTTTCTACTGCAGCAGTTGCCCAAGGTGGAGTGATGGTAACTTTCGCAGATATTGCTAAAGCGATTGATGATTGTGAAGCTTTATTAGCTAAAGCAGGCACATTAAATGCAGAAGGCGGCGATAAAGCTACGATTATGAAACTAATGAAAGCAGCACGCCAATCTTCTAAAATGATCACCGGAGATAACTTTGGTGCAGAATTAGATTTTACTCAAGATAAACTAAAACGTGCTTATTTTGGTGTTAAAAAAGATAAAGATAATCGTCAAGAAAGCATTGCAGAAGCAGTAAAAGGTTTTCAAATATTGAAAACAATGATTAATTAAAAGCAACTTGTTATGAATACACTGGGTATAAGTACTCAGTGTATGTTGTTTTCTTTAGTAGTGATTAAGAGGACAGGTTAAGGAAATTCGTTTTACTCTTTTTTCAAGTCTCAGTGCTGTAAGTTGCCCCCCCCAGAGGCAACCGGTGTCAATGCAGTAGCAGTTGTTTTTTTCAAAATATCCTAAGTCTGACCAGTGGCCAAAGATGATTCTATTGGGACTTTGGTGTCGTTTTGGCATATCAAACCATGGAATGAGTTCTTTCGGTTGTACGCCAGGCGGATCCTTATTTTCAAAATCAAGCGCACCATTTTCGTAACAAAATCGCATTCGAGTAAAGCTATTCAAAATATACCTTAAGCGTTTATAGCCGATAAGGGTATCGCTCCAGCGGTCAGGAGTATCACCGTACATTTTTTCCAGTAGTTTTAGATAGCGATCGTTATCTTGTAATTGCATTTCTACTTCGCGAGCCATTTTTTGGGCCGTCTTTAAATCCCATTGTGGCGCAATGCCGGCGTGAACCAGATAATAAGGTTCTTGGTAATGCAGTAATGGGCGACAACGTAACCAATGCAAGAGTTCGTCGCAATCGTCAGCTTGCAGGATAGCGTTAAGCGATAATTCTTTTTTACGGTTTTTTTTTATCTTATGGGCAATCGCCAATAGGTGTAAGTCGTGATTGCCTAAAACAGTAATAGCAGAAGGACCTAGTGATTTGATGAACCGAAGGCACTCTAGTGATTTGGGCCCTCGATTAACCAAATCACCGACAAACCAAAGTTGATCAGAGTGTGGATTAAATTTAATTTTATCTAGTAGGCGTAATAAGTCATCGTAACAACCTTGAAGATCCCCTATTGCATAAGTCGCCATCGTTAGTGCAGTGTGCGAGGAATTGATAACGTAAAGCGGGGAATGGGGCAGTTAAAATTAATGCCGTCATCAGAGATTAAAATGTATTTACCTTGCATCACACCGATAGGTGTTTCAAGCATAGCACTGCTGGTGTATTGAAAAGATTTCCCTGGTTTTAAATAAGGTTGTTCACCGACGACGCCGTCGCCACTCACCTCTTGTGTTTTGCCATTAGAATCTGTAATTAACCAGAATCTACTGAGTAAGGTGGCGGCTACGGTACCCCTATTTGAAATAGTAATGGTATAGGCAAAAACATAACGGTTATCTTGGGGCGAAGATTTTGAGGGAATGTAACAGGGTACGGTTTCCACAGATATTTTATTTTGGCCCATAGTATTCTCAGGTTTTAGAGTGGATTATTTGAACTGAATGTAACAATAAACGCAAGTAGAAAATATTGTGTTGATGGTGAATAATAGGTTTTAAAGTAATGATGAAATCAAAGGAAAGATTGTGCATATTCATATTTTAGGTATTTGTGGCACCTTTATGGGCGGGATTGCCCAGATCGCAAAACAATTAGGTCATGAGGTCAGTGGAACGGATCAAAATATTTATCCACCGATGAGTGCGCAATTGGAGGCTTTGGACATACGATTAATGTCCGGTTACCAAAAAGCGCATCTAGAATTATTAAAACCCGATTTAGTGATTATTGGTAATGCATTGTCGAGAGGGAATCCGGCTGTTGAGTATATTTTAAATCGCGGTCTTCGTTATTGTTCTGGTCCACAATGGTTGAGTGAAGCCGTTTTGCGAGACCGATGGGTCTTGGCCGTTGCAGGAACACACGGTAAAACAACGACAGCAAGTATGCTCGCTTGGATACTGGACTATAATGATTATTCGCCGGGTTTTTTAATTGGGGGTGTTCCGCTTAATTTTACCCAATCAGCACGGCTAGGTGAGTCTGATTTTTTTGTTATTGAGGCAGACGAGTATGATACTGCTTTTTTTGATAAACGCTCCAAGTTTGTACACTATCACCCGAACACGGTGGTTTTGAATAATTTGGAATACGATCATGCTGATATTTTTCCAGATTTAGAGGCGATTAAACGTCAATTTCATCATTTGGTTAGGCTGGTTCCTGAGCAAGGACTTATTATTGCTCCTAGTCATGAGGATGAGATTTCGAGTGTTTTATTACAAGGGTGTTGGACAACTGTTGAGAGAAGTTCTATTGGAGGGGAAAGTGAATGGAATGCAACATTGTTGAACCCTGATGGTAGTGATTTTCGTGTGAGCTTTGAAGATAAAAATGAAGCGTTGATCAACTGGAATTTAACGGGGTTACACAATGTAAGTAATGCGGTGTCAGCTATTGCAGCGGCTCGAAATGTCGGTATTTCGGTGGCTGACTCGAGCGCAGCATTAAACCGGTTTGAGAATGTTAAGCGGCGTATGGAAGTTATTTACCAGAAAAAGGGCATCACTGTTTATGATGATTTTGCGCATCATCCAACGGCGATACAAACGACCTTGGCAGGGTTGAGACAAAAAGTGGGTGATGAGCCCATTATTGCAATTGTTGACCTGGCATCTAATAGTATGAAGCAGGGCATTCACCAAAATACTTTAGGGCCGTCACTTAAGGACGCTAATATAGGGTTTATTTATCGGTCATCGGGAATGCAATGGGATCTGACGACATTGGAACAAGCCGACAAACAACTTCATATCATGGATTCTATTGATGAAATACTAACTGCCTTAGTGGTCGCTGTTAAAGGTCGTTGTCATATTTTAATTATGAGTAATGGTCATTTTGAGGGTTTGTATAATCGTTTAAAAAAACAATTAGACGTTGATTAATTAGTGTTCTCGAAGAATGGATAAGGGGCTTTTATTAACGACCTTTCGAATACTCCAAAGCCCCGTTAAGGTAATGAGTGTAGTCCCTATTAGGGGTACGAGTACCCAGAGCATCAGGCTGGGAAGGTAAGCTATTTTTAGAATAAAGTGATACAGGGCGAAAGAGGCGATGTCGTGTAACAGGACAGCGAATAGGCTAGAGAAAAAGCCAAGACTGATAAATTCCAGCAAGTGGTTATTTCGAAGCAGTGATCGGTTGGCACCTAGAGTACGCAGTAAGGCACTTTGGTGGCGACGTTCATCAAGTGTGGCATTGATTGTGGCGGCTAAAACAATTAGCCCTGCAATTAAGGCAAAGATCAGTAGGTAGTTAATGGCTTGGGTGAGTTGTTTTAAAATGAGACTCAATTGGTTCAGAATAAAGTCAACTTCAAGAATAGTGATGGCGGGATATTTTTTAGCCAACGTATTTAGAAAGTTTTTGTTTTCCGGGGCTAAATAAAAACTGGTAATAAAGGTTTTGGGAAAAGAGGTTAATGAGCCAGGTGAAAAAATAAAATAAAAATTAGGTTTCATGGAATCCCAATTAACTTGACGAACGGTGGTAACAGTCGCGTTGATGGTTTCATGGCCAATGGTAAACGTCAATGCATCATTGAGTTGAATATTGAGGCTAGTGGCTAGTTTTTGTTCAATAGAAACTTGATGGGATGGGGGGCTTTGGTGCCACTTTCCAGATGTGATGAAATTACCCTCTGGCAATTGTTTGGACCACGTTAAACTGAGATCACGATGGATAGCGCGCTCACCTTGGGAGTCTTTGCTCACTATTTTTTGTACCGCTTGGTTGTTAATTTTGATGAGACGGCCGCGTACGATCGGGAACAAAGCCTGAGCGTTTATGTTATGCGTTGTTAAATCTGTTTTAAAGTCATCACGTTGGTGTTCAAAAAGGTTTAAGACAAAATGATTGGGTGTTGTTTTGGGTAGTTGTGTTTGCCAGTCGCTTATTAGATTTTGGTGAACCGAAAAACTTAATAGCATCGCCATTAAGGTGAGACTAAAAGCCAGTATTTGAGCGGCGGTGTTCTTCCTGTTTTTAACTAACGACAGTAATGCAAAACGAACATTTAAATTAACCCGTGATTCGAGTTTTTTTATGACGGTTAGCAGTGCGTAGATAAGCCCCATTAATAACGTAATGCCTAATGAGGCGAGAAGTGTTAATAACAAGGTAAATTTTATATCTAAGGTGAAGGTATAAATCAATCCTGAAATAACCAAAAGTGCCATGCCGTAAACGATTCCGGATTGAGTGGGTATAGGATCCAGTTCGCGTCTCAAAATACGTAAAGGGGAAACTTTTTTTAGTTGAAGTAATGGCGGTAGTGCAAACCCTAATAAGATAACCATGCCGGTGATCAGGCCAAAAAAGGCCGCAAGCGGATTGGCACTGGCAATAGTTTCAGGCAGTAAGCTTTTAAGTAATGCAAAGAGCCCGGCATGGCTGACCCAACCTAAAAGGCAGCCTAAAAGGCTGGCTAAAAAACCTAAGAGCACCAGTTGAGTGATAAATAGTTTTACGATTTGAGCTTGGGTACAGCCTAAGCAGCGCAAAATAGCCGCGGAATTAAAATGACGTTCACTGTAGCGCCTTGTAGTGATTGCAATGGCCACACCGGCGATGAGTATTATAATGACACTCGATAGGCGTAAATATTTTTGAACGCGATCTAAGGCGGTACCAATTTCTGGTCTGTCGACATGAATATCCATAATCCGTTGTGAGGGATTCAGACGTTTTTTGGAAAATTGTTTAAAGGATTTAAGAGCAGAGTCTTGACCGGTAAATTGATAATAGTAATGAACGTGACTGCCGGGTTTAAGAATACCGGTTTCAGGAACATCCTGTGTGTGCATCATGAGTCGGGGGGATAGGCTGTAAAGGTTGCCGCGCTTATCTGGTTCGTAAGTTATTATTTTACTGAGTATGAGTTTTTTGTTACCGACGTGTAGGCTTTCGCCCAGTTTTAAATTGAGTGCTGATAAAATGCGTTTATCAATCCAGGCTTGACCGGGTTGGGGGCCGTGAGTGATTGTTTGTTCTTGATCAAAATGGTTACCGGTTATTTTGAGTGAGCCACGCAAAGGGTAGTGGTTGCTAACGGCTTTAATGCTCGCTAAAAGGAAGCTATCGTTTTCAATGAGCACACTGGAAAATTCAGCGGTCATGGTTTGTTTTAATGCTAAGGTTTTGGCGACACTGAGCCAGTCACTAGTGAGTGTTGTTGGGCTGGTCACAACAAGGTCGCCAGCAAGAAACTGCCCGGCTTGTGAAACCATGGTGGTTTCAAGTCGATCAGAAAAAAGGCTGATTGTGGTTGCGCTGGTTACGGCAACGATTAATGCAAAGCTTAAAAGGGTAAGTTCACCCGAGCGCCCTTCTCGACGCAACAGGCGACACGCTAATAAAAAAAGGTTCATGCGGTTTTTCCATTTTCAAGCATAAGCGTTCGGCTACAGAGTGTTGCTAGCGATTGGTCATGGGTAACCAGTACCAGTGTGGTTTTGTTTTCTTCGTTTAAAGCAAAAAGCAAATCAATAATAGTCTTACCGGTTTTTTGGTCTAAGTTACCGGTGGGCTCATCGGCAAAAAGAATACTCGGTTGGGTGACAAAGGCTCTTGCTAAAGCAACGCGTTGTTGTTCGCCGCCGGATAATTGGCTAGGGCGGTGGTTGTAGCGATGAGATAACCCGACCCGATCAAGAAAATTAAGGGCTTTATCTTTGGCATGAGGGTGGCCAATGATTTCCAGGGGTAGCATGACATTTTCAAGGGCAGTCAAATTATTCAGGAGTTGGAAATTTTGAAAAACAAAACCGATAAATTGGTTTCGAAGGCGGGCTTTATCATCTTCAGTCATGGTCGTAAGCGGTTGACCATTAATCGTGATAGTGCCGGAAGAGGGCGTATCAAGACCGGCTAACAGGCTAATCAGAGTGGTTTTTCCTGATCCGGACATTCCCATGATAGCCAGGCTTTCGCCATGGTTAATGTTAAGATGAATGCCAGATAAGATGCTGAGTGAGCCGTTTGCAGTTAAGACGGTTTTACTGAGGTTTTTCGCGCTAATAATAATTTCCGATAAGGCGTCGGATTGGATAGACATAATGAAAAAAATCCTGATTATTTTAATGGTCTGTGGGTTAAGCCCAGTTGGGGCTTCACCGGCAACTATTGTTATTTATGGTGACAGTATAAGTGCTGCCTATGGTATCGGGTTAGATCAGGGTTGGGTTATTTTTTTACAAAAAAAAATACAATCTGAAGGGTATAACTATGTTGTTAGCAATGAGAGTATTAGCGGTGAAACCACCGCGGGCGGGGTTGCTCGAATTGATGAAGTCTTAGCGGCCACTAAGCCTAAGGTTTTGATTTTGGAATTAGGGGCAAATGATGGTTTGCGTGGGTTGTCGCCTGTCATTATGAAACAGAATTTAAGTATAATTATCAATCGAGCTCACAAATCAGGGGCTAAGGTTTTGTTAATAAGTATGCGGATTCCGCCAAATTATGGCCCGCGTTACACGGAACTCTTTTATCAGATCTATCCGGCCTTGGCGAAAACGTTAAAAATTTCATTTGTGCCCTTTATTTTAAATGATATCGCCCTGAATAAAAAATTAATGCAAGGTGATGGCCTTCATCCTAATGCAGAGGCTCAGCCGTTGATTGCGGATAAAATATGGCTTTATTTGCAACCCTTGTTAGCCACTGTCCAATAGCGGTTTACTTTTTAACGATTAAAATTACTTGACTTCAGGTGCCGTACTTTTTTTAATCACGGCTGGGCTGGTTTTCTCTTGTGGCGGTATGGGCGTGTTCTTTTGTTGATTGGCTAGTTTTTCTTTGGCCCGTTTGACGTTTTCAGGCGAAATGGGTGCGTCTCTAAGTCCTTCGCCGTACATGGTGGCGGCAGTCATGATTAAGGATAAAGAAATCAGAACCGGTCCTAGGCGGGTAGGCTCCTTCATCCAGAATAAGGCCCAGTTAGGTTTGATTAATCCGACGATAAGGTAACAGACAGCGAAGATAAAAATATTAAAAGACCAGATGATTAACATAATAGTAACTTGAAGGTGAGTGAGTAAAGAATCTTGAATTGTATTAAAAAATGGCAGGTGAAGAAAGTTTTTCTGTTAATTTTTTAGTCAAATAACTCTATTTGTGTTATCGTGATCGGCTTTATTGTCTCCTTGTCGGAGGGATTTGTGGGGTAATAAAAAACGAATTTAAAATTTTGAGGAAATTAAATGACACTTGTAAAAAGATTTTTAGTAGCACTAGTAATGACCTTTTCAATGGCGGCCATGACAACTTACTCATCTTCAGCAGCGGCTAAAGGTGTCGAAGAAAGTGGTCAGTCAGTTGCACAAGAGGTAATTAATATACTTACTGAAGCACAGAACAAAGCAGAAACAGCAACATCACTCGAGTTAAAAGGTATTCTTACGGATGCACGTCAAAAGTCTAAATTATTGTCTGTTGGCGCTTTGGCTTCAAAAGTACAAAGAGCTTGGGACGGTATTCGTGTTGCTAAGAAACATTACAGTTATGCTAGTAAAGCAGCAAAAGGTACAGGGTCTTACAAAGGCGCAACAGAAGCAGAGCATCGTGCTTTAGGTGCACCGCAAGTTGTTAAATCAATTGCTGATTTTGAAACAATTAAAGCAACAATTTTGTAAGATAACTGTTTTTACGTTGTTAAATAATTTAGGCTGTCTGTTAAATAAACGGATAGCCTATTTTTTAGAAAATTATTAAGATAGGTTGTTGATATAGATCAAGTAGTGAGCGATAAAGTTCATTTAGAATGGTAAAATACAAGGAGAGAGTGTAATATCCTAGTATTTTAGTTGGAAGTATTTTAGACTATCTTTACATTTGATGGTTTAGATGTAGAAAATGAGTTTTTTAAAATTTTAAGGAAATTAAATGATATTTGTAAAAAAATTTTTAGTAGCGCTGGTAATGACATTTTCAATAACGGCAATGATGACTTATTCATCTTCAGCTAATGCAGCCGAAAAATTAGCTCCCCAATCTGTTATTGCGGAAAGAATTGACGAGGCATTTCTACACATAAAAACAGCTATTGGGCAAGATGAATCGTCAAAAGTATTGAAAGGCCTTGCTAAGGTTGCGCGTCAAGAATCTAAAGAATTATCTGTTGGCGCTGCGGAATTTGAATTGGATACAGTGAAAGATCTTATTGGTAAAGGTGGGAGACATTTTAGTTATGCGGCTAAAGCAGCAAAAGGCACAGGGTCTTACAAAGGTAAAACAGAGGCCGAACATCGTGCTTTAGGTTCACAGCACATAGATGAAGCAATAGCTAGTTTCGAAAATGTTAAAGCGGCGATTGAGTAAAGTAGTAGCGATTTATAATACTATTAAATTTTAGGTTACTCGTTTTAGGCGGGTAGCCTATTTTTTTGAGTAACGGCCACGCTGAATTTTTTGATATTTATTTTGTCAGTAAAAAATTAATTTTTGTTTTTGTCTTGTTAACTAAAGTTTTATAATCTCTCTTTAATTTTATCTTTGAATTTTAGGGGATGAATATGAAACAGGATAAGAATAAGAGTGATAACTCTTGTGAGCAATTGATTAATGCTTTAGATGAGTTGGGCGATAATTTGAAAAAAATTAATAATAGTTCTGTAGTCACGGAAGATAAAAATAATGTTATAAAAAGACTTGCCGATACTCAGCAGTTAAATCAGACAGCAGATGTGGAGAAAGATTTTCTAACCAAGATTAAGCGTACTTTTGGAATTAATTCAAAAAAACGATAAGATTTACAAATGTTAGTTTTTAAGTTTAGTGAAATATCCTACAATTTTTGATGTTATTGTGGTTGGTGGTGGTCATGCCGGTACTGAGGCGGCTTTAGCCTCGGCAAGGACCGGTGCGCAAACACTTTTATTAACACAGAACATTGAAACCTTAGGGCAAATGAGCTGTAATCCGGCGATAGGCGGGATTGGTAAAGGTCATTTGGTCAAAGAAATTGATGCTTTGGGCGGTGTGATGGCAACAGCAACTGACCATGCCGGTATTCAGTTTCGTACTTTAAATGCCAGCAAAGGTCCAGCTGTTCGTGCCACACGAGCGCAGGCTGACCGAAGTCTTTACAAAAAATATATTCGTGGGCAGTTAGAAAACCAGCAGAATTTAGCTATTTTTCAGCAAACCGTTGCAGATTTGCAATTTGATGGAGATCGGCTTTGTGGTGTTAAAACCCAGATGGGTTTGGTGTTCTCAGGTAAAACCGTGGTGTTAACCACGGGTACTTTTCTGGGCGGTAGAATTCATATTGGTTTGGAAAATTACACCGGCGGACGGGCGGGTGATCCGGCATCTATTGCCTTGTCGGAGCGGCTACGGGAATTACCTTTTAATGTCGGTCGGCTAAAGACTGGTACACCACCACGCATTGATGGCAGAACCATTGCTTTTGACCGTCTCCAAAAACAGCCTGGAGATGACCCGGTGCCGATGATGTCATTTTTGGGTAAGCCGGAACATCACCCGCGACAGATTTGTTGTTATATCACTCGCACTAACCGTAAGACGCACGAGATTATTCGTTCCGGATTGGATCGATCGCCGATGTACTCGGGTGTGATTGATGGTGTGGGCCCGCGTTATTGTCCCTCGATTGAAGATAAGGTGGTTCGTTTTGCTGACCGTGATTCCCATCAGATTTTTGTCGAGCCGGAAGGGTTAGATACCCATGAGATTTATCCTAATGGAGTATCAACTAGTTTGCCTTTTGATGTGCAATATGACTTTATTCGCTCAATGGAAGGGTTTGAACAAGCTGAGATCATTCGTCCTGGTTACGCGATTGAATATGATTACTTTGATCCTCGTGGGCTTAAATCCTCGCTGGAAACAAAGCCTATGCCTGGGTTGTTTTTTGCCGGTCAAATTAACGGCACGACCGGTTATGAAGAGGCGGCTGCCCAAGGTTTAATCGCCGGTTTGAATGCGGCGCGTCAAGCACAAGGTTTAGAGTCGTGGTGTCCACGGCGTGATGAGGCTTATATTGGCGTTATGATTGATGACCTTATAACGCATGGAACGATAGAGCCTTACCGGATGTTTACCAGTCGCGCAGAATACCGTTTGTTTTTACGCGAAGATAATGCTGATTTACGGTTAACGGAAAAAGGTCGGGAATTGGGTTTGGTGGGTGATCAGCGTTGGCAGTTATTTGAACAAAAGAGTAAGGCGATTACGGCGTTAAAAACCGTCTTAACGAAAAAATGGCTAAAGCCAGACACCGAGGCGGCAGCAAAGGTTGATGCGTTTTGGGGTAAGCCTTTGCGACGAGATACCAATTTGATTGATTTATTGCGTCGGCCTGAAGTTCAGGTTGAAGCGGTATTAAGTTTTCTTGAGAATCCAGACTATACCAAAGAGGTTTCAGAACAGGTCGCAATCCAAGCGAAATATTCGGGTTATATTGATCGTCAACAGAACGAGATTGATCGGACTCGTCGGTTTGAAGGTCTGCGGTTACCCAGCGCTTTTGATTATCAAGAAGTTCGTGGGTTATCTGCTGAAGCAAGCGAGAAGTTACAAAAACACCTACCTGAAACGTTAGGGCAGGCGGCGCGTATTTCAGGGATTACGCCCGCGACCATTTCACTTTTGTTGGTTCACCTTAAAAAGAAAAGCGCTTAACAATAGGCGCCGATTTTACGCGCTAAATCACCTTATGATTTTTTAAAGTCGCTATAATGATATTTTTTTAATGTCGTTTAGCGAATCAATCATGCAAAAATGCCAAGAAATTTTAAATGAAGGGCTTGACGCACTTGATTTGTTGCTAACCCAAGCGCAGCAAAAGAAACTTATAGCGTTTATTGTTTTAATAGAAAAATGGAATAAGGCTTATAATCTAACGGCTATCCGTAATCCTGAAGAAATGGTAAGGCTGCATCTTTTAGATAGTTTAGCCATAGCGAATTATATTCAAGGACCCAAGGTATTAGATATAGGTACCGGTGCTGGTTTGCCGGGTATTCCTCTAGCATTAATATACCCTCATTATTCGTTTGTTTTATTAGACAGTAATATTAAGAAAACACGATTTGTTCAGCAAGCGGTTATTGAGCTGGGTTTAAAGAATGTAACAGTGTGGCACGGGCGTATTGAGAATTATCAGCCGACGATTTATTTTAATAGTATTGTTTCTCGGGCGTTTTCAAGCGTGCAAAGTTTTGTTAGTGTAGCATCTGAACGGCTGAGTTCGGGAGGTGTGTTGTTGGCCATGAAGGGACAGCACCCTGATAAAGAATTACAACAGATCGATAATGATTTTTCTGTGATTCCTATTATGGTTCCAGGGGTTGATGCAGAGCGGTGTCTGGTTCAATTACATAAGGTAAAGAGAGCATAATGGGTAAAGTGATAGCGGTAACCAATCAAAAAGGCGGGGTCGGTAAGACGACCACGACGGTGAACTTAGCAGCGTCATTGGCAGCTAAGCAATGTTCGGTTTTATTGATTGATCTGGATCCACAAGGAAATGCGGCTATTGGTTGTGGGCTGGATAAAAATACCGTGCAGTTTTCCAGTTGTGACTTATTGTTAGAGGAGGCCTCCGCAATAGAAACTATTATCACCATTGAAGAGGTTGGATTAGATGTTATTGCTGGGAACAGTGACTTAACGGCTGCAGAAGTTGCCTTGATGGCTGCTGAAAATAAGGAAAGTCGGTTGTTGAAGGGTCTGAAACCCGTGCGTGAACGGTATGATTTTATTCTTATTGATTGTCCGCCATCCTTAAATATGTTGACGTTAAATGCACTGGTTGCAGCCGATAGTGTATTGATCCCCATGCAATGTGAATATTATGCCTTGGAGGGGTTGTCGGCTTTAATGGAAACCTTACGAAATATTCAGGATACCGTTAACAGTAATTTAAAATTGGAAGGTATTTTGCGTACTATGGTCGATACACGCAGTCGGTTAACCAAGGATGTCTCTCAGCAATTATTTAAGTTTTTTGATCGAAAAGTTTATCAAACCAGTATCCCACGAAATATTAGGTTGGCCGAAGCCCCGAGTCATGGCTTGCCGGTTAGGTTTTATGATAAGTCTTCGCGCGGAGCGATAGCTTACGAAAAATTAGCGGTAGAGTTTTTGAAAAATGAAAAGAACGGTGAAAATAAATGACAACAAAAGCCAGAGGGTTAGGGCGAGGATTAGATGCGCTGTTAGGCGATGGCAAGAGCACAGTAGAGCCAAGTCAACGGTCATTTAAAATGTTGCCTATTGAGTTTTTGCAGCGGGGGAAATATCAGCCTCGTCAAGATATGAATACTGAAAAGTTGCAGGAACTTGCGGATTCGATTCGGGAACAAGGCATTGTGCAACCTATCATCGTTCGTGAATTAGGCGATGAACGTTATGAAATTATTGCAGGTGAACGACGCTGGCGCGCAGCGCAACTCGCACAATTGGAAGCGGTTCCTGTGGTCATTAAGGATTTTGATGATCAAACGGCTATGGCAATTGCCTTAATAGAAAACATTCAACGGGAAGACTTAAATGCATTGGAAGAAGCACAAGCGCTCAAACGTTTGGGTGAGGAATTTGGAATGACCCATCAAGAGATTTCTAAAGCGGTAGGCAAGTCGAGAACGACAGTGAGTAATTTGTTGCGGTTGAATGAGTTAACGCCAGCGGTTATGCAATTGTTAGCGGTGGGCGAGATAGAAATGGGCCATGCGCGTGCTTTATTGGCATTGTCTGGTAAAGACCAATTGGCCGCTGCAAAGCAGGTTGTGGCTAAAGCGATGTCGGTGCGGGAAGTAGAAAAGTACGTTCGTGATTTTGCAAATCCCCGGGTGGTTAAGGTGGCGTCAGAAATGGATCCGGATGTCATCAGATTGCAAGAGCGTTTGTCTGAAAAATTAGGTGCGAAAGTAGCGATTAATCATCACCCTAAAGGCAAAGGAAAATTAGTGATTAGTTATACTAATTTAGATGAATTAGACGGTATTTTAAAACGCATTAATTAACAGTTTTCTCTAAAGCCAGTAGATATTCTTTGCGCCATATTTTGCCAGCATAACCGCTCGGGCGATTGTTTTTTTTGATAACGCGATGGCAAGGAATAATCAGTTCCATTTTGTTACGGCTATTGGCGGTGCCCACGGCTCGGTAAGCTGTGGGTTTGTTGATTGCAATGGCTTGTTCTTGGTATGAAAGTGTTGTGCCGTACGGTATTTTTTTTAATATGTTCCAGGCGGCTTGTTGAAAAGGGCTACCATAACAGTTGATCGGTAAGGTAAAGGTTTTTCGGGATTGATTAAAGTATTCTATAATCTGAATTTGAGTTTGTTTTAAAATGGTTTGGGGGTCATAACGATGAACTGAAGTGCCAATTATCTGCACTTCAGCGAGCAGTTGGGTGACTTGGGCCGAATCAGTGAATTTTAATAAACACAGTCCTTCTGAATTGGCAAAAGCAATCATTTCTCCTAGAGGAGTTTTGATTTTTTGAAGCATGATTATGGATAAGTGCAGTGCATTAGATAGTGATTGATAAAATCAAACATATGATCTTGATTTAAAAGCATATAATCTATATACTCAAAAAGTTATTAAATGAGGCGGTCAAATGATTGGCGTAAGGACAATGACCGCAGTTAGTAAGATCCTTGCTATGCAAATTCTGATTGTGGCTATTGTGGCATCAGGATTTTTTTTATGGGGTGCAGGCCAAAGTTTTATTTCCTCGGTATTAGGGGGGGGTGTGGCAATCATACCTAATTTATATTTTGCATTAAAGGTTTCAAGTTCCACGGGTCAGGATGCTAAGAAAGTAGTTCGGACATTTTATGTGGGTGAGTCTGCCAAGTTAATTTTAACGGCAGTTATGTTTTTTTTAGTTTTTCAGTGGCCTGAAGTTAAAATTATGCCGTTGATGGCTGGTTTTGTAGCTGCCTTAACAGTTTTTTGGTTCGCACTGATAATTCGATTATAAGTTTTAGTGAAAAAATAATGGCAAGTGAAGCGCATGCCTCAGAAGGGGCAACTGGATATATCGTACATCATTTAACATCGCTGACGGTGGGTGAGGGTTTTTGGACTCTACATTTAGATACGTTGTTTTTTTCAGCGTTATTGGGTGGGTTGTTTATTAGTTTTTTTAAAGTGGCAGCAGAAAAGGCCACCGTTGGCGTTCCAGGGTTAATGCAAAACTTTGCAGAAATGTTAGTTGAATTTGTAGATACGCAGGTTAAAGACAGTTTTCACGGACAAAGTAAGTTGATTGCCCCGTTAGCCTTGACGGTTTTTTGTTGGGTCTTTTTGATGAATTTCATGGATTTGTTCCCAGTGGATTTAATGCCAAATGTGGGTTCGGTTATGGGCGTTGAGTATTTGAGGGTGGTGCCTAGCACCGACTTAAATGCAACCTTTGCGATGTCTATTTCGGTCTTTATTTTGATTATTTTTTACAGTATTAAGATTAAAGGCGGCTGGGGTTTTGCTAAAGAGTTAATGTTTCAACCCTTTGGGCCTTGGTTGTTACCGTTTAACTTATTATTGAAGTTGGTTGAAGAAATAGCGAAGCCTATTTCCTTGGCATTACGGTTATTTGGTAATTTGTATGCAGGGGAATTAATTTTTATTTTGATCGCATTATTGCCTTGGTACGTACAGCCCTTTTTGAGTTTGCCTTGGGCCGTTTTTCATCTTTTGATTATCACACTTCAGGCGTTTATTTTTATGGTATTGACTATCGTATACCTAAGTATGGCGCATGAAGATCATTAGTTTTTTAAATTCGTTAATATTATTTAGTTTGGAGGTATCATGGAATTAGCAACATTAATAGCTGATGTACAAGGCATGACTGCAATTGCAGTAGGTATTGTATTGGGTTTAGGCGCTATGGGAACAGCGATTGGTTTTGGTCTTTTAGGCGGTAAATTTTTAGAAGGCGCAGCACGTCAACCAGAAATGGTGCCAATGTTACAAGTAAAAATGTTTATTGTGGCCGGTTTATTGGATGCGGTAACTATGATTGGTGTTGGTTTAGCATTGTTTTTCACATTTGCTAACCCATTCTTGTCGGCTGTACAAGCGGCTTCTGGCAGTTAATTTAGCTAGTCTTTATTACAAATTGAGGAATTCATTATGAGTATCAATTTGACTCTAGTCGGACAGATGATCACCTTTACGCTTCTGGTATGGTTTACCATGAAGTATGTGTGGCCACCTTTGTTTGATGCTTTGGAAGAACGAAAAAAGAAAATTGCTGATGGCTTGGCCGCGGCAGACCAAGGTAATCAACAGTTGGATCGGGCAGAGAAGAAATCGAAAGATATTTTAAAAGATGCTAAATCGCAGTCCGCTGAAATTATTGATATGGCTCAAAAAAGGGCCAGTGAGATTGTTGACGAGTCGCGGGTAGATGCAAAAGTTGAAGGTGAGCGTTTGTTAACGTCGGCAAAGTCTCAAATTGAGCAAGAAATACAGCAGACCAGAGAGAAATTAGGCAAAGAAGTTTCTGATTTGGCCATAAAAGCAGCTGAACAAATTTTGCAAGAAGAGATTGATGAAAAGAAACATCAAGCTATTTTGACAAAAGCAGCAGCTGAATTAGGTAAGTTAAAATGAGCGAATTAGCAACTTTGGCACGGCCTTACGCTGAAGCGGTTTTTACTAGCGCACAAGCTTCTAAGAGTACTGAAAAGTGGTCTGAAATGCTGGTATTTTTAGCTGTAGTCATGTCCGATGAAAGCTTGCTCGGCTTGTCAAATAATCCAAAAGTCAGTCAGGAACAATTGACGGCATTAATGTTGGATATTTGCGATAAACAACTTAACCCACAAGGAATCAATCTACTTAAGTTACTGATTGAAAATCATCGTTTAACTTTACTGCCTGAGATTAGTCGTCTCTTTGAAGAAAGTAAGGCAGAGGCTGAAGGCTATATAGGTGTGATTGTTAAAACAGCCTATGCGCTTACTAAAGCAGAGGAAAAAAAGTTAGCTGAAGTGCTTGAAATAAAACTCAACAAAAAAGTTAATTTAGAAATGACGGTTGATAAGTCATTGATAGGAGGCTTTTTAGCGCACGCTGGTGATTCAGTAATTGATGGTTCTATTAAGGGACACATTCAACAATTAGCAAATAGACTCTAACCGTTAGAGTGAGAAAATAATTATGCAACTAAATCCATCTGAAATAAGTGATCTGATTAAGAAAAGGATCGAAAATTTTGACCTGAGTGTCCAATCTCATTGTGAAGGTACTGTGGTTAGTGTAACCGACGGTATCGTGAGAATTCACGGGCTATCCGATGCCATGCAGGGCGAGATGCTTGAATTTCCAAATAATATCTTCGGTATGGCGTTGAACTTAGAGCGTGATTCGGTTGGGGCCATTGTTTTAGGCGCCTATGAACAAATCTCTGAAGGCGATGTCGTTAAATGTACCGGTAAAATTTTAGAAGTTCCGGTTGGCGAGGCTTTACGAGGTCGCGTGGTCGACGCTTTGGGTAATCCGATTGACGGAAAAGGTCCGATTGAAACCAACATAACCGCACCGATTGAAAAAATTGCGCCTGGTGTTATTGCGCGTCAATCAGTAGATCAACCGGTCCAAACAGGATTAAAATCGCTTGATGCTATGATTCCAATTGGCCGTGGCCAACGGGAATTAATTATTGGTGACAGACAAACCGGTAAAACAGCCATTGCGATCGATGCAATTATTAACCAAAAAGGCACCGGGATTACCTGTGTTTATGTTGCTATCGGTCAAAAACAATCGTCTGTAGCTAATGCCGTACGTAAGTTAGAAGAGCATGGCGCCATGGAACACACCATTGTCGTTGTTGCATCGGCTTCAGAATCAGCGGCGCTACAATACATTGCACCTTATACCGGTTGCTCAATGGGTGAGTTCTTCCGTGATCGCGGTGAAGACGCTTTAATTGTTTATGATGATTTAACAAAACAAGCTTGGGCATACCGTCAGGTTTCGTTGTTATTGAAACGCCCACCGGGACGTGAAGCCTACCCAGGTGATGTGTTCTATTTACATTCGCGTTTATTAGAGCGTGCAGCCAGAATTAATGCAGCGGCGGTAGAAGAGTTGACCGGTGGTAAAGTAAAAGGTCAGACTGGCTCTTTAACCGCATTGCCAATTATTGAAACCCAAGCCGGTGATGTATCTGCTTTTGTTCCAACTAACGTGATTTCGATTACTGATGGTCAGATTTTCTTGGAATCTGATTTATTTAATGCCGGTATTCGTCCTGCGGTCAATGCTGGATTATCGGTATCTCGGGTTGGTGGTGCAGCACAAACGAAGATCATTAAAAAACTCGGTGGTGGTGTTCGACTTGATTTAGCGCAATACCGCGAGTTAGCGGCTTTTGCACAGTTCGCCTCAGACTTGGATGAAAGTACCCGAAAGCAGATTGAGCGGGGTCAACGAGTGACTGAGTTAATGAAGCAAGACCAATATTCTCCGTTATCAGTTGCGCAGATGGCCATTTCGTTATTTGCAGCCAATGAAGGCTATCTTGATGAACTTGAAATTACGGCAGTACGTAGTTTTGAAAGTGCATTGCATGATTATATGAAATCGAAACATAAGGCATTAGTTAACAAGATCAATAAGACCGGTGATTTTTCTGATGAAATTTCAGATGGAATCCGTGCGGCTATTGACGCCTTTGTTAAAACACAAAGCTGGTAACGGATTAGATCATGGCTGTTGGAAAAGAAATACGCACAAAAATTGCGAGTATTAAAAATACGCAAAAGATTACCCGCGCGATGGAAATGGTTGCGGCGAGTAAAATGCGTAAAACGCAAGATCGCATGCGTGCAACGCGTCCTTATGCAGAAAAGATCGCTCAAATTATTAAGCATTTAGCGCATGCACACCCAGAATACCAGCATTCCTTTTTGGTTGAAAAGAAGCAATGCAAGCGTATCGGTTTGATAGTTATTTCGTCAGACCGGGGTCTGTGTGGTGGTTTGAATTCAAATTTATTTAGAAAAACATTGATTCAAATGGAGCAATGGGGTTCTGAACAAATTGAAGTGGATGTTTGTACGATTGGGCAAAAAGGCGCGGGTTATTTCAGAAACATCAGTGCCAATATGGTTGGTCAGGTTGAGAAGCTGGGTGATACACCGCACTTAGAAGATATCGTCGGTATTATTAAAATTATGCTTGATGGATATGCGCAAGGGACAATTGATGAAATTCATGTGGTTCATAATGAGTTCGTGAATACCATGACGCAAGATCCACAAATTAAGCAATTAGTTCCCGTCAAGGTTTCTGAGATTGAAGAGAAATTGAAAGGAAACTGGGATTATATTTATGAACCTGATGCGGTTGAAGTTTTAGACACGTTAATGGTTCGTTATATTGAGTCCATTGTTCTTCAGGGCGTAATAGAGAATAATGCGTGTGAACAAGCGGCACGAATGGTGGCGATGAAGAGTGCTTCTGATAACGCGGGTACATTGATTGACGAGTTACAATTGGTTTATAACAAAGCGAGACAAGCCGCTATCACACAAGAAATATCGGAAATTGTTGCAGGGGCTGCAGCAGTTTAATGTGGGCAAATTATTTTAAATATTTAGGTACATAGAGGACTATATAATGAGTTCGGGTAAAATCGTACAGATCATTGGCGCCGTCGTTGACGTGGAATTTTCACGTGAAGAATTACCGAAGGTTTATGACGCGTTAGTTATTGAAGCAAAAGGCATCGTTTTAGAAGTACAACAACAACTCGGAGACGGTGTTGTTAGAACGATTGCAATGGGATCATCAGATGGCTTAAGTCGTGGCATGGCGGTAACTAATACCGGTGCGGCAATTTCAGTTCCAGTTGGCCAGAAGACCTTAGGACGCATCATGAATGTGTTGGGCGAGCCGATTGATGAGAAAGGTCCTATTGGTGAAAAAGACAAATGGGAAATTCATCGTAAAGCACCCAGTTATGAAGACCAAGCGCCTGCAAATGAACTGTTAGAAACAGGCATTAAAGTTATTGATCTAGTCTGCCCGTTTGCTAAAGGCGGAAAGGTCGGTTTATTTGGGGGTGCCGGTGTAGGTAAGACCGTTAATATGATGGAGTTAATCCGGAATATTGCGATTGAACACAGTGGCTTCTCTGTATTTGCCGGTGTAGGTGAAAGAACACGAGAAGGTAATGATTTTTATCATGAAATGACAGATTCAAATGTTATTGATAAGGTTTCGTTAGTTTACGGACAAATGAATGAGCCACCAGGAAACCGTTTACGTGTTGCGTTAACCGGTTTAACCATGGCGGAATATTTCCGTGATGAAGGTCGTGATGTTTTATTTTTTGTTGATAATATTTACCGTTATACCTTGGCGGGTACTGAGGTTTCTGCCTTATTAGGTCGGATGCCATCAGCGGTAGGTTATCAGCCTACGTTGGCTGAAGAGATGGGTGTTTTACAGGAACGTATTACCTCGACTAAAACCGGTTCTATTACTTCAATACAGGCGGTATATGTACCTGCCGATGATTTAACCGATCCATCGCCTGCGACAACATTTGCGCATTTAGATGCTACTGTTGTATTGTCTCGTCAAATTGCTGAGCTCGGTATTTACCCTGCGGTTGATCCTTTAGATTCAACCAGTCGTCAGTTAGACCCACAAGTCATTGGTGATGAGCATTATGAAGTCGCACGAAATGTACAAGGGACTTTACAGCGTTATAAAGAACTTAGAGATATTATCGCTATTTTAGGCATGGATGAATTGTCAGAAGAAGATAAGTTAACCGTGACACGAGCGCGTAAAATTCAAAAATTCTTGTCACAACCTTTCTTTGTTGCAGAGGTTTTCACTGGATCTCCCGGTAAGTATGTTTCACTTAAAGATACTATTGCGGGCTTTAAAGGAATTATTGAAGGTCAATATGACAATATTCCAGAGCAAGCTTTTTACATGGTCGGAACCATTGATGAAGCGCTAGAAAAAGCACAAAAGATGAACGGCTAATAGCCGAGCGAGAATGGAAAAATGACGATGACGGTACATGTAGATATAGTAAGTGCAGAAGGTGAGATCTTTTCAGGACTTGCTGAGATGGTTTTTGCACCCGCTGAAATGGGCGAAGTGGGTATTGCGCCCCGTCACGCACCATTTATTTCAAATTTAGTTCCTGGCGAAGTTCGTGTGAAGGTTTCCGAAGGGGAGAATCATCCCTTTTATGTCTCAGGCGGTGTTATTGAAGTACAGCCATATCTGGTGACTATTTTAGCAGACACGGCAATTAGAGCTGATGATATCGATGAGTCGGCAGCACTTGAAGCAAGAGCAAGAGCTGAAGAAGCATTAGCGGATAAATCAGCTACGATTGATTATGCTAAGACACGAAACGAACTGGCACAGGCCGTTATGCAGCTACAGACCTTAAATAGATTAAGAAGTCGATCTCGATAGCTTTGATCTGTGACAATAATTAAACCCGGCAGTTCTGAAAATGACTGTCGGGTTTTTTTGTATTAGCCATTGATAGATTGCTTGTGGTATAAAATTTATAAGTAGTGGCATAAAAATCATTTTTACTGTTATTAATAATCCGATTAAGGAAAGGAAACGATGCCATTAGATCAAGTACCATCTGGAAATAATATTCCCAATGATTTTAACGTTATTATTGAAATTCCAGCACAGAGTAATCCTGTTAAGTATGAGATTGATAAGGAGTCAGCGGCATTATCGGTTGACCGTTTCATGGGAACGGCGATGCAGTACCCAACTAACTATGGTTATATTCCTCAGACCATATCCGATGATGGTGACCCTGTAGATGTCTTGGTGATTACCCCGGTGCCATTACTGGCACGGTGTGTTATACGTTGTCGAGCGGTGGGGTTATTGGATATGAGTGATGAAGCCGGTAGGGACCCTAAGATACTCGCCGTACCTATTGCTGCATTAACGTCTTATTACAATAAAATTAAAGATTTTAATGATTTGCCGAAAGCATCATTAGATACTATTAGTCATTTTTTTGAACATTATAAAGATTTGGAAGAGGGTAAATGGGTCCGCATAGACGGTTGGTTGGGCCAGAATTCTGCTGCGGATGAGATTAATTTATCGATACAATCCTATAATAAACAACAAGATTTACCTGACCAGGCAGTAGATGTTTTAATGTCATTACAACCGCAAACGATAAGTTTGTAGAAAGTTAGCTGTTAGTAAGGGATTATTTATGGGAATAAAAAGTATTATTTTAGCCGCGGGTAAAGGAACACGGATGCATTCTTTACGGCCCAAGGTTTTGCACCCGTTAGCGGGAAAGCCGTTGGTTGAACATGTTTATGATCTGTGCAAGCAATTAGAAAATAATTCAATCACCATAGTCTATGGTCATGGCGGTGAGACTGTTCGAAAGGTCTTGGACTCGTTACCGGTGAATTGGGTCGAACAGGCAGAACAATTAGGCACGGGACATGCGGTTCAGCAAGCACAGAGCCAGATTAATGATAGTGATACCGTTTTGATCTTGTATGGTGATGTACCTTTATTGCAGGTTGCAACGGTTCAGCAGTTGCTGACTGATGTATCGGCGAATACGTTAGCGTTATTAACCGTTGAGCTGGACGAGCCTAAAGGTTACGGGCGTATTGTTAGAGATAACAAGAACCAAGTCATTAACATTACTGAAGAAAAAGATGCGTCAGCAACGATTAAACAAATTCGTGAGGTAAATACCGGTATTTTGGCAGTAGCAGGGGCGTCATTAAAACGTTGGTTGGGGTTATTAGAGAATGATAATACTCAGAACGAATATTATTTGACCGATATTATCGCACTGGCAGTGAGTGAAGGTGTTGCCATTAAAACCAGTCAGCCAGTTCACAGTAGTGAGGTATTAGGGGTAAATAATAAAAGCCAATTGAGTTATTTGGAGCGTGTGTATCAGGCCCAGAAGGCTGAAATGTTAATGTTACAAGGCGTGACCTTAGCAGACCCTAATCGTTTTGATTTGCGGGGTGAGATAACTAAGCTGGGACAAGATATTTCCATTGATGTTAATGTGATTTTAGAGGGGACTCTTGAAATTGGCGATGGGGTGACTATTGGCCCTAATTGCGTGATTAAAAATTCCACAATAGCGAGAGGCGTTGAGATATTGGCAAATTGTGTCATTGAAAATGCTACTGTGGGCGCTGATTCACGAATAGGTCCTTTTGCACGATTAAGACCTGCGGCAGAAATCCAATCATCTGTACATATTGGTAATTTTGTTGAAGTGAAGAAATCAATGATTGGGCAGGGTAGTAAAGTTAACCATTTAAGTTATATCGGTGATTGCCTAATAGGTGAGGGTGTTAATGTCGGTGCTGGGACAATTACGTGTAATTACGACGGTGTCAACAAGTCACTGACAACGATTGAAGACGGTGCTTTTATCGGCTCCAGTACTCAATTAGTAGCACCGGTAACGGTGGGTAAAAATGCAACGATTGCAGCGGGATCAACAATTACTAAAGACACACCAGAAGAGCAGCTGACACTCAGTCGAGCAAAACAAATTACAATTAAGGGCTGGCGTCGTCCGGTTAAGAAAGGATAGTTTATGTGTGGAATTGTCGGAGCTATTAGCCAACGAGATACCGTTCCTATTCTTTTAGAAGGATTAAGTCGGCTAGAATATCGGGGCTATGATTCTTCTGGGCTTGCCGTGATTGCGGATCAACAAATACACCGGAATCGGCAAATAGGCAAGGTGAGTCAATTAAGGGCGGCATTGCTGAATAATCCATTTCAGGGTCAGGTGGGTATTGCACATACGCGTTGGGCTACGCATGGCAAACCTTCTATAGAGAATGCGCACCCCCATATTTGTCAAAATCGTGTGGCAATTGTTCATAACGGTATCATTGAAAATCATGAGCCATTAAGAAAAAAACAACAACAATTGGGTTACTCGTTTAATTCTGAAACTGATTCTGAAGTCATTGTGAATGAAATAGTTCACCATATGGCGGATTCAACGAATTGCATAGTGGCCGTTAAAGAGGCGGTAAAGCATTTAACGGGTGCTTATGCGCTAGGAGTGATTGCGCGCGAAGACCCTGAAACACTGATTGCATGTCGTAACGGTAGCCCTTTGGTGATTGGCATTGGCATTGGGGAATATTTTATAGCTTCAGATATTGCCGCCTTATTGCCCGTAACACAGCGATTTATTTTTCTTGAAGACGGTGACGTTGCTGAACTCAATTGTGAAAAAATAACCATTTTTAATGCTCAGGATGAGCCGGTAGATCGGCCCATACAAGAAAGTAAATTAAATGCCGATACCGTCGGAAAAGGCTCTTTTCGGCATTTTATGTTGAAAGAAATTTATGAGCAACCTCAAGCGATTGAGCAAGCATTGGCCGGGCGATTACTTGACGGGCGATTGAATGAATGTTCATTTGGGCATAATGCCAGTGAAATTTTCAATCAAATAAAGTCAGTGCAGATTTTAGCGTGTGGCACCAGTTATCATGCCGGGTTAGTCGCTCGGTATTGGTTTGAAAAGTTGGCACGGGTGCCGTGCTCAGTGGAAGTGGCCAGTGAGTTTAGATACCGTTATCCCATTATTGATAAAGATACCTTAATTGTAACGTTATCACAATCTGGAGAAACTGCGGATACGTTGGCGGCATTACAAGAGGCTAAACGATTAGGGGCGGCTAATTCATTAGCTATTTGTAATGTACCGGAAAGTTCGTTGGTGCGGGCGTCTGATTTAGTGATGTTAACGAATGCAGGTCCTGAAATAGGGGTGGCCTCAACGAAGGCTTTTACGACTCAATTAGTGGTGTTATATTTATTGGTCATCGCCATAGGGCGGCGCTTTGATTTAGATGAGAAAACAGAGCTAAAAATTCTATCTGAATTAATGGAGTTACCGAAATATATTACCCGGGTGCTACAGCTTGATGATGAAATTAAACAGTTGGCTGAGCGTTTTTCCGATAAAAAGAATGCCCTTTTCCTAGGCCGTGGTAGTCAGTTTCCGGTTGCCATGGAGGGGGCTCTAAAGCTTAAAGAGATCTCGTATATTCATGCCGAGGCTTATCCTGCCGGTGAGCTCAAGCATGGACCATTAGCTTTAATTGATAATGCCATGCCGGTAATTACGGTGGCCCCTAATAATTCATTGTTACAAAAGTTGCGTTCCAATATCCAGGAAGTCAGCGCAAGAGGCGGGCAGTTAATTGTTTTTATGGACGAGGACTTACCGGCGACTAATGATCAAAATGTGACCATAATCAAGGTTGCCTCTGTGGTTAATGAGTTGGCACCATTTGTATATACCATTCCGCTTCAGTTATTAGCATATCATGTTGCCGTTTTAAAAGGTACGGATGTTGATCAGCCGAGAAATTTAGCTAAATCGGTTACTGTCGAATAAATCCAGTGATTAAGCTTTAAAACAGTGAATGCCGTTGAGGGTGCGTTCATCTTGCAATGGACTTAACCCGTTAAACCATGAAGAGTAATCACGCTTGTCGCCAAATTGTCTATTTTGACTGACATCATTTGTCTGCTTTCTGCCATTTTTTTCTGTTTAAAAAAGCCTTATTATAGAATTGTCGAAACTTAAAAAGGGGAATCCCCAGTTTTGAGTACAAAGGATTTTTTTAAAGGAATATCCCTACTATTTTGCGATGGAATGCTCGCTCAACACCTCCGCTGTTCGACTTGTAGGCTTACCATAAGGATTTGATAAGCCTATTTTTATAATTTAAAATTAATATGGGATAGCGTTTGGTGCGTGTAATCACTGTAGTTAATGGGTTTTAGTGTAAAAGTTCATTTAGCAATAATGTTTGAATGAATGGCAGTTAAAGGATTAAAGGAGTTAATAGATATGAGTATTCGATTAGATATTTTATCGTGTATTGATGAGGGTGTAGTTATGTCGAGTGATATTATTGAAAAGTTATCCATTAATGGACGTTCTTTTCATAATTCAATTCGGTTTATGTTAAATCAGGGCTGGTTGCTTTCAGCAGGATTAGGTCAGAAGCATTTCACAGATTATACGATAACGGCTTTGGGTCGGGAAAAGCTTGATAAGAAAATGATTGATAGTCCGCCTGAAGGACAAAAAAGATTGTCGCCAGACTATGATCGTATGCGTCAATATTTACAGTCTAACGTTGAAATCAGTAATACACAATTGGTGGGTTTGTGGAATGATAATACCGATTATTATTTACCTTATGAAGGCGAAATTGATTTTCGTTTAATGCATGATTGATGATAATGGTTATTGTTTAGGAGAGAACTTTGTAACGTAGTCTTTGTCAGTCCGGTTACTTAAACCCCACATAATCTTAAAGATTATGTGGGGTTTTTTGTGTGTATTGAATAGGAAAAAGGTATGGTATTACTATTTTTATTAATCAGTGACGATTAAAAGGCAGAACCCGAAGAGGAGGGCAAATGGCATATGCAATAGAGTTTCACATAGATTTTTATTATCTGGATGACACAGTAGTTACCAAAAAAGGGGTTTATGGTTTTGATGATGAGGAAGTAGGGAGTATCGAAGAAGCTTTTGAGTGGTTTTGTCAAGATTTTGCCGATGCCGTAGAAGAAGACCTCGTAGATTGTGATGATATTGATTTTGACAATATTAAGGAAACAGCGATGGGTATTGATGTGATTACCGATACGACTGAAGGGGTTAAAGAAGAATACGTTTGACCGATACGAAAATCTCTCTGGAATAAAGATTTTAATTGGTATGATTAAAGTTAGTTTTTAGCAGATATTTTTTTAAGAGAAAATACAGGACATGAGATATATTTTTTGGGGGTTGATGACGGTGTTTTATGGGCAGGCTGCTTTAGCACAATTACCGGCGGATGATCGTGGCGGTTTTGGGACTGAAGCACTATCGCGCGTAGCATTAGTACTGACCGAAAATCATTATTTTATTATTTTAGAAAATGGTGAAAAACAGGCAGTAGACGATAGTGCCCTTTTAGGAACGGAGGGCTTTGAAACGGTTTGGTATTTACACGACCAAAAAGCTTGGGAAGGAATGCGTGATAAGGGCGAGTTAGTAGGCCCGGTAACACAGTGGTATGAAAATGGGCAGAAAAAACAAGTAAATAATTATAACCAAGGGCTCTTGGAATTGGATCAGTTCTATTGGTATGAGGACGGTCAATTAGAACGTCTCGAACAGTTTCAGAACGGTGAATTACATGGGCGGTTTAGCCAGTGGTATGCGAATGGGCATCGTAAACAAGAAGCCAATTACACGGCAGGATTATTGGATAAAACAAATTTTATTTGGTACTCCAGTGGTCAGTTGGCAGAGTTGGGAGGGTATATTGACGGAGAACTCGATGGCTTTGTTTTGTTATGGCATCGTAATGGTCATAAAAAACAAGAAGGTTATTTTCAACAAGGAGTGATGGATGGACCAATAAGGCTGTGGCATGCTAATGGAGCGATGGCTTGGGATGGTATTTATAAATTGGGGCAATATGATGGTTTGGTTCAGGAGTGGTATGACAATGGTCAACTGGAGTGGTCAGCAAATTATACTGCTGGACAGTTAGATGGGATAGTGACGCGTTGGGACCGAGAGGGTATGAAGGTTTTTGAATTAAATTATCAGAACGGTATAAGGGATGAGGCGTATCAACCGATACCCGCCATATCATTGGCTCCCCCTAAAGCCTCTTCAAAGAACGTTCAGGATTAACTAAGGGCTAAGTCGTTTTTAAAATCTTCAGGTCCCTTCAAGAAAATCAGTTCTGATTGTCCGGGTTGGAAGGGGTTTTTTATAGCGGGTAGTGATAACTTTGCAAGATTGCAGGTGGTCATTGTTTTATCTATTTTTAATTTATCGGGTTGAGTTTCTGTTAGCCAGATTAGTAATTGTTCAAATCCAGGATTATGGCCAACTAAGAGTACTCGTTGATAATGAGCCTCAATAGAAGCCAATACCGTTATAATATTTGAAACGGATGGAAGATATAATCGCTCATCATTATGTATGAGTGATGGAGGCAGTAATGATTGCGTGGCGAGTTGGAGAGTATCTATCGCACGTTTAGCGGGTGAGCAAAGAATATAATCAGGGTGACAGTCAGGGTTATTCTGAAGCCATTTTTTTAATAATTTAGCATTAGTTTTGCCGCGTTGGTTTAGCGGACGATTTAGGTCTGAGCTATGTGAGGACCAGTCTGATTTTGCATGTCTGAGCAGCAATAATTGTTTCATTTCAGCCGTAGGTTATATTCAGTATAGTGTAAGTTTTTTCGCCGTATTCTGTGGAAATTGAAACGGTATCGTCAATAGATTTTCTTAGTAGTGCTTTAGCTAAGGGAGAGTCTAGACTGATGTTTCCGGAGTTTGATATTTCATCTGGCCCCATTATTCGGTATTGTACTTTTTTGTTTTGATCATTTTGAAGCGTAACTTGAGCGCCAAAAAAAATACAGCTTAGGTCTGCGGGTTGGTCTCGGATGACTTTAAGATTCGGTAATCGTTTTTGTAGGTAGCGGATACGACGATCAATTTCACGCAATTCTTTTTTTCGATAAATATATTCAGCATTTTCAGAACGATCGCCTTCTGCAGCGGCGGCAGATAAGGCTTCGGTGACTCCTTTTCGTTTATGCCAAAGTTCTTTTATTTCAAATTGTAATGTTTCAAAGCCTTTAGCGCTAATGTACGGCGAGGATTTTGGTGCGGGAGGCCTCCATCGGCTCATGATTTTAGTCCGCCTTAGGCGTGATGGGTTGAACCAGTAGCCAAGGTTTTACAACAACGGTCCACGTTGAAATATCTTTGGCAAGCCATTCTTTGGCTTGCTCATCAGTGACTGGGTGAATGGTCTGATTAGCGATGGCCTTTTCAAGGAAGACTTTATTGTCAGCGACCATGTGTTGGGCCGTGCAAATGAGATCTAGGTTAGATGCAATAAAGATCGCTTGACCGGCTGCAAAGAAACGTTGTAATTCAGACCACTTCATTTTGGCCGTTTCTTGATTTATTTTTTCTAGTTCAATAGTGTTGTTATGTTGGGGCGTGCTCATTGGGTAGCCGTTAATATTATGCGTAGTGAGAGTGATTAATAGTTTATATTTTTTTAATCAGGAAGGCACGGATTCGTCCAGATAATTCTTTAAGGAAGGGGATACGTACCATGTAAATGAGTAAAAAAATTGTAACAGAATTTTTGTAGTGGTGAAAAGGGTCGGAGCAAAGTTAAATTTAACGGAGCAATGCTAACAATTTAGGGCTAAAAAAGGTAAAATTAGAGGTTTAAATATAGCTTAATGGCGCTAAATTAATTAGTTAAAAAATGGTAAAAATGGTAGAGAAAAAACTAAATACTGACGATCTTCGTATTAGCGAAACAAAAGAGGTGATTGTTCCTGATGCGGTTCATCAAGAATTACCGATTACAGAGTCTGCAGCGAAAACGGTTTTGCAAGCAAGACATGCGATTCATAATGTTCTTAAGGGGGAAGATGATCGACTAGTTGTTGTGGTCGGTCCTTGTTCTATTCATGATCCGGTGGCGGCATTGGCCTATGCTGAACGACTGACTCAGATTAAAAAGAGCTTGGGTGACGAGTTAATTATAATTATGCGGGTTTATTTTGAAAAGCCCCGTACCACCGTGGGTTGGAAGGGGTTAATTAATGATCCTGATTTAGATGTTAGTTTTAATATTAATAAGGGTTTGCATGTCGCCCGTAAACTATTGGTCGATGTTAATAGTTTGGGGATTCCTGCGGCGACTGAATATTTAGATTTAATTACTCCACAATATGTTTCTGATTTGATTTCTTGGGGGGCTATTGGCGCCAGAACCACGGAAAGTCAGGTGCATAGAGAGTTAGCGTCAGGCTTATCTTGTGCCGTTGGTTTTAAGAATGCAACCGACGGTACGGTTAAAATTGCGGTGGATGCGATTGGCTGTGCAAGGAGTCCGCATCATTTTTTATCATTAACGCACGCGGGGCATTCGGCTATTTTTTCGACCATAGGTAATGAAGACACGCATTTGATCTTAAGAGGCGGACATGCAGGCCCCAATTATGATGCGGTGGGTGTGGATCAAGCGGCTAAAGTATTAGAAAAAGCACAATTAATGCCAAATATTATGATAGATTTTAGTCATGCTAATAGTATGAAGCAGTGTCACCGTCAACTTTTGGTCGGCGAGGACGTTGCCGGCCAGATAACCGGAGGAGATGATCGTATTATGGGCGCGATGATTGAAAGTCATCTGGTTGCCGGTCGCCAAGATGTTACCAGCGGTATACCTTTAGTGTACGGGCAAAGCATAACGGATGCTTGTTTGGGCTGGGAAGATACTGTTAATTTGCTAGATGTATTAGCAGATGCAGTCAGACAACGTAGAAAAAGTAATTAGAATTAAAGGGTAACCGTATGGAAATTTATGTAAATGGTGAGATGAAGGTATTGCAAGATGGTTCGACTATTGCAGAGTTAGTCAGTACCTTAGGCTATAACAATGAGCGTATTGCTGTTGAGTTGAATAAAGAGATTCTACCCTTTGACCAGTATGTGAGTAAGACTTTGAGTGCTAATGATCGTTTAGAAATTGTGCATGCTATTGGTGGTGGTCAAGCTGATGAGTTGATCATTGCTGGGCAAAGTTTTCATTCGCGTCTGTTGGTTGGAACGGGTAAATATAAAGATTTAAATGAAACTTATTTAGCGATTGAAGCCAGTGGTGCGGAGATCGTAACCGTTGCCATTCGACGTACAAATATTGGTCAGAATCCTGATGAGCCAAATTTGCTTGATATTATTTCACCGGATCAGTTTACGCTTTTACCTAACACGGCGGGGTGTTATACCGTTGATGATGCTGTTCGGACGTGCAGGTTAGCTAGAGAGCTTTTGGGCGGACATCGGTTAGTTAAGCTAGAAGTATTAGGGGATGAGAAAACACTTTTCCCCGATATCGTCGCGACATTAGAGGCGGCTAAAATATTGGTTGCAGATGGTTTTGATGTAATGGTGTATACCAATGATGATCCCATTGTTGCTAAGCAATTGGAAGATATTGGTTGTGTTGCGGTTATGCCGTTGGCGGCACCGATCGGGTCGGGCCTGGGAATACGTAATCCTTATAATATTTTAACCATTGTTGAGAATGCCAGTGTGCCTATCTTAGTCGATGCAGGCGTGGGTACTGCTTCAGACGCAGCTGTGGCGATGGAGTTAGGGTGTGATGGTGTACTCATGAATACCGCTATTGCAGAGGCTAGAGATCCAGTATTAATGGCCTCGGCAATGAGAAAAGGAATTGAAGCAGGTAGAGAAGCGTATCGAGCGGGGCGTATGCCACGGAAGCGATTTGCATCGGCATCCTCACCTATAGACGGGCTGTTTTTGTAAATTAAAGCCTGACTGTTTTCTCTTCGGATTATCTAAGGATTAATAGTGTTAGAGCATTTGAAAACTAAAACGCCAGTCATTCGTAGCTTTATCAGGCGACAGGGGCGGATTACCTTAGGACAACAATTTGCATTGGAACAATGGTGGGATAGGTACGGGTTATCTTATGAAAAACCGTTAGAGGCCGTAGCTACTTTTGGACGAGAAGCGCCGTTGATTGTTGAGATAGGTTTTGGTAATGGTCAGGCGCTTGCGGAAATGGCGCGTGTAAATTCAGAAAATAATTATCTTGGTATCGAGGTTCATCGTCCCGGCATTGGACATTTATTCTTGAATCTTGATAATCATCAAACTGATAATGTCAGGATCTATTGTCATGATGCGATAGAAATTTTGTCGGAAAAAATTAGTGATAATAGCCTAGCAGGATTACAGCTTTTTTTCCCGGATCCGTGGCCGAAAAACCGGCATCATAAAAGGCGTATTGTTGATAGTTCTTTTATTACGTTGGTGAGTCAAAAACTAAAGCCAGGCGGTTATTTACACATGGCAACGGATTGGCAGGCGTATGCTAAGGTGATGTTAAGTGTTGCCGGGAAAAATAAATCATTAGTCAATGAAAGCCCAGACAGCACTTTTTGTCTGCGACCAGATTATCGACCACTGACAAAATTTGAGCGTCGTGGTATTAGATTAGGACACGGTGTTTGGGATCTTATTTTTCGTAAAGCCTAAAAGGCTACCCCGTAGGTGTTTCGGTATTCAGTGATGATAGCCAATTTATCTTTAAATTGGGGTTGCTGAGACAGGTAGCTAATAATGGTCTCTAAATTAATTATAGAGACAACGGGTATGTTGAATTCTTCTTCTACTTCGGCGATCGCTGAACGGTTATTAGGACCTTGCTCTTGTCGGTCCAACGCAATTAAGACGCCGCAAGGGGAAGCGCCGGCTTGGGTGATTATTTCAACAGACTCTCGGACAGAAGTGCCGGCAGTAATGACATCATCTAAAATTAGAATTTGTCCGTGTAAGGGGGCCCCAACGAGCGCACCGCCCTCGCCGTGATCTTTGGCTTCTTTACGGTTAAAGGTAAAGGGCGTCTCTTTATTGAAAAGTCGGCTATAGGCAATGGCAGTTGTGTTCACTAATGGGATACCTTTATAGGCCGGGCCATACAGAACGTCAGGGTTTAATGTGGATTGTTGCAAGGCCAGTGCATAGAATTCACCTAATTTTCCAAGTTGTTCGCCAGTGTTAAATAATCCGGTATTAAAAAAATAGGGGCTTATACGACCAGATTTTAATGTAAATTCACCAAATTTGAGTACTTGGGCATTAAGGGCGTAAGTGATAAAGTCTTTTTGGAAGTCAAGCATAGTTTTAAATTGATAGCGAGGGTAACGGCATTATTATACATGGGGTTAGGGTCAGCGGGAGCTGCTTTAATTGACACAAAATTGTTCTAAAATGCGATCCAAAAAATTCCAGCCTTGGGGTGTGCAACGGACCATGCCACAGTGATTAGTTAATAATTTTAGGTCTATACAGTATTGTAATGCGGGATAAAGTGAAGCGATGGGTAGTCCAGTTTTTTGTTTGTAATCTGAAAGCATAAAGCCTTGATTTAATCGTAAGTGATTCATTAAATATTCTAAAGGTAATTCAATGGCTGCAATGGTTGTGCGGTTACCAATGCGTTGGTCACTACTGGCGGCGTTAAGATAGTGTTGTGGGTTTTTTAGTTTCCAATAGCGGTAGCGGGAATCGGTTGTTTGTTGTGTGATCTTGCCATGGGCGCCAGCGCCAATGCCAAGATAATCAGCAAAGGTCCAATAATTGAGATTATGACGACATTGTTTATTGACTTGAGCATATGCAGATATTTCGTATTGCTGGTAATCGTGATCTTTTAAGTGTTGTTGGCAAATCGTTTGCATTTGAAAGATGTCATCATCAGTGGGTAGTACTGGAGGAAATTTATGGAAATAGGTATTGGGTTCAAGAGTTAGTTGGTAAAAAGAAATATGACTAGGCTCTAATGAAATAGCGGTTTGTATATCGAAGAGGCTACTTTTAAGAGAGCCTTGAGGTAAGCCAAACATGAGGTCTACGTTAAAATTAGTGAACTCGGCCGAATGAGCTATTTCGCCGGCATTTAATGCCATTTGACTATTGTGGGTACGCCCGAGGTTTTTCAGCAATGAATCATTAAAGCTTTGAATGCCAATCGAGAGTCGGTTAATACCGGCGTTGTTAAATTCTGAAAATTTTTGATTTTCAAAAGTACTTGGGTTGGCCTCAAGGGTGATTTCTGCATCGCTCTTTACAGGAATAAGCTTTTTGATATTTTCTAATAATGAGTGAATAGCCTCTGGGGAAAAAAGGCTGGGAGTGCCGCCACCCATGAAAATACTCTCAATCGGTCGGGATTCTTTAAAGAAGTTAATATCTTGTTCTAGGTCAGTTAGTAAGGCATTGATGTAGCTTTGTTCCGGCAGATCTCCGGTAAACTCATGGGAATTAAAATCACAATAGGGGCATTTTTTAAGGCACCAAGGAAAGTGTATATAGAGGCTTAAAGGAATCGATTGAGTCGGTTTCATAGGCGCTGTTGACAGCGATAAGAAAGTGAGTTTTAACTAGAAAAATGTCGGAGTTGATGTTGTAATTGGTGTAAGGCTTGGCCACGGTGACTTAACTTGTTTTTAATTTTTGGGCTAAGCTCTGCGGAGCTACAGTTTTGCTCAGGAAGCCAAAATATTGGATCGTAGCCAAAGCCATTTTCACCTTTTGACTCAAAGAGTATTTGCCCTTCCCAAGCCCCTTGGGCAATGATGGGGCAAGGGTCGGCAGGGTACCTTAAAAAGGCAATGACACAAATAAATCGGGCACTACGTTTTGTCATAGGCGTAGTGCCTAATTGTTGTAATACTTTTTGTAGGTTTTCTGTATCGTTCGCATGAGCTCCGGCATAACGTGCGGAAATGACGCCCGGTGCTCCGTCAAGCGCATCGACAACTAAACCTGAGTCATCGGCTATAGCCGGGAGTTGACACAATGCTGTGGCTTGACGAGCCTTGATGAGTGCATTTTCAATAAATGTTTGACCTGTCTCTTCAGCCCCCGGAAGGTTGAAGTGTGATTGTGGGATAATAGTATGTTTGTTTAAAATAGCTTGAATTTCACGAATTTTACCGGTATTCCCACTGGCTAAAACAATTTTCTCTACTTGCTGTGGCAGCATACAGATTAACGTAATGCTTCAGTTTGAAGTGCTAATAATTGGGCAATACCCGCTTCTGCTAAAGAGGTCATTTGATCTAATTCTTCTTTTCGAAAGGCATGACCTTCGGCGGTACCCTGTATTTCAATAAATGCACCGGCATCATTCATAACCACATTCATATCCGTTTCAGCATTGCTATCTTCTTGGTAATCAAGATCTAAGACAGGAACGCCTTGAAAAATACCCACTGAAATCGATGCAATTTGACCAATGATAGGGTTTTTCTTAATTTGCCGTTCGGCGAGTAATTTATTGATTGCAAGGTTTAAGGCGACAAAACCGCCGGTAACTGCGGCTGTGCGTGTGCCGCCATCGGCCTGTAGCACATCACAATCTATGGTGATGGTTCTTTCGCCTAAATAGTCGAGGCGCATTGCCGCACGCAGTGAGCGACCAATAAGACGTTGGATTTCAAGGGTGCGTCCACCTTGTTTACCCATACCGGCTTCGCGTTTCATTCGACTATGGGTTGAGCGGGGTAACATGCCATATTCTGCAGTAACCCAGCCTTGTCCAGAACCTTTGAGAAAACGAGGAATACGATTTTCAACGCTGGCATTACAAAGGACTCGGGTTTCACCGAACTCAATTAATACAGAGCCTTCAGCATGTTTAGTATAGCCACAAGTGATGTTAATTTCTCTTAGTTGGTTTGGGGTGCGTCCGCTGGGTCTCATGAGTCTGCCTTAGTATGAAATTGAAAGATTATACCGTATTTGGTTGTTTATGATGGATTCAGTATGCACTCAGGTAAAGTTCATTGAAGCTTAAATCGTTATTTTGATTACCAGTACTTTATAATAGTTTTTGATAAGATAGATTAATTTTTTTGGTGGTAGTTGAGTAATATGATTAGAAGTATGACAGCCTTTGCAAGTGGTGAAACGGGTATGGCGCAGATGAGTATTCACTGTGAATTGCGTTCAGTTAATCATCGCTATAGTGACTTGACGATAAAGCTGCCAGAACTTTTCAGGTTTGCCGAGTCGGATATTCGTAGCTTACTGGGGCAATCGTTAAGTCGTGGTAAAATTGAGTGTGTATTGAGTTATAAGAAAATAATAGCAACAACCTCATCGGTGCAAATTAATACCTCTGTTGTTCAAGCGATAGTTTCAGCGACTGAAGAAATAGAAGGGGTGATGAAAGAATCACAATTGCTTTCAGCATTGGATATTTTAATGTTCCCGGGTGTGCAAATTGAACAGGTTGTCCCTATGGATGATTTAGCACCGGTTCTTAATCGCTTGGTTCATGATACCTTAAACGATCTAGTTGAATTAAGGGTTAGAGAAGGTGCGGAGTTAGCCTCATTGCTTAAGCAGCGCTGCCAACAAATGCAGTATTTCGTAGCGCTTGCGTCAGAGCGTCTTCCTGAGGTATTGCAGCAAATTCGTCAACGAATGAATCGGCGCCTTGAAGAATTATCGGTTAACCCTGACTCTGATCGGTTAGAGCAAGAAATGGTGTTAATTACCAATAAACTAGATGTGGCAGAAGAGCTAGATCGCTTGACAACCCATCTTAAAGAGGTTGAGCATAATTTAAATCAAGATAAACCGGTCGGCCGACGGCTTGATTTTCTAATGCAGGAACTGAACCGTGAGGCAAATACCTTAGGGTCTAAATCAGGTGATAAGGAAATGACGCAAATTGCGATTGAATTTAAGGTGTTGATCGAGCAAATGAGAGAGCAGGTTCAAAATATAGAGTGATTTTTTCAGAGGGTTGATATATTAATAGGTGGATAGATCATTGAGTAATGGAATGTTTTTAGGGCAGTTGTTTATTATTTCAGCACCATCTGGTGCAGGAAAGACCAGTGTCGTTAAGCGACTTATTCAAGACCTTGATAATTTAAGAGTTTCAATCTCCCATACGACACGAGATAAAAGACCCGGCGAGATAGAGGGGGAAGATTATTTTTTTGTTTCGGTTGAGCAGTTTAGAACATTACTCGTGCATGATGGCTTTATAGAGCACGCTCAAGTTTTTGATAATTTTTACGGTACATCAAGAAGTCATTTGCAGCATTTGTTGCGACAAGGGATTGATGTTATTTTAGAAATTGACTGGCAGGGGGCGCAGCAGGTACGCAAAGCGTTGCCGGAAAGTTATTCTATTTTTCTTTTACCGCCGTCACGGGGTATTTTAGAGCAGCGATTACAAGACCGCGGGCAAGATAGTGAGGAAGTGATCGCGCGTAGAATGAAATCTGCCGTGAGTGAAATGAGCCACTACGATGAATATGATTTTATTGTGGTGAATGATGATTTAGAGCAGACAATTAAGACCGCAACGACGCTGATTATCAATCGTGGTAGCGATTATCAACCACTACCGGGGTTAACTGAGTTATTGGAGCGTTTGCTTCATTAGGACAATTTTTTCGGGCGTTACGGTGTTGTTGTAAAAAATAATTCGTGCATTTTTTGCCCGGGATGTTTAGCGCGCATAAAGGATTCACCGACTAAAAAGGCATAGATGTCATTTTCAAGCATCAGTTTCACGTCATCTTGTGTATGAATACCGCTTTCGGTAATGACGAGACGGTCTTCGGGAATGACTTCTTTAAGTTCAAGGGTTGTTTGAAGTGATGTTTCAAAAGTGCGTAGGTTTCGGTTGTTAATACCGATCAGGGGGGTGTCAATAACCAGAGCACGTTGTAACTCAGCGCTGTTGTGTACTTCAACTAATATGTCCATGCCCAGTTGGGCGGTTGTTTGGGCTAACTCGAGCATCTGGCCATCGTCTAGTGCCGCTACTATAAGCAGAATACAGTCTGCACCGAGGGCGCGTGCTTCGTAAATTTGATAAGGATCTATCATGAAGTCTTTTCTTAATGTCGGCAATGGGCTGGCTTCTCTGACCAGTTGCAGATAGACTTCAGAGCCTTGGAAGTATTGTTTGTCAGTGAGTACCGAAAGACATGTCGCACCATGAAAGCTATAGTCGTTGGCAATTTCAATAGGGTGAAAATTTTCACGAATCACGCCTTTGCTGGGAGAAGCTTTTTTTATTTCTGCAATGATTGCCGGTTGCTTTGCCTGTGCTTTAGTTTGCAGTGCATTGGCAAATCCTCTCGGTGCTTCGACTTGTTGAATAATGCTCTCTAAGTCGCTAATTGACATACGGTCTTTTCTACGGCTGATTTCATCCGCTTTTGTGGCTAAGATTTTAGTGAGAATATTGGGTGCGTTAGTCATAATGTATAAGAGAGAAGGTAACGGTTATAAGCGATTGGAAATTTGGCGTAGTTGTTCTAGTTTTTCAAAAGCAAACCCATTATCAATATTGTGTTGTGCTTTTTGGATTCCTGATTCTAGGGAATCTGTTAAATTTGCTGCATAAATAGCAGCACCTGCATTGAGACAAACAATATCTTTTGCCGGTCCGGGCTCTCCCTGAAGCACTCCTTTTAATGTGTTAAGGCTACTTTGAATGCCATCAACAGCTAGGGTGCTGAGTGGCGCGCGTTGAAAGCTAAATTGTTCGGGGGTAATTGAATAAGTACGAACGCTACCGTTTTGCAATTCAGCAACAGTTGTCGCTGAATTAATACTGATTTCATCAAGCCCATCTTCAGCATTAACAATGAGCACATGTTCGCTGCCAAGTTTCTGAAGTACTTGAGCTAAAGGCTCTACCCATTGCTCGGAGAAAACACCGATTAATTGATTTTTAGCACCGGCAGGATTTGAGAGTGGGCCTAATAAATTGAAAATAGTTCTGACGGCCATTTCTTTACGCGGGCCAATGGTATGTTTCATAGCACTGTGATGCTTGGGTGCAAATAAAAATCCGATGCCAATGGTGTTAACACATTGGCTTACTTGTTCGGCTGACAAGTCTAAATTAACGCCAGCAGCTTCTAAGACATCAGCACTACCAGAGCGGCTGGAAATAGAGCGGTTGCCGTGTTTAGCCACTTGTCCGCCAGCAGCGGCTACAACAAAGGCAACTGTTGTTGAAATATTGAAGGTGTTTGCGCCATCACCGCCCGTGCCACAGGTATCAATAACGTGTTGGCCGGTAATAGTAACGGGGTTGGCCAGTTCTCGCATGACTTCAGCGGCAGCAGCAATTTCATTGACTGTTTCACCTTTTAATCGTAGAGCAATTAGAAAGCCGGCAATTTGCGAGGGTGTAGCCTTACCGGACATGATATGGTGCATAATGGCATGCATTTGCTCAGACTTGAGGTCTTTTCCCTGAAGCAAAATATTTAAGGCTTTGGGCATATCCATTAGCGCGTCCCAGTCAGAAAGTTTTGTAGTAAATCGTGACCGTGATCGGTCAGAATGGATTCAGGGTGAAATTGAACGCCTTCGATGTCGTATTCTTTATGACGGACACCCATGATTTCTTCAATATTGCCGGAACTATCTTCAGTCCATGCTGTAATTTCAAGACAGGCCGGTAAGGTTTTTTGTTCGATGACTAAAGAATGATAACGTGTCGCTTCAAAAGGATTTTTCAAGCCGGTGAAAACACCGGTGTTATGGTGAAAAATGGGTGAGGTTTTTCCATGCATAATACGCTTGGCATGGGTTATTTTGCCACCGAAGGCGTGCCCAATACTTTGATGTCCAAGGCAGACACCTAAAATAGGGTAATGCTCAGAAAAAGTTTTAATAGTTTCTACCGAGATACCTGCTTCATTCGGTGTGCAAGGGCCGGGAGAAATAACTAATTTATCTGGTGCCATGGCTTTAATTTCGTTAATACTGGTCTGGTCATTACGAACCACTTCAACCTGAGCGCCTAACTCACCTAAATATTGCACTAAATTGTATGTGAATGAGTCGTAGTTATCGACCATAACGACTTTAATTGCATTCATGATTTTTGGTCCCCTTCTAGACCTGCTTCAGCCATACTGACGGCTTTGAAAATAGCGCGCCCTTTATTCATGGTTTCATCCCATTCGTTTCTGGGTACTGAGTCATAGACAATACCGGCTCCGGCTTGAATATGTAATGTTTTATCTTTGATAACAGCGGTACGAATAGCAATTGCAGTATCAAGATTTCCAGACCATGAGATATAGCCCACTGCGCCTGAGTATATTCCTCGCTTGACGGGCTCAAATTCGTTAATGATTTCCATCGCCCTTATTTTGGGTGCACCGCTGACGGTGCCGGCCGGAAAGGTGGCTTCTAAAACATCAAAGGCATTTTTTCCAGGTTGTAACGTTCCGGTAACATTGGAAACAATATGCATGACATGGGAGTATCGTTCGACTATCATTTTATCCGTAAGCTCAACGCTACCTGTTGTGGCAATACGACCGGCGTCATTGCGACCTAAATCAATGAGCATTAAGTGTTCTGCTAATTCTTTAGGGTCGGATAATAAGTCTTTTTCCAGAGCCGTGTCTTGCTGAACTGTTTCACCCCGAGGTCGTGTGCCAGCAATAGGTCTAACTGTAACTGTGTTATCTTCTAGGCGCACCAATATTTCAGGTGAAGAGCCCACAATGTAGAAGTCCTCAAGATTGAGGAAATACATGTAAGGTGATGGGTTTAAACAGCGCAAAGCGCGATAAAGGTCTAAGGCTGGTGCAGAATAAGGGATGGACATGCGTTGCGATAGAACCACTTGCATAATATCACCGGCAACAATATAGTCTTTGGCCTTTTTGACAGCATTTTCAAAACCTTCTTGGGTAAATCCGGAGATAAAATCTTGTTCGTCAACCGTGGTGGGTTGTGATTGTTTATGCGGTTTCGCAGAACTTTCGCGCAATTGCACAATCAGTGCATCAAGACGATTACACGCTAATGAGTAGGCTTTGGGTTGCTCTGGGCAGGCATGGGTCAGTAGTAACATCTTTCCAGATAAATTATCAAAGACCAACATTTCATCTGAGACCATTAATAAAATATCAGGTGTTTGTAAGGGGTCAGGCTTGCCTTGATCCTTTAATTTAGGTTCGATATAGCCAATGGTTTCATAGCCAAAGTAGCCCACAAGACCACCATGAAATCGAGGTAGACCCGGAATATCAGGGACATTAAATTGTTCTTTAAAGGTTTCAATCCATCTTAAAGGATTTTCGACGGTGAGTTCTTCTTTGAGTTGACCTTGTTCTTCAATACGAACAGTATGCTCAAAAATTTTGATTTGTGTTTTGCAGGGCAATCCAATAATAGAGTAACGTCCCCATTGTTCGCCACCATGAACTGACTCAAATAAATACGAGTAGGGTTGGTCTGCTAATTTAACATAGGCACTGAGAGGTGTGTCTAAGTCCGCTAGAATTTCACGGGTAATAGGAATTCGGTTATAGCCTTGTTGAGTGTAGTGATTAAATTCGTCTTCAGTCATTTGGTCTTACATACAAATATTTAAGTAATGCGTGTTTTTATCGTGGGCAAGTAAACAGTTTTTTTATGTAATCTACCAATGGACCCATCAATAGATCATTATAACTTTTTTTTGATGGATATTCTTATGGACAGTCATAAAATCATGGATTCTTTACTGAATTTAACCGAACCATTGATTTTATTTCGTTCACTAGCCGTGGTGAAATATTACCCGGTTCTTGACTAAAGAGGTTGGCTGTTGCACAGGAGATGCCTAGTTTAAGGGCCTCAGGGAATGATTTATTTTGCTGATAGGCTAATGCAAGACCGCCCATAAGAGCATCGCCGCAACCAATGGTGTTGATGGGTTCTTGGTTGGGGAGTCTGTCGCAACGGAGTTGTATGGCGTCCGTTTGGGTGACGGCAATAATTCCATCTTTGCCAAGTGAAACAATAACTATTTGGATGCCTTGGTGAATAAAATGTTGTGCGGCGTTAATGATTGCGGTGGTGTGAGTTAATGGATAGCCAACCAGCGCTTCCATTTCAATTAAGTTGGGTTTAATTAAATAAGGGGTTGCTTTGATGCTATTGGCTAGGCTTTGGCCGCTGCTATCGAGTAATGTCCGGGTATTTTTTTTATGGCAATGGGTGATGATATCGGCATAAAAATGTGAGTTGCAACCTGGTGGCAGACTCCCTGATAAGATGACGATGTCATTGGGTTGTATGTTTGCATTGATCTTGTTAATTAAAGCGTTAGTGTCTTTCTCTGTGACGGTAAACCCAGGCGTTCGAATATGCGTTTCTTGATCAATTGAATGGGTTTGTAGGGTGATGTTTTGGCGTACGAGTCCGGGAACTTGGGAAAAGTCAGTCGTTAATAATGTTGAGTCTAATTGGCGAAAGAGTTCGGCAGATTGTTGGCCAATAAAGCCAAGGGCGGTTACACGGGTTTTCATTGAGGTAATTGTTTTGGCCACATTAACCCCTTTACCTGCCGGAAATTGGTGTGCGGCATTGGCGACAAGGTTGCCGGTATTGAGTTGATCTAAGGTGATGATGTGGTCAATTGCCGTATGTGGAGTTACTGTAAATAGGTTGGCCATAGGATGAAGAAAAAAGGCTGAGAGTGAATTTTATTTTATTATAGCGCTATTTGATGGCGGCGTATTTAGGCGGTTAAATTATGCTACTCTAATAGTTTTTTTAAAGGACGATTGAAGAAAATGACAACGAGAATTAAATGGGTGGGTGATGCGATGTTTGTGGGTGAATCGGAAAGTGGTCATGCCGTTGTTATGGATGGACCGCCTGAAAATGGGGGGCGGAATATGGGTGTTCGACCCATGGAGATGTTGTTGTTAGGAATGGGCGGTTGTACAACCTTTGATGTGATCCATATTTTGAAAAAGGGTCGCCATGAGGTGACTGACTGTGTAGCGGAAATTAGCGCTGAGCGTGTTGATACGGTGCCGATGGTTTTCAGTCGTATCCATGTGCACTTCATTGTTACCGGGCGGAAACTTAAAGAAGCGGTCGTACAGCGCGCTATTCAATTGTCGGCAGAAAAGTATTGCTCGGCTTCAATAATGTTAGAGAAGTCAGTTGAAATTACCCATGATTTTGAATTAATAGATATCGACTAGTTAGATCATTTGTTTTTATGGGTGGTATTAGTAAGCGCCTCTTGAATAGAGCGAAACTCATCTTGTTTTGGGCGATAAAGAAAAAAGGCTAATCCTGAGAGTAGAGAAAAGATATAGAGGGTATTAATGGGGTCGCCCCAAAGGTATAAGGCAATACCATAAAAGCCAATTGAGTCGGCGGCTAACATGGAGATGAGAGTGGTCAACTGGTACCGTGATTTTGCGGTTTTATTGCCGGGCATGGTGTGGTTTAGGCGTACCATGATATGACGGATAAGATTGGTAATAGGGAATGTGATGATGGCTAGGCCATAGAAAACAGTGCGTATAAAGACCAATGAAGTATTTGGCGGATTGAGGCGGTATTGATCACCATTGAGGTGACCTATTAAGGTGATAGTGATGAGTGCTATGACTAAAGCGCTCCATATCAGCCAGGGGATAAAGAGATCTTTTTGTTGCACTGGCTTTGATAGGTTATTCATGATGGGTATCGGTTTTATTTAGGCGGCGGTAAGTGTGGGCGATGACTAAAAAGGCGAGGAAGTCATAGAGTCCATGGGTCACAATAGGGATGAGTAAATTACGTGAAGTCTCAATATCTAATAACAGGCCTAAGTAAACACTAACCAGTGCGGCTAATAAGAAGTAAAGGAGTGTAACGGCATGTACCAGTCCAAATAAAAGACTGCTAACAATAAGTCCTGTCAGCATTCCCCAAGAACTTTCCATCCACGGCTGGATAACACCTCTAAATAGGATTTCTTCAGAGATGCCGGCTATCGACGCTAAGATGAGCAAATCGGACCAGTGATAACGATGCAATATGGGGCCGAGCATATCGAGTAAGAGCGTTCTTATTTTTACTAAGGGTTTTAGATTGAGTTGATAAAGCACTAGAAAAATTACAAAGATCGGAAGTGTGGCAATAATGCCGTGGAAAAAGGCTGTTTCTGAAAAGTATAATGATGCAAATGGGTTGATGTCGCCCGCCCAGCCTAAGGCTAGGGCAATACCAATGAGTGAGCTTTCAAAGATGCAGGCTTGTTTGAAGAAGTTTTTACTGTTAATGGGTGTGGTCATGAGCGCTGGAATTAGGTTGAGGTTTATCGGTTACGCTTTGGGTAATGTGACACCTTCTTGCCCCTGGTATTTTCCGTTGCGATCTTTATAAGAGGTTTCACAAACCTCGTTGGCACCAAAAAATAACATTTGGGCGACGCCTTCATTAGCGTATATTTTTGCAGGTAAAGGTGTGGTGTTAGAAAACTCTAAGGTCACGTGACCTTCCCACTCAGGTTCTAACGGCGTTACATTGACAATGATTCCGCAACGCGCATAGGTCGATTTGCCTAAGCAAATGGTGAGTACATCCCGCGGTATTTTAAAAAACTCGATAGTCCGAGCCAGTGCAAAAGAGTTAGGCGGTATGATGCAAACATCCGACTTTACATCGACAAAACTATTTTGGTCAAAATCTTTGGGGTCGACAATGGCAGAATTAATATTAGTAAAAATCTTAAATTCATCAGAGCAGCGAACATCGTAACCATAACTTGACGTGCCAAAAGAGATTGCGCGTTCCTCTGCTTGGTGTCTAACTTGATTGTCGACAAAGGGCGTTATCATGTCGTGTTGCAGCGCCATGCGGCGTATCCATTTATCGGGTTTAATGCTCATGTTTTTTCGCTATTGGTTGGTTGTTTTTAAGGAATTGGCCACGTTAAAGAACGTTTCTATTTCAGGGTGTGTCACTGGTTTGATATAGATTAGCAGTGCTATTTTAACATGACCCTTAAGGTTTACAGCAGAGAATTGTAGGGGTTTTGTTAAAGGGGTGGTAGTGATTCGGTTATGTTGAGGGTAAATGAGATAAGGGTATCGCTATTAAGGTGGGGTTGATCAAGGTATAGTTGACACTTTTTTAATATACTTTTAATGGCGTGGTTCAGCGGTTATGATTGTGGCCAAAGATGATGTCTTGACGCCTGATTCAATCAGCATTTATAGGGTTACTGGGATGAAAAAACTCGACGGATTTGCGCATTTTATTCATGCGTTTAAGTGGTCTATGGCTGGATTTAAAGCGGCTTTTAGTGGTGAGGCTGCCTTTCGACAGGAAGTTGTTTTATTCATTGTGTTAGCGCCGATTGGGATTGTCCTAGGTGATAATGGGCTTGAGCGCGCCTTGTTGGTGGGTTGTTTGTTGTTGGTATTAGTGGCTGAGTTATTAAATACGGCAATCGAGTCGGTTGTTGATCGAGTGGGTTTGGATTATCACGATTTATCCAAGCGCGCTAAAGATTTAGGATCCGCCGCTGTTTTTGTGGCGTTGGTAACCGTCGGTGTTGTTTGGGGTCTGGTTTTATTAGGGTAAGCATTGAGAAGTTTAGGGGTTGTGAAAAGTAATGGGGTCGGGATTGAAATTTAAAGTAAGTAGCGCTAAATTGTCCGTGTTGTTGGCATTGTTTTTAGTTGTTTTTCATAATAATTCTTTTTGGCGCGCACTCTTAAAAGTCTTTGATGTAACGTGGAGTGAGCATATTGCTTTTCTTGTCGCGGTTTTTGTTGCGTTAGTTGTTTTTCTTAACCTGATGTTTACCTTGTTAAGTGGGCGTTACTTGCTCAAGCCGGTGGCTATATTATTCGTGATTGCCGCTTCATTTGCCAGCCATTTCATGGACTCATATGGTGTTTTGATGGAGCGAAATATGCTTTTGAATGCGCTTCAAACCGATATCGGTGAGACCTATGAATTGGTTAATATTCAGATGGTTTTGAAGGTAACCCTGTTAGGGCTTTTGCCCGCTGGATTAATTTATTATGCAGATATTGATCGAAGTTCAGGGGTGAAGCGCTTTGTTCGTTTGAAAGTGGTTTTTATGAGCTTGCTGATAATGGCAAGTATTGCGGGTGTCTTTTTTCAAGAGTTTGCGTCGATGGTCAGAAATGAGCGTCATTTGCGGCATTTAATTAATCCGATTAATTTTAGTTACGCATTGATAACGCTGGCGAAAAGAAATTTAACAGCGGGCCCCGTGGTCATTCAAGCGATTGGTGAAGATGCTGTGCTAGGCAATTTTCAGCAGCCAGGTGAGAAAAATAAATTATTTATTTTGGTGGTGGGAGAGACGGCGCGCGCTCAAAACTTTTCGCTAAATGGTTATGAGCGACCAACCAACCCGGTATTAGAGAAGGAAAACCTTATTAACTTTAGTGCCGTGACTTCTTGTGGTACGGCAACGGCAACGTCACTGCCTTGTATGTTTTCTAAATTTAATCGTAGTGATTATTCGCATGCTAAAGGGCGCGCTTATGAGAATTTATTGGATGTGCTTCAAACAGCCGGTGTTGGCGTCTTGTGGCGAGAGAATAACTCGGGCTGTAAGGGCGTGTGTGACCGCGTTGATACAGATGAGTTAGTAGAGGCTGATGTGGTCGAGTTTTGTGCGACTGGAGAGTGTTTTGATGAGGTTTTATTGGCTAATCTTCAGGATTATGTATCGACGTTGAAAAAAGATACGGTCATTGTGTTGCATCAAAAAGGCAGTCATGGGCCATCGTACTATTTGAGATATCCTGAAGCTTTTGCTGTTTTTAAGCCGGTGTGTACGACTAATCAATTGCAAAATTGCCAGCAATCAGAAATTACTAATGGGTATGATAATACGATTCTTTATACCGATTATTTTTTAGGGCAAGTGATTGGTTTTTTGAAACAAAATTCTGTGCAATTTAGTACCGCAATGCTTTACCTTTCAGACCATGGGGAGTCTTTAGGTGAGAATAATCTTTATCTGCATGGCCTGCCTTATATGATGGCTCCAGCCGAACAAACCCATATTCCAATGGCGTTATGGTTGCCGGATGTGGCTTATGGTCAGCGGTGGAGTCGGTCCTGTCTTGACAAAGCCAGTCAACGTCCTTTGTCGCATGACAATTTGTTTCATTCCGTGTTGGGTTTTATGGGCGTACAAACAAAGGTTTATTCAACAGAATTGGATTTTTTTTCCAATTGCCAGTTGAAGCAATAAAATAACCCGTAGTGATGGACGGCTATCAGGGTTGTTCTTTTTAATGGTGCTACTGAATTATAATATTGCCAAATTTAGCGCTATGGTCTTTGCTGTGTAGCGATAGTTTAGCGGTCATTTTTCGGGCAATTTTACGGTACATGGCTGCGGCTTGGCCGTCAGGGTTGTGTGCGACTGTTGGCGTTCCGGTGTCTGTTAGTTGGCGGATAGTAATGTCGAGGGGTAGCTCGCCTAACAAGGGAACTGCATTTTTTTCAGCCATGGATGAACCGCCACCGGTTCCAAAAATAGCTTCTTCATGGCCGCATTCGCTACAAATATGAACACTCATGTTTTCCACGATACCTAATACCGGGATGTTGACCTTGTTGAACATCCCTAGCCCTCGCTGGGCATCTAATAATGCAATATCTTGCGGTGTAGTGACAATAATAGCCGCGGTTACAGGAATTTGTTGTGCGAGTGTTAGTTGGATGTCGCCGGTTCCCGGTGGTAAGTCAATTAACAGATAGTCAAGGTTGTCCCAGTTAGTATCATTAAGGAGTTGTTGTAAGGCATTGGTAACCATGGGGCCACGCCAAATCATGGGTTGGTCTTGATCAATTAAATAGCCAATGGAATTGGTTTGAATACCGAAAGCAATTTTGGGCTCCATTGTCTTACCGTCATTACTGTTTGGGCGGCCTGAGAGGCCGAGCATGGTTGGAATGCTCGGGCCATAGATATCGGCATCTAGAATGCCGACATTGGCGCCTTCAGCCGATAATGCTAGAGCAAGGTTCGTCGATGTTGTTGATTTACCAACGCCCCCTTTTCCAGAGGCAACAGCGATTATGTTTTTAATGTTAGGCTGGAGTTTAAGGGCTTTTTGAACAGTGTGGCTGGCAATGTCATAGTCAATGGTGATGTCAAGCGAATCAAGACCTATCAAAGGCGTAAGGGCCTGAGTAATGGATTCTTTGAGTTGGTTTTCATAGCCCTTAGCGGGATAGCCTAGCGTGATTTTTAGATCAACATGGGATCCTTGCGTGCCAAGATGCGTAACGGCTTTGGCGCTGATTAGGTCAGTTTCTAAATAAGGTTCTATGAGCGTTGTTAAGGCGGTATTAATAGCGGTTTTAAGATCGCTGGACATGCGTTGAACTCCGTGCGTACGAGTAGTTTTTTTAATTGCAGTATATTTTACAGGTTACAAGGCATTTTGTATGTGGATTAACCGTTGAGAGCAACATTTAATGTCTGGTTTATGCAATAATTAATGGTTAATTATCATATAGATTTTAATAGCCACTTACATTTATGTCTGAAAGAACAATTCTAGTTACCAGTGCTTTACCTTATGCGAATGGACCGATTCATTTAGGTCATTTAGTCGAATATATCCAAACTGATATTTGGGTGCGGTTTCAAAAGCAGCGGGGACACCGTTGCTTTTTTGTTTGCGCTGATGATAGCCATGGAACCCCCATTATGTTGCGGGCTGATAGAGAAGGTATTAGCCCAGAAGAATTGATCGCTCGCGTTAGTGTTGAGCATCAATCAGATTTTAAGGATTTTTCAGTTGCCTTTGATCACTATCACAGTACACATTCAGAAGAAAATAAGACGTTATCTTCACTTATTTATCAACGCTTAAAAGACCAAGGCTATATTTCATCTCGGGAAATTACGCAAGCGTATGACCCGATAAAGGAAATGTTTTTACCGGACCGCTTTATTAAAGGGGATTGTCCGAAATGTGGTGCCAGCGATCAGTACGGTGATAATTGTGAAGTTTGTGGGGCGACATATGCGCCGACAGATTTAAAAAATGCAATTTCTGTGGTTTCAGGAGCTAAGCCCATTGAGAAAGATTCGTTACACTATTTTCTCAAATTATCGAGTTTTACTGAAATGCTTCGGGAATGGATTCACGGTGACCATGTCCAGGATACTGTTAAGAATAAGTTGGATGAGTGGCTTGAGCAAGGTTTGCAGGAGTGGGATATTTCACGTGACGCACCGTATTTTGGCTTTGAGATACCGGGGGCACAGGGAAAATATTTTTACGTTTGGCTAGATGCGCCCATCGGTTATATGGCCAGTTTTAAAAAACTTTGTGAAAAAGAAAACTTGGATTTTGATACTTTCTGGAAAGAGGATAGTACCGCGGAGCTTTATCATTTCATTGGTAAAGATATTATTTATTTTCATGCCTTGTTTTGGCCAGCAATGTTAACCGGTGCTGGGTTTAGAACGCCGAGTGCGATTTTTGCACATGGTTTCTTGACCGTTAATGGTGAAAAGATGTCTAAATCACGTGGCACTTTTATTAAAGCACGTACTTATTTAGAGCACTTGAATCCAGAATATTTGCGTTATTATTTTGCGGCTAAATTGAGTTCAGGAATTGATGATATCGATTTAAGTTTTGAAGATTTTTCGCAGCGGGTTAATTCAGACCTTGTCGGTAAGGTTGTGAATATTGCCAGTCGTTGTAGTGGTTTTATTAGAAAACGTTTTGATAATCAATTGTCGGAGAGGTGTGTTGAGCCTGCATTGTATCAGCAGTTTATTGCCGCTAATGAATCGATTGGGCAATTGTATGAAGATCGTGAGTTTGGTAAGGCAATGCGTGAAATTATGGTGCTGGCGGATCTTGCTAATCAATATATTGATGATAAAAAACCATGGGTTATTGCTAAAGCGGAAAATCAAGACCAAGAGTTACATGAAGTTTGCTCAATGGGTATTAATTTGTTCCGTGTTTTAGTGGCTTATTTAAAGCCGGTAGTACCGGTGTTGGCACAAGAGGCTGAGCTATTTTTAAATATTGAAAGTCAATTATGGCCGACAGAATTTGAGCCGCTTACCGGACATACAATTAATAAATTTAAGCCGTTAATGACTCGTGTTGATAGCGATAAGATTGCAGCCGTTGTAGCGGCGTCCATAGAAAGTATGGAGGCGGTGGCAGCGCCTGTTATTGAGAAAAAACATGAACCGATTGCAGATACGATAGCATTCGATGATTTTGCAAAATTAGATTTACGGGTTGCAAAAATCATTAAGGCTGAGGCTGTTGAGGGTGCGGATAAGTTGTTGCAATTGACCGTTGATATTGGTGATGAAACGCGTACTATTTTTGCCGGTATAAAATCAGCCTATGCACCAGAATCATTAACCGGTCGATTGGTGGTTGTGGTCGCCAATCTTGAACCACGAAAAATGCGTTTTGGTCTTTCTGAAGGTATGGTGATTGCTGCCGGTCCTGGCGGTGATGATATTTGGGTTTTAGCCCCTGATACGGGTGCGCAAGTAGGTATGCGAATTAAATAATGCAGGAGTATTGGCTTATTTTGGTTAGCACGATTTTGGTGAATAATTTCGTGCTGGTTAAGTTTTTAGGCTTGTGTCCTTTTATGGGTGTTTCAAGAAAACCTGAAACGGCTATGGGGATGGGTTTGGCAACGACTTTTGTTTTGACGTTGTCATCTGTTTGCAGTTATGCCGTGAATCGGTATTTATTGTTACCGTTAGAGCTTGAGTATTTGCGAACCATTGTTTTTATTGTGGTGATTGCTTTTGTGGTTCAGTTTACTGAGCTGGTGGTTCATAAAACCAGTCCGATACTTTACCAAGCATTGGGTATTTTTTTACCGTTAATTGCAACGAACTGTGCTGTTTTGGGTGTCGCATTGCTTAATGTTCAGGCGCAAAATGGTTTTTTACAGTCGGCCCTCTATGGCTTTGGAGCAGCGATTGGTTTTTCAATGGTATTAGTTTCATTTGCTGCTTTGCGAGAGCGAATTGAGTTGGCAGATGTACCATTGCCTTTTAAGGGTAATGCGATTGCTTTGGTGACGGCCGGATTAATGTCGATGGCTTTTATGGGTTTTGCCGGATGGGTGGAAGGATAATCGGTTGCTGTGGATTTGTTTGTTATTTGCGATTTTAGGGGTAATTTTAGGCTACGCAGCTTTTCGATTTAAGGTTGAGGGAGAACCTTTGGTGGTGGAAATTGAGGCATTATTACCTCAAACCCAGTGCGGACAATGTAGTTTTCCTGGCTGTAAACCTTATGCGGAAGCAATTGCTCAGGGAAAAGCTGATATCAACCAATGCCCACCGGGCGGAGAGGTTGGGGTCAAAGCATTGGCTGATTTACTGGGTCTTGATGCGAAACCTTTAGATGAAAGTTTTGGAATAGAAAAAGAAAAAAAAGTTGCGGTTATCGTTGAGGCGGATTGTATTGGATGCACTCTGTGTATTCAAGCTTGTCCAGTCGATGCTATTTTAGGCGCGGCTAAATACATGCATACCGTTATTGCCTCTGAATGTACCGGTTGTGATTTATGTGTTGAGCCATGCCCAGTTGATTGTATTGTAATGTCACCTATTAAGCCGAGTGTATTGAATTGGCAATGGCCAGAACCGATACAAAATAGGCATTAAGAGGGGCTAAAATGCTGTTGGATGGATCTAGACGGAGTAATTGTGTTTAAAGGTTGGAATCTGAAGGGTGGGCTTAATCTAGAAGGGCATAAGGATTTGTCTCGTCAGTATTCGATTATTAACACGGCTATTCCAAATGAATTGATTTATCCTTTGGTAGATCGCTCTGGGAATGTACAGACAGCTTTGGTTAAAGCCGGTGAGCGGGTATTGAAGGGGCAAGTGATTGCAGGCTCAAAAGGGGTTCAAGGGACTTTATTGCATGCGGCAAGCTCAGGTCTTGTGAAAGAGAATGAATGGCGTATGATTGCTCACCCATCGGGTTTGAAAAGCGAGTGTCTTATTATAGCAACGGATGGTTTAGATGAGTGCTGTCCGGTCGATGAGCCGGTTGATTACACGCAGTTATCTGCAGCCGATATTTGTGAAAAAGTTCATCAAGCGGGTATTGTTGGTCTCGGTGGGGCAGGCTTTCCAACAGCGGTTAAGATTACCCCTAATAACGTTCGTACCATAGATACCCTAATTATTAATGGGGTAGAGTGTGAGCCATACATAACGTGTGATGATAGGTTAATGCAACAATACCCAAGCGAGATATTATTGGGTATACAGGTCTTGTTACGTGCGTTGGCGATTGAAAATTGTGTGATCGGAATTGAAGAGGATATGCCAGAAGCAATAGAGGCCATTCAAAAGGCCATTGAATGTTCTGGATTTAATCAGATACAGGTTAAAGTGGTGCCCGCGGTTTATCCTGCAGGAGGTGAACGGCAATTGATTTATCAGTTGACGGGGCGTGAAACGCCAAATCAAGGTTTTCCCGCTGATGTTGGTGTTGTTTGTCAGAATGTGGGTACGGTTATGGCCGTTTATCAGGCGATTGTTAAGGGCCAAGTATTAATAGAAAGAGTGGTAACGGTCACGGGGATGGGCATTAATAAGCCTCAAAATATGTGGGCTCGAATAGGAACACCCATTAAAGATCTTGTTAGCCAGTGTGGCGGTTATAATGGCCCGATTGAACGACTGATTATGGGTGGACTAATGATGGGGTTTAGTTTGCCGGATGACGACGTTGGCATAACAAAAGCAACCAACTGTATTTTGGTTGCAACTTCAAAGGAAGTGACGAAAAGTTCTGAAGCAGAGATGCAGCCGTGTATTCGTTGTGGTGAATGTGCGTTAGCATGCCCGGTAAATTTATTGCCACAACAGATTTATTGGCATAGCCAAGGCGGAGCACACCAAAAATGTCAGTCTTTTGGCTTGTTTGATTGTATAGAGTGTGGCTGTTGTGATGTTGTTTGTCCGAGCCATATCCCCTTGGTTCAGTATTTACGAGCCAGTAAAAGTAAAGTGTTTTTGAAGCGTCGTGAGGATGAGGCGGCCATGTTAGCGAAGCAGCGTTTTGAGAGACGGGACACGCGCAAGGCGCAAGAAAAGGTAGCGCAAGAGCAACGCATTCGATTAAAAAAACTTGCCTTAGTAAAGCTACAAAAAGAGAGTGCTTCATCGCCTGTTAAAATGCAGGATAAGTCATGAACTTTACGTGGGCTTCTGCACCGCATATCAAGCCACGAGACAGCGTGAGTAAAATCATGTTTAAGGTCTTGTTGGCGCTGCTTCCTAGTATTTTTTTGTTGGCTTGGTTTTTTGGCTGCGGCGTTTATATTAATATTTTGTTAGCCACGTCGACCGCATTAATAGCAGAAGCTATGGTGCTGAAACTTAGGGGTCGAGCAGTGCTAAAGTGTTTAAAGGATTTAAGTGCATTAGTGACAGCGGTACTTATAGGAATTGCTATTCCGACGCTTGCTCCTTGGTGGGTAGTTGTTTTGGGAACATTTTTTGCAATCGTTATTGTTAAACAACTCTACGGCGGGTTAGGCTTTAATTTGTTTAACCCGGCAATGGCTGGGTATGCCTTTTTATTAATTTCTTTTCCGCAGGAGATGACGGCTTGGGCGATGCCAGAGAGTTTAAATGTATGGCTATTTTCTGACATCATTAGGTTAATATTTTCAGTGCAATTGCCCGATGCTATGACGATAGATGGTATCACCATGGCAACGCCATTAGACGTTGTGAAAACTCAAGTCGCAATGAACCCGTACTCGGATGTTACCGTTTTGCCTTTGGGTATTGAAACGCTCTTTGCGCAAGGTTGGGGCTGGCTTTCTTTAAGTTATTTTGTGGGGGGGCTATGGTTGGTTCAGCAGGGCATTATTGCTTGGCAAATTCCTTTGGGTATTCTTAGTGCATTAGCCCTGATCTCTGCGGGATTTTATTTTTATGACGCTCAAACATATACTTCACCACTCTTTCATTTGTTGGCGGGTGCTACGATGGTGGGTGCTTTTTTTATAGCAACCGATCCAGTAACCGCAGCAACAGCACCAAAGGGACGTTTTGTTTTTGGTTTTATGATCGGTGTGTTGATGTACCTTATTCGCGTTTGGGGTGGTTATCCTGATGCTATGGCATTTGCGGTTTTATTAATGAATATTGCGGTTCCAGTGATTGATTATTATACCCAGCCAAGGGTTTTTGGAACTCGACGGTGAGAGAAGGGTTCCAGCGGTCTTTATTTATGGCGCTTGTTCTTGGTGCGTTTGCCATTGTAGCCATTGGTATGGTGATGTGGGTATTTTATGCGAGTAAGGCCAGAATCATTGAAAATGAACGCGCTGCTTTGGTGAAGCAATTATCAGAGTTGCTACCTGCGGGGTCCTATGATAATGATATTGTTAATGACACCGTTAACTGGATAGAGCCTGATCTTGCTGTGGGAAATCCACTTACTATTTTTCGCTTTAGGAAAAATACACGCCCCGTCGCTGTTGTTATTCCAACCGTGGCGCTCGGTGGCTATAACGGTAAAATAAAATTATTAGTTGCGATTACCAAAGAGGGTGTTGTTTCAGCTGTTCGAGTTACTTCGCATCACGAAACGCCGGGATTAGGTGATAAGATGGAGATTGAGCGTTCGGGCTGGATTAATGTATTTAAAGGAAAGTCATTTAAGGCTCTTCCTGAGTCGCAATGGAAGGTAAAACGAGATGGCGGTGTTTTTGATCAATTTACCGGGGCGACAATAACGCCTAGAGCAATTGTTCAGGCAGTGAAGAAAACTGTGGTTTTTTTTGAGGCCAACCGAGAAGCACTATTTTTACCCGAACAGATTAAGGATTAGTGAGAGCGATGACGATGTGGACCCAGTATCGCCAAATAATTACCGGAGGTCTTTGGACTAATAATCAGGCTTTTGTTGCCTTGTTAGGGTTATGCCCGTTATTAGCTGTAAGCAATACCTTGATAAATAGTTTAGGGCTAGGGCTAGCGACGACGATGACCTTGGTTTGTTCAAGCGTGACGGTTTCAGTGATTCGAAAAATAATTCCAAGTGAAATACGGTTACCGATTTTTGTGCTAGTGATCGCAGCAGTTGTGACTGCGATTGAGCTCATGATGAAGGCCTATTTTTTTGAACTGTATAAAGTTTTAGGGATCTTTATTCCGCTCATTGTTACCAATTGTGCCATCATTGGTAGAGCAGAATCTTATGCCTCTAAGCATTCACCGCCTAAGGCTTTTTTGGATGGCCTTTTTATGGGCTTAGGCTTTACGTTGGCGCTTGTTTTATTGGGCAGTGTTCGGGAGATTCTAGGCGCAGGCACCTTGTTTTCTGATGCGGCGCTAATGTTTGGTGAGTCGGCAGCCAGCTGGAAAATTGTTTTGTTTGAGGATTATTCAGGCATGCTGTTGGCTATTTTACCACCGGGTGCCTTTATTGGTTTAGGGTTGTTGATAGCGTTGAAAAATAGTATGGATTTTCAGTTTAAATTACATCGAAAGGTGTTTAGTGTACAGCCCCTTGATAAAGGTAATTAGTCGAGAGGGCTGAGTGACCTTTAGAATAGAAATTAATAATGAATCAGGAAAAACGCAACATTATTTTTGATCGTTTAGCAGTAGCGATTCCGGAGCCTAAAACAGAGCTTCAATACGCGACAGTTTTTGAATTGTTGGTCGCCGTTGTGTTGTCAGCGCAAGCCACGGATAAAAGTGTCAATAAAGCAACGGTGTCTTTGTTTGCGAAAGCGAATACTCCAGAGGCAATTTTACTTTTAGGTGAGCAAGCTTTGAAAAGCCATATTAAGACTATTGGGCTTTTTAATACCAAGGCTGCAAATATAATCAAACTTTGCCAACAGTTAATTGATGCTCATAAGAGTGAAGTACCGCGAACCAGAGAAGCACTTGAGACCTTGCCTGGCGTTGGACGAAAAACAGCTAATGTAGTGCTCAATACGGCCTTTGGTTTTCCAACGATCGCAGTGGACACACATATTTTTAGGGTTTCTAATCGGACTAGAGTAGCACGAGGAAAAACGGTTCTTGAGGTTGAAAAGAAATTAGACAAATATGTGCCTAAATGCCATAAAATTGATGCGCATCATTTATTAATATTACATGGCCGTTACACTTGTACAGCTCGAAAGCCACGTTGTGGGAGTTGTGTGCTAGAGGATTTGTGTGAATCTACTGAGAAAACGTTAGTGTAGTGCCTGCATTTTACAGGTGGGGGGGGGAATGGTTGTGTGTTGACGGCTTTTAAATATAGGGCCGTAGTTAACGCGACAAAAGGACGCGATACAGTTATTAAATTCCAAGGTACAATAAAGGTACAAACATTATTAATAGAGATTTTGAGGATAAGACATGAAAAAGTTAAATAAAACACCGTTGGCAGCCGCATTAGGTACGGCATTGGTTTCTTCTTTAGGTTCTGCTGGAGTAAATGCTGAAGTTAGCCCTTTTGGATTGAACGAGCTTTCAGGGGGTTATATGCAACTTGCTGAGGCAGATACAAAGAAAGGTGAAATGAAATGTGGTGCTCAAATGAAGGACATGAAGGAAGCCGAAATGAACTGTGGTGCAAAAATAGGTATGAAAGAAGGTTCTTGTGGCGAAGCTCAGTGCGGCGCTATGATGATGGGTGAAGAGCCTAAAATGCCAGAAGGTAAGTGTGCAGGCAAAAGATAATTTTTTCCTGACAATATTGATTGATGAATAATCAAGGCTCTATTGTTACGGGTGCAGGACTTGGTTTGAAGCGATCGTTTATGCAAACGATCGCTGATACTTCCCCGAAGGATGTTGATTTTTACGAGGTCGCGCCGGAAAATTGGATGACCTTGGGGGGTAAACTCGGTAAGCAATTTCGAGCATTGACCGAGCGTTTCCCTTTTATTTGTCACGGTTTGTCGCTGTCTATCGGTAGCAAAGACCCATTGGATGAAGCGTTTGTTCGAGACATAAAAGATTTTCTTCAAACACACCAGATTAGGCTGTACAGTGAACACCTAAGTTATTGTAGCCACCAAGGTCACTTATATGATCTTTTACCCATTCCTTTTACGGGAGAAGCGGTTGATTATGTCGCTGATCGTATTCGACGTGTTCAAGATATTTTAGAGCAGAAAATTGCCATTGAGAATGTCTCTTATTATGCGGTTCCAAGTCGTGAGCTTTCAGAAATAGAATTCTTTAACGCTGTTGTTGAACAAGCAGATTGTGACGTATTGCTTGATTTGAATAATATTTATGTTAATAGCATTAATCATGGTTATGATTCGGAAGATTTTTTAAAATCAATTCCTGGTGAGCGCATAGCCTATGCACATGTTGCAGGGCATTATGTGGCGAAAGAAGATTTTTTAATCGATACGCATGGCGCGGCCATTGTTGATCCTGTTTGGGCGCTATTAGGACAAGCGTATGCCTTATTCGGTGTTTTTCCAACGATGCTGGAGCGTGATTTTAATATTCCTGAAGTGAAAGAACTTCTGAGTGAGGTTGAAATGATCAAGAATATACAAAATGATTATCAGTCATCAAGGCGAGCAAAACGACATGGCTAGCAAAGGTAATGTCTTTTCTTTCCAGGAGAAGCAGGCGGCATTTACTGATTATTTAAGAAACCCACAGGCTTGTCCTGTTCCAGAAGGTATCGTACCCGAGCGGATTGATATTTATCGTGAACTGATGATTAACAATATCTCTAGCTTTCTAGAAACGAGTTTTCCTATTTTACGTTCCCTTATTGAAGATGAGACATGGAAACAATTGTGTCAGGATTATTTTCTTGTTCATAGTAGTAAGAGTCCGTATTTCTCAGAAATACCGGAAGAATTTCTGACATACCTTCAGGAGGAACGCGTTCCATTGGCAGGCGACCATCCATTCATGTTGGAATTGGCGCATTATGAATGGGTCGAGTTGGCATTAGCAATTTCTACCGATAGGCAACCTGAGAACCATAGTCCTTTGATTTTGGAGCCGTTGACTACGGAGGTCGCTTTGTCGTCCTTAGCTTGGCCATTGGCTTATCAGTATCCAGTGCACTTAATTTCTTCAGATTTTAAACCACAATGTCCGCCCGAGGTGGCCACTTTTTTGTTGGTTTATCGGGATAGTGATTTAGATGTTAATTTTATAGAAATGACGCCGATAACCTTTCGCTTGCTTCAACTACTTCAGCAGCAGCCTGTTTGGTTGCTGGATGAATGTTTAAAGGCGTTGGCTAGCGAGTTTGTTGATTTTAAGTTGAGTGTTATTTACAACGGTGGGCTGGAAATTATTAAGGATTTAGCCGCTAAAGGGATTGTCTACCCGCCGTAAATCAGCTGGCATTCTAGGGTTAGTCGTGGCTCGTACAGTTATCGGGACTTAAAAATAGTCGGTGCTTGTGGTGTTTGTTTTTGTTGTAGACAATGGAAGGCGGCATTATCGTAGCGAATGCGAAGTGATTGTGTATTTTTTTGTTCTCTTAGGAATTTTTGAGCTTCCGTTGCGGTTAAGTCTTTCATCATATAAGTCGCGATACACAGGCAGGGTTTTTTAAATCGAGCACGGTCAATTTCTTTATTGATTGAGTTTTTTATTTCGCGTGCGATGCACTGCTGCGCAAACTTATGTTCAAAAGGATGCTTGTCCATGTCTTTTGCTTGGTTATGACCATGATCAAAGCTCAACTTTAGTGGCGCGTTGACAGCCGCTGAGGGTGTCTGTACGGCTTCTTTTTGGTTGTCATCCGAGCACGCGGTTAACAATAAGCTCAGGGTGAGTGCATAAAAAAACACCCAGATTTGTCGTGTTGTTTTTTTCATCGTATTTTTTACAGCAATGATAATTTTTTCTTTTACTTTATCACTTTCGTGATTAGCTTACTAGTCAGTGTTTTTTCCAAAAAATCTGTAAGAAGAGTGTAGTGTTACAGATAATGAATGGAGGCAGTTAAGAAAATGAATACCGGTTCATGTATTAGTCATTTTGAAGCGAATTTAGCGCGCTTACCTGAATCAGTAAAACAAGAACTGGAAGTTTCTTTTAGACGGTGGTGTGAACGACTGGATGGGCGTGTGTTTAATGAGCCAGTTAATTGTGAGTTTATCGAATCAGCAATAATGGTTTGCTGTTCGAGTTTGTTTGTTGCTGAAAGTTGTGTAAGAGATGTTGAATTATGGGCGGATATAGTTTCAGGGGCAGCACTATATACAACCATTGGCGGTAAAAACGATTATAAGCAGGCTTTAGCTGCTCAAGCCGCGACTAACGAAAAAGAATTAATGGTTTTGTTGCGAGTATTCCGACGTCGTGAAATGGTTAGAATTGCTTGGCGTGATATTGCAGGCTGGGCATCTGTAGAAGAAACATTATCAGATTTATCCGCTTTAGCCGATGCCTGTGTTCAGTATGCGCTGGATTTTCTACATGCAGAAGCGACTCAGCGTTGGGGTCTGCCCGTTCTATCTAATGGCAAGGAGCAGCGTCTCGTCGTTTTGGCAATGGGTAAGTTAGGCGGTGAGGAGCTTAATTTTTCTTCTGATATCGATTTGATTTATTGTTATGCGGAATCAGGCGTGTTAACGACAGGAAAAAAACATTTAGATTACGGTGATTTCTTTTCTCGATTGGCAAAAAAGCTCACTCGTGTTTTGAGTGATGTAACAGAGGATGGGTTTGTTTATCGTGTGGATACTCGGTTAAGACCTTTTGGTGCCAGTGGTCCATGGGTTATGAGTTTTTTAGGGCTGGAAAATTATTATTTTACACAGGCTAGAGAGTGGGAACGCTATGCGATGGTTAAGGTTCGTATTATCGCAGGTGATGATCTAGGTGAATCACTAATGGCGACACTGAATCGCTTTGTTTACCGACGCTATTTAGATTATGGGGCTTTTGAGGAATTGCGCCGATTAAAGTACAAAATTAAAGAAAAACTGATTGTCGAAGGTAAGGCTGATAATATTAAATTAGGTCATGGCGGCATCAGAGAGATTGAATTTGTCGTTCAATCTTTTCAATTAATTCGGGGGGGAACTGATATTGATTTGCAACATCGTCAATTGCTCGTGGTTCTGGAAAGATTAAGTGAACCGGGGTTATTGCAGGTCAATGATGTCAAGATTTTGCGAGAAGCTTATATTTTTCTTAGGAAAACAGAAAATCGTTTACAACAATACCGAGATGAACAAGTCCATAATTTACCAAAAGAAGATAACAGAAGGTTTTTGTTGGCGTATTCAATGGGATTTGATAGCTGGGAAAAGTTTTTAATCGTTTTAGATCAATACCGCTTGCAGGTGTCAGTAATCTTTGATCAGGTTTTTTCTTGTTCGGAACAGAAAAAAAGTAAAGGATTATCAATTTGGGATGGCGTTTTAGACGATGATGTTTTACAGGCAGATTTGTTCGATTTAGGTTATATCGACACGGAGAATCTTTTAGGGCAAGTCAAGAAACTCAGAGAGTCGGTGGGAGTCAGGCGGATAACAACTAAAGGCTCTGAAGCGTTGGATCAGTTGGTTCCTTTGGTGATTGAGAATGTAAGACAAGTCGATAATCAAGATGAAGCTTTAATACGGTTGTTGATTTTGTTGTCGAAAGTTGCCGGTCGTAATGTTTATTTTTCTCTGTTGATTGAAAATCCTAACGCCTTAACGCGTTTAATTAAATTAACAGCAGCCAGTGAATGGATAGCCCAACAAATGGCTACTTACCCATTGTTATTAGATGAATTGTTGGATGGTCGAACGTTGTATGAACCGCTGTTGAAAGATCGGTTAAGCGCTGATTTGAATTTTATTTTAGAGAAAAACAAAAGTAGTGATATAGAAGTTTTAATGAATGCGTTGCGTCAGTTTAAGCAGGTTAATATGCTTCGTGTGGCGGCGGCTGGCATCATGGATATTATTCCTGTCATGGTGATTAGTGATTATTTAACAACACTTGCGGAAGTGGTTTTGCAACAAGTGGCTCTTTCGGCTTGGGATTTGTTGGCTCAAAAATACGGTGTACCCGAGGGGTGTCAATTTGACACCAGTGGGTTTGCAGTTATTGGTCTTGGAAAATTAGGAGGCTATGAATTGGGGTATGGCTCAGATTTGGATATGGTGTTTTTATATCATAGTACTGATGAACGTGCTTTAACCGATGGGCTGAAGTCTATTAGTGTTGTTGAGTTTTATGTACGATTAGGGCAGAAGATTATCTTTTTGTTAAATAGTAAATTATTGTCTGGTGTTTTATATGAAACAGATATGCGCCTGCGTCCTAATGGCGCCTCAGGGTTATTGGCAGTTTCTGTCAAAGGGTATGCGATTTATCAGCAAGAAAATGCATGGACTTGGGAGCATCAGGCTTTAGTTCGAGGTCGCTTTGTCGCAGGAGACCCTGCAGTGGGTGCAATGTTTACGGCTGTTCGTGAGAAAGCGCTAAGTCAACCTCGAGACTTTGATGTGTTAAAACGAGAGGTTTTAGCTATGCGTTTGAAAATGCAGGATCATTTTTTAAACCCCCATGAGAGCTTGTTTGACCTAAAATATGGGACTGGAGGTATTGTCGATATTGAGTTTATAGTACAATTTTATGTATTAGCTTATGCTGAAAGTAATTTAGATTTAGTCACCTTCACCGATAACATTAGATTACTCCAACTTTTGCAGAAAAAAGGGCTGCTTTCTGAACGGAATGCAGATATTTTGCAACAGGCTTATTGTGAGTATCGTATTAAGAACCATCAACAAGTTCTGCAGGGTCAGAGCGTTAAGGTTGAGGTTAAATGTGTTGAAGAATTACGTTCACAGGTAGAGTCTGTATGGCACGCTATAATGGATTAATTTAATGATTATATGGTGGGAGAAAGAATAATGATGATGGATGACAGAGATGGTGTTATCTGGATGGACGGAGAGTGGCTACCTTGGCGTGAGGCAAAGGTTCATGTCTTAACGCATACCTTGCATTATGGCGCCGGCGTTTTTGAAGGTATTAGAGCTTATAATACCGATAAAGGCCCCGCTATCTTTAAGCTTATAGAGCATACTAACCGGTTATTTCGATCCGCTCAGATTCTTATGATGAAGATGCCTTTTACTAAAGACGAGTTAAATAAGGCGCAACGAGAGGCGATTAATTTAAACCAACTCGACAGTGCTTATATTCGCACCATGTGTTTTTATGGTTCTGAAGGAATGGGCTTGCGAGCGGATAACTTAAAGGTTCATGTGATGGTTGCCGCTTGGGAGTGGGGTGCGTATTTAGGCGATGAAAATCTTGAAAAAGGGATTCGTATTAGAACATCTTCATACACCCGTAATCATGTTAATAGCACGATGTGTAAGGCAAAAGCTAACGGTAATTATATTAATTCAATATTGGCTTTACAAGAAGCATTGTCAACCGGTTATGACGAGGCGTTATTGTTAGACCATGAGGGTTTTGTGGCTGAAGGCAGTGGGGAGAATTTATTTATTATTCGTAACGGTAAAATTTTTACACCTGAAACCACTTCAGCGCTAGAGGGGATTACGCGTGAAACAATTATGATTATTGCTAAGGAGCATGGTTATGAGGTCATAGAAAAGCGTATTTCTCGTGATGAAGTTTATGTTGCTGACGAGGCTTTTTTTACTGGGTCAGCAGCAGAAGTAACTCCGATTCGTGAATATGATGGGCGCTTGATTGGTGATGGCTCAAGAGGGCCTATCACTCAACAAATACAAGCGTTATATTTTGATTATGTCGGTGGGCGTCGAGATGATCATCAGGAATGGTTGGATTACGTGAATTAAGGTGGCGGGTGATTTGGAAAAAATTTTAATTGTCGGTCCATCGTGGATTGGCGATATGGTTATGGCGCAAAGTTTATTTATAACGTTAAAGAAATTAAACCCGGATACTCAGATAGATGTGCTTGCACCGGTTTGGACTTTTCCTTTATTGGCGCGTATGCCAGAAGTGAATAAGTCGGTAGCTATGCCCTTAGGGCATGGTCAGTTGGGGCTAGGGGATCGTTTTAAGTTAGGACGCCATTTAGTTGCAGAACATTATCAGCGAGCGATGGTGCTACCTAATTCTTGGAAGTCTGCTCTGGTGCCTTTAGCGGCGAAGATCCCACAGCGGATTGGTTATTTGGGTGAGTGTCGCTGGGGGGTGTTAACAGAGCCTCGTAAATTAATTAAACAGGATTTGCCCATGACCGTACAGCGTTTTGTGTCTTTGGGGTTAGTCGAGGGTGGGTGCCCGGCTGATATTCCAATACCGAAATTGCAGGTGAATCAAGTTGAGCTGGGAGCGGTAAAAAATAAATTCAACTTCGACACGGGGGGGCGTTTTTTAGCCTTATGTCCGGGTGCTGAATATGGTCTGGCTAAGCGTTGGTTATCGGAGCGTTTCGCCGCTGTTGCGAAGGCTAAAATAGCCGAAGGTTGGCAGGTGATATTATTAGGTTCGGATAAGGATCGAGACGTTGCTGAGCAGATTAATCTGTTAACGAATAATCAGTGTCTGGATTTTATTGGTAAGACAACCTTAGTTGAAGCGGTTGATTTATTATCGTTAGTTGATGTCGTTGTGAGTAACGACTCTGGATTGATGCATGTTGCAGCGGCTTTAAATAAGCCTTTGGTTGCTATTTATGGCTCTTCAGATCCTGGGTTTACCCCACCGTTACATCAAGGCGCTAGGATTATTTCTTTACAAAAGTCATGTGCTCCTTGTTTTAAACGAGAATGTCCCTTAGGGCATACGCACTGTTTAACCGAGATTACCTCAGATTACGTTCTTTCTGAAATAAGTACTTTTAACTTGTGAAGATTGCAATTGTTAAGTTATCGGCGCTCGGTGATATTGTCCATGCGATGGTCGCTTTGCAATTTTTAAGAAGTCATATTAAGGGTATTCAGATTCATTGGTTTGTAGAGGCCGCTTTTGCTGAATTATTGGCAGATAATCCTGATGTTGATCAAATTAATGTGGTTAATTTAAAGGCCTTAAAAAAGAATAAAAAAGGCATTCCCCAGCAATTTAAGCAACTCAGATCTTTTTCAGAAAATGATTATGATTGGATTGTCGATGCGCAGGGTTTAATAAAATCGGCTGTAGTGAGCCGGCTGTTAGGTAAAAATACCGCAGGTTTTGATAGGGTTTCGGCGCGCGAAGGCTTGGCAGCAATGTTTTATAACAAGACCATTGCTAGCCCATACGTGGAAAATACGATTGATCGAAATGTACAGGTCATTACCGAGTCTTTAGGCTTTCGGGTGAGTGAGGCGATGATCATGCATAAGCGGCCTTTTTTATTTTATCGCGATTGTAGTGATAGCTATGAAGGGTATTTTTCTACGACAAAGAAAAACATTGTTTTTGCGATTGGTTCAACTTGGGAGAGTCGAAATTATCCAAAAGAGGGTTTTCTTGAAGTGATAGAAGCGCTGCAACAAAATAGTTTAATCCTCTGGGCGACCGAGCTAGAAAAAGAGCGAGCTGACTGGATTGCGAAACGTTCAGCGTTTGTAAGGGTTTTACCTAAATTAACGATGAACGGATTAAAGGCGGTGATAGCAAATTCAGATTTGATGATTGGGAATGACACCGGTCCTACGCACATGGCTTGGGGATTGAATCGGCCGTCCATTACTTTGTTTGGGCCGACACCAGTCAGTCGTATTTATCAGACTGAAATAAATATTGCTATAAAGTCGCCCTCTAAGGTCAATCCGTTAAAGTTGAATAAACAGGATTTTTCTATTGTTGAAATTCCCGCAGTTGCTGTGGTTGAGCAGGCGCAAGGGTTGTTAATTTAGCGGATTATTCAAGAGAGGATTAGGTGTGCGACCTATAGGGTGATTCTAGACCGTTATGCCAGTCATGATCCAGTCCATTGATATGGCGTCTCCCATGTGCACCGTTTTGTATTTTTGTTCTTGAACCAGGGGCTCAAGTGGGAACATTATTGGCCAAAAAGGCTTTCCGTTAAAGGACATGCACACCATGGTCAATGTCTGTACCCTAAGGTTGTATCTAAGCCCAAGAAGACCAAATACGCCTCGGTTGCTACAGGAGACACAGTTCATTTTAACGTAGTTATGGGGTAAGGGAAATCGGAAATTAAATTTTTTCGAGTGTGTTATCTATTTTTCTTTGTAACCGTAATAGGTGACGATCAATTTCAGGGTTTAATTGTGGATTTTCGGTCGTTGTCGGGTCAATATCGAGAACAAGATTTAGGGCTGCCATAACCGCGACCCTTTCTGCGTTAGTGACTTTTCCTGAGTCTCGAATTTCACGCATTCTTTTATCAAGTAATTGCGCTGAATGTAAGAGATTATTTTTTTCCTCAGCGGAGCAGGAAACCTTATATTCTTTTCCGAAGATAGGCAGTAAAACAGAGCAGTTTTTTGTCATCACATATGCTCCATTGATTTGAGTCGTGTTATCATGGATTCAACTTTTGTTTTTGCAAGAATCGTTTTCTCGATGAGTCTCGATTTTTCACGGATTAACTCAACCTGTTTGATTTTTAGCAATTCATTTTCTTCGGTAATGGAGTTACACATCTGGATAAGGCTATCCAGTTTTTCTTCAAGGATCTGGAGTTGATTATTTTCACTTGCCATAGTCGAGAATGCAGTTAATGTTAGAATCATTTCTATATTAGGATGGAGCTTAAATAGTAGCATAAGAGCTCTAGTTTATTAAAGTTACAAAAAAGGTAAACGCTATTTTATGACATATTTATCTATTGATGCATTGTTAATGGATGCTGGTGTAACCAGTAATGCGGCTGAAGCGCACGGTCTTGCCACCGGCATGTTGTGTGTTGATATTCGAATATCCAGCGATTTATGGTTAAAAGAATTATTAGCAGAATCTAACCCTTTGACCGATGTTGAAAAATTAGCCTTGTTAGCCCTGTTTGAACAGACCGCTAAATTATTGAGTGAGGGTGGTTTTGAGTTCGATTTATTATTGCCTGATGATGAGGAAAGTTTGTCTAATCGTGTCGATGCGCTACGGCATTGGTGTTTAGGGTTTTTACTGGGGTTGGGGTTTGCCCGTTCAGGAGATGATTGGCCCGGTGAGAGTGGTGAGCTTTTGAAAGATTTGGTTGAGTTCACGCAGGTTGATAGTGATGTTGAGGGTGAAGAAGATGAGACAGCTTTTTTTGAGTTAGTGGAGTATGTGCGAGTCGCCGTGCAGGTTGTTCAGTCTGACCTGTCTTCAGAAGGTGATGCTGAGGCCTTACATTAAAACTGTTCGTTTTTAAAAAATAAACCACATGAATCAAGAAGAATTTAAGCGTCGACGGCGTTTTTTAATGGAAGCAATCGGTGAAGGTAACATTGCTATTATTGCCAGTGCGACTCAAAAAAACCGTAATCGAGATGTTGATTATCTTTTCCGCCAAGACAGCGATTTTTATTATTTAACAGGATTTGTAGAGGCAGAGTCTGTTGCTGTTTTTATTCCCGGTCGTCAGCAAGGGGAATATTTGTTGTTTTGTCCTGAATTTGATGCGCAAAAGGCATTATGGGAAGGTGCTCATGCCGGCTTAGAAGGTGCCGTTGAAGAGCATGGAGCAGATGACGCTTTTCCTATTGAAGACTTGGACGATATTTTACCGGGCCTACTTGAAAATAAGGCCCGTGTGTTTTATCCGATGGGACGAGATAGTGAAATAAACCATCATATTTTAGACTGGGTTAATACCTTAAGAGGAAATAGTCGTTCGGGGATACGTGTGCCGGGCGAGTTTGTTTCTTTAGAGCATGTGCTTCATGAGATGCGCCTTTTTAAGAGCCCTCAAGAAATTGCTTTGATGCGCCAAGCAGCTGAAGTTTCCACGAAGGCGCATAAACGAGCTATGCAGAATTGTCGATTATGCCAATATGAATTTCAAGTTGAGGCAGAGTTGATTCATGAATTTATGTTTTATGGGCATAGGTCACCTGCTTATCCCTCAATTGTTGCAGGTGGTGCGAATGCTTGTATATTGCATTACACAGATAATGTTTCACGCCTACAAACAGGTGATTTGTTGTTAATCGATGCCGGTGCTGAATGTCATTATTATGCAGCGGATATTACCCGGACTTTTCCGGTTTCAGGTCGATTTAGTGAACCTCAAAAATTATTGTATCAGCTCGTTTTAGATGCTCAGTTAGCAGCTATTGAACAAGTGCAACCGGGGACGCCTTGGAATTGTTCGCATGATATTGCTATTGAGGTGTTAACCGCAGGTTTGGTGGAATTAGGTATCTTAATCGGTGTAGTTAGCGAATTAATTGAGCAAGAGGCATATAAACCTTATTATATGCATCGAATTGGACATTGGTTGGGGATGGATGTGCATGATGTCGGCGATTATAAAATAGATGGGCAATGGCGATTATTAGAATCAGGAATGGTGTTGACTATAGAGCCTGGGCTCTATATCCCAGAACAGGATACGTCAGTAGCTATACAGTGGCGAGGCATCGGGATACGGATTGAAGATAATATTTTAGTGACAGAAAAGGGGTGTGAGGTCTTAACTGAGGCGGCACCTAAAACTATTCCGGCGATTGAAGCATTAATGCAGGCCAACTAGATGCGTTATGACTATGATTTGATCATTGTGGGTGGTGGCTTGGCCGGTAATTGTCTGGCTATGGCGCTAAAGGACTCTGGATTACGGGTAGCTTTAATTGAGGCTGAAACGGATATTGAACGGGAAAAGGCACCCATAGGCCAACGAGCATTGGCTTTGGCCTATGGCTCAACAGTGATGTTGGCCGCATTAGAGTTGTGGGAAACAATAAGCAAAACAGCAACCCCCATAAAACATATTCACATATCTGATCAGGGCCATTTTGGTAAAACACGTTTGTCTGCAGAAAAAGAAGGTGTCGAAGCTTTAGGCTATGTCATTACGGCCCATCAGATTGAAAGTCATGTGAGTAAGCAAGCGAGTCAAACGGGGTTAACGGTTTATTGTCCCGCTCGTGTTGTTGGCTTAATGTCTAGTGATGAGGCGACTTATCTTAATATTAATGTGGATAAGCAGTCGGTGAATTTAACCACTAAGCTTGTAGTTGGTGCAGACGGTGGGCAGTCCACGGTTCGAGATTTATTGGGTATTAAACAAAAGATTACAGAGTATTCTCAAAAAGCCATTGTTACGACGATTCGTTCATCGTTAGGACATAATTATGTGGCCTATGAACGCTTTACCTCACAGGGGCCGTTAGCGGTTTTACCGACAATAGAAGGCTGTAGTGCTGTCGTTTGGACACGAACAAATGAACAAGCTGATGATTTAATTCAAGGCAGTGATAGTGATTTTTTGGCACAACTGCAAAATTGTTTTGGTTATCGCATGGGTGAATTACAATTAGTTGGGCCACGTTTTGCTTTTCCTGTGAATCTTATACGAGCAGATAGGATGGTTGAAGGGCGTGCAGTCATTGTGGGTAACGCCGCACATCAATTACATCCGGTTGCAGGTCAAGGGTTTAATCTTGGGTTGCGTGATGTCTTGCAGTTGGCCGAGATGTTAATTGAGCAAGCTGAAAGTGGAGGCGATATTGGTGATCCTGACTTTTTGAAAAGCTATGCAAAAGTGCGTCAGATTGATCATGACAAGGTTGTTAATTTCACCGATTGCTTGGTTCGTGTTTTTTCTAATGATTGGGTTCCTGTTGCTATTTCACGTAATACGGCATTAATTGTACTCGATCATGTTAACAGTGTTAAATCCTTGGTAACGCGACATGCTATGGGCTTAGGTGGGAAATTAAATCGTCTTGGTAAACGGAGATATTGAGGTGGTAGACCAATATGAAATTATTGTTGTCGGCGGTGGTGTTGTCGGGGCAACTGTTGCATGTGGATTGGCAAATAAGGGTATTTCAGTAGCGTTACTAAATAAAGAAAACCCACCGCGCATTTTGCCACAAAGCGATTATGATCTTCGTGTTTCAGCGCTCACGCAGGGGTCTGTTAATATCATGAAAGGATTGGGGGCTTGGCCTGAGATTGTTCGACGCGGTGTCAGTCCATATCGGGATATGCGTGTATACGACGGTGCTGGTAATGGTTGTCTGCATTTTGATAATACTGAAACATATTTTCAAGAATTAGGTTTTATTGTTGAAAATAGAGTAATTGTAGCTGGCTTATGGGATCTGTTCGAGGGTTATGATTGTGGTGAAGTCATTTGTGCGGATCCTGTTGTGGCGATAGCACCTCATTCTTTAGGGCGGCAATTAACATTGCGGAGTGGGCGCTGTATTAAAGCAGCGTTAGTTATAGCTGCAGATGGCCAACATTCTTCGATGCGTAGTCAAATGGGAATTGGTGTGCTTAGCTGGCCTTATCACCAACAGGGGTTAGTCACGACAGTTTCAACGACAAAGGATCATCAACGAACGGCGTGGCAGCGATTTTTAGAACAGGGTCCATTGGCTTTTTTGCCGTTACGTAATGGGCAAAGCTCAATTGTTTGGACGTTAGGGACAGCCAGCGCTAATGAGTATAGAGATTGTTCCGAGGTGGATTTCTTGGCGGCATTAACGGAAGCGTCGGGGGGGCTTTTGGGGGAGATAACTAGTGTGGCTACGCGAGCTGCTTTTCCACTGAACTTTCAGCATGCGAATAGTTATACGGCTGAGGCTTTTGTGTTAGTGGGTGATGCTGCACATACCATGCACCCTTTAGCAGGGCAGGGGGCTAATGCTGGATTATTAGATGCGGCAGCCATTATCGAGTTACTTGTACTGGCAAAAGAACGGCGTCGACCATTAGGCAGCGCACAAGTATTAAGACGTTACGAGCGATGGCGAAAAGGTGATAACTTAGTCATGATGACAACGATGGATTTATTAAAGCGAATGTATGGTGTTCATGATCAACCTGTTGTGCAATTGCGTTCTTGGGGGATGAATATGATTAATCAATCTATATTGCTGAAGAAAATGTTTAATCAATACGCGATGGGGTTAAGGTCGGGGTTGCCAAAGCTAGCGGTGAAGTAGCAGAGACGATAAACTGTGGTAAGGGTTATTTAAAGGTCAATGAGCAACAATATGTTGAGTCATTATTTTAGAATATACGTGATGATTTTATCGATCAAGGAATAACATATGAATATTCATGAATATCAAGCAAAACAAATTCTCAGTGATTATGGTATTCCTGTTCCTGTTGGGAAGTTGGCTTCTACCGTAGAAGAAGCGAAACAATGTGCGCAAATGTTAGAGCGTAATGCTTGGGTGCTGAAGGCTCAAATTCATGCCGGTGGTCGGGGGCAGGCTGGTGGTGTTCATGTGGTGGATAGTTTTAGCAAAATTTCTGAGGTTAGCCATCAATTGTTAGGTACGCGCTTAGTTACGAAGCAGACCGGCGTTAAGGGATTGCCGGTAAATTCAGTTTGGATTGAAGAAACGGTTGAGCTTAAACGTGAATTTTATCTGAGTTTGCTAGTTGAGCGTGTTTCAGAAAAATTGGTTTTTATTGCTTCTGAGGCGGGAGGCATGGATATTGAAACTGTCGCCATAGAGAGCCCAGAGAAGATTTTGTCAATTGAGGTCAACCCCATTGTTGGGTTGCAACCGTACCAATGTCGCCGGGTCGCTTATGCTTTGTCCTTGAAGGGGGAGCAGATTCGTATGATGGAACGCATTATGCGTGGTATGTATCAGGTGTTTATAGAAAAAGACGCCAGTCAAATTGAAATCAACCCCTTGGTTGAAGCAGAAAATGATGCGTTATTAGCGCTCGATGCAAAGATTACGTTTGATGATAATGCATTGTCAGGACATTCTGATATTTTGGCGCTAAGAGACCGGGAGCAAGAAGATATTAATGAGAATAAAGCGCAAGGATTTGGGCTTAATTATATTACTTTGTCAGGCAATATAGGTTGTATGGTTAATGGTGCTGGATTGGCCATGGCAACCATGGATTTAGTTAAGCTAAAAGGTGGTGAGCCTGCTAATTTTCTTGATGTCGGTGGAGAAGCAACAGCGGCTCGCGTGACTGAGGCATTTAAGATTATTTTATCGGATGAACAGGTTAAGGCAATATTGGTTAATATTTTTGGTGGTATTGTGCAGTGTGACATGATTGCAGAAGGGCTGATTATAGCTATTCAGGAAGTTAAGATGACAATCCCAATTGTAGTTCGCTTAGAAGGAACTAATGCAGAGTTGGGGCAGCAATTATTAAATAATTCTGGGTTATCGGTTATCGCTGCGGAAGATCTTGAAACAGCAGCCATAAAAGTTGTTGAGTATGCGGGGGGATTATGAGTATTCTGGTAAACCAAAGTACTAAGGTGATTTGTCAGGGATTGACCGGCAAGCAAGGTCTTTTTCATTCGCAACAGGCGTTAGCATATGGTACAAAATTAGTTGCCGGTGTTACGCCAGGGCGTGGCGGAGAACAGCATTTAGGTCTAACGGTATTTGACAGTGTCCAAGAAGCGATTGATGTAACTGACGCCGATGCCACTATGATTTATGTTCCTGCACCTTTCGCGGCCGATGCTATTTTAGAAGCGGAAGAAGCCGGTATAAAAGTTATTGTTTGTATCACGGAGGGTATTCCTATTCTCCATATGCTGAAAGTCAAAGCGGTTCTTGAGAATTCAAGTTCGGTGTTGATTGGGCCTAATTGCCCGGGGATTATTACGCCTGGAGAATGTAAGATTGGTATTATGTCTGGCGATATTCATTTGCTAGGGCGGATTGGCATTGTGTCGCGTTCAGGGACATTGACATATGAGGCCGTTAAGCAAACAACACAACAAGGGTTGGGACAATCAACTTGCGTTGGGATAGGGGGTGATCCGATTCATGGGTTACGTTTTATTGAAGTGATTAAAATGTTTGAAGAAGACCCGTTGACAGAAGGTATTGTTATGGTGGGTGAAATAGGCGGTAGTGAAGAAGAAGAGGCCGCTGACTATATTGTCGATCATGTGAGTAAACCGATAGTGGGTTATATCGCAGGTATTACCGCGCCATCAGGAAAGCGAATGGGTCATGCGGGCGCTATTATTACCGGTGGTAAGGGAACGGCAGAAGGCAAAATTGCTGCATTGACAGCAGCGGGTGTTGATGTTGCTCGCTCACCCACTGAGATTGGTGAGCGTATGAAAGCGCGGTTATCGTAATAATCGTTTTCTTGATTTGTAATTTACTTTTTCACTAAAAAACAATGACTCTGAATATAGCATTGGCCCAAATGAATTTAATGGTCGGCAGTATTGCGGCTAATACCGATAATATTATAGTGGCGGCAGAAAATGCACGTGATCATTTGAAGGCTGATCTTGTGGTCTTTCCTGAGTTAACGATTACGGGCTACCCACCGGAAGATTTATTATTTCGCAAAGATTTTATTGTCCATGCCAATGAAGCAATAAAGCGTATAGCGCAATCATTGACGAAAATAAGTATTGTGATTGGTTTTCCAGAGCAAGAGGCCGATAAGCTTTATAACAGTGCTGCCTTTATTCATGAAGGAGAAGTCCATACTATTTATCGTAAAAATGTTTTGCCAAATTACGGGGTCTTTGATGAGCAACGATATTTTGACTGTGGCGAAGATTCTTGTCTCTTTGATTTTAAAGGACATGTCATAGGCCTAAGTATTTGTGAAGATATTTGGAGCTCAGGCATAGTTGAAAGAACTCAAAAATTGGGCGCTGAATTATTACTGAATTTAAATGCGTCGCCTTTCCATGGGGGTAAGATTTTTGAGCGAGAGGAAATGGTTCGTAAGCGTATTCAAAGTGTGAAAATACCTGTTGTTTATGTTAATCAGGTGGGGGGCCAGGATGAGTTGGTTTTTGATGGAGCCTCTTTTGTAATGAATTGTTTAGGTGAAGTTATTTTTAGGGCGCCAGAATTTATTGAAGATTTATCCGTGGTGCAATTTGATCAGCAGAATCGGTTACAGCCAAAATTATCATCGATAGCCCCATGTTATAAATCGATTAAAAGTGAATATCAGGCTCTGGTTTTAGGTGTTCGAGATTACGTTAGAAAGAATTGTTTTCAGGGTGCTATTTTAGGATTATCAGGGGGGATTGATTCTGCATTAACACTGGCACTCGCTGTAGATGCTTTGGGTTCAAAGCATGTCGAGGCCGTACTCATGCCATCAGAATATACCCAGAGTATGAGTTTAGAAGATGCAGAAAAGCAGGCGCAGAATCAGGGGGTTGCTTTTAACATCATTCCTATTCATTCAGTGGTCACAGCCTTTAATTCGGTATTATCAGTTGTCTTTGAAAGCGGTGCTGAGGGCGGTGTTACAGAAGAAAATATTCAGGCGCGATGCCGTGGGGTTATTTTGATGGCAATTTCGAATAAACAAGGGAAGCTGTTATTGACGACGGGTAATAAAAGTGAAATGAGTGTGGGCTATGCGACTTTGTACGGTGATATGGCTGGCGGTTTTGCACCGCTGAAAGATGTTCCAAAATTATTGGTCTATCAATTAGCAGAGTATCGGAATCAGATATCTTCGGTGATTCCAGAGCGTGTTATAACGCGACCACCATCGGCTGAATTAGCACTGAATCAAATTGATGAAGATTCATTGCCTGCATATTCTGATTTGGATCCCATTCTAAAAAGGTACGTTGAGCAGGATCAGAGTGCAGAAATGATCATAGCGGCAGGATATACAGAAGCGGATGTCTGTCGGGCCATTTCGTTGGTAGATCGAAATGAACATAAACGTCGTCAGGCTCCGCCAGGTATACGTATTACTAAGCGGGCTTATGGGCGTGAGCGACGTTACCCCATCACCTCAGGATATCGCGGGGTAGAGGTGTAGTTTTTTATGGTTGGCAACTAATTTTCTAAATCAATAAATTCCCAAATAGTTTGAATAATGCCGGTATCCTTGTATATGGGAGGAGGTCCATTAGGATAGTTCTTTTGATAAACGCGTTCGGCATCCTTCGCTAAGTCATCAACACCTAAGTGTTCATAAGCTTCTTGCATTATTTTAAGCGCATCGGGGATCGCAGTGGTTTTTTGATGGTTTTGGATGACAGCACTGGCACGATTAGCGGCTGCTATGTAAGCTTTTCTTTTAAGATAGTATCGCGCTATGTTTATTTCATAGGAAGCCAATTTATTACGTAGTGCAATGATGCGTTGCTTGGCATCTGGAGCATAGGCGCTATTAGGGAAGCGGCGTATTAATTCGGAAAAAACAGCATATGATTCACGGCTGTTTACGGGGTCACGTTGCGAGGCGTCAGTGGGTAAAAAGCGCGCAATATAACCGATTCCTTGATTATAGTTGACCAGTCCTTTTAAGTAATAAGCGTAATCAACACTGGCGTTGGTGGGATAAGTTTTGATGAAACGGTCAGCTGATGCAATAGCCGCTTCAAAGGCGCCATTTTTATATTGTGCATAAGCCAGATTAAGCTGTGTTTGTGCGGCATGACCGCCAAAAGGGAAGCGGGCTTGTAATTCTTCATAGCGCGTAATGGCTTTTTGGAAGCTTTTGTTTTCTAATGCTTTATCAGCGTCGATTTGGAGTTGATCGGATTCGATAAGGCTGCTAATTTCATCCGGTTCTGATAAGTCGAGCGTTTTTAAATAATCACATCCGCTTGTGGGCAGTAAAAATACGGTAAGAAGAGTAACTCTGAGTATGCGGTAGAGTCCAATATTTAGATTGTGCGCCATGGATTAATTATGTAGCCTGCTGTTAGGTACATTTATTTTTTTAAATGAAAAATTGAGTATACCTTAAATTAACTTTTAAGATGACTAACGTTGAATGAATTTTATGATCAAAATAGTACCTTTTGAAATGGCCGGTTTTAGATTAGATCAAGCCCTTGCAGAATTATTCCCAGAATATTCTAGGAGTCGATTACAGACATGGATAAAGTCAGGCCGTGTGTTGGTCGATGAGGAGCAATTACGACCCAAGGTCTTGATGAAAGGCGGTGAAGTGATTGTACTTAATGCGGAAGCTGAAGTTATTACAACCTTGGAAGCAGAAGAATTACCGTTAGAGATTGTTTTTGAAGATTCAGAGATGTTGATTATTAATAAGCCCGCAGGCTTAGTTGTCCATCCGGCTGCAGGCAATTGGTCAGGAACATTGCAGAATGGGTTGTTGTTTTATGCACCGGTATTATCGACTATTCCGCGTTCGGGTATTGTTCATCGTATTGATAAAGATACCTCCGGATTATTGATGATAGCAAAGACCCTTACGGCCCATGCGCATTTGGTGAACCAATTACAAAGTAGAACCGTTCAGCGAGAGTATTTAGCGATAACACAAGGCAGAATGACTTCGGGTGGAACAGTTGATGAGCCGATGGGTCGTCACCCGGTTAATAGAAAGCGTCAAGCCATTGTGGCGTCGGGGAAAGTGGCAATAACGCATTTCAGGGTATTAGAACGTTATCAGCAACATACTTTAATTGGGGTAAAGCTGGAAACAGGACGGACGCACCAGATCAGAGTACACATGGCGCATATTCATTACCCTTTATTAGGCGATCCCGTTTATGGGGGACGATTTAGGCTTCCCAAAAATTGTGGCGCTGAATTGGCCGTAGAGTTACAAAGTTTTAAACGGCAGGCCTTACATGCGGCTAAGTTAGGGGTAATTCATCCAGGCACCGGTGAATATTGTGAATGGATCGCCGAATTGCCAGAAGATATGGATAAACTTACGAAGGCATTAGCGACAAATGATAAAATGTAGCGTCGATGTTGAATGGCCAGTCCCTCAAAGGATACGTGCTGTTTCAACAGTTCGCTATGGCGGGGTGAGCACAGGGCCTTACGATAGTTTTAATTTGGCTCTACATGTGGGTGACCGTGTACAGTCTGTATGTGAAAATCGTGAAATTTTGCGGCGGCAATGGATGTTGCCAACCGAGCCTGTCTGGTTAAACCAGGTGCACAGCAATCAGGTTGTTTGTGCGGATGGTGTTACGGCAATACCGGATGCAGATGCTAGCTTTACGGATAAACCCGGCATTGTTTGTGCTGTCTTATCTGCGGATTGTTTACCCGTTCTTTTAGCGGATAAAAAAGGTCAGTGGATTGCTGCTGTACATTGTGGGTGGCGTGGACTACTAGTAGGTATCTTAGAGAATACGTTGAAGGCCATGCCAGATGTTGATTTTATAGCATGGTTGGGTCCGGCTATAGGAGGTGCCGTTTTTGAAGTAGGCGCTGAGGTGAGAGATGCCTTTATGAGCAAGAATCCCATGATGGTTGATGCTTTTAGCCCGGTGGATGGAGGGTATTTTTTAGCAGATATCTATGAGTTAGCCCGGTTAATTTTAAAGGATTCGGGTATAGAGGGTATTTATGGGGGCGAATATTGCACCTATACGGATACGCGTCGGTTTTTTTCTTATCGAAGAGATAATATGACTGGACGAATGGTTTCACTGATTTGGAGAGAGTTTTAATAACGCATGAATTTATTAGTTTTAATTATAATTTTTACGGCTATAGGGGGTGTTTTAAGTGTTTTAGCCGCATCAATATTTTTGTGGCTACCTGAAAAAAAACGTAACGCTATTTTGCCACATGGAATAAGTTTTTCGATTGGTGCTTTGTTGGCAGTTTCTTTTTGGGGGTTAATTCCTCATGCTTTTGAATCAGTTGATCAGGTTCATTTTCAACAGTTATCAGCCACTATTTTGGCCGGCTTGTTAGGCTTCTTTGTTTTAGAGAAATTATTAATTTGGCGTCATTGTCATTCTGGAAGTTGCGAGGCACATATTCATGAGGGCACTGATCACAATCACGAAGCGGCAGGAACGTTAATTATTGTAGGCGATAGTATTCATAATTTTGTTGATGGGATATTAATTGCAGCGGCTTTTTTAACAGATGTTAATTTAGGTATTGTAACGAGTTTGGCGGTTGCGGCACATGAAATCCCACAAGAGGTAGGTGATTTTGCTATTTTGCTTAAAAGTGGATATTCACGTCGAAAAGCGCTGTTTTATAATATGCTTGCTAGTTTAACAACCGTTTTAGGCGGGGTGATTGCTTATTTTGGGTTAGCTGATTTGCACGGCTATTTGCCTTATTTTCTAGTTTTGGCGGCTTCAAGTTTTATTTATATCGCTGTTGCGGATTTAATTCCTACTTTGCATAAGAAAACGGATATGCAGTCCAGTTTAAAGCAGATTACTTTGATTGTTGTAGGCGTACTGGTTATTAGTTCATTACACACTGTTGCTCATGATTTTGAAGAGCACGTTTCGGATGCCAATTTGCAGACAGTATCCGTGTTGAGTTCAGACATGTACTTTAGGTAATAACATTGGGTTCTTTTAATCCGGTTTTCTTTTTAACCTCACAAAATTGTTCAGCAAGGGTTATTAGCGGGGCTAACGAAATTTGTGGGTCGGTATCAAATTGCGTCGTGTCTTGGGTGAATCGTTCAATGTAAATACGTAAAGTGGCACCAACGGTACCCGTGCCAGAGAGCCGGTATACAATTCGTGAGCCATCGGTAAAGCGAATTCGAATCCCTTGGTTTTTACTGTGGCTACCATCAACAGGGTCCTGGTAATTAAATTCATCTGCATGACTGACGACATAACCGTTAAAATTTTTGCCTGATAAGGTGCTTAATTTGTCGCGGAGTTGATTAAATAGAGTAGTCGCAAGCGTTAGATCCAATGCTTCGTAGTCGTGGCGAGAGTATATATCACGGCCAAATTTAAGCCAGTGCTCATGGACTATTTCTTGGACAGATTTATTTTTTTGGGCGATTAAGTTAAGCCAGAATAATACCGCCCAAAGACCGTCTTTTTCACGGACATGATTTGAACTTGAGCCAAAGCTTTCTTCACCGCATAGTGTTATTTTTTTAGCATCTAGCAAATTACCAAAAAATTTCCAACCTGTGGGTGTCTCAAAACAAGGGATGTTCAGATGTTGTGCGACACGGTCAATGGCTTGACTCGTTGGCATAGAACGGGCAACACCACAGAGTCCTTGATGATACCCCGGGATTAGTTGTGCATTGGCTGCCATAATGGCAAGTGAGTCACTGGGCGTCACATAGATGTTATTACCTAAGATAAGATTCCGGTCACCATCACCGTCAGATGCCGCGCCGAAAACAGGGGCGCCAGGGCTAAACATAAGGGCGGCTAAGGTCTGCGCTTGCGTTAAATTAGGGTCAGGATGACCTCCGCCAAAGTCTTCTAAAGGGGTGGCGTTAATGACCGAGCCCGGAGGTGCGTTTAACATGGTTTCGAAGATATGTTTGGCATAAGGGCCTGTCACAGCATGCATCGCATCAAAACATAAACTAAGAGATTTATTGGTAATGACTTTTCGTAAAAGATCGAAATCAAAAATCTCGGTCATGAGTTGGGCATAGTCGGTGACAGAATCAATGACTGAAACAGTGAGGGTGTCAATTTCAAGCTGGTGAATTTTATGGATATCAATGTCGTCAAAAGTAGCCCGATAGTAACGATTTATTTCGAGCGTTCTGGCGAAGATAGCATCGGTTAATTGTTCCGGTGCTGCACTGCCGCTAGCAATATTGAATTTAATACCAAAATCTTTGTCTGGACCGCCAGGGTTATGGCTAGCCGATAAAATAAAACCACCAAAGGCTTGGTATTTTCTAATTAAATGCGAAACGGCTGGGGTGGAGAGTAAGCCTTGGTGCCCGATGAGTAAGTGATGGCAACCGTTAGCCGCTGCAATTTTGATGATGATTTGGATTGCATGACAATTGTAAAATCGACCATCACCACCAATGACGAGAGCTTGCCCCTTATAATCGGTCATGCAGTCAAAAGTGGCTTGAATATAATTTTCTAAATAGTTGGGCTGTTGAAAGCACTTAACTTTTTTTCTTAGTCCTGAGGTTCCAGGTTTTTGATCATGATAGGGTTGTGAACTGACGGTAGTTATTTGCATTTTAAAACAGGTAATGAGTGTTGAGGGCAGTGTAAAGGCCGATTCTTATATAGTAAAGCGAAACGTGTGGTTAGGTTTGTATTTGTTGTTATGGTATGCATTACAATTAGGTTAGGCAATGTTAAGTTGTCGTATAATAGTCTGTATAGGAGGTCTGACATTTGCGGAATAATGGTGATTTGATTTGTGGTTTTCCTGCACTAGTTAATATGGACTCTAAAGTTCTTGTGTTAGGGTCAGCGCCCAGTCAGGATTCACTTAAGAAACAGCAATATTATGGTCATGACCGTAATACATTTTGGTTTATTATAGCGTCTTTATTTGATACTCAAGAATTAACGACTTATGAGCAGAAGGTCACTTTGTTATTAAACCAAAGAATTGCTGTTTGGGATGTTTTACAAAGCTGCCAACGCGAAGGGAGTTTAGATGTGAAGATTAATCCGCAAACCATAACGGTTAATGATTTTAATGTTTTTTTTAAAACATACCCCTTAGTAAGAACGGTGTTCTTTAATGGTCAGGCAGCCGAGAAAATTTTCCAACGTCGTGTATTGCCTGAACTAGCATATGGATTAGATTATTATCGATTACCGTCGACGAGTCCTGCCTATGCAGCAATGACGCTGGATGAAAAGAAAAAGCAGTGGCAACAAATTTTAGTAATGCTTTAATAGCGATTTGTCATCAATTGTATTGCAGTAAGGTAATTTAGGAGGTCGATTGGAAACATTATCAATGTGGGAGAATGTGGTTCTAGGGATAATTGTTTTAGGCGTGTTATTTTTATTCATCCCTAATATAAAGTCATCTATGAGAAGAAATCGTGATGTTCCATCAGACTGGATGGGGGTGATTTTACCGATTGGATTAGTGGTTATATTTGTTGTTTTTTTATTGGTTGTAGGATGATATGAAAGAGTTAGAGTCGATGGAGTTTGATAAGCCAAGTCGTTCGCAATTAAAGCGGGATGACCAAGCTTTACAAGTGATGGCAAAAGAATTAGTGGCGTTATCACCAGCCAGTTTAGCGACCTTAAAGTTATCTGAGCAGTTAATGGATGCGATAACTGCGGGTGCAGCTATGCCGCCAAATAAAGGCGCTCGAAAAAGGCAGCTTAAATATATTGCGGGGATATTGCGCGCAATTGAAATGGATGTCATTCAAGAACGTTTGGATGTATTAAAAAATAAAAGTGTTCATTCTGCACGTGAGTTACATAAGGTAGAGCATTGGCGAACCCGGTTACTGTTAGAGGATAAGGCGGCTTTAACGGAATTATTAGATGTACATCCAGAAGCGGATATACAATATTTACGTCAGTTGGTGCGTGCTGCTAAAAAAGAAATGGCGCTGGGTAAGCCCGCAAAGTCAGCACGGTTATTGTTTAGGCTGTTAAAAAGTTTATTTGATGAAACTGATCAATTAAGTTGAAATAAATCCAGTTGTTGAGGGTGGCAAACAGTACCCTTGGGTTCTAAGGATGAAAAGGTGATACCCAGCAACCGAACTTTTCGTTGGCCAATGGCCATTTTCTTGATTAATGCAGTCAGAATTTCTTGCTCAAGCCCTTGATCGGTTTGGTGTTCATGACCGGTTCGGTTACGAGTAATTTGCTCAAAGTTCTCATATTTCACTTTAAGGGTAACGGTCAAGGCGTTAAGCTCTTTTTTTTGTAATTTTGCAAAAGCAGTTGAAAATAAATAATTAATAGATTGTTCAATAACCCTAGGGTCACTGAGATCGTTAGTAAATGTTTTTTCAATACCGACTGATTTTATGGTTCGGTATGGACGAACAGGGCGGTTATCTTCATTGTGCGCGATGCGGAAGTAATGTAATCCAGTTTTGCCAAAATGGTGTTGTAATTGTTCTTGGCTTAATGCTTTGAGGTCTTTCCCCGTATAAATACCTAGAGCGTGTATTTTTTGTTCAGTAGCTTGGCCGATACCATGGAATTTACCGATGGGTAATTGTTCAATAAATTGGGATCCTTGTTTGGGTGTAATCGTAAAAAGTCCATTAGGCTTGTTTATATCAGAAGCTATTTTAGCTAGGAATTTATTATAAGAAATGCCCGCGGATGCTGTGAGTTGTGTTTTTTGCTTTATTTTTTGAATAATGTCTTGAGCAATGCGTGTTGCAGAATGATTAAAATGATCAATCGTGGTCACGTCAAGATAGGCCTCATCTAATGAGACAGGCTCAACGAGTTCAGTATATTCTTTAAATATGGTTTGAATTTGTTCCGAGACGTCTCGGTAAGCGTCGAATCTCGATTTTACAAATATAGCATGGGGACATAAACGTAAGGCTGTAGATGATGGCATAACAGAATGAACGCCAAAAGCACGGGCTTCATAACTGCATGTGGCAACGACACCTCGGCTATTAGGCAAACCACCGACGATGAGCGGTTTTGTTTCGGTATTGTGGAAAGTTACGTTGTTCGACGGCAGCAAAAAAAGCATCTATATCGATATGAATGATTTTTCTTGGATTTATTTGTGCATCCATTAGTTAACGGCGAAAAAAGGGCGATCAAAGACTTTTCAGTCTTAGCGGTGGGTATTAGATTTGTTTTCTAAGATCTCCGTCAAGGACCACTCTGAAAAAGGAAAGGGTAGTCGTTCGCTGTTGAAGGTTAAAAATAATACGATATCGTAGAGGTAGATTGATAATTTTTTACCAAAACCCAGAATGTTAGTATTCGGGTTGCCAGTCAATAGCATTGATGCGATTTGAAGAAGGATGATGAGTTGCAATACTATTTGAACCAAGCCGACAATGACAGCAAAGATAGCCATAAAGAAAATACGTTTCCAGGTGCTTAATTTTTGGAGGTTCTGATTAAAATCCTCTTTCATGTGTACGTTCCCTTAAAAGTAATGAGTAGCGAAAAGCAAAAACGGCGGATTTTATCCGCGCATCATAATATCGCGTAAATCTAAGGTTGCGGCATTAGCTCGAGTAATATAAGTCGCCATGGTTAGCGAGTAATTGGATAAGATCCCAAAACCATCACCATTGAGAATCATAGGGCTCCAGATCGGGGTAATCGCCTTTTCTAATTCGTGAATCACACGCTTCATCGTTTCAGACGCATTTTTATTGGCTAGAACGTCACCGAAATCGTGTTCGACGGCTTTAAGGAGATGGACAAGCGCCCAGGTAGCTCCGCGCGCCTCCCAGAAAACATCATCAATCTTTATCCATGGGGTTTGTTTCATAACGGCATAACGTTCGTTGGAACGATTGGATTGGATTCGGCCGGTGCTGGCAATTAAACGGGCAGATAGGCCGCCTAAACGCTTTTCAACAACTTCAAAATATTGTCTTAGATTGTCAGCGCGCGAATAAAATTGAGCGCGATTATTGAGAAGACGACTCATATAACCTTTGAGGGCTTCCGCTCCTTTATTGTATTCGCCTTCTGTTGAAGGGAGTGCCCAAGAATTGTGTTGATAGTAAAATGACGGTTCTGCTTTTGCTAAATCGGAATCTTCATTAGATTGTGATTGTGAGCGGGCGAATTGATTTCTAAGTGCAGTTGCACCATCTCGAATCATCACTAAGGCGCCAAATTCCCAACTGGGCATATTGTCAAGAAATACACTGGGAGGCGCAATGTCGTTGCTTAAGTAACCCCCGTTTTTTTCTAAAATGGTATCGGCAAGAACGGAAAGTGTATTGCTATAGACATAGCCGGTAGGAAGTGCCCGTATAGTCGTTTTTTTGGCTGTTTTAAGTGCTTGCTTTTGGACATTGAATTGGTCCGGTTCTAGTGAGATAACTTGTGCATAGATAGTGGTTAAAATGATGGTTACTAGAAAAAAGAAGCTTGTTGCCCAGAGAACTCCACGGTATCTAATGTTATCAATAAGTGTACGGAACGTCATAGTGTATGCTTTACCTGTGTTGTCAAGCCGTTAAAGAAATCATTATGTTCATTATATTATCAGAAAAGACAAGATAAGTTATTGAAACTGATATTTTTTAAGGGAAAAAAGGGGAAATTATAACCTGGAAAAGGCTACTTTTTAGCGCGTGGGTGAGTATTGTCATAAATAGCTATTAAATGTTGAAAATCAAGGTGGGTATATATTTGCGTTGTGCTGATTTTGCTATGCCCCAGTAATTCCTGAACTGCGCGTAGATTTTGACTGGATTCTAAAAAATGGCTGGCAAAGGAGTGGCGTAGCATGTGGGGGTGGATATGGACGGGGCTATTGCTTTTTTTACACCATTGGCTCAGTCGACTTTGTACGCTACGGTTGCTTAGGCGTTTCCCGTGTTGGCTAAGAAAGAGTGCAGGATTGTTATCATCGTTGAGAGTGAGTCGTATAGGCAGCCACTTTTCTAGCGCTGATAGTGCTTTCGCCCCAATAGGCACTAAGCGACTTTTATGCCCTTTCCCGTGCTGAATGGTGACCATTTGTTCGGGGAAATCGATATCTATAAGATTTAATTCGGTGAGTTCTGATAGCCGAAGGCCACAGGAATAGAATACTTCGAAGATAGCAAGGTCACGGGTTTCTAGTATGGATTGCGGTTGTGTTTCAAGCAAGCCATGAATTTGATCAACATCAAGTGTTTTAGGCAGCGAGTTGTTCGTTTTGGGTGCGTGTAGATAGCGAGCGGGATTGTCTTGTAAGTGATCGTTTTTAATGAGGTAATTAAGGAAGCTTCGGATGGCAGATAACTCTCTTTGTAAACTTTTACCGCTGAGTCCTAGGCGGTGGCGGCCAGCAATATGATTTCTGATATCAGGGTATTGTAGTGTCGACCAGTGCGTAATTGATTTTTGCTCGCAAAAAAGCGTGAGTTGTTTAAGGTCCCGGCGGTAGTGCGTTAACGTGTTTTTGGATGCTCGTTTTTCATAGCGGAGATAGTCAAAAAAGTCAGTGAGTAAGATAAGGGCTTCAGGACTCATGGGTTTAACCGTATTTTTTCGTGGTGCGGGCTATTTTAGGTGGTGGGAACATCATGCGTTGGGTTCAGACAGGTAATTAGTCGCGTGGCGATAATTTCACTGATTTGAGTTAGGAAAAGGTGGCCCATATCCGCGTGGTAGCGTTCTTTTTCACGGCTTCCTATGGCAATAATGCCTTCTAACCCAGTAAAGTTCATCGGTATTAGGGCACAGGACCTAATTTGTAAGGCATTCTTTGCAAACAGTATTCGTGCTTGATTGATGGGTGGTTTGCCACATTTGGGTTGATTTAAGGCAAGAACCTCTTTGAAGGCGAGTGCTTCTTTGCTGTCTTTATCAATGAAAATTTTTGCTGAGTTTGGGGCGTTGTGTTTTTGTTCATCAAAAACTTTAACGGTAAAAAAATCGCTTAAAAAACAATTGTTAAAGACTTCATTTAAGTTGTTTACTAGGGTGTCAATTGTGTGAGAGTCAAGGGTTGCCAGAGTCAACTCATGCATGCGTTGTGCGGTGAGATCATTTTCTTTAGCGATATCAATTAATTCTATAAATTGCCCTTCGACGTGCTGGTGTTTAGCTCTGAAAATTTCAAGTTGTTTAGCGACTAAGGATACGGCAGGGCCACTGAGGTGAGGGATGGAAAGGGTTTCTAATAACTCGAGATTATTATGAAAAAAGCTAGGGTTTTTTTCGAGGTAGGTTTTGACGTCAGTTTCGGTTATTTTGAGTGTCATGATGTAGTTTCCGTATTATAGGATAATTGTTCCGTTAAAAACAGGGGTCGCCGAACCCGTCATAAAAACAGGCGTGTTACGTCCTTGCCACTGAATAGTTAGCTCTCCGCCCGGTAATTCAACGCGTACCTCTTTTTCTAACATATCTCTTTCAACACCGCAAATCACAGCGGCGCATGCTCCACTGCCACAGGCTAATGTTTCACCGGAGCCACGCTCATAAACACGGAGTTTAATGCTGTTGGGGGTGATGATTTGCATAAATCCAATATTGGCACGCTCAGGAAAAACAGGGTGGTTTTCAAGCACTTTTCCAAGCGTGTCTACAGGGGCGCTCTCAATATCGTTAACGATGATAACCGCGTGAGGATTCCCCACAGATACGGCGGAAAAAGACCATACCGTCGTGTCAATGGTGATGTTATATAGGGGGGATGCAGGGGATGAAGTGATGAGTGGTATTTGTTCTGGATTGTGTTTAGGTAGGCCCATGTTCACAGTAATTAAGTCATTCTGGGTGAAACTGAGTAATAATTGACCTGCCCCTGTGTCGACAAGGATATTGTTTTTTAAGGATAATTTTTGGTCGCGAACAAAACGAGCAAAACAGCGCGCACCATTACCGCATTGAGAAACCTCACTGCCATCAGCGTTAAAAATACGGTATTTAAAGTCAGCCGATGAGTCAGGAGAACTGGCTTCAACCAAGAGTAATTGATCACAGCCAATACCAAAATTTCGGTTGGCGATAAAACGTATTTGTGCAGCGCTAAGGTTTATCGTTTGATTGATAGCATCAATAACCACAAAGTCATTCCCGAGGCCGTGCATTTTTGTGAAAGCTATTGGCGTCATAATTCTAAAAGACTCGAGGATAAAATGTGTTTGCGATTTATTTTGACCCTTAAATTCATGGTAGTAAGCTTTCCCCTTGCCATAAACTGGCTATTGATTCTCGTTTTCGAATAAGGTGAGCTTGATTTCCATCAACTAGAATTTCAGGAGGGCGAGGTCTTGAGTTGTAGTTTGAACTCATTGAAAAACCATAAGCACCCGATGATCGAACGGCTAATAAGTCATTAGGGGAGAGTGCTAGAAAGCGCTCTTTGCCAAGGAAGTCACCAGTCTCACAAACAGGGCCAACAATATCCCATTGTTTCGTGGGTGCCGTTGAGCGTGCGTTGACAGGAATAATAGCTTGCCAAGCATTATAGAGGGCCGGGCGTAATAAGTCGTTCATGGCGGCATCAACAATGGCGAAGTTTTTGGCTTCAGTGGGTTTTAGGTACTCAACCCGTGTGACTAAGATGCCCGCATTACCGGCAATGGCTCGCCCAGGCTCAAGGAGTATTTTGATGTTTCTACCCGCTAATTTATTCAAGAGCGCATCAATATAGTCTTTAGGATCCGGCGGGGTTTCATGTTGATAGCAAATGCCTAATCCACCACCTAGGTCAAGGTGCTCAACGGTTATATTTTGGTTGTTGAGTCGGTCTACGAGTAATAAAACCTTGTCTAGCGCATCAAGGAAAGGGCCCGTTTCTGTGAGTTGTGAACCGATATGACAGTCAATACCCAGAATCTTGATATTCGTCAATGAAGCCGCGTGTTGATAGTGCGTAAAGGCTTCATTGATATCAATACCAAATTTATTTTCTTTTAACCCGGTAGAGATGTAAGGGTGTGTCTTGGCATCAACATTAGGATTTACTCGGATAGAAATGTTAGCAATACAGCCCCGTTCTTTGGCAAGCGTGTTGATGCGATCGATTTCTTCGCTGACTTCGATGTTGAAGCAGTGAATACCTGCATCCAGTGCTGCTCTGATTTCATCTTCACGTTTTCCCACGCCTGAAAAAACTATTTTTTTAGGGTCTCCACCAGCAGCGATGACGCGCTCCAGTTCTCCGATAGAAACAATATCAAAGCCAGAACCTAAGCGAGCCAGTAAGTTTAAAATAGCAATATTCGAAGAAGCCTTCATGGCATAGCAAATCAAGTGGGGATGGTTGCCAAAGGCTTGGTCAAAGGCTTTCCAGTGTCGTTCCAGTGTGGCGCGTGAATAGATGTAACAGGGTGAGCCATAGTGTTCGGTGATTTCGCTAATTGAACACTGTTCAGCAAAGAGTTGCTCGTCCTGATAATTGAAATAATCCATAGTTATTGTGTGTCAGCTGGTGGGGGGTTATCAGGGATATATAGCGGTCCCATTTGTCCACAGGCCGAGAGTAAAAGTGCTGCACATAATAAGCAAATGATTTTTTGGGTAAACATAAGTCTAATTTTTATAAATAAATTCAGGTAGCCAAGTGGCTAACGAGGGCCAATAGGCTAATAACGCTAACATAGATAATTGAATCAGAATAAAAGGCATTACGCCACGATAAATTTGCATTGTTGTGATTTCAGCTGGCGCTACACCACGGAGGTAAAAAAGCGCAAAACCAAAGGGAGGGGTTAGGAATGAGGTTTGTAGGTTAATAGCAATCATGATGCCCAGCCAAATAGGATCAATGCCCATGCTTAAGAGGATAGGGCCAATGATGGGTACAATCACAAAAGTAATTTCGATAAAATCCAGTACAAAACCGAGTGCGAACATGACGAGCATGACTAAAAAGATAGCGCTTATTTTACCCCCAGGTAAGTCAGATAATAATTCAATTATTATTTCATCACCATTAAAGCCTCGAAAGACCAGTGAAAACAAAGCGGCCCCGATAAGGATCATAAAGACCATGCTGGTGATCTTTATGGTACTTTGCATCACAGAACGTAGCGTTGGGAGCGATAATTTTTTGCGTAAGAAAGATAATAAAAGTGCACCGCTTGCCCCGACAGAGGCCGCTTCAGTGGGTGTTGCAATACCGCTAATAATAGAGCCTAAAACGGCAAACATGAGAAGTAGAGGGGGCAGGAGCCCAGCAAATAATTGCTGGTAATTGGTTTCACGGGGGGCGTGCTTATCTATGCGGCTAGGCATAGATTCAGGTTTAAAGTGGGCGGTTAGAATGATGTAGAGTAGATAAAAAAAGACCAGTCCTAATCCTGGTATTAGCGCGCCTGCAAACAAGTCACCGACTGAGACGGTTTCCGGTGCAAAGATCCCCATATCAAGTTGGGCCTGTTGGTATGCGGTTGAGATAACGTCACCAAGTAACACCAATACAATTGAAGGCGGAATGATTTGACCCAAGGTTCCTGAGGCACAAATAGTTCCGCAAGAAATAGCCGGGTCATATTGATTGCGTAACATGGTGGGCAGTGATAACAGGCCCATTGTGACAACTGTCGCGCCAACAATACCGGTGCTTGCAGCCATTAGCATTCCTACAAGAGTCACTGCAATACCGAGTCCTCCGCGTGTGGAACCAAATAAATCAGCCATACTTTCCAGCAGGTCTTCAGCCAATTGAGCGCGCTCTAGCATGACACCCATAAAGACAAAGAGGGGTACGGCTATTAATGTTTCATTATTGAGTATGCCAAATAAACGATTGGGTAGGGCGTGCAAAAAGGCCGTGTCAAAGAGGTCAAGTTGAATGCCTACAGTGGCAAAACCGAGAGCTGTTCCACTTAAAGCAAAAGCAACAGGGAAGCCTGAAAGTAGAACGAAAAAGACGGTAAGAAACATCCAAAAAGCTAAGTATTCTTCCATGGGTTATGGCGTTGTGTTTAGGGGAATGCCAATGGCAGAAAAGAGGCTTTTAATGGCTAGTGAAATTGCTTGTAGGAGCATTAGAGCAGCCATAACAATGATAGTGCTTTTAAGGAGATAAACGGCGGGTAATCCCCCTGAGTTCCGAGATGATTCTTGAATCGCCCAGGAATCAGCAACATATTCCCAGCTACTAATGATAATAAAAAGGCAAACAGGGATTAATAAAAAAAGAGTGCCGAGAAAATCAACCCAGCCTTGTGTTTTTTCGTTAAAGCGGTGATAAAAAATGTCTACTCGAACGTGGGCATTATGTTTGAGTGTATAGGCCGCTCCCAGCATAAAAATTAGGGCGTGCATGTAAGAGATAGATTCTTGTGCGGCAATGGAGCCGATATTAAAGCAGTACCGAAGTATAACAACGATAACCGATATCATAACAAGGGCGAGCGTAAGCCATGACGTACCTCGACCAATTTGTTCATTTAATGTGTCAATGAGTTTTATGGTGCATCGACCGTAAGTAACTAACGAGCTCATGATGATTTGACGAGTAAAAAACAAATAATTTTAACTGAAAACAAGGTGTTAAAGTATTTTAAACAGAACACTTTTTAAAAAACAGTAACGGCATTGGATTTGAAATTCAACCAAACCTCATCACCAATGCTGAGTTTTAAATCATCTGAGGCTTGATGCGTTATCATGGCATGAAATATTTCACCAGCCTTAATGGTGACACGCACATTATTTAAGTCCTCGATAATCGCGGTAATTTTTCCTTGAAAATGATTTCTCATGCTGGAGGAAAGCGCTGATCTGGATAGGACTATTTGTGATGGGTCTATTGAAATGTGTGTGCCAGTTGTTGTTTGGTCTGGCGGGATTAACGTGAGTTGTGTTGTTTTAAAATAGTTATTGGAGAGTTGGCCTGCAAATATGTTAATCATCGCGTTGGGAACCGGTTTTCCAGCGGCTAGTGTAATAACTTCATCGCTAAGGGCGCAGCCCTGGAGGTGATTGTGGGTGCTGAAAATTAGGGTTTTTTGGTAGTCCTTTATAAAACTTTCAAGATTATTTTTACTGGCTTGGTCTAAATAGCTAAAAGGTTCGTCTAAGATGAGAACGTCGGGCGTCAAGGCTAGTGCACGGGCCAGTGCAGATTTTTGTTTTTCGCCATCGGATAATTCATCCGCTGTGCGATGAGCAAGATTTGTAATGCCTAGATAATCCAAGCTAGTTGCAATACGTTCAGCGTGTAGTGATGTTGGAATACAGCGAATTTTTAATGCTGTTGAGATGTTTTGTTTGACCGTACCCTGTAGTAAGTAGGGGCGTTGCGTTAAAAAAGCAATTTGTTTTCGATAAGCGGGTGCTTTCTTAGGAAAGGTAGGGAGGCCTAAAAAGTCAAGTTGTCCCTCACGGGGAGGTATGATAAAAGCAAGAATGTTGAGTAGGGTGCTTTTACCCGAACCATTAGCACCAAAGAGTGCGGTAATTTGGTTCGATTTTATTGACAGCGATTTAATATGTAGTGTTTCTTTTAGGGCATAATTAAATTTAAGGTTGGTCAAATGGTAGGCATGATTCATAATCTCATATTGTACATGAGCACATAAAGGAACGCTGAATGATGTTGATTTAAAGTAATTCTAAGTGTCTAAATTTGAAGACGAGGTATGCGTTTTGGGCGGTTTAAATTAACCTGAAATGTAGATGTTTTATATTGGGATACCAAGATGATTAAAAGATGTTTTTTTATTTTTATATGTAATGCTTTTTTTTCAGTATGCGTGGCAGATGCAGTTATTTTGCGTGTGGCAACAACGACGAGTACTGAAAATTCAGGATTGCTTTCGGTGTTGCATCCAGTTTTTGAAAAAAACTATGGGGTTCGTTTAAATGTTATTGCTGTGGGAACAGGAAAAGCATTGCAGTTGGGAGCCAATGGTGATGTCGATGTCGTTTTAGTACATGCACCTGCGGCTGAAGTCGCCTTTATGAATGCTGGTTTTGGCTTTCATCGTGAAGCGGTTATGCATAATGATTTTGTTATCGTGGGCCCGGCCAGTGACCCTTTGGAATTGTACCAATTAAGTACCCCAGATGAAGTGATGAAAAAAATCGCTAGCGGACAAAGTGTATTTATTTCCAGAGGAGATGATTCGGGGACACATAAAAAAGAAAATAATCTTTGGCAGCAGGTTGGTATTAACCCCAAGGGGCAGTGGTATTTGTCTGTTGGTCAGGGCATGGGGGCGGTCTTACGCATGGCTAATGAAAGTGGGGCTTATACGTTAACAGACCGGGGGACATACCTTGCCTATCAAGGTAAAGTGGCATTAGAAATTGTTTTTCAAGGCGACCCAAAGCTTAATAACCCTTACCATGTCATGGCGATAAACCCTAAGCGGCATCCGCATGTTAAGTTTGATTTGGCGCAGCAGTACATTGCTTTTTTGATCAGTGAGGAGAGCCAAAGAATTATTAATAATTTTAAGCGCAAAGGACAGGTGCTCTTTTACGGTGATAGCAGGAAAGGACAGCCTTAACGATTTTATGATTTAGAGTGATGAATAAAAAATTATTAGCACATAAAATTGCAGAGTTTAGCGGCAGAATCTTTGAAATTGAGAAAATCATCCCTGTTAGTGGTGGGAGTATTAATGCCTCTTATCAAATTGTAGGGGGCAAACAGCGGTATTTTATTAAATTAAACGACGCTGATTTACTGTCGATGTTTGAGGCTGAATATGCTGGCTTAGAGGCGCTTTATTCAACCCAAACGGTTTCAGTGCCACAGCCACTCTTGAGTGGCGTTGTCGATGATAGAAGTTTTTTGTTGTTGACCTTTGTAGAATTTGGCTCGAACACAGCTCAGTCTGCGCAGTCTTTAGGTGAACAATTAGCAGAGCTTCATCGCTTAGAGCAGCCTTTTTTCGGCTGGCACAGAGATAATACCATTGGGTCTACCGTGCAAAAAAACAGCGCTAGAACGGATTGGCTAGTTTTCTGGCAGGATCAGCGACTAGGGTTTCAGTTGGAACTGGCTCTTCGTAATGGCTATGGGTGCCGATTGCAACAATCGGGACAAGCCTTGAAGGAGATTATGGCGGTCTTTTTTACCGATTATCAACCGATGCCATCTTTATTGCATGGGGATTTATGGGCGGGGAATGTGGCTGTAGATAAAATGGGTTTGCCGATTATCTTTGATCCAGCTTGTTACTACGGTGATCGTGAGACTGATATGGCAATGACCGAGTTATTTGGTGGATTTAGTGCGGGGTTTTATAGCGCTTATAACGCATCATTTGAACTAGATGCGGGGTATTGTGTACGTAAGAATCTTTATAATTTGTATCATATTTTGAATCATTTAAATTTATTTGGTGCGGGTTATCTGAATCAGGCACAGAATCTTATTGATCAACTATTGGCTGAAGTCAAATAAAACCGTTCTGCACTTGACACAACGGTTTTATTTGGAATAGTTTTAGTGTGTTTCTTTATACCAACTGTAGAAGAAGTATCCAGCACCGATCAAGAAAAGTAAGGCGAAAATCCATTTAATGTAGACCCCGCTCTCTTTTTCTTTTACGGTATCTTTAAATTGAAATTTTGTTAAGACACCGAGGCTGGGGTCTTTTAAGTCAATCGTAATTTTGTTTGCGGCTAAGTTAGTGAATTGGATTTCACCGCCATCAAAGGCTTTACTGTTTCTTTTTCCGCCGCCGCGACTATGCGGGATGATAGATGAATTGCTAAAAGTCGCCTGTGAGATTGCGTCAGCCAGTTCTTTTTCTATGGTTCGAGTATCTTTGTTTATGGTTGCAATACGGATAGGTTGCCCGTTATCAATACTAATGGTAATACCACCGCCAGTTGCTTGAGTTTGTTTAGGTGGAGCAAAAGCGTCAATATAGGCAATATCAGCAAAGTAGACCATATCCACAGAGAAATTAATAGCAGCGGCTCCAAAGGATTGTCCGGCCAAGTCATAAGTTAATTTTTGGTTGGAGTAGTCTCTGAAAGTGACGCGGGTAAATGCGAAATTGGCATTATTGGTGATAGTAACTTCTGGTTGTTTTTTAGGACTTTCAGCGCTAATACCCCGTGAGTCTGGGTAAAGCTCTGCGAGCGAATCAAGGATGGCTGATTTTAATTTTTTAGCCGAGCTGAGTGCGGTATCTGGGCGAAATGTATCGGGGCCAGTAATAAAAGCCATGCCAGTAGATTCATACGTTCTATCATTATTATGGCGAAACTGGACCGTTAAGGAGAATAAGGAATCGCCTGTTTTTGTAATAGGACCTTCCACAGAGACATGAATCTTATCTTGTCCGGCAGCCGATGCATGTACCCATTCGAGCGGTAATAAACAAAGCCCAATCATCAGTGTAAAGGTTTTTATTTTGTAAGTGATCAAGAGAGTCTCCTGTCTTTAATGGTTAATTTGTACTAAGCCATTAAAGTAATGGCTTTTAGTATAAAATATTTTAGCTAATTATATCTGACAAAGCGATAGGGCAAATTGCCACATAAAAATAAGTTAAAACAATGAACGAATGACTGAGAGTCAATATTCTCTTGTTTGGCTTATATGTTATCAGATTGTTTTGTAGAAAATCGGCATAGGGTTAAAAAAAACGCGCCTGCTGAGGCAAATAACATGCACATAACCATAATCTGGTAACGTGCTGCAATGGCAGGTGCAATCCCTGATAATATTTGTCCACTCATCATGCCGGGTATGGAGACTAAACCAACAGCGAAAAGCGAATTGGTTATGGGTATAAGAGCTGTACTAAAGGCAATGTTACGGCTTGTTGATAGCTTTGTTGATGAGCCAGTTCGTTATTGAATCTTTCGTCCGCAAGGCTGATAGCATTCATCGCATTAGCAAAAATCATTCCTGACAGAGGAATGATGAATTGAGGTTGATACCAAGGCAATAATTGTAATACCCCAAAGATTATAATGGCTAGTGTGATGCCGCCACCGAGTGAAATGGCGAGTAGTGCCTTAAAGAAGAGATCTCTGCGTTGCTGTTGAACTTCATTTAAGGCGATCCAACTGGCAGCCACAACCATGACGAGTAAAACAACAACAATCACCCACGGCGTTTCAGTGTTGAATAGGAAAGTTAGGCAATAGCCGATTGTAAATAATTGCAGCCACATTCTAGATAGCGCATAAAGGTTTTTTTTATTCCTAGAGACCAATGAATAAAAAAGGCGAGAATCAATGCAACTGGGATGAATGAAATGACTAAGTTGAGTGTTGAAATTTGTGTAATAACAGAGTCCATGAATGGTTTTTTAATACAGCTGCAAGTGTTTCGGCCGTAAAATAATTAGCCGTAGGCCGCTGTTTCACTCACCATAAAAGCTTTCAATATTCCTTTAATCTTTCAATATCCAAGATCTCAAAACTTTTCCCGACTACCTTAATTAACTTTTCTTGCGTTAATTGCTGCAGGATTCTGGAGAATGTCTCAGGCCGTATCGACAATCTTGATGCAAGCACTGTTTTTGGTGTATTCCATTGCAATTGGCAAGGGGAAATAGCATTAGTAGGAAGCTCTCTCAACAAAAACTGAATAACACGCATTTTTGCATTTTGCAGACTTAACTGATCAATTTCCTGAACTAAACCATGCAAGCGCTTGCTCATATAGCCTAAAATTTTTAAGCTAGTTTTAGGCGAATGTTCTAGTAAATCTCTAAACATTGCCATTTCTACTCTAATTAAACGACTTTCAGTTATAGCTTGGGCATTAACTGGATAAAAACCACCATCAATAAACATCATAGCCTCAGCAAATGTTTGCTTTGCTCTGATTAATTCAATGACTTTTTCAACGCCATCGGGTGATAAGCGATATAACTTAATGTCGCCCGTTTCTAACATATAAAAATAATCAGCCTTTTGTTGCTGTCGAAATAACACCTCGCCTTGCTTTAACTCAATAACTTTAGAACCAGCTAGAACTCGTGTGAACTGTTCTTTATTAAAAGCAGAAAAAAGTATATTTTGACGCAAAACATCCATTATTTTTTCGATCACTTGATTTAAATCAATGACAGTATAAACTTGCGCGAATATATTAGCACTTCATTATATTTTGCTTGGGAGAGTCTTATGTTTTGCTATCAATGCGAACAAACAACACGTTCAGAAAATGGAGACGGCTGCGGTTCTGAGGGTGTCGGAATTTGCGGTAAAGATGCCACTACCTCAGATTTACAAGATTTATTAGTTTATGCCATTAAAGGCATAGCGCAGTATGCAAAACGTGCACGTGAGCTTGGTAAAACGGATAATCAAGCTGATAGCTTTATCCTTTATGGCTTATTTACTACTCTAACCAATGTTAATTTTTCTACACCTAAATTTGTTACTTTAATTCAGCAAGCAGCAGAACACCGTGACCGTGTTAAATCACTTTATGAGGAAGCAGCTAAAGCACAAGGTATAACAGCTGATTCATTACAAGGACCAGCCTCATGGAAACCTGCTGCAACACAATCGGCCTTAGAAATACAGGCTCAATCAGCTGTAATAAATAAAGATCTGGAAACTGTTGGCGAGGATATTGTTGGTCTAAGAGCTATGATGCTTTATGGTTTAAAAGGGGTTGCTGCTTATGCCTATCACGCCTATGTTTTAGGCGGTGAGGATCAAGAAATTTATGCAGGAATTGAAAAAAATCTGGATTTCCTAGCTGACGAACCAACAGACGCTTCTGCATTACTGGCAGGTAATTTAGAAGTTGGCAGTATTAATTTAAAAGTAATGGAAGTTCTGGACGGTGCTAATACAGGCAGTTTTGGTGCTCAAGAACCCGCTCAGGCAAGAGTCTCACCAATAAAAGGTAAAGCCATTCTTGTTAGCGGTCATGATATGAAAGACCTTCATGACTTGCTTGAACAAACCAAAGATATGGGTATAAATATTTACACTCACGGTGAAATGTTACCTGCACATGCCTATCCAAAACTACGTGCATATAGCCACTTAACTGGAAACTATGGTAGTGCCTGGCAAAATCAACATGCTGAATTTGCTGCATTCCCTGGCCCTATCCTAATGACTTCTAATTGTCTGATCGAACCCACGCCTGCCTATAGAAACCGTATTTTTACTGCGGGACCAGTTGGCTGGCCAGGTGTTCGTCATATTGAAAGCCATGATTTTACCCCTGTTATTCAAGTTGCAAAAGCAATGCCTGGATATGAGGAAGATGCAGAAGAAAAATCTATAACAGTTGGCTTTGGGCGTCATGCTGTACTGGGTGTTGCCGATAAAGTTATTGAAGCTGTAAAAGGTGGTGATATCCGTCATTTCTTTCTGGTCGGTGGCTGTGATGGTGCTGCACCAGGGCGTAATTATTACACTGAGTTGGCAGAACAAACACCTGATGATTGTGTGATATTAACTTTGGGATGTGGGAAATACCGCTTCCATGAACAAGATTTTGGTGATATCGGTGGCATTCCACGATTACTGGATATTGGTCAATGTAATGATGCTTATTCTGCCATTCAAATTGCCAGTGCTTTAGCTGATGCATTTGACTGTGAAGTGAATGAACTCCCTCTGTCCATGATGATTTCATGGTTTGAACAAAAAGCAGTAGCTGTTTTATTAGCCTTATTGTCACTTGGAATTAAAGGCATTCATTTAGGCCCTACACTTCCTGCATTTTTAACACCAACAGTGATAGATATCTTGGTAAAAGAATTTGATATTAAACCAAATGGTATCGCGGCTGATGATTTGGCCGCTGCATTGAAAAAGGCGGCTTAAGTTCTTTACTAATAGGACCTACTGAATAATTTGCAGGGCATTAAAATATAATTGATACCCTGCATTATCTCAGAGTTTATTGTTTTTTCAATCACAAACCATTTACTCACTTAGGAAACCCTATGAGTCACAAAATCACCATATCGACACGAGATAACCATCAATTTGAATTTTATTGTAATGACAAACAAAATGTTCAGGATGCCGCTGAAGCAGCAAACCTTTACCCTCCTTTTGGTTGTAAATCGGGCGTTTGCGGTGCTTGCCTTGGCACCTGTAAAACTGGTAATTATCAGTTAGATAGCTATAGTGATGAAGTTTTATCAGCAGACGCAGCTAAAAATGGTGATGTCTTATTATGCTGTGCTATTCCTGAATCAGATCTACAAATCACCCTACCCTATGATGCTGAATGCATCCAGCAAACTTTAAGTGCTCCCCGAGATGCTGAAATTATTAGCATAGAAAAAATTGCAGAACGCACTTTTAAGGTTGTTTTGCAATTACAGGATGATCCAGAAGTTGGTTTGGCATTTGACTTTGAACCTGGGCAATTTGTCGAACTGGAAATACCCAATTTAGACTTAATGCGTGCATATTCCCTATCTAATACTCCTAATTGGGAGGGTCGTTTGGAGTTTTTAATTCGCTTACAGCCCAATGGAAAATTCTCTAATTTTTTACAACAAACAGCGATTGGGCAACATATATTAGTTCATGCACCTTCAGGGGGTTTTGTTATCAACAAACAAAGTGCTAATCCACGTTGCTTTATTGCTGGTGGCACAGGTTTATCACCTTTCTTATCTATTTTAAGCAGAATGGCAGAATGGGCTGAAAACCATCCCACCCATTTATTTTTGGGGGTTAATAATGAAGCAGAAATATTGTGCCAACAAGAACTTACAATGCTACAACAAAGCTTGCCTCACTTAACTGTAGAAATATGTGTATGGAAACCAGAAGATAACTGGAAAGGATTTATCGGCACACCAGTCGATGCTTTTAAAGCGCACCTTGAGAAAAATGGCTCAGCAACTGATGTTTACCTCTGCGGCCCGTCCATTTTAGTTGAAGTATCAACTCAGGCTGCACTGGAAGCGGGTGTAAATAAAGAACACATCTATAGCGAACGCTTTGTTTCTTCCTAAACCCACCAATAACTGTAGTATGGTGGTATAGTGAATTTGGCCACCTAACAAGGGATGTTATGATCATCTCTAAGCAATTAGGTGAATTAATGAAAAAACGTACAAGATCAACTTTTAGACTGTAAGCATCCCAGTTAGTGGTCGGCCAAAATTACACCGTTCGTGAAGCTGCCAAAGCCATGAATGTAAGTGTTTCAACTATGGTTACGGCTCTCTTGATGTCGGATTCACTGAACAGCCGTTTACCAGCTCAGTAGTAGCCATTTGGGTAGGCGTGAACCTTTTTCAAGATCAGAATGGCGCATTTCCATATTGCCATCACCATCAATATCGACCAGATAATAGGGTGGGCCGTACTCAGGTACGATCTTAACTTTATAGAGTTCACCGTTAACGCGGTATTCATGGATGGTTTTGCCAGCGCGCCGAATAATTGTAATATCGGGAACCACCATGTTGTCGCCACTTTGAACGGGCAGTGGTAGTTCTGGTGGCTCAGGTAGCGGTACGGGTTCTGCCAAGGTTTGTGCAGATAAGCTGTGTAAAGGCCCCATTAAAGTGAGGGCAGTAGCTAAATAATATCTCAATGTTAAGTGCTTCATTTTAATGATAATACCATAGCTAAATGACTGCCTCCAATAACTTAATATAGAGCCCGTAACAGGAAAAAATGGTTTGAACTTGTTTTAGGGGGCTAGAACACGTATGGTTTTGCCCTGAATAATGACATTATTCGCTATAATGCTATTTCAGTTATGCAGAGCCAAATGGTGTTGGTTCTACGCACATGTAAGGGATAAAGTGAAATGACCGGTGAAAAAGAGCTTCATAAAATTGTTATTGTCGGCGGTGGCGCTGGAGGTTTGGAACTGGCATCCAGTCTAGGTCGAAAGTTGGGGCGCAATAACAGGGCGGAAATTACCTTAGTAGACGCATCCTATACGCATATTTGGAAGCCGTTGTTGCATGAAGTGGCTGCTGGTTCTTTTGCGGAAGCGGATGAAATAGAATACTTAGCGCAAGCGCATCGTTGTCATTTCCAGTTTCGTTTAGGGCGTATGGAAGGTCTCGATCGAGAAAATAAAGCGATCTTTGTGAGTCCAACAGTCACAAGAAATGGTGACGAAATTATTCCGAAGCGGGTTTTTAATTACGACACGTTGGTTATTAGTGTCGGTAGCGTTAGTAATATATTTAATGTCAGTGGCGTTAATGAGCACTGTTTATTTCTTGATACGCCTTATCAGGCTTATCGTTTTCAGAAAAGACTGGTTGAGCGTTATATTCGGACGCATACCAAGGATCAAAGTAAAAATAAATGTTTGTCTATTGCTATTATCGGAGCAGGGGCGACAGGCGTTGAATTATCAGCAGAGCTTTTAGATGTTAAGAAACAGTTTTCAATGTATGGCTTGGATGACATTACGGTTAAAGTAACGATTATCGATACGGCAACTCGATTATTGCCGGCACTCTCGGATAAATTGGCCTTAGCTGTTCATAAGCAGTTACTTAAGCTCGGTGTAGAATTAAGATTAGGTCAGCAAGTGGTAGGCGTAACAGAAAAAGGGGTGCGTTTAAAGAACGGTGATATTGTTTTGGCTGATATTAAAGTCTGGGCAGCAGGAATTAAAGGTCCTGATTGGTTAGCGGATTTAGACGGTTTAGACGTTAATAGGATTAATCAGTTGGTTGTTAAGCAGACGTTGGAAACCACAGAAGATGGTGATATTTTTGCAATGGGTGATTGTGCCGCTTGCCCATGGCCAGGACATGACCGGACTGTACCGCCGCGAGCACAAGCAGCGCATCAACAAGCGAGCATCTTGGCAAAGACATTGATTAATCGTGTTCAAGGTACGCATGAAACGATTGAGTATATTTACCGTGATTATGGCTCATTAGTTGCTCTGGGGCGGTATTCAACGGTGGGTAGTTTAATGGGTAATTTGATGGGTTCTGTGAACGTTGGAGGGCTTCTTGCCCGTTTAGTTTATTTGTCGTTATATAAAATGCATCAAATAGCTATTCATGGTTATTTTCGAACGGTGATGTTAACGTTATCTAATTTGTTTAGGCGTAGTACGCATGCGCGTATTAAAATGCACTAGTTTTTTAAGATTTTATTGGGATAGTTATGTTTGAAGTAGAGTACGATTTAGTAGAAGACGATTTAATTCATTTCAATGAAAAGCGATTTTCAGGAAGTGAGCAAGCCAGAAAAAGAATGCGATTTGGGCAGGGGATTGTGCCCGCTATTTTGGTTATGATTGGGCTTTTTTATGGTCTTTTACTTAAAGATGAATATACCGGTTTGTTTACGGTTGCTTTTGCTTTAGTGTTGACTTTTGGCATGCCATTTTTTAGTCGGTGGGACATGCGTAGACGACTTAAAAGCCAGTATAACGAAGAAGAAAAAGCTAATATTTTAGGGCATTATAAATTAACTATTGAACCGAAAGCATTGGTGGAAGTTTCGCCTTCTGGTGAAAATACCATGGCATGGAAGGAGTTGTTACGTGTTGAATACGGCGAAAAATATGTTTATATCTATATTGATATTGATACGGCATTAGTTATTCCGGTTCGTTCTGTGACATCTGGGGATTTGGAAAAATTCTCTGAGCAGGCTGATAAGTTGATAGACCGCTATAGCTAGCGGTGCATGGGTGATTTTTTAAAAAGCAATACGCGGCTAAAATGGTGTTGCTTTTTTAATCACCGATGACAACAGTAAAGCCTTCAAAAACGGGGTGTTCCTGATATACCGCACTGTTTTTCCCCGCATTTTTATGCGCTGACCTAAAGGCCTCTGATTTTGTCCATTGGCTGAAATCTTCTTTTGAATGCCACGTACTATGAGAAATATAAAGGGTATGGGATGGTTCCGAATTTCCTTTTGCCAAATGAAATTTTATAAAGCCAGTTACGTCTTCTAAGTGTGAATCTCTGTCTCGCCACATCGTTTCAAATTCATTTTCTTTGCCACGGTTAATTTTAAATCGGTTGATGGCTATATACATAATGTAGGCTCCTCTCATTAAGGTGTATTTAAGGTATGAGTCGGTATTTAAACAGATTATATTTTCTGATCAAAATAGAATAGTTACCATGGATTTATTATGTAACACAATCATGGGTTGTGTTCTATGGTTTGAGCCCCAATTAAGTAAACTGGATGAAAGGTAGTGCTGAACTTCAAAAATATTAGCTTGCGCCGTGGAGAACGGCTGTTGTTTTCTGGCTTGTCTTTTATTATTCACAAGGGACAGAAAGTGGGGGTAACGGGGGCCAATGGAACCGGTAAATCCAGTTTATTTGCGATGATTCGTAATATTATTCATTCAGATGAGGGTGATTTATCAATGCCTCAGGGCATCGAAATAGCGCATGTCGCACAAGAAACGCCAGCTATTTCCAGAACAGCGATTGATTATATTATTGATGGCGATAGAAACTTGCGAATAATACAGGAACAATTAGCCCATGCTGAGTTAGCTAATGACGGCATTAAGCAGGCAGAAATTCATGTAAAACTTGATGATATCGGTGGTTATACAGCGCAAAGTCGAGCATCGCGACTCATGGATGGTTTAGGGTTTTTGGTGACTGATGAGAGACGGCCTGTAATGGAGTTTTCAGGGGGGTGGCGGATGCGTTTGAATTTAGCGCAAGCGTTAATGAGTCGTTCGGACATGCTCTTGTTGGATGAGCCGACAAACCATCTTGATCTGGATGCCGTTATTTGGCTTCAAGACTGGTTAATAAGGTATCCTGGCACCTTGTTGTTAATTTCACATGACCGTGATTTTTTAGATGCGATTGCCGATCATATTATGCATATTGAACAGAATAGTGCGCAAATGTATACCGGTAACTACACTGTTTTTGAAAGGTTGCGTGCCGAGAAGTTGGCACAACAACAAGCAGCCTATGAGCAACAACAAAAAGAAATTGCGCATATTCAAAGCTTTATTGATCGCTTTCGTGCTCAAGCAACCAAGGCAAAACAGGCGCAAAGTCGTATTAAAACATTGGAGCGAATGAACTTTATTGCTCAAGCGCATGTTGATTCGCCTTTTAATTTTAGTTTTAAAGACCCCGGAAAAATACCTAATCAATTATTAACTTTTGAATCGGCAGATATTGGTTACGCGGATAAAACGATTTTAAAAGCAGTTGATTTGTTTATTAGCCCGGGGGATAGGATTGGGTTGCTGGGGAGAAATGGTGCCGGTAAGTCCACCTTGGTTAAATGTTTAGCCGGTGAGATTTCTACTTTATCGGGCGTCCGTCAATGCGCGGATGCATTAGATATTGGTTACTTTGCTCAACATCAATTAGAGCAATTGCGAGTGGAAGAAAGTCCTTTGTGGCACCTACAGCATTTGGACCCATTAGCGAGTGAAAAAGAATTAAGAAATTTTTTAGGTGGATTTAATTTTGTGGGCGATAAGGTTTTGGGCCCTGTACGGCCTTTTTCAGGGGGTGAAAAAGCCCGATTAGTTTTGGCCATATTGGTTTATCAAAACCCTAATTTACTGTTACTTGATGAGCCTACTAATCATCTTGATTTAGAAATGCGGCATGCCCTAAGTATGGCCTTACAAGACTACCGGGGTGCTCTGATTGTTGTGTCGCATGATCGGCATTTAATTCGTTCGGTTACTGATAAATTGATTTTTATTGATGAGGGTGCAGTACAAGTTTTTCCAGGTGATCTTGATGATTATCAACATTGGGTTGAGGATAAGAAAAATATTAACAGCGCAGAGAAGGTGATAGAAGAAGGTGTTTCACGTAAAGACCAGCGCCGGCTAGAGGCGGAAAAACGAAAAAAGCTTAAGCCGCTCAGGGATGTTTTGTTGAAGGTTGAAAAGACGGTTGATCAGTTTCACCTGGAGCAGACAGAAATAGAACAAGCACTGTTTGATGCGACCATCTATCAGGAGGATCAAAAAGACCAGTTAAAAAAAATACTGAAAAGGAAGGGTGAGTTGGATCTATTGGTTCAGGATGCTGAGAACCGATGGTTAGAGATTACGGAAGAGATGGAAAGTTTTGATGGGGAGTAAACTCGGTGTTGTGGCTATGGATAAGTTCAGAGATCGGCTTACTTTCTGTTAAGTTTTATAAGAGCGGTAGTTAGGTTTTGTGCCAGTTTTTTATGTGTTTTGGGGTAAGGTAAACCAGAATTTACTGCCTTTATTAATAGCGCTCTTAACGCCTATCATACCGTTGTGCAGCGTAACAAAGTCCTTGCAAACGATAAGGCCAAGCCCCGTGCTTTTTGTAAAAAGGCCTTCATTTGGGAGTGGTTGGTTTTTAGGGGTAGTGAAAAGCGTTTCAGCCACCGCTGTAGCGATGTCAACCCCGGTGTCGGTCACGTTAATTAAGGTATGGTTATCAACTATTTCTGCAGTCACTGAGATAGTATCGTTCTGAGGGGTGAATTTTATAGCGTTGTGGAGTAGGTTTCTGATGATGGTTTGAAACATAAAAAGGTCGGCAGTAACGGTAAGTGTTGGTGTTATGTTGACGGTGAAGGTAATGTTTTTATTGTCAATTTCGAGATTAAATGCTTGTTGACTTTCTTTTATATGGGGTTCGATTTCGAACTCGATTTTTTTAGGTTTCAGTGCGCCTTTTTGAGATTGTGCCCAATTTAAAAGATTTTCTAGCAGGTTATGTATGTTGTTGGAGAATTGTAAATGGCTGAGGATGGTTCAGAAGGCTTATTGTTATTTTCGTTAAGGAGGCTGGCGTCAAATAGGCCGAGGATAAAGCCAATAGGACTTTTGATGTCATGGGCAATGATTGAAAATAATTTATCCTTTGTTTGATTGGCGGCAAGGAGTTCTTCTTCCAATTTAAGTCGGTCAGTGATATCCGTTGAGATACCGCACATTCCAATAATGTGACCGTGGTCATTTTTTATCGGCGTCTTGACTGACTAATAAGTTCTTAATTCACCGCTAGCAATGATAGTATGGTTTTCTTCAGTTTCAATGTGTTCGCCATAGTCTAAGACGCGACGGTCATTTATTTGTAACTGATTGAATGTTGATAAATCAAAGAAAGCCGTATCTGTTAGACCAATTATTTCATTTAAAGGGCTTTCAAAAAGGTCGCAAACCATTTTATTAGCATAGGTATAACGGTTTTGCTGGTCTTTTGTAAAGACATAGGCGCCAACGTGATCTAATGTTTCCGATAAGCGCTGTATTTGCTCGGTTAGTTTTTGTTCTGATGGTGTCATGATCGATAACTATAGATTAATGAAATTCACAAGAACCAAAGTATAAAGTAAAGAGCCATTGGCGGGCAGGTTATTTTAGATGAAAAATGTCAGTATATATTTACGGCAATAGCCTCTTGGGTTAATTTTTGTTTTTTGCAGACAGAGGAGTTTGTTTTAGTAATGGATATTTTTATAAAGTTATTTTTGACCACCCTGAGTATTTGTTGCTTTAGAAACGGGCCTCAGGCGATGGATCGTTCGCCTGATTATTTGCGGCTTGCAGTCTATATTTATATTGCGGTAAATAGTGTTTTAATGATGTTGTCGCCAGATTGGATTAAGGGGTTTGTGCAGGTTTTTGTTCAATTAGGGTTGTTGGTAGGTTTTACCTGGGGAGTGTTGTATGTTTTTGGTAATACACAGCGTTTTAGTCAAACATTAACGGCGTTGTTGAGCGCTGATAGTTTGATTAGCTTTTGTTCGCTTCCGGTGGTGGGATTTTTAACGTCAGAGATGTCGCCGGAAAAAGGTTTTCTGTTTTTATTAGTGATTATGTTGTGGCACTGGGGGGTTATGGGACATATTTTTCGTCATGCGTTATCGCGGTCATTAGTGTCTGGTTTAGGGTTGTCTTTTTTGTTTTTTTATGGCTCTTATTATGTAATTTTTCTGCTTCAGCGAACAATTACTTAGGTTTTTTGTGGATTTGGTAGTTAGTTCGTTGCTATACCTGACTGACATCGTTATAGTGGACCCTGATAAATTACGTTAAGGTAAAAGCCTTTAGCTAGGGTAGATTTCTTTTAAGTATCGAGCCTCTGGTTGGGCGGAGATTGAGCGATCTTCAGCGGGTGTAACAAAAAATATTATTTAAGTATAAGGTTGGTGAGAAAACTATGGCAACTGATGATAAAGAAGAAAAAAGCAGCGAGGGGTCGCAGGATAATAGTGTGGTTCAGGAACAAGAAATAATGCAGGATGACCTCGTGGTAGAACAAAGTACAGAATCCGATCAAAGTGTATCGCCAGAGAAAGTAAAAGCCTCAGAAATTAATAGCTATAAAGGGCATATAGCCGCTTATGATTCAAAGAATAAGAGCGGTATAATTTCAACAGATAAAAATAATAAAAGTTATTACTTTGAGCTGACTGATTGGCATGAAGATAACCAACCGTATGGTGGTTGTCTAGTAGCCTTTGATGCCGAAGAGGTACATAAGAAATACGGTAAAGTTATTAAGATGGAACTCATTGGCGAGTATACCGGGCCACAAGGCGAAGCTATTAAGTCGCGGCATTTTGCTGCGTTCTTGTCTGTCTGTCTGGGTGGGCTAGGGGCAGGGCGTTTCTATTTAGGGTATTGGAAGTTAGGTGTCGCCCAAATAGTCGCAACGGTTGGGACGTTGGGTTTTGCCGTTGTCTGGGGGGTTTTGGAGGGAATTTTATTGTTAATGCATCGGATTGACAGAGACGCACAAAATAGACCCTTAAAGTAACGAAAGGCCCGCCTGAGAATGTAGGTTCTTGGGCGGGCTGTTTTGAGTTAGCTATAAATTTTATACAAGCCATCAAGGACCAGGGTATTCGGACTGATCATGCCGATTATCTTATCGTTTTCAATAACGGGTGCACGAACGAGGTTATAGTTTGCAAATAACCGAGCACATAATCGAATATCCATTTCAGGCCGAACACAGATAACCGGCGTTTCCATAATTTCATAGACATTAACGCGATCTGGTGCCCTGTTTTTAGCCATGACTTGTCGCGCAATATCACTGGATGTTATGAGACCAAATTCATCATGATCATGGCGCCGATTTACAATGATTGTTGAGGTTTCCGATGATTTCATTAATAGCAAGGCTGCGCTGACCGTTGCATCACCATCAATGGTGCTAAAAGTTGTTTTCATAATATCTCTAACGGTTATCTTTTCTGAATAGCTCATATTTCATCCTCAAGTTCATGGGTTAGTTCATTGACTTGGTGCATAACGCCAATGGCATCATCGACATCAATTTTAAAAGCGATACCGGTTCCGGGCTTACTGTCAAATTCACCCGCGCTCGCTATTTTTTCAAGAATGTAGCGACTTAAATGCTCTTCAACTAAAAAAAGTAAAACATTCCGTTGTGTTTCAAGGGTTAATCCTAAAAATGTTTTGGGCTGGTCGATTCCTTCGCCGCGAGCATTATTAATAACGGTTACGCCTTTAGCGCCGTGACGACGTGCTGAATCAAGTACTGATTCTGTTTTATCATCTTCGACAAAAGCAATAATTAATTTGAAGTGCATGATTTAACCTCGATATTAATAGGAAGATTTACGACGATTCAGCCAGTGGGAAATCTGGGCATAAGCTAAAACAGTCATGATAGGAAATAGACTGGCAAAGGCGATGAGGCCAAAGCCATCGAGTAAGGGACTTCGCCCGGGGATAGAAGAGGCCAGCCCTAGTCCAAGCGCTGTGATCAAGGGAACCGTGACTGATGACGTGGTAACGCCACCCGAGTCGTAAGCCAGTCCAATGAGTAATTTAGGGGCGAAGAACGTTTGAATAATGACAATGCAATAACCGGCCATAATGTAGAAGTAGAGTTCGGTGCCGGTAATGATTCGATAACTACCGAGTGTGATTCCAAAAGAAACGCCAAGCGCAACCGCTAAGCGTAGACCTAAGGCATGAATAGTACCACCAGAAATAGCCTCGGCCTTTATGGCGACAGCCATGAGGGAAGGTTCAGCGAGAGTGGTCGCAAAACCAATGCTGGCGGCAAATAAGTAGACCCAGCCATAAGCATCCCAGGCAATTTCGGAGGGAGAGTTCTTGGGGACGATAAAGTCAGGGTGAGTAAGTTGTTGAGCCATGAGTTCACCCAGAGGAAAAAGGGCGCGCTCAAGGCCTTCTAAAAAACAAGCAATTCCGATAAGAACAAAGATAAAGCCGATGATTGTTTTTTTAAAGTGTGGGATCGGCTTTCGGATAATCAACAGTTGAAAAATTAAGATGATCAGCAAAATAGGGAGAATATCCCGGGCAGTTGCGCATAGGATATCGACAAAATGACTAAGCCATTCAATCACAGGAGCATTCCGTAAAGCATGACAAATATGATCGGCGTGAGTGAGGCAAAAGCGATTAGTCCAAAACCATCGGTCATAGGATTTCTGCCTTTAATGGCTTTGGCAAGTCCAATGCCCAGTGCGGTTACTAGGGGGACGGTAATGGTTGACGTCGTAACGCCGCCGGTATCATAAGCAATGCCGATAATATGTTTAGGCGCAAAAGGGGTGATGATGACAATGGCTAAATAGCCATAAATAATCAGGTGGTGTAATTTCCAGCCGTGGATGATTCTTAATACCCCGATGAGTATGGCCAGGCCGACAGATATGGCCACTGTAATCCGAAGGCCGAGCGCATATAGCAAAACGGTTGTTGTAGAGTTTTCAAGTAGCCCTTCGTTTTGGGCAACTGTAGCGGCCTCATTGGCAATCGCAATTAAGGCAGGTTCCGCAATTGTCGTGCTAAAGCCTAAACAAAAAGAAAAACAAAGTAGCCAGAAAAGACTGCCTTTTTGAGCAAAGGCTTGTGCCATTGACTCGCCAATAGGAAATAGGCTTTGTTCTAATCCTTGAATAAATAACGTTAAGCCAAGAACAATAAAAAGAATACCGCTAATCAGGTTAATAAGATCTGGGATGGGTTGCTTTATGATGAAGAACTGAAAAATAAGGATGACCGACACCATGGGAGCCAAGTCTGCAAAACTGTGAAAAATCTGGGTGATAAAGCGATTTTTTAAAGCGACCATGAGTAGTGTAATCTAAAAAGTTTTTTACAGAACCATCATGGGTCATCCTATCACATAACAAAACATAGGACTTAGGCTGTTGTTAAAAGTATATTATTTGCAGTTTTTACCGGTGGTGATGGGTTACATCACCCATGAGTGTCAATGCTTTGTAATATTGACGTTATATTTTTAACAGGATTACCCGTAGCAAGGTAGAGTCATTTGGAGTGTTTTTGTGTTGATGATAAATAGTCGTTGACTCAGAATTAATAGATTCGTTTAATAGTAGCGAGTAAGTCAATAGACTTATGTCATCATTGGGTCATGATTTACAATGGCCTTTTATTTTAAAGAAGGGAAGTTTATGAATTCTGCCAAAATATTGGTGGTTGAAGATGAAGAACCAATCAGGCAGATGTTGCTTATCGTTCTGAACAACGCTGACTTTGATGTTCAATGTGCTAAAGATGTTCGTGAGGCGCGAGATTTGATAGCCGAGTCAATGCCAGATTTGATTTTATTGGATTGGATGTTACCAGATATGAGCGGTATAGATTGGTGTCGCCAGTTAAAGAATGACCCATCGTTAAATGAATTGCCGGTTATTTTATTAACAGCGAGAGGAGCTGAAGAAGATAAAGTTAGAGGACTTGAGGTTGGCGCGGATGATTACATGACCAAGCCTTTCTCGCCCCGAGAAATGGTGGCTAGAATTAAAGCTGTGCTTAGGCGAGCTGGGAAGTCATTCACGAAGACTAAAGTTGTGGTTGGTCATTTAATATTAGATATGGAGCGTTATCAATTGTCGTATCAAGGGCGAGATGTTCCTCTAAGCCCAACCGAGTTTAAATTAATGAGGTTTTTTATGACACATCCCGGGAAAGTATATAATCGAGAACAACTGCTTGATAATGTCTGGGGGCGTACAGCTTATATAGAGGAGCGTACGGTTGACGTGCATATTCGACGACTTCGAAAGGTTTTATCCGAACATGGTTGTGGCGATTTGGTTAAAACGGTTAGAGGGTTTGGTTATCGTTTTTCATTATAGAGTGCAGTTATGAATTTTTGGGTATCAGCCCTTATTGAACTGCTTTGTTATCTATTGATTGCCACCTTGGTCAGTGTCGTCTGGGGTCATTTCTTTATCTGGGCTTTTGTTGCATTATTAATACTTTTGGGGCATCAGTATTGGCAATTATCACTACTGATAAAAAGGTTAGATGCACATAAACTTAAAGACAAGTCGAATGCTAAAGGCGTTTGGCATTGGGTCTATTTTTATTTGGACCGAGTTCATCGGCGGCATCGTCAGACCAAAAAACGGTTAGGTAAGTTACTCAATCAATTTTATAAATCAACGGCCACCTTACCGGATGCAGCGATTGTTCTTAATGTAGATGATGAAATTGAATGGTTTAATGATTCGGCTAGAGAGCTTGTTGGGTTAAGGAAGAAAAATTTAGGTACGCATATTGCCCGTGTTATTGACCACCCATTGTTGACAGCCTATTTGAGTAGTGAAGACTTAGGTGAAACGGCAGTCATTACTTCGCCAGTTAATAAAGGTGTTTTTTTAGAGTTTAGGTTCTTAGTTTACAATAATGAACTGCGATTATTGTTGGCTCAAGATGTTACTAAATTAAAAAATTCTGAGGATATGCGGCGAGATTTTGTAGCTAATGTATCACATGAATTACGGACACCTTTAACGGTTATTAAAGGTTATCTTGAGACTCTCCAAGATATGGATGAGGAAGTGTCGGAATTTTTAACAGACAGTTATTCTCGGATGATCCAACAGACTGCTCGAATGGAAGGATTGATCGAAGATTTGTTGTTATTAGCACGTTTGGAATGCATCACGGAGGATAAGGGTGACTTAGAGACATTAGAATTAGTAGATGTTTCAGCCGTACTCAAGCAGTTATGTTTTTCAGGTGATGCCTTTGACCCGCTCAATGCTCGGATAAATCTATCGATTGAGTCGGCATTGAAAATCCGGGGTAAGGAGAAAGATTTGGAGAGTGTTTTTACCAATTTGATTGTTAATGCAATGAAGTACTCTGATGAAGATTCTAAAATAGATGTGCGTTGGCAATCAGTTCCAAGGGGGGTTAAGTTTGAAGTGCAAGACTACGGTGACGGAATTGCTAAAGAGCATATCCATCGGTTAACAGAACGCTTTTATCGGGTTGATGTTGGGCGTAGTCGTGAAAAGGGCGGTACAGGTTTAGGGTTGGCTATTGCAAAGCATGTATTGGCGAATCATGATTCTAAATTGCTCATTAGTAGTCAAGAAGGTGTTGGCAGTTCTTTTAGTTGTATTTTTCCCCATACCCGTTGTTGCTAACGATAGGTGCTTTCTGTTTATCAGAGGAGTTCCGGTCAAATCAAGGTGTAACTATGACATAATTAAATTTATTTAATGCTTTTGTAGGCTCAAGAGAGGACTTATGCCAGTCGATATATTATTAACCGTTATCGCAACCTCAGTTATTCAATCCATATTTGGTGTGGGCGTTTTGTTATTTGGTACGCCATTGTTATTGTTGTTGGGGTATGAATTTTTAGATGCGTTGGTGATCCTGTTACCAATATCTATTGCGATTAACTCCTTTCAAATTCTCAAACACTATAGCTATATAGATCTTAGTTTTTATAAAAATGTTTTAATCTATACCATTCCTTTTGTGGTCTTGTTTTTGTTTATAGTCACCGCGGCTAAAATCAACATTGCATTGATCATCGGCTTGTTTTTAATTTTTGTTGCCTTGAAAAGTTATTCTCCCAAAGTTGAGAAAATGATGATGTCGATGGTGAAGTATGAGAAAACATATTTGGCCACGATGGGCGTTATTCATGGGTTAACGAATCTTGGTGGGTCGTTACTAACTGCGATTGTTCATGGTAAGCAATACCAAAAGGATATGACGCGGGTTACGGTGGCCGTCTGTTATGCGACTTTTGCCATTTTTCAAATTATTACGTTATTCTTTCTTCTTGATAATTATGAGTTGTCATACAGTAATAATATGGCTTTTTTGCATGTTGGCGTCATTATGTTTTTATTAACGGAAGAAGTTGTTTATCAAAATATTGATAATGAAAAATACAGTAAGATTTTTGCGGCCTTTTTGTTTTTATCGGGGGTCGTATTGGTTTTTAAAGCTTTTTAATAGGATCGGTGGGTGACTTTGTTGCAAAAGTTAAGGTTCGTTTCTGTTGGTTTTTTGTTCTGGGTGCTAACAACGAATGCCCATGCTTTTAGTTACACTGTCACAGTCGCTGAGCAAGAGCTGCAAGAGTATTTGTCTCTCATTAAACCTCTGGAGAAGCGTAGTCGTTTATATCGTATTACGTTAAGTGATCCGCGAGTAAACCTTGTTAAGGGCGATGAGCGTATTCACTTCTCGGTTCAAATGGCTTTGAGTTTGTTGGGGGCCGTTCATAGTCAGGGCAGTGTTGAAGTGTCTGGTGAAGTGGAATATAACCCTGAGACGAGTCAATTCTTTTTGATTCGGCCTCAGGTTGAGGCTATTGAGATGGCGGGTATTCCTGAGCGTACCAGTCAGAAGATTAAATCTGTTCTACAGCAGGTTATTAGTACAGCATTTAGTAAAGTGAAGGTTTATCAACTACAAGATAGTGATGTTAAGCAAAGAATGCTTAAGGCTGTTTTAGAGTCTGTTGTGGTGGGTCAGGACGAGCAATTACGGTTAACGCTGAAAGTCTTTTAGGGCGAGAAGCCCAGTATTATAAAAGAAGCGTTCTACTGCAATGGTCGGGCGACTCAAAGCAGTAGAGGATTGTTAGCAGTAAGGTAGAGTTTGACCTTTTATTAAGGGGTAACGGTGGTATAGGGCTTCATTAATGAACGAGGTTGAGTAAAATCCCTGCTGCTACTGCTGAGCCAATGACACCCGCTACATTCGGCCCCATGGCGTGCATGAGTAGATGGTTATGTGGGTTGTTTTCTAGGCCGACTTTGTTGGCCACTCGAGCCGCCATCGGTACAGCGGAAACACCGGCAGCACCAATTAAAGGATTAATCGGTGTTTTACTAAGCGCATTCATGAGTTTTGCCATGAGTACGCCACAGGCTGTACCAATACAAAAAGCGATCGCACCTAAGGTCAGAATGCCTAATGTTTCGGGCTGAAGGAAAGCGTCGGCATTGAGTTTAGAGCCAACAGCAAGACCCAGAAAAATAGTAACAACATTAATCAGTGCATTCTGGCTAGTATCACTGAGCCGGTCAACAACACCACAAGAACTCATAAGATTACCAAAACAGAACATACCAATGAGTGGTGCTGCAGAAGGCAGTAATAAGGCAGTTAAGAATACGAGCACTAGTGGGAAAATGATTTTCTCTGTTTGGCTGACATGCCGAAGTTGATGCATTTCAATCTTGCGTTCTTTGTCAGTGGTTAGGGCGCGCATGATTGGAGGTTGGATTAACGGAACTAGTGCCATATAAGAATAGGCGGCAACGGCAATGGCACCGAGTAATTCTGGGGCCAATTTGGAGGCCACATAAATTGCCGTAGGCCCATCAGCACCACCGATAATGGCGATGGCCGCAGCATCTTTTAAGGAAAAATCCAAGCCAGGAATAGCATTGAGTGCTAAGGCGCCAAGAAGCGTTGCAAAAATGCCGAATTGTGCGGCAGCTCCGAGTAGCAGTGTTTTTGGGTTCGCGAGCATTGGGCCAAAGTCAGTCATAGCACCCACGCCCATAAAAATAAGTAATGGAAAAACACCAGTTTTAATGCCGCCATATAAGTAGTAAAGAATGCCCCCTGCTTCAGTCATGCCAGAGCCGGGAATATTGCTTAAGATCGCGCCAAAACCAATGGGGAGCAGAAGGAGCGGTTCGAAGCCTTTTTTAATGGCAAGAAAAATTAGTAAAAAACCAACGGCAGTCATAATGGCTTGGCCGCTTTCTAAATTATATATTCCGGTGCTTTCCCAGAGTAAAGTTAGGTTTTCCATGGTGTGTTTTAAAAAATATTTTTAGCTAAGGGTGAATGGTTAAGGCACGTTACAGGGTTATAAGAATTTGTCCCACGGTTACGGCATCGCCTTCTTTAACGTGAATGGCAGAAACAGTGCCGCCTACACGAGTTCGTATTTCCGTCTCCATTTTCATGGCTTCAAGGATAATGGTGGTTTCATTTTCCGAAACAGTAGCGCCGACAGTGGTATTTATTTTGAAAATATTGCCCGTCATAGGCGACGTTATGGTTTCTCCTGATGAGGGGGCTGCCGTTTGAGCAAGTTCAGCGTTGGTTGCGGCGGGTTGGATATTGAAATCAGCATCGCCAGGTCCGACTGCAACGTGGTAGTTCTTACCTTCAACAGTGACGGTGTAAGTTTCGGTTTCAGTTGTTTGTGAGGATGCATTGGCTTTTGCAAAAGCCAGTGCATCGGGTGCGGCTTCAAAGGCATCTGGGTTGCCGCGGTTTTGGATGAACTTCCAGCCGACCTGAAAAAACAAGCCATCTATTAAGGCATCTTCTTCAATATTTTTAGCTAGGGTAACTTGGTGTTCTTTGGCCTTGTTTTTAACACCTTCAATGAGCTTATCCATTTCAGGTGATATTTTGTCTGCCGGGCGACATGTTATCGGGGCTTCGCCTTTAAGGACGCGTTCTTGTAGGGCTTTATTGACCGGAGCAGGTGTTGCGCCGTACTCACCCTTGAGAACGCCGGCTGATTCTTTTGTGATGGTTTTGTAGCGTTCGCCAGTAAGAATATTGATGACCGCTTGAGTGCCCACAATTTGTGAGGTGGGTGTGACTAAAGGGATGAAGCCAAGATCTTCTCGGACACGAGGTATTTCATCTAAAACAGCATCAAATTTATCTGCGGCACCTTGCTCTTTGAGTTGGCTTTCCATATTGGTTAGCATGCCTCCTGGAACCTGGCTGACTAGAATGCGGCCATCTACGCCTTTTAGGCTACCCTCAAATTGGGCGTATTTTTTTCGAATATCCCTAAAGTAGGTAGCAATTTCTTCCAATAAGTTCAAGTCAAGGCCAGTATGAGAGGCTTGATTTTGAAGGCTAGCAACAATGGTTTCGGTTGGGCTATGGCCATAAGTCATGCTTAGCGATGAGATAGCCGTATCAACGTTATCAACACCTGCTTCAATAGCTTTAATGTAAGTGCCAACGCTAAGGCCGGTGGTAGCGTGACAGTGAAGGTGGATGGGTATGTCAACCTGAGCTTTGAGTTTGCTGATTAAGTCATAACCGTCATAAGGGGTGAGTAGCCCTGCCATATCTTTGATGCAAATGGAATGGGCGCCCATGTCTTCAATTTGTTTACCTAAATGAACCCATAAATCAATATTATGGGCGGGACTCACGGTATAAGACAGTGTTCCTTGCGCGTGTTTGTCTGTTTCCAAGACGGCGTTAACTGCACGCTTGATATTACGCATATCGTTCATAGCATCGAAAATTCGGAAAACATCAATGCCATTAATAGCGCAGCGTTCAACAAATTTATCTACGACATCATCTGCGTAGTGGCGATAGCCGAGAATGTTTTGTCCTCGAAATAACATTTGTTGAGGAGTGTTTGGCATGGCTGCCTTTAGTAGGCGTAACCGTTCCCATGGGTCTTCTCCTAAGTAACGAATACAGGCGTCAAATGTAGCGCCGCCCCACGATTCGATTGACCAGTAACCCACTTGGTCTAGTTTTCCACAAATGGGTAGCATATCTTCTATGCGCAGACGAGTTGCCAGAATAGATTGATGGGCGTCACGTAGGGCGACTTCGGTTATACCGATGGGTTGATTTGCTATTGCCATGTTCGTTTTCTCTAGTTCTTAACTTGAATTTTGGTTATGTAAAAGGCGGGTGAGGCGCCGACTTGTTTTTGCAGAAGGGTTTAAATTATTTTCTTCGGTAGCGGTTTACAGCAAGGGTAATCGCAGCCACAATATTACTATCAATTTCCTGAGCGAGTGTTTTTTGTATGGTGTCTTTTGGGGGTGATGGGAATTGTTGTACACAAAAAGACATGATAGAAATACTGAAAATAAGTAATAGTAAGAATAGGAATACAATGGTCATGCCAAGACCCATTAATTCCAACCCTAAGTATATGTTATTGCTCATTGGTGCTATTTCATTCGTTTTTTTGGATTTTAGTAAGCTACTATTATAACATTTTTGAAATATAGATGAATTGTATTTACGCTGCGTTATTGTACAGAATAACTTATCTAATTGAATAGGTTAGGGTGATTTTTTTGTGAGTTATGATGAGTTAAAAGAAGTCGGTAATGTTTGTTAATTGCCAATTAAGCTAAAGTAAAAAAGAATAGAGAGAGATATGACTAAAAAACAAGTCAATGAAAAGGAATGGAAAGAGCGGCTAACACCTGAGCAATATGCGGTTTGTCGTGAAAAAGATACGGAGGCGCCTTTTGTGGGTGGCTATACTAATTGCCATGATAAAGGCATCTATCATTGTGTTTGTTGCGATCAGCCTTTATTCGATTCGGTGACAAAATTTGATTCAGGATCAGGGTGGCCCAGTTTCTGGGATGTTTTGAGTGCTGAAAAGGTTTGCCATATTGATGATACGAATCACGGTATGCGACGGGTAGAAATTACTTGTCAGCATTGTGATGCGCATTTAGGGCATGTTTTTGAAGATGGCCCGAAACCCACCGGGTTACGGTATTGCGTTAATTCAATTTCACTGCGATTGGAGAAAGCTGATGAGTCAGACTGATTTTTACCGCGAACAAGCAGAAGATTTACTGGCTTTTATTGATGCTTCGCCCAGTCCTTGGCATGTAGTTGGAACGATTAAGCAGCAATTGGATGCGCATGGTTTTGTCCCGTTAGATGAGCAGTCAGAATGGGCCTTGTTGGGGGAGGGGCGATACTATGTGGTCAGGGGTGGATCTTCAATAATTGCCTTTATAGTGGGTGGTAAGCCTTTGGTTGAAACAGGCTTTAAAATTATTGGCGCTCATACTGATTCGCCGGGATTACGTGTTAAACCCAATGCGAGTTATGCCGAGGGGGGGTTATTGCGCGTTGGCGTTGAAGTGTATGGAAGCCCGATTTTAGCCACGTACACAGATCGAGACTTAAGTTTAGCCGGTTCGGTGAGCTATAAGGATGATCGTGGTGCTGTAAATAATAAGACGATTCTTTTTGATAAGCCGTTATTGAGGTTGCCTAATTTGGCTATTCATATGAATAATAAAGTCAATGAAGAAGGGTTGAAGCTTGATAAGCAAACGGATTTGCCTTTGGTGTTGGCAGCGGTTGAAAATGAATTACTGGAGCCTGTTCAGTTTAAGGCGTTGATTGCTAATCAATTAAAGTTAGATGGTTCTGCTATTTTGTCCTGGGAATTGTGTAGTTATGACACTCAAAAAGGTGTGTTGTGGGGCTTGAATGATGAGTTTATTGCCAGTTCGCAACTGGATAACCTGGCTTCCTGTCATGCGGCGGTAAAAGCATTTTTAGAGGATGGAGCCGCGGCATCACCAGCCACACAAGTGTGCGCATTTTTTGATCATGAAGAGATTGGTAGTGAGAGTAGCAAGGGGGCGTCGGGGAGTTTTCTGCCGGATGTCTTGATGCGAATTAGTGCGCTGATGTTGCCCGGTACAGAAAGTTACTTTCAGGCTTTAAGCCAAAGTTTTATGATGAGTGTGGATATGGCCCATGCATATCAGCCTAGTTTCTCATGGGCTTATGAGCCTAAACATCGTGTAATGGTCAATAAGGGGCTAGTCATAAAGGTGAATGCTAACCAGCGCTACGCCACAGATAATATAGCTGAAGCGATGTGTATTGATTGGTGTCAGCAGGCGGGTGTCTCTGTGCAGAAATATTCACACCGGACCAATTTGGGGTGTGGTAGCACGATCGGTCCGATCGTTTCAGCCAAGTTGGGCATACGCTCAGTTGATTTAGGAAATCCGATGTGGGCTATGCATAGCTTGCGAGAAAGTGCTGGCGTTAAAGATCATGGGGACATGATTAAGTTGATGCGGCAATTTTTGAAATAGTAGCCGTAATCTATCGTGATTAACGCAAGATTGACGGCTAATAATTTTTTGTGGGCAGATCAATTCTCGGTGAGTGCCTTAAAACCAATATCGGTTCGAAAATACATTTGGTCCCACTCTATTGTGCTTACCAGTTGGTAGGCCTTACTTTGGGCTTCGGTAAGAGAGTCGCCTAAAGCGCAGGCACAAAGTACACGACCGCCTGCGGTGAGAGTCTGGTTATTTTCTAGGTGTGTCCCGGCGTGGAAAACTTTCTGCTCCGGCGTAGTGGGTGAGTCAAGACCCTTAATAATATGGCCTTTTTTGTAGTTATCGGGATAGCCTCCTGCAGCAAGTACAACGCCTAAAGCGGGTCGACTGTCCCATACGGTTGTTTGGGTGTGTAGTTGATGGTCCAGAGCGGCTAAGCACAGTTTAACTAAATCACTTTGTAAGCGCATCATAATAGGCTGGGTTTCTGGGTCACCAAAACGGCAATTATATTCCAGTACTTTTAGGGTGCCGTTTGGATTAATCATTAAGCCAGCGTAGAGGAAGCCGGTGTAGGGCATGCCGTCAGCAATCATGCCGTCTAAAGTAGGTTGGATGACTTCATCGAGAACCCGTTGGTGTAACTCGGGTGTGACTAAAGGTGCAGGCGAGTAAGCGCCCATGCCGCCCGTGTTTGGCCCTAGATCACCATTGTTAAGGGCTTTGTGGTCTTGAGAAGTGGCCATAGGGAGGGCCGTTTTCCCATCAGCGATAACGATAAAGCTAGCCTCTTCGCCGTATAAAAATTCTTCAACAACAACGCGATGACCGGCTTCGCCAAAGGCGTTACCGGCTAACATATCTTGAACGGCGGCAATAGCTTCTGCTTCAGTTTGAGCGACAATAACGCCTTTTCCAGCGGCGAGTCCATCGGCTTTAACCACAATAGGCGCGCCTTTTTCTTGAATATATTGGATGGCCGAATCTGTTTCGGTGAAGGTTTGGTATTCGGCCGTAGGTATCTTGTGGCGAGCCATAAAGTTTTTGCAAAAGGTTTTAGAGCCTTCTAATTGAGCTGCTATTGCACGAGGACCAAAACAGTTTAATCCTACTGCTTGAAAGCGGTCCACAATACCAGCAACCAGAGGAACTTCTGGGCCAATAATAGTGAGGGCAATGTTTTTGTCTTGCGCGAAGATGATTAGGGCGTCAATATTTGTTGCATCAATGGGTACATTTTCTATGCCGGGCTCTAGGGCAGTGCCTGCGTTTCCAGGGGCAACATAAATGGTTTTGGCTTGTTCTGATTGACGGGTCTTCCAAGCTAAAGCATGTTCGCGACCGCCGCCACCTACAATTAAAATATTCATGAGTAAAGTTTTATCTATGGGTAATGAGTGCGTTAGTGTCGGAAATGTCGCATAGCAGTAAAGGCCATGGTCATGTTATGTTCATTGGCAGCAGTTATAATTTCTTCGTCCCGAATGGAGCCGCCAGGTTGAATGACTGAAGTAATACCCGCTTGAGCTGCTGAATCAATACCGTCTCTAAAGGGGAAGAAGGCATCAGAAGCCATGGCTGACCCAGCTACTTCTAGGTTTTCATCGGCCGCTTTAATACCGGCAATACGTGCGGAATATACTCGACTCATTTGCCCAGCGCCTACGCCAATGGTTTGTTGGTTTTTGGCATAAACGATAGCGTTAGATTTAACAAATTTAGCGACATTCCACGCAAAAATCATATCATTAAGTTCTTCTGGAGTGGGGTGGCGTTTGCTGACAATGGTGATGTCATTGGCTGTAATTTGGCCGATATCATTATCCTGAACAAGTAGCCCATTGGTGATTCGTTTAAAATCATAGCTAGGCGTTCTTTCAGGTGGCCAAGTGCCTGTTTCCATGACGCGAATATTAGGCTTGGACTGTAGTATTGTACGGGCATCGCTCGTAATGGAAGGGGCAATAAGAACTTCGACGAATTGACGGTCGATGATTGCTTGTGCTGTGAGTCCGTCAAGGGGTTGATTAAAGGCAATGATCCCGCCAAATGCGGAAGTAGGGTCTGTTTGGTAGGCGCGATTGTAACTTTCAAGCAAATTATCTGTGGAGGCTACGCCACAAGGATTGGCATGTTTGACAATAACGCAGGTGGGCGCACCGGAAAAAGACTTAACGCATTCTAGGGCAGCATCCGCATCGGCAATGTTGTTATAAGATAAGGCTTTTCCTTGCAATTGTTGGGCGGCGGCTAGGGTGCCTGCCACTGGATCAGCTTCACAATAAAAAGCGGCATTTTGGTGAGGGTTTTCACCGTAACGCATAATTTGTGACTGTTGAAATTGTAGATTTAGATTTTCCGGGAAAGGGTTGTCGTCAATTTTATTCAAGTAGCCTGCTATGGCAGTATCATAATGTGCTGTATGTTCAAAGCTTTTTCGTGCTAGTTTGAAACGGCTTTTTTGTGATAGAGCGCCCTGGTTGGCGGTGAGTTCATCAATGGTGTTTTGATAGTCGCTTGGGTCCACGATCACTGAAATGCTGGCATGATTTTTAGCGGCGGCGCGAATCATGGTCGGGCCGCCAATATCTATATTTTCGATGGCGGTTTCAAAAGAACAATCTGGTTTTGCAATGGTTTGTTGAAAGGGGTATAGATTGACTACAACCATATCAATAGGAAGAATGCCGTGTTCTGCCATAACGCTGTCATCAATGCCACGGCGCCCTAATATGCCACCATGAACTTTTGGGTGTAATGTCTTGACGCGCCCCGACATCATTTCAGGGAAACCCGTGTAGTCGGAGACTTCTGTGACAGGGATACGATGCTCGGCCAATTTCTGGGCAGTGCCGCCGGTGCTGAGTATTTCAATACCAAGGTCATGTAGATGGCGTGCAAAATCAATAATGCCGGTTTTATCTGAGACGCTGATGAGCGCGCGGCTTATTTTAAGGTCCATAATATAGTTTTAGGTTCAGTTAATGGTAAGGGTTAAGAGATACGGTATTGAGCGATTTTTTTTCTTAAAGTACTGCGGCTTATGCCCAGCATCTTAGCGGCTTTAGATTGGTTGTGGCCAACTTTCTCTAAGGTCACTTCAATCATGGGCTTTTCAACTTCTCGGATAACAAGAGCGTAAAGATCATCGCTTTCAGAGTCGCTTAGGCGCTCAAGATAGTCCATGACAGCCGCTTTGACATGTGAGGCTAAAGGTGTTGTTTTAGGGTGAGTGTTTTTATTGGTCATGATTGTTCGTTAAATAATTTAAATGCATTATTAACCCAATGTAATTGTTCTATCGGAATGTGAGCTTGATTAATTTTATGTTTCAATGCGCTTGGAATGAGTCCTATAGAATTGAAATACCAGTTGATATGTTTGCGCGCTATTCGAACTCCCATTTTATCACCGTAGAAACGGTAGAGTGATTCCAAGTGGTGTTGTAAGGTAATTTGTTTTTTTGCCAAAGGAATGGGGGCTAGAAGTTCACCGTGATTCAGGTAATGATTTATTTCTGTGAATATCCACGGGCGTCCTTGTGCTGCCCGACCAATCATGATCGCATCAGCTTGGGTATAGTCTAATACGGCTTTAGCTTTTTGGACACTATTAATGTCGCCGTTAGCAATAATGGGGATGAGACTTTGTGATTTAATTTTTTTAATAGTGTCGTATTCAGCATTACCGGAAAATCGGCACGCACGAGTTCTGCCATGAATGGTGAGCGCGGCAATGCCTGATTCATGAGCAATTTTGGATATTTTAAGTGCGTTTCGGTTTTCAATATCCCAGCCTGTTCTTATTTTTAGTGTAACGGGTAAGTCAACAGCGTTAACAACGGCATCAAGAATTTTGCCGACCAGAGATTCATTTCTTAATAATGCTGACCCGGCCGCTACGGCGCATACTTTTTTAGCCGGACAGCCCATGTTGATATCAATAATTTGCGCGCCTTGGTCGGCATTGTAATAGGCTGCAGCAGCCATTTGTTCAGGGTCGGTACCTAGGATTTGAACCACGCGTGGTTCTGTTTCTCCTCTGTGGTTGCTTTTTAATTGGGTACGGTAGTGGTTTCGTAGGTTGGGATTGGATGAAACCATTTCTGAAACAGTTAGGCCGGCACCAAAATTCTTGCAGAGTTGCCTAAACGGGCGATCTGTCACCCCAGCCATGGGAGCTAAGAAAAGATTGTTTTTTAAGTGGATGGAGCCAATTAGCATAATAAAACCTAAATTTTAGAAGAAAATTATACTGTTAATCAGTACGTATTAGTAGTTTGAGCGCTAAAGAGGCGAAAATATATACGGTTTTAGCGAGTGGGTCGAGATGGAGTAAAGTCATTAAAATGCAGTAATGTACGAATGTTTGCTGCTAAAAACATTAATATAGACAAATGTTGCTAATTTAGGCAAAATGAATTATTGGGCGTGGTTTGCTTTGAACTTAAATAAACAATAGAGGGTGTGGGTAGGGTTAAATGGCACAGATAACCGTAATTAATGGACCTAATCTTAATCTTCTAGGGACTCGAGAACCTGAGCTGTATGGTCATGCTTCGCTTGCCAATATTCATAGCAATTTAGAGCTATCAGCAACGCAATTAGGGCATGGGATCAACTTCTATCAAAGTAATGCAGAACACGAAATTGTTGAATTAATTCATCAAGCAGGTTCTGACGGTGTTGATATGTTGATTATTAATCCGGCTGCCTTTACACATACCAGCGTGGCAATTCGTGATGCTATGTTAGGTGTCAGAATTCCTTTTATTGAGGTTCATTTGTCTAATGTGTATGCTCGGGAAGCTTTTAGAAAACACTCTTATTTATCAGATATAGCCGAGGGGGTTATTTCTGGGTTTGGCGAAAATAGCTACTATATGGCTTTAACGGCCGCACATCAAATTCTACTCGCGAGATAAGATCATGGATATTAGAAAAATAAAAAAATTAATTGAAATCATTGAAGAATCTGGCATTGCTGAATTTGAAATTACTGAAGGTGAAGAATCAGTTCGGATCAGTAAGTATTCGACTAATGCTGTTGTGCCAGCAGCACTACCCATAGCTCCTGCTGTGATAGCATCGCCCCCTGTGGCAGCGGCAGTCAGTGAGGGACAACAAGAATCAGCAGCTGAAGAATATGTGGGTCATGTTGTAAACTCTCCAATGGTAGGTACTTTTTATGCATCTGCATCACCCGGCTCAAAGGTCTTTGTTGGGGTGGGTCAGACTGTTAATGTAGGGGATACGCTGTGTATCATCGAAGCGATGAAGATTTTAAATCAAATCGAAGCGGAAACCAGTGGCACAGTTACCAAAATTTTGGTTGAAAATGCGCAAGCCGTTGAATATGGGCAGCCACTTTTTGTAATTGAGTAACTGAAGCGCTTTACTAACCAACCGAATTTAAATAGATAAAAACAATGTTTGAAAAAATCGTTATTGCTAATCGGGGCGAAATTGCGCTGCGAATTTTACGGGCCTGTCGTGAGCTGGGTGTTAAGGTCGTCGCCGTTCATTCTGAAGCAGACAGAAATTTAAAGCATGTTCGTTTGGCGGATGAATCTGTTTGTATTGGCCCTGCGCCTTCGAGTGAAAGCTACTTGAATATTCCTGCGTTGATCAGTGCAGCCGAGGTAACTGATGCGGAAGCTATTCACCCGGGTTATGGCTTTTTATCAGAGAATGCGGCGTTTTCAGATAAAGTAAAAGAGAGTGGTTTTGTTTTTATTGGACCTGATGGCGATACCATTCGTCAGATGGGTGACAAGATTGAGGCAAAGCGTGCAATGCAAGCGGCTAATATACCTTGTGTTCCCGGAAATGGTGATCCTTTAACGGCGCACGCCGAAACGAATTTAAAAATGGCTCGGGAAATTGGATACCCGGTTATTATTAAGGCGGCAGGTGGTGGTGGTGGTCGTGGTATGCGTACGGTTCATACGGAAGCCTCGTTGTTAAATGCTATTTTATTGACTAAAACTGAAGCGGGTTCGGTATTTGGTAATGATACGGTCTATATGGAGAAATTTCTTGAAGACCCGCGCCATATTGAGTTCCAGATTTTGGCCGATATGCACGGCAATGCCATTCACCTCGGTGAGCGCGATTGCTCAATGCAGCGGCGGCATCAGAAAGTAGTCGAGGAAGCGCCGGCTCCGGGTATTACAGAAGAGCAGCGTAAAATGATGGGAGAGCGTTGTGCCAATGCTTGTGTTGAGATTGGTTATCATGGTGCGGGGACTTTTGAGTTTCTGTACGAGAAGGGCGAGTTCTTCTTTATTGAAATGAATACTCGTATTCAGGTTGAGCATCCGGTTACTGAAATGATCACTGGTGTGGATCTTGTTAAAGAACAGTTACGTATTGCAGCCGGTGAACCCTTGTCAATCACCCAGGATCAAGTTCGGTTAATGGGGCATGCTATTGAGTGTCGCCTTAATGCGGAAGACCCTAAAACATTTATGCCTTGCCCCGGGACTATTGATGCACTTCATTTTCCAGGCGGTCCGGGTATTCGTTGTGAGACTCATTTGTATAATGGTTATACCGTTCCACCGCATTATGACTCTATGATTGGTAAGTTGATTGCGCATGGGGATGACCGGAACAGTGCCATTGCTAGAATGCAGACAGCTTTGGAAGAAATGATAGTGGGTGGAATCAAAACCAATATCCCTTTGCAGCGTGAGATAATGGCAGATAATGCTTTTGCTGTCGGTTCTCAAAACATTCATTATTTGGAAAAAAAGCTAGGAATGTAGCATCGTTTACCACCGTTGTGGTGGCGGCTGGAATAGTTTTCTTAGGCGCGATTTACTCTATTGCTAGGGCGTATTTATGAGTTGGAAGCAGTTATCTGTTATAACAGATAAACAGTATGCCTCGGCATTGTCGGATTTTTTTAGTCAGTTTGGTGCGCTTTCGGTGACTTATTTAGACGCACTTGATGAGCCTATTTTTGAGCCTGAATTGGGACAAACAAAGATTTGGGAGCAAACCCGTGTTGTTGCTTTGTTCGAGATGCCTGTTTATGCAGAAGTTTTAGAACCTTTGATGTGTCAACAGCTTCCTGATTCTGCTTTAAAAGATTGGCGTCTTGATATCTTACAAGACCAAGTTTGGGAGCGGACATGGATGGCGCATTTTAAACCGATGTTATTTGGCGATAAGTTGTGGGTTTGCCCCAGTGGTTCTGAGCAAGAGTCGTCTGAAACCGTTTGTATGACCTTGGATCCAGGACTTGCTTTTGGGACGGGCACGCATGCCACAACAGCCTTATGTTTGGAATGGTTAGCTTGCTTTGATTTGAGTGGAAAGACACTTCTTGATTATGGCTGTGGTTCGGGTATTTTAGCGATTGCGGGGGTGCTGTTGGGTGCTCGTCATGTTTCTGCAGTAGATATTGATACGCAAGCGATTACTGCAACGAAAAATAATGCGGGAAAAAATAATATTGGTTCGAATATAGCTTGTTATTTGCCCGCTGATTGTCCTGCGCTTCAGGTTGATGTTGTGGTTGCTAATATTTTAGCTAATCCCTTGATTGAGATGGTTCAGCCAATTTTAACATTCTTAAATTCTGGCGGGCATTTAGTGCTTTCAGGGATTCTGAGTGAGCAGGCAGGTTGTGTTATGGAAGCTTACAGCCCCTTTTGTCAATTACAGGAGCCTGTTTATGAGGGTGATTGGTGTCGAATTGTAGGAATAAAGATTTAGTTTGTATGAATTAATTCTTGTAATTCCAGCAAGGAAATCTCGCCAGCATGGGTTTTTTGAATGACCCCATCTTCATCGATAAAAACAGTAAATGGCACGGCATTGGCGCGATTACCCATTTTGGTGGAAAGTGTAATGCCATCATCGCCGGCAATCAGCACGGGAAAGTTAATAGGGTAATCTTTTAGAAAAGACTGAACAGATTGCTTGTCTTCGATGGCGATACTAATAACCTGTACATTATTAGTGGTTGAATTATTTTGTAGCGCTATCAAGGCGGGGATTTCTTTTCGACACGGTGGACACCAGGTTGCCCAGAAATTAATGACGCGTTTTTTCCCGGCCCAGTCAGCGAGGGAATGGGGCGTATCGGATAAATCAGATAATGTTATTTTATCGAATGGATGTGCTGTGTGGGTTTCTGCAGACGGATATTGATGGCTGAATAAACCCAGTAAAAGAGCGATGATGGCAGCGCCAATGGTAGCATGGGGTGACATTAATGCGCTTGTTTAAGATGGTTTAAGAAATCATCAGCGGTTTTGTAACCGACCAAACGTAAATGTTCTTGTTCATTTTTATCAGCATCAAAAAATAAGATGGCAGGCGGTCCGATGAGGTTGAAATGTTTTAATAAAGCATTGTCATCTGTTGTCATTTTGGTTACATCTGCTTGTAACAACATAAACTGAGAAAGTTCTTTTTGTACGGCGTTATTCGAGAAGGTATAGGCTTCCATTTCTTTACATGAAATACACCAGTCAGCATAGAAATCTAACATGACCCGTTGTTGCTGTTGTTGTGCCTGAGATAGTTTTAGATTCAGATCGTCTAGGGAAGTGATGCGCTCAAATTTTAAAGCATGCTTGGGCGCTTTTGTCGTTTGACTAAAATGATTTAAGGGTTGTAAAGGATTAGTGCCACCTGTTGCAAAACCGATAATCAAGATAATGCCGTAAACAATCATGATTAAACCAATGCCCTTCCACAGTTTATTCCAGCCACTGCTTGACTGGGGTAGTGGGTCTATGGCATGCATGTAAATCGCAGGAATAATGAGTAGTGAAGCCCAAAGGCCCATCATGATAGGGGCAGGAAGAATCCGGTCTAGCATCCAAGCGGCAACGGCGAGCATAACAACACCGAAAATGGCTTTTGTGGTATTTAACCATGCACCAGCCTTAGGTAACAAAGAGCCTGCTGATGCGCCAATGGCGAGTAGTGGCATGCCCATACCAAGGCCCATTAAGAAGAGTGCTGACCCGCCAAGTAGAACGTCACCGGTTTGACCGATATAAATTAAAGCGCCGGCCAGTGGTGCAGCAACACAGGGTCCGACAACCAATGCAGATAATGCGCCCATAATGGCAGCACTTATAACACCCTGATGTTTTTGTTGGTTGCTGGCATTATTCAGGCGGTTTTGTAATGACTGCGGTAACTCAAGGTTATAAAAGCCAAACATGGATAACGACAGGAGAATGAAAAGTCCACTAAACGAAGCGATAATCCAGGGTTGTTGTAATTCAGCCTGCAGATTACTGCCAAATAGCGCGGCTAAAATACCAAATGCTGTATACGCAACTGCTCCGGCTAAGACATAACTTAATGATAAGATAAAGCCTCGCCAAGCAGTGACTGGACCTTTTTGGCCTACAATGATGCCTGAAAGAATTGGGATCATTGGAAAAATACAAGGGGTAAAGGCTAACAAGAGTCCAAAGCCAAAAAAACTGGCTAATACTAATACATAGCTTTTCTCACTTAAGTTCTGAGCAATTTGATCTTGTTCAGAATAGTTGTTTGGTTCTGGTGCAACCGGTTTTTTGATCGTATTTGATTGAATGGGTCTGGGTTCTATAACAATGGTTTTACTCATGGGTGGATAGCAAACACCCACCTCGGCACAACCTTGAAAGTCTGCTTTTAATTCAAAAGGGACAGGCGGGTCTATTGATTGTTTAATCGGGATGGAAAAACTGAGTGCATGATGAAATATTTCGACATCACCAAAGGCCTCATCTGACTTTGGTGTGCCATGTGGAATGCTGTAAGGGCTCAGTTTAACGCTGTCGGAATTAGGGATTGAAAGAGAAATTTTCTCTCGGTAGAGGTAGTAACCGTCAGCAATTTGCCAATGTACTTCGACGGTTTTGTGATCTAATGCTTGCGCGTAAAACTTGAATGCTTGTTCAGGAGGAAGCAGGTCGTTATTGCTGATAGCGTAGGTTTGTTGGCTACCAAAAGCGAGAAGAATTAACCCAAAAAATTTTATGAGAGACATGAGCGGATCCAGTTAAGATAATCAGTTTGGCCGTGTTGAAGTGGTGTGGCAATTATTTCGGGTACATCGTAGGGGTGGTTAGTTAAAATGAGGTTTTCAATTTTAAGGTAATGCGCTTGGTCTGTTTTGAGTAATAATAACTGCTCTTGGTCAGTAATAACTTTACCCTGCCAGCGGTAAATAGATGTGATGTTGGATACAATATTCGCGCAAGCGGCCAGTTCGCTTTCAATGATAGTAGTCGCTAGCTTTTCTGCAGTATCTTTATTGGGGCAAGTGCAATAAATAAGAATAAAATCAGAGGTCATGGTTGGTTTACATAAAAACATTTAACTAGTTATTATAAGGTGTTAGTGTGTATGACATTCAAGAGTTTTTTAGTATTAACGCAATAAAGGCGAGATAAGAGTCATGAATCCTTTTCGAATTATGTTTTTAATATTTTTAATAGTTCCCTTTCTGGAGATTTATTTTTTATTAAAGATGGGGGGGCTTATTGGTGTGTTTCCTACCGTTTTGTTGGTCGTTTTTACCGCTGTTTTGGGGGCATGGATGTTGCGTCAGCAGGGTTTTGAAACATGGCAGCGTTTTCAACAAGGCATGGCGAAAGGAAAAGTACCGGCAATGGAAATGTTGGAAGGTCCTGTTTTACTTGTTGGGGGAGCACTTTTATTAACGCCGGGTTTTTTTACCGATATCATCGGTTTTATTTGTTTAATACCGTATACCCGAAAAAAATTAGTGACTTATTTGATTGAGCGGCAATTAGTGGTTATGGCCGGTGGTGGCCCATTTCAGCGCCAAGGACAGACTCAATCGAAAGATGAAAATATCATTGAGGGAGAATATAAGAAAGGCGATGAGTAGAGGAAGATCATCAATCAGGGCAGTATTGTAAAACAGTAACGTTATACACTAATGCCCCGATGATCTTTTTTGAGGCGTTGCTTTATGTCTCTGATTCCGTAGAATTCTTGCCTAAAGCGGAATAAGCAGGGCACCAGCCGTTATAACCGGTAGCCATTAAGACTAGTGCTAACAGTAATAAAAAAACACTTGCATTTATGATGGCGACAAGAAAGGCGATGGCACCACCAATAAGACGTATCTTTTTCTCTTTATCGCCAATATTCATTTCTGGTTTTATCAACTGCTTATAGTCAAAATTCATAATAATATTACCTCGCTGGTATCGTGTTTTGTCTAGGGTTAACCTTTCATATTGTTAGAATACGCTCAATTGTCATAAAAACATACTGCCACGTAGACTTTGATAGGAAAAAAAACGCTTAATGGATGTTACGCATATAATTGAATCGTTAAATGACGCACAGCGTCAGGCGGTTACAGCACCTTCACAGGCTGTCTTGGTATTAGCTGGTGCAGGGAGTGGTAAAACGCGCGTTTTAGTGCACCGTATTGCTTGGATGATTAAAACACAGGATCTTTCACCCCAAAGTGTTTTAGCCGTGACTTTTACCAACAAGGCAGCGACTGAGATGCGTAACCGCATTGAGAAATTATTAGATTACTCGGCGCAAGGGATGTGGGTTGGGACTTTTCATGGGTTAGCGCATCGTTTACTTAGACGTCATGCGCATGAGGCAGGTCTCCCAGAAACTTTTCAGGTTATTGATTCCGATGATCAATTACGGATGATAAAACGATTGTTGAAAGCATTGGTTTTGGATGAGGCGCGTTGGCCACCACGGCAGGTACAAGGCTATATCAATACGCAAAAAGAAGAGGGGCGACGAGCACGGCATATAGCGGAGAGTGGCGATTTGTATCAGCGACAGATGTTGACGCTTTATCGTGAATATGAACAAACTTGTCTGCGCTCTGGGCTAGTTGATTTTGCGGAACTATTACTCCGAGTTCATGAGTTGTTACGTGATAATGAACAATTGTTGCAGTTTTATAAGCAGCGGTTTTTGCATGTGCATGTCGATGAATTCCAAGATACCAATACGATTCAATATGCCTGGTTACGCTTGTTAACTGAAGGCCAGAATAATTTATTTGTTGTGGGCGATGATGATCAATCTATTTATGGTTGGCGCGGGGCAAAGATAGAAAATATTTATAGTTTTCAAACGGATTATTCGAACCATTTGGTGGTGCGTTTGGAGCAAAACTATCGATCAACTGCAAATATTCTCAATGCGGCTAATGCTTTGATTGATCATAACCAAGGACGAATGGGTAAAGAGTTATGGACGGATGACGGAGAAGGGGATCCGATTTCATTGTATGCCGCATTTAATGAACAAGATGAAGCTTATTTTGTTGTAGAACGGATTAAGAAGTGGGTGGAATTAGGTGGGTTACGGTCTGAAACAGCTATTTTATATCGGTCGAATGTCCAATCGCGCTTATTTGAAGAACGGTTAATGTCGGGAGGGATCCCTTATCGAGTTTATGGGGGCTTACGGTTTTTTGAGCGTGCAGAAATTAAGAATGCTTTGGCTTATTTACATCTCATCGCCAATGCTAAAAATGATTCTGCATTTGAGCGTGTTATTAATATTCCTAATCGAGGTATTGGTCCTAAAACAATTGAAGACCTTCGCCGTGTTGCGCGTGATGAGCAGATTTCGTTGTGGCAGGCGGCGAGAAAATTAGTAACCTCCGGTGCCGTAACGGCCAGAACGGAAAGGGTTCTAAATAGTTTTATTGATGTCATTAATAACTTAGTTGAGCGGGCAGAAGGCTTGGCGTTATATGAAAAGGTGCAGCAGGTCGTAGAGCATACCGGCTTGATTGATTTTCATAAAAAAGAAAAAGGAGAAAAAGGCGAGGCCCGGGTTGAGAACTTACAAGAACTAGTGAATGCGGCACGTCAATTTGATTATGAAGAAGATAATGCCGAAGGCCTTAACGAGTTGGATTTATTTTTGGCCCATGCTGCTTTAGAATCCGGTGAAGCGCAGAGTGATCAATACGATGATTGTGTTCAATTAATGACGTTACATTCGGCTAAGGGGTTGGAGTTTAAATTAGTTTTTATTGTCGGTGTTGAGGAGGGTTTATTTCCTTCGCCACGTGCTATTGAGGACCCGGGGCGTTTAGAGGAAGAGCGTAGGCTTTGTTATGTAGGGATCACACGCGCCATGCAGGTTTTATATTTGAGTTATGCTGAATCTAGACGAATTTATGGGCGTGATACCTATCCAAGGTGTTCTCGTTTTATTAAAGAAATACCGAGTGAGCAAATTCAGGAAATTAGAATGGGTGCGACAATTAGTCGGCCGGTTTCAGTCAGTACTTCCAGGATTTCGACTCATTTGCACAAGACTGTTTTTCAGTTGGGGCAGCGTGTGAATCATGTGAAGTTTGGAGAAGGTGTTGTCTTGCAAGTCGAAGGCGAAGGTGCACAGGAGCGTGTACAAGTTAATTTTACCGACGTCGGAATGAAATGGTTAATGTTAGCCTATGCAAAATTAAATGAAATTTCTTAGATAAGCTTTTTTGGGTAATGATTCGAGCGGCAGTTGGTTGGTATTAGGTTGATACAGAACGGTGGTGTAATAATCGATACAGTGCAGGTAAAACAAGGAGTGTTAGTAATGTTGATGACACAATACCACCAATGACGACAGTCGCTAAAGGACGTTGAACTTCAGAGCCAATGCCGGTGTTAAGCGCCATCGGAATAAAACCTAAAGAGGCAACTAATGCGGTTGTTAAGACGGGGCGTAGGCGGGTTAAAGCGCCTTCAATAATAGCTGATTCCAGACTTAATCCTTTTTTTCGTAAGTCGCTGATAAAGGTAACCATGACTAAACCATTGAGGATAACAATCCCAGAGAGTGCAATAAATCCAACCGCAGCAGATATTGAAAAAGGAATGTCACGGAAAATAAGGGCTAAAATGCCACCTGTTAGCGCCAAGGGTACGCCTGAAAAAATAATGAGCGCATCTTTAATGGAATTGAGAGCTAATAATAACAATCCAAGTATGAGTAGAAGGGTAATCGGAACCACGATTGAGAGACGTTGCGATGCAGACTTGAGTTTCTGAAAAGTACCGCCGAATTCAACCCAGTAGCCAGCGGGTATTTGAACAGATTGTTTAATGGATTCTTTTATGTCAGCTACAAAGTGACTGAGATCCCGGTTGCGAACATTAGCAGTAATAACGACACGGCGTTTGCCGTTCTCACGGTAAATTTGATTGTATCCGGTAACCCGTGTCACATCGGCCAGTTCACCTAAAGGGATGTAGTCACCCTGAATTCGGTGGATAGGAAATTTTTTTAACTTATCGATATCTGTTCGCAGGTGTTCTGGGAGCCGTACGACGATAGGGGTGCGTCTATCGCCTTCATAGAATTGGCCGGCAATGCGTCCGCTAAGGGCAATAGAAAGTTGTTTCTGTATGTTTTTAATACTGATTCCGAATTGTGACAATCGGTCTCGTTTAGGTTGTATGGTTAGGACAGGTAGTCCTGTGGTTTGTTCAACGGCAACATCGACGGCGCCATCGATAGGACTGATGGCTTTTTCAATGTTATCGCCTAAAGTAATCAGTTGGTCAAAGTCATCACCAAAAACTTTGACAGCGACTTCAGTCCTGACACCAGCAAGTAATTCATTGAAGCGCATTTGAATCGGTTGTAAAAATTCATAGCGATTCCCCGGCAAGGGCTCAACAAGGGTTGCAAGTTCATTAATGAGTTGTGTTTTTGATTTATAAGGGTCAGGCCATAATTCTCTGGGTTTTAAGATAATGAAATTATCAGCCACACTGACCGGAACCGCGTCGGTTGCTATTTCAGCAGTTCCTATTTTTGCAAAAACACGTTCGACTTCCGGGAGGTCTTTTATTTTTTCTTCGAGTGGCTGTTGGAGTTGGATAGCTTGTTCGAGAGAGGTTCCAGGAATTCGCAGCGCATGCATTGCAATATCGCCTTCATCAAGATTAGGAATAAATTCACTTCCGAGATTAGTCGCGGCATAACTGCAAATTGTTATCAATGTAGCGGCGACAAACACAACATTCCAGCGTTTTTTAATCGCCATATTTAATAGTGGGTGATAAAAATAATGTACCTTTTTCATCAGTACATTTTCTTTTTCAACCAAGGGTTTTGTAAATAAGAATGCGATGCAGGCTGGAACGAATGTAATCGATAATAACATGGCGCAAGTTAAGGCAATAACAACGGTTATTGCCATCGGATGAAACATTTTTCCTTCTACGCCAGAGAGGGTGAAGATAGGAATATAAACAATGGTGATAATGAACACACCAAATAAAGCGGGGCGAATGACTTCTTGGGTCGCATTAAAAACGAGGGTTAATCGTTCTTCAAGTGTTAGTAAGGTATTATTTTGGCTTAGTTTTCGTAGGCAGTTCTCGACGATAATAATTGTGCCATCGACAATTAAGCCAAAATCTAAAGCACCTAAACTCATCAAGTTAGCGCTGACTTGTGTTTGTACCATCCCGGTGACCGTCATCAACATGACGATGGGGATAATCATGGCCGTTAATAAGGCGGCTCGGGCATTTCCTAGGAATAGGAATAGGATGATGATGACCAGTAGTGCGCCTTCAATTAAATTGGTTTGTAGTGTTTTTAGGGTTTTGTTGACCAGAGTCGTCCGGTCATACACGGCGGTTAGTGTGATTCCGGGGGGGAGAGAGGGTTTGATGCTTTCAAGTTTCTCAGCAACAGCATTAGCAACAATACGGCTATTTTCACCAATGAGCATAAAGACGGTGCTCATGACAACTTCTCGGCCATTTTGAGTAGCGGCACCGGTCCGGAGTTCTTGACCTTCGCTGATATGGGCGACCTGTTTGAGTTGTACGGGGTGCCCGTTAGTTTCAGTAATTAAAATCTCGCCGAGCATCTGCAGGCTATTAATTTGGCCGGGTACACGTAACAATAATTGCGAGCCATTGTGTTCGATAAAACCTACACCCTGGTTGTTGTTATTGGCAGCAATTGCAGTCAGAAGATCGGTCTGGGTCAATCCGTAAGCTAACAAATTGTCGGGCTCAATGGACACTAATATTTCACGTTTAAAACCACCGATAGGGTTGATTTCAACGACACCGGGAACACGGAGTAGTTGCGGACGGATAATCCAGTCATGAACTGAGCGAAGGTCAGTGAGTGAAATAAGAGAGCCATCAGCATGGGTCGCGTTTGGCTCGGCATCAACGGTAAACATGAAAATTTCGCCCAGTCCCGTAGCAAGAGGGCCTAATAAGGGTTCAAGTGCAGCAGGAATTGTGCTCTTTGCAGCAAGGAGTCGTTCGTTAACCAGTTGGCGGGCAAAATAGATGTCTGTGTCATCGGTAAAAATGATCGTGATTTGTGATAAGCCATAACGGGATAATGAGCGGGTATGGCTAAGATTAGGCAAGCCGGCCATAGCAGTTTCAAGAGGGTAACTGACACGTTGCTCGACTTCGAGTGGCGTGTATCCAGGGGCTTCGGTATTAATAACCACTTGAACATTAGTAATGTCTGGGACCGCATCAATCAGTAGTTTAGTGGAATTCCAGAGCCCTAACCCGATCAAGGCCGCGACAGTAAAAATAATTAGTGTGCGGCGTTGAATGGCTAGGTGAATGATAGAATCAAGCATGTTAAGTGATTAGTGGTTGTGTACGGCGCCTGATTTTTCGATATCCGCTTTGATAATGTAACTGTGTTTAGATACGTATTCGGCATTTGGCTTTAGGCCGCTGAGAACTTCAGCCCACTCCGTGGTGATCAAGCCTAATTCAAGCATACGGACCTCGTAGTCATTACCGATTTTTTCAAAGACAACGGTAAAGTCTCTGAATGATTGCAACCCTGAACGCTTAACGGCCAGCGAGGCTGGATGTTGGGCAACTTCAATTTCACCGCGAACAAAGCGTCCGGCTAGGAGTTGGCCGCTTTCGTTGTTGTGTTGTGCGCGTACAATAATAGATTGATTGGCGTGCACGATGGTATCAATTTGTTTCACAATGCCGGTAATGGGTTGGCTCTTACCATGAAGAAATAAAGATACGCTGCGGCCTAAGCTTATTTTATTTTGGTCTTCGGGAAAGACAGCCAGTTCACTGATTAAAATTGAATCATCAATGATGGAAAATAAAATACGATTATTGGTTTGTTCGCCGGGGTTGGCATTTCGATGGTGAATGATACCGTTAAGTGGAGAATAAATTTTAAACGGTTCAAGGGTTGAGTTTCTTTTAACGGTGAGTAGTAATTGGCCCTTATTAACGCGTTGGCCTAGGGAGGCTGTAACGCTTTTAATCGTACCTTCGAAACGCGATTTTATTTCACGGGTGTTCTCAGGGTGTGTTGTTAATTTCCCATAGGCTGAAATAGTTTTCTTGAGTATTCTAGGTTGTGCGATAGCGGTTTCAAGCGCTAATTTTTTAGCGATATCAGCTTGGATATGGGTGCGGCCTTCAAAGCTATTATATTGCCAGTGATGATTGTCGCCGTGGTACTGAGCACGGATAGAAACTACAAATGAATGTGGTTCATAAATAAGATTGTTGCCACGAAGAAAATCTTGCTGTGCGGTGAAATTGATTTCGTTTTGGGTGCCGTCAAGGCGTGTCAGCGTGATTGCTAATGAAACCTCGGCAGGCTTAATGGACTGACCTTTCTCGGTTATCCAGGCCCGAAATTCAGGCGGAATACCACGTTCGTAGATAACCAGTTCAATAGCAAAATCATTATGTGTTAAAAGCCTTCCTTGGTGAGGGCCTTTTTCTGGGGCAGTTGTGCCGACGGGTGTCGTTGACTCTGCCGTGGCCCAACTCAGGGCGCAGGTAGATAGTAACAGTACCAATGTAAAAGTAGCGCTCAGAAAGAGGCGGGCTAGTGTCATAAGTTAGTCTTGTGGGCTGCTCCAGTATTTTGTTAATTTAACATAAACGTAGGAGCAACTGGTTTTTTAAGGGCGTACAAAGCAACGGTTGTTTGCAAATTTTTTAGCGTCTTTAAGTTTTTTACGCAGTTTCTTGGCGTTTGCAGGGTCTCTGAAAACACCCCCGTTTTCACCGGGCGTACGGCGCATAAAGGTAAAAGTTAAGGCTTGATCATATTCGTCATGCGACATTTGAGTGGCTATTTTATCAATGCTACAAACGCAAGGGTACAAGGTTTCGTATCGTAGCCCGCCTTCTTTTTCTATGCATTGCAATACAAATTCGACGCGCGTTTGAGTCGGGTAATCGTTAATGACTTGGGGCTTTGATTGCGGTGAGCGGTTACCCGTTAGGATGCATCCATTGAGTAATAAAAAAATTAAAAAGAAGCTATATTTTAAAAATGATTTTTTCATGGTGGGTCCTAAGATTATGTATTATTCGGCGGCAAAGTTAATGATTTCTTTCACCTTATTGTTCATGGTGACAGAGAATTTATTTAATGCGGAATTATTTGTATTCGTAGGCAAAAGGCGAGATTTTATAATAACTTTGCCGGCAAAGGTGTAGGTTACGACATTACAGGGCATATGGCGAATAGAATGGGGAGAAAGTAGCAATAATTTTTTCGCTTGTGTGAGGTTGCAATATTGTATGGTGTCGTAGTCGGGAAAAGGAATATCTTCGCGTTGACGAATAACTTTACCGATGCGGTTGTGCCCGGTAATTCTAAAGTTCTGTTCCGTAATGGCGATTTCGAGTTCGGCGAGTACGTCATCATAGGCTTTAAACGTTTCTACTTGATAGTAATGCACGGTTTCGCCGGTTGATAGTAAGCTACAGGCAGGTTGTAGGAGCGCTGCTATGAGTATTAGTAGAAACCTGAACATCTTTAGATTGACATGGCATAGAATAAGGTAATTAGGACTAGCAGCTTAGCATTATGAACGATCAAACAAAAGTCACAGGGGTTATATTGGCGGGAGGTTTAGCCCGCCGAATGGGATTAGAGCAAGATAAAGGGCTTATTTTATTTCGAGAACAACCAATGGTCACCTACGCGCTAAAGGCAATGGTGGGCGTGGCGGATTGTGTTGTTATTAACGCCAATAGAAATATTGAATTATACCAGCATTTTGGGGTACCAGTTATTAGCGATGTCCAGTTAACTTTTGAGGGGCCTTTAGCAGGGGTTTTGTCAGTTATGAGCATCTGTGAGACAGGAGTGTTAATGGTGATGCCTTGTGATAGTCCTTTAATCCAAAGCAGTCATTTAGTGCAATTAAAACAAGCGTTGCTTACATCCAGTGCTGAAATAGCTGTGGCGCATGATGGTGTTCGCTTGCAACCGGTTTTTTTAGCTTTAAAAACACACTTGTTAGAAAGTCTTCAGTTTTTTTTGTCTGGGGGACAACGAAAGATTGATATTTGGTTGCGTCAACACACAGTGGTGGAAGTGGATTTTAGTGAAGACGCTAAGGTTTTTTTAAATATTAATACCGCGGAAGAATTGACTGCCCTCGAGGATATTTAATGACAACGACATCGTTTAAACCGGAAATGACAGCGGCTGGGTTGAGTCACTCGGCGAACGTATCGTGTCTTGATGAGTGTGGTGAACCGCAGGAAATTTATCTGGTAGGTGAGCGAGCATTGACGATTTATGTCGACAAGCTGGAGATTGTAACATTAATGACCATTGGCTCACACCCAGAGCTATTAACCTTGGGGTATTTGAAAAACCAAGGTTTTTTTAACCGGTTAACGGAGCTTAAAATTATTCAAGTGGATTGGGAAACGGAAGCGGTAGCGGTTGTTAGTGCGCAAGCTGACAGCGATTTTTCAGAGCAAATGAAGCGACGAACGGTGACCACTGGGTGCGGTCAGGGTACGGTGTTTGGTCGATTGATGGAGAAATTACAAAAGATTAAAGTACCCGACGTTAAGGTGAAGCAGTCGACATTGTATGCCATGTTAGCAACGCTCAATGCTTATAATGAAGTGTATAAGCAGTCGGGTGCGGTGCACGGCTGTGCTTTGTGCGAGGGGAATCGAATTGAATTATTTGTCGAGGATGTTGGGCGTCATAATGCGGTGGATGCCATTGCTGGGCATATGTGGCTGAATAATATTTCTGGGGACAATAAGATTTTTTATACGACTGGGCGGCTAACCTCAGAAATGGTGATTAAAGTAACGCAAATGGGTATTCCAATTTTATTATCGCGTTCGGGTGCCACGCAGATGGGTTTAGCTATGGCACAACAAGCGGGGGTTATCTTAATTTCCAGAGCAAAAGGGCAACGATTATTGGTCTTGAACGGGGGTGATAAGGTTATTTTTGATGCGATACCTGAGTCGCGCCGAAAAAGTGATCGTAAGGGTGTTTGAGATGAATTGGGGTGGTGACTTTTAGGCGTTTCTGAGGGCGGTTACTTCATAAACGTTGTTGTTAAAAATAGCCACTTCAGGGGGTAATAGAAGTAACAAAATTCTTGTCATAATGACTGACCTTTGTATGGTGGTATTAACTCTTGATACGGGATTGGTGCGTCTAATCAAGCCTGTTAACAGGGAAAATTACGTTAGGTTTAAGAGGTGGTGTTTTGGAAACAGTTAAAAAGGTGAGGGTGGTTGGGCAGGAGTATCTATACCATGGATTTCTTAGTTTAAAGCGTATTCGGTTACAACATACGTTATTTGAAGGGGGCTGGGATGAAGAAATTGACCGGGAATTGATTGATCGTGGCGATTGTGTGGCGGTTTTACTGTATGACCCAGATGTTGATGGGGTAGTGCTTATTGAACAATTTCGGGTCGGAGCATTGGGGCATAACGCAAAACCCTGGTTAATGGAAATTGTAGCCGGTATGGTGGAGTCTGGCGAGAATCCTGAGTCAGTTGCTTATAGAGAGGCTATTGAAGAAGCGGGATGCGCGATTAAAGAACTTCGTTATATTTGTGAGTATTATAGTTCACCAGGAGCACTTTCAGAACGCATGACCTTGTTTTGTGGTCGAGTCGATTCTTCTCAGGTTGGCGGTGTTCACGGTGTTCGAACTGAACACGAAGATATTCAAACCTGGGTTATGTCTTCTGAAGAGGCTTTGGCTTTAATGAAACAAGGGGCTATTAATTCTGCAACGCCGATAATTGCGCTTCAGTGGTTGGCGTTAAATAGAGAAGCGTTACAACGAGAGTGGCGCTCAAAGGAATAGCGTAGAAAGGGTTTGAGCATTCTTAGTCGTTTTTTATAAAGGCAGAAGCGGTGTGCTTTGGGCTCAGTATCGTGTTTTTGGGGGGCGTACGGTTATCTTGTTCTGGGTAATCTTGATTGTAATGGAGTCCACGGCTTTCTTTGCGTTGTTGAGCGCTCAGAATAATAAGTTCAGCAACAATAACGAGATTACGGAGTTCAAGAAGATCACTGGTGATGGTGAAATCGCTGTAATACTCATGAATTTCCGCTTTCAATAGATTGATTCGTTCACGCGCACGACTCAGTCTTTTATCGGATCGTACTATGCCAACATAATCCCACATGACACGACGGATTTCATCCCAGTTATGGGCGATGACAACTTCTTCATTTGATTTGGCGACTTGCGACTCATCCCAGGGAGGGATAGTCGTTGGTATTGTTCTATTTGGGAGTTCTCGGAGAATGCTTTCAGCCGCTTGGTTGGCAAAGACAAGGCACTCCAGTAATGAGTTACTTGCCATTCGGTTGGCACCATGGAGTCCGGTACACGCGACTTCACCAATGGCATAAAGACCTGAAAGATCTGTTTTGCTGGTGCTGTCTGTGACAATGCCGCCACAGGTGTAATGGGCGGCAGGAACAACGGGTATTTTTTGTGTCGTAATATCAATGTTAAATTTTAAACATTGTTGGTATATATTTGGAAAATGACGTTTGATAAATGCCGGAGATTTATGGCTAATATCAAGGAGGACAAAATCAATGCCGTATTTTTTTATTTGGTGATCAATGGCGCGGGCGATAATATCTCTTGGCGCTAGTTCTTCCCGCTGATCAAATAAGTGCATAAAAGGCTCGCCGTTGGGCAGTAAAAGTCTCGCGCCTTCCCCGCGGATAGCCTCACTGATTAAAAAGGAGCGGGCATTGGGATGGTATAAACAAGTCGGGTGAAATTGCATGAATTCCATATTAGCAATGCGACAACCTGCTCGCCATGCCAGTGATAAACCATCGCCGGTAGCAATATCGGGATTACTAGTATAAAGATAGGCTTTATTTGCGCCACCGGTTGCCAAGACAACAACGCGTGCGGAAATTGGACTGACCGTATTATTTTGGGAATCTAATGCGTAAGCCCCAGTGACGTGACCCTCTGGAAATTGTCTAGATTTAACCGTCACTAAATCGATGGCATTGTGATGCTCTAGTAGTGTGATATTAGCATGTTCTTGTGCCCGCGCTATGAGTGTTGAAATGACAGATTGGCCCGTTGCATCAGCCGCATGCACAATGCGTCGATGAGAATGGCCGCCCTCACGGTTTAAATGCAGACGGGGTGAGTCGGACCTATGGTCGGCTTCGTGGGTAAAAGAAACCCCTTGATTGATAAGCCAGTCAATGCTTTGTCTGCCCTGTTTAACCGTTAAGGTAACAATATCTGGGTCACATAAACCCTCGCCAGTTTTCAAAGTGTCTTGAATGTGAGAATTAATTGAGTCGGCATCATCAAAAACGGCTGAAATACCCCCTTGCGCATAGCGGGTATTACTTTCATCGGTGGTTAATTTGGATAGTATAGTGACTCGGTACAGGTCGGCTAGTTTAAGTGCTAATGTTAGACCGGCGCATCCACTGCCGATAATGAGCACATCTGTATAGGTAGAAGAGTAAGTGTTAGTCAAGGTCAAGGAGCCTGTCAAAAGAACTGATGTAAATAAAGGCTATTTTTAGCTAAAAACCTCGATGATGATACCTTTTTTTATGGTGTAATTAGAAAAGTTAAAAAAAACTGAAGGAAGATGGCGTTTATAGCGGTATTTTTTGTCTTCTTTAGCGAGGTGTGTTGTGCGAATTCAAACAAAGACGAGTGACCAGTTTGATCAGGAGCTTGTGTTGCGCGTGCAGCGTGGGGATAAATCAGCTTATGATTTGTTGGTTCATAAGTATCAACACCGAATTACACAGTTAGTTAATCGTTATGTAAAAGACCCCAGCGAGGCGCAAGATGTGGCCCAAGAGGCTTTTATCAAGGCGTATCGGGCCATGGTTCGATTTAGAGGTGATAGCGCTTTTTATACGTGGTTATATCGGATAGCGATTAATACGGCGAAAAATTATTTAGTGGCACGGGCGCGTCGGTCTTTTAATCATGAAGTCGATTATCAAGCCGCTGAGCACGGCGAGAGTTGTGTGTATCTGTCTGATTTAAATACCCCCGAAAAACTGCTTCTTAATGATGAGATTATTGCCAATATTCAGCAGACACTCGACGAATTACCTAAAAATATGCGAGAAGTTATTGTTTTGCGAGAGCTTGACGGATTAAGTTACGAGGAAATTGCTAAAAGTCTTGATTGTCCTGTTGGAACGGTAAGATCGAGAATTTTTCGGGCGCGTGAGGCAATAGATAAACGATTACAGTCATTACTTGAGGCGTAGTTTTTAGGCGCTTGAGTACTGTGTTTTTTTAAGGTCAGTTGTTATGGGTTTGGGTTGTTTATGATAGAAGAACGTGTGGTTGTTTCGAAAAAAGAACATGGACAGGTTTGGGTTCGTACCTTGCCGATTGCAAGTTGTGGGGATTGTCAGCAAAAGTCAGCTTGTTCAACATCGTTAGTGGAAAATTTTTTGCAAAAGCGAGAGATTCTTGTTGAGACTGAGTTGGCGTTAGAGTTAGGTGACCAGGTAGTTGTTGCGATTAATGAAAGCGATTTTCTTAAAGGCTCTGTTGTTCTTTATTTAATGCCGGTAATTGTATTGTTGATTGGGGCAGGGGTGGGTGAGGTGATAGCACCTTATTTTGTATCGGTAAGTTTTGATGTGGTTGTTGGCATTGCGGGGATTGTGTCGTTTTTTTTGTCTTTGTTTTTAATCAATCTGGGTCAGCAGTCAGTTTTTTGTAAGTCTTTTACTCAACCCGTTGTCTTGAAGAAAGTGTTGTAGCGTTGTTTCAGCGGTAAAGATATGGATGCCGGCAACGTTTTTGTCTTGTAATTCTCTAAAGAGTCGCAATATTGGGGTTATAGGTATTGGCGGGCGAGTGCTTGCTGAAACTGGTGTTTGTTTTAAGTCGATCAATAAAATGTGGATGATTTTGTCCAAAATAATGAGGGTGAGATGGTTAGAAAATTAGTCAGTGGATTGAGTGTTTTGTTTTGGATGGCAAGTTCGTCGGTGTTTGCTCAATTACCAGATTTTACGCAATTGGTAAAAGAACAAAGTCGCGCAGTAGTGAATGTCAGTACCGTGCATAAAGGCCCGGAAATTAATGATCAATCGGGTGGTTCATTGCAGCCTGGGCAAGTTCCGATGGAAGAGTTTTTGAAACGCTTTTTTGAGGGGCAAGGTCAGCGACCGGGTCCAGGGCCACAGGGGCCACACGGAGGGCCAAGAGGATCTAATTCGCTCGGATCAGGTTTTATCATTTCTGAAGAGGGTTATATCCTAACGAATCATCATGTGATTCAAGGTGCTGATGAAATTATTGTTAAGTTATCTGATCGACGTGAATTAATAGCGACATTGGTGGGTTCAGACCCTCGTACGGATGTCGCCTTGTTAAAAGTTCAAGCGCATTCTTTGCCTGTTGTCCAAATTGGTGAGGTTGATGCCTTACAAGTTGGAGAATGGGTGTTAGCGATTGGTACCCCTTTCGGATTTGAACATTCAGTAACCGCAGGTATTGTGAGTGCGAAAGGGCGTAGCCTCCCGGGAGATAATTATGTGCCCTTTATTCAGACTGATGTGGCTATTAATCCAGGTAACTCGGGCGGCCCTTTATTTAATCTTAAAGGTCAGGTTATTGGTATGAATTCCCAGATTGTTAGTCGGTCAGGCGGGTATATGGGGCTTTCGTTTGCCATTCCAATGGATGTGGTTATGACGATTGTTGATCAGTTAAAAGACGGTGGTCAAGTGGCAAGAGGGTGGCTGGGTGTTCATATACAAGATGTTACCAGTGATTTGGCAGAGTCTTTTGGGATGGAGCGACCTTATGGTGCTGTTGTTGCGAAAGTACTTCCCGATGGTCCTGCGGCGCAGTCAGATTTACAAGCAGGTGACGTGATTATTGAGTTTGAAGGGAAAGCGATTGAATTGTCATCAGAATTGCCCCCATTGGTCGGGATAACGCCGGTTAACAAAGTCGCTACGTTGAAGTTGGTTCGAGCAGGTAAAGTTAAGGTGATCGCGGTTAAGATTGGTTTGTTACCTGAACAGTCTCAAAGTGCTTTGGCGAGTACACAGCAATTCCATCAAGTGTCGAATAGGCTTGGTTTGGTAGCTGTTGAGTTGACGCCCGAACAAAGAAACCAATTGCAATTGTCGAGCCAGGGCGTTCTGGTTCACAGTGTTTCAAAGGACCCTGCTAGAGCGGCTGGAATGCAACCGGGCGATGTGATTTTAAGAATTCAGAATAATGTCGTTCGAAACTTGGCTGCATTTGATAAAATAGTGCAGGGTTTACCCGTGGGCAAGTCAATTTCTATATTGATTGAGCGTCAAGGTAGGCGTTTGTTTTTACCAATCAAAATAGATAAATAATAGTGGATCAAAAAAATATACGGAATTTTTCAATTATCGCTCACATCGATCATGGGAAATCAACATTGGCAGATCGTTTTATTCAGGTTTGTGGCGGCCTAACTGATCGTGAAATGGAGGCGCAGGTTCTTGACTCTATGGATTTGGAGCGTGAGCGAGGTATTACCATTAAGGCGCAAAGTGTGACCTTGGATTTTCAATCAAAAACGGGGGAAATCTATCAGTTAAACTTTATTGATACACCTGGGCATGTGGATTTCTCCTATGAAGTATCAAGATCTTTAGCCGCTTGTGAGGGTGCGTTATTAGTTGTGGATGCCGCACAAGGGGTTGAGGCGCAAAGTGTGGCTAATTGCTATACCGCCATTGAGCAAGGTTTGGAAGTGCTTCCGGTTTTGAATAAGATTGATTTGCCATCAGCAGACCCTGAGCGCGTTGTTAAAGAAATAGAGGATATTATTGGGGTCCCTGCGGATCATGCGCTAAAAATCAGTGCTAAAACGGGCGTGGGTATAGAAGATGTTATGGAGCAGTTGATTGAAAAAATACCAGCGCCAGGCGGGGATAACACGCAACCATTACAAGCCTTAATTATTGACTCTTGGTTTGATCCTTACTTGGGTGTGGTGTCATTAATTAGGGTTATGAATGGCCGTGTTCGTCGGAAACAGAAAATTACGTTAATGTCTTCAGGGCGCACATTCTTAGTGGAACAAGTCGGTGTGTTTTCGCCAAAAAGAGAAAACAGAGCAGTCTTAGAGTGTGGTGAAGTAGGTTTTTTGGTTGCCGGTATCAAGGATATTTTTGGTGCGCCGGTCGGTGATACGATCACTTTGACTGAAAGTCCTGCGTTAGAGCCTTTAGAAGGTTTTCAGGAGGTTCAGCCTCGGGTCTTTGCAGGGCTTTATCCGGTGACTTCGGATGATTATGAAGGGTTGCGTGAGTCGCTTGATAAATTACGGTTAAATGATGCGGCATTACAGTTTGAGCCGGAGACTTCAGAGGCTTTGGGTTTTGGGTTTCGTTGTGGTTTTTTAGGAATGCTCCATATGGAGATTATTCAAGAGCGCTTGGAGCGTGAATATGACCTTGATTTAATTACAACGGCACCAACAGTCGTTTATGAGGTTGCGTTACATAATGGCGAGGTGATGTTAATTGATAACCCGTCTAAATTGCCCGATGCAGGGACGGTTTTGGAAATCAGGGAGCCGGTGATTGAAGCTAATATATTAGTTCCTCAGGAGTATTTAGGGGGCGTTATAGGGCTTTGTGTCGAGAAGCGGGGTGTTCAAAAAAATATGCAATATACGGGGTCGCAGGTTTCGTTAAGTTACGAGTTACCACTTAGCGAAGTTGTTTTAGACTTTTTTGATCGACTAAAGTCAATCAGTCGAGGTTATGCCTCTTTTGATTATGAATTTAAGCGCTTTCAAGCTGGTGATTTAGTTAAGCTCGATGTGCTGATTAATGGCGATCGTGTGGATGCCTTGTCGTTAATTATTCATCGCGATGGGATTCAATACAAAGGTAGGGATTTGGTCGATAAAATGAAAGATTTAATTCCTAGGCAGATGTTTGATGTTGCTATTCAAGCCGCAATCGGTGCCAAGGTGGTTGCGCGCTCTACGGTTAAGGCAATGCGAAAAAATGTTACTGCTAAGTGTTATGGTGGGGATATCTCTCGTAAAAGAAAGTTGCTCGAAAAGCAGAAAGCCGGTAAGAAGAGAATGAAGCAGGTTGGGCGAATTGATATTCCTCAAGAGGCATTTCTGGCAGTACTTCGAATGGGTAAAGATTAAATTGGTTTTTTAACAGGTTTAAAAGATCGACTTTTTTTAAGGTATAAATCATCTAAGGAATTATAAGTGGATTTTGATTTTTCTTTTTTTCTCGTAGTAGCAACGTTTATTTCTGGTGCAATCATGTTGCTTTATAAGCTTTTTGGTGAGCCCGATGCGGTGTACGATGAAGCGGAAGACGGGCCGTTGTTGCTTGAATATGCACGGTCATTTTTTCCAGTGGTGCTTGTGGTTTTGTTGCTGCGTTCATTTTTAATTGAGCCCTTTCGAATTCCCTCATCATCAATGATGCCTTCCTTACTGATTGGTGATTTTATTTTGGTCAATAAATATGCCTACGGTGTCAGGTTGCCTGTTCTTCATACTAAGGTGATTGAAGTCGGTCAACCAGAGCGTGGCGATGCGATTGTGTTTAGATACCCCAAGACTCCTGAGGTTGATTATATTAAACGAGTTGTGGGTCTTCCAGGAGATCGCATTTCTTACTATAAGAAGCAGGTGTTTCTAAATGGGAAGTTGGTTAATCGAGTCTCTCTAGGGTCGTATGTGGGTGTCGGACAAGGTACTAAAATGACAGGGGCTGAGCATTTTGTTGAAAGCTTCGATGGCAGAGAACACGAAATTTTATTGCAGCTTAAACGTTCCAATACTGAAGGGGAATGGCTCGTTCCAGCAGGCCATTATTTTGTCATGGGTGACAACCGTGATAACAGTAACGATAGTCGTTATTGGGGTTTTGTTCCTGAGCAAAACTTAGTTGGGAAGGCGTTTTATATTTGGATGAATTGGGATTGGCAACATAAAGGTATTGGCTTTGAACGTATTGGTACTGTGCTTGAATAGACTATGTTTAACGCAATAGGTTAAGCGTGGGGATAAGCATGGAATTAATAAGAAAACAGTTGGGTTTAAGTTTTGTGGGTGTATTACTGATTGTCGGAGTGTTGGCAGTAACAGGTTTCTTTACCGTTAAGGTGGGATTGGTTTATTTTAATCATTATTAGGTGAAGTCAGTTCTTGATGTATTAGAGAGTGAGTAACCGGTAGCGCAACGATCAATTACTGAAATAAAGCGTTTTGTAGCAAAGTATTTTTCATTAAACAGTATTGATTATATACATCCTGGCGATGTAAAACTGGAGTAGAAAGTGGCCTCGATAAATATACAAGTGGATTATGAAGTTGTTAAGCCTATGGTAGGTAACTTGAGTGTTTTAATTAGTTTTTCTGAAGTTAAAAGTTTAAAGGTGGTTTTTTGACTAGAGAGCCTAAGGCCTTATTAAGAAAGCTCGGACTACAGTTTAATGATGTTGAGCTTTTTAGTGTTGCATTAACGCATCGTAGTGCCGGAGAAAAGAATAACGAAAGGCTAGAGTTTTTAGGCGATGCCATTTTAGGCTTTGTCATTGCGGATGCTTTGTGGAAGCAATTTCCTAAGGCCAGTGAAGGAGATTTGAGTCGATTAAGAGCGAGTCTTGTTAATCAAACGACATTAGCGGACATTGCCCGGGAACTACATTTGGGGGATTATCTCATTATGGGTTCAGGGGAATTAAAAAGTGGTGGTTTTCGGCGTGATTCAATTCTTTCTGATGCTGTGGAATCAATTATGGGCGCTATTTTGACAGATCAGGGTTTTACCGTTTGTCGGGAATGGGTATTAAGCATTTTTTCTGAAAGACTTTCGCAGTTAAGTACTGATAATTGGAAAAAAGATCCCAAAACGCGGTTGCAGGAGTATTTACAAGCTCAGCAGTTAGAATTGCCTGTTTATCAATTATTGGCAGAATCTGGGCAGCCCCATGTCAAACATTTTACGATTGAATGCCATGTTTGCATGATAGAAGAGCCTGTAACAGGAGCTGGAACGTCAAGAAAGAAAGCCGAGCAAGAGGCGGCCGAACAGATGTTAAAGCGAATTTCAAAATCAACAGGGATGCAGCTATGAATTGTGGTTATGTTGCGCTCATTGGGCGCCCCAATGTCGGTAAGTCGACATTAATGAATCATCTTTTAGGCCAAAAAATCAGTATTACTTCACGAAAGCCGCAAACCACACGACACCAAATATTAGGGATTAAGACAACTGATTTGGGCCAAGCTATTTTTGTCGATACACCTGGGATGCATGATGGAGAACAACGGGCACTTAACCGGTACCTTAATCGCACGGCGGACACCTCTTTGCTTGGGGTTGATTTGGTGGTTTGGTTAATAGACAGTCTGGAGTGGCATGAGTATGACGATGTGATTGTTAAGAAGCTACACCGTGCAGGGATACCGGTGATTTTAGCGGTTAACAAGGTTGATCGGGTTAAGGATAAACAAGCGATGCTACCTTTTTTTGCTGAGGCGGGTGAGAAGTATCCATTTGTAGAAATTATTCCTGTATCCGCATTAAAAGGTGACAATTTAGAGCAATTAGAACAAATTCTTATGAAGCGGTTGCCATCGTCTGCATTGATTTATCCAGAAGATCAGATTACAGATCGTCCGGAGCGATTTTTAACGGCGGAAATTATTCGTGAAAAGTTAATCAGACGTCTGGGGCAGGAATTACCCCATGCGTTAACAGTAGAAATCGAGCGCTATGAAGAAAAGCCTGCGATTACGCGTATCTATGCCATTGTATGGGTTGAGAGAGATACGCAGAAAAATATTGTGATTGGTAAGCAAGGCGCTTTATTGAAAAGTATTGGTATCGATGCGCGCCAAGATATTGAGGTTTTAATTGATAATAAGGTTTATTTGCAGCTTTGGGTTAAAGTTAAAAAAGGGTGGGCGAATAATGAGCGTGCTTTAAATAGTTTGGGGTTTAATGAGTAGCCATGCTGTTTTTTCGCAGACTGCTTTTGTTTTACATACTCGAAAATACCGCGAGACGAGTCTTTTAGTTGATGTGTTTACGTGTGATTACGGCATGATCACCATGGTGGCTAAAGGAGTGCGTAAAAAAAATTCAAAATGGGCCGGTGTTTTACAATGTTTTCAGCTTTTGGAGCTTTCTTTTACGGGACGTTCTGAATTAAAAACATTAACCGGAGCAACATTGCTTTCCCAGAGCGTTACACTGACAGGAATGAGGCTCTATTGTGGCCTTTACTTAAATGAGCTTTTGAGTTGTTTTTTACAGAAACGGGATGCGCATCCCGACGTATTTGAAGATTATCGACAGTGTCTTGTTCAATTGGCATCGGCAAGTTCTATAGAGTCGGTTCTGCGTATTTTTGAACTAACCTTGCTGGAAAATTTGGGGTATGGTTTGCAATTAGAACATGACTCGGTGACAGAACAACCTATTGATCCGAATAAATACTACGAATACGTAAGAGAAAAAGGCCCCGTGCAAACAGTAGGGCAAGGTTTTTCGGGTAAAAGCCTGATTGCTTTAAGGAAAAAAACATTAACTGATGAGCGGGTTAGAAAAGAGGCTAAGCAGTTGATGCGCCAACTCATTGATTTTCATTTACAAGGGCGAGAGCTTAAAAGTCGTGTGCTAATGAGTCAGTTTGTCCGACAGCAGTCGGAGATAAGCCGTTAAGTAGGATTAAAAAAAGGTTAAAAGATGAAGCAATCGGTTATTTTATTAGGCGTTAATATTGATCATGTCGCAACGCTACGGCAAGCACGAGGAACCACTTATCCTGAGCCTATTGAAGCGGCGCTGATGGCTGAGAAGGCCGGTGCTGACAGTATAACAGCGCACCTTCGTGAGGATCGCCGTCACATCCAAGACCGTGATATTTATCTGCTGAAAAATTTGATTCACACGCGGTTAAACTTAGAAATGGCGGTGACTGATGAAATGGTAGAAATAGCCATGGATGTGCAGCCACAGGCCTGCTGTTTGGTCCCTGAGAAAAGAGCTGAGTTAACTACCGAAGGCGGGTTAGATGTCAGAGCGGCGCTACCCAAAATTAAAGCGGCTTGTCAGCAGTTAGCAACGATCAATACGGAGGTGTCCTTATTTATTGATCCAGATAAATTGCAAATTGATGCGGCTGTTGAAGCCGGTGCGTCGGTTATTGAATTGCACACCGGTACTTATGCCGATGCTAAAACAATTGTTGAGCAGCGTGTTGAGTTGCAACGGATTAAAAAGGCAGCAGCTTATGCTTTTAGTCAAGGCTTACAAGTGAATGCAGGGCATGGATTGACTTATCACAATATTGAGGCAATCGCTAAAATTCCTGAGTTGGTTGAATTAAATATTGGCCATTCGATTATCGCTCGAGCAGTTCTTAGCGGGTTGCCGGAAGCGGTTAGAGAAATGAAGACTTTAATGCGGGCTAGCCGCTTGTGATTATTTTGGAATATAAACAAAGATGTCAGGACTTTTTAGTCTGGCACTTTGATTTTTAGGATAGGGTCAGCGAGCTAGCGCGTGCTGAGGGCGTGTTTTTGAATACGGTACAGTAAGGTGTCGCGACTGATGCCGAGTAGGCGTGCCGATTTACTACGATTGCCATTAGTTCGCGATAAGGCTTGATGAATAAGGTCAGCTTCTAGTGCATCAAGGTTGATACCGGCTTCAGGTAAAACAGAAATACCGCCTTTGTTTTGGGTCGTTAGTTGGCTGACAAACTCTTTCGGGAGATTTTCCGGTTCGAGTGTTTTTCCCGGTAACAGTACGCTGACGCGCTCACAAAGATTTTTAAGTTCACGAATATTGCCGGGCCATGAATAACCCCGTAATTGCTTTAAACTGAGGGTGCTGAATTTAGCATTCTGCACGCCATACTGGGAGGCGAATTTTTTTAAGTAAAAGGTGCATAAACCCTCAATATCTTCAGTGCGCTGGTTAAGCGCCGGGAGTTCTAAAGGGACAATATTGAGGCGAAAAAACAGATCGGATCTGAAAAGCCCTTGTTTTATTTTGTCATCGAGGTTGGAATTAGTGGCAGAAATGACGCGAACATCCAAGGTAAGTGCTTGGGTGCTTCCGACCGGTAAGCATTCGCCGGTTTCTAGAAAGCGTAACAATTTGGCTTGAACGGACAGGCCTAAAGAATCAATTTCATCGAGAAACAAGGTGCCATTGTGAGCGGCTTGTAAGAGTCCTTTCTTATCGGTGTCAGCACCGGTAAAGGCACCTTTTTTGTGGCCAAAAAGTTCAGATTCAACAATCCCTTCAGGGAGTGTTGCACAATTTATTTTTATAAAAGGCCGTTCTGCGCGCGGGCCGCTTTGCTGGATTGCGGTGGCTAAGATTTCTTTACCGGTGCCTGTAGGTCCTTTAATCAGAATGCCAACATCGCTAAAAGCAATCATTTGCGCACTACGAACAACACTTTCCAGTAGGGGTGATTGACCGAGAATGTTCGAAAATTTATTCATCGCTTTTTTTATTTTTTTGATCGAATATTTATTTATGGCCTATTTAGCGGGATTAAATCGACCGAAATAAGACCTTACTTAATGCATTTTCAGTGGAATGAGATCGGGCGCAATAGCAAAACCGGCTAATACAATGAGCAGCAGTCCTGCAAACCAACGAAAAAATTTCACTCGTGAAAGTTTTGTCATCAAGTTTGTCATTATACCCACACTTAAAACCGCAGGTAAAGTCCCTAGGCCAAAAGCGAGCATAGTGAGTGCGCTACGGGTGACATCGCCGGTTGTAGCCGCTAAGGCGAGCGCAGTATAAACCAGT